>CAISOB010000061.1 GCA_903886975.1 uncultured beta proteobacterium
CGCTTGGAGAGAATCCGAAGCCGTCGATCATCGTCAGCATTCAATTCAATGGGCTTTGCTACGCGCATGGCAGTGACCTCCTGCTTACTTGGAGGGCCAATTGTTATTTAAGTTCCGTTATTTATGACGCACTACACTAGCTGCCCACGCGAATCTCATTCAATTATATGCCAAGTGTCGGCGCGCTTGTAGCATCGCTTTGCGCGCCACTTCGCGCGGTGCCGGCCCGGGCTGGTTTCCTCGTCCCGCCCGGCACTTCATGACGCCGTGTCGACGACAACGAAGCTCACGCGCTCGAAATCCGGGCCGTGGTCGAGTACTTTCACCAACTGGACGCACCAGGGGGTGTCGGCGTAGATCTCGATCAAGCGAGAAGCGTCCGACCAGCCGCGCGGGATGATCAGCGACTGTTCGCTGCCGACTGCCGGCACCGCGGGCAGCAGGAATGCGCCGCTCGGGGCGTAGCTGTCGGCGTCTTCCGGCACGCGCGGCCGCGCCACCACACATTGCGGCAAACCCGCCAGAGTCGCCACGCCGGCAATCAAGCCATTGCGCTGCTCCTGCATCAACCAGACCATCCGCGCCAGCAGCAGGCGCGTCCCGTCCTGCGGGCAGACCGCCAGCAACTGGCCGTGCGTAATCTTCTTGCCGGCGCCGCCGCGCATCAAACAAAGCCCGCTCGCCGATTGATTGACGGCCATCCATTGTTCGGCGGTCAAGCCTTCGCGTTCCTCGGCGTCGATCACCTGCTGTGCGACATCTTGTGTTCGCTCTTGTGCAGCCTCGACGCGCCGATCAACTAGCGACGAACGGCGGCCGGCCTCGCGCGGCGCGACTGCATGCAGGCCTTTCGGCGCACTTGCGGTCTCGCCGCAGAGGTGCCGATAGATCGCGTCAAAGCCGGTCCTTACGCTGGCCGTTCCCGAGCTTGCACGGCGGCTGTACTTGCGCGCACCGTGCCTTTGCGACCAGGCGTTCACCAGGTGTCCAAGCAGTCGCTTGCACTGCCCGGACGGATAATCGCCGAGGCCGATCCGCACTGGCGGAATCTTCTCGCGCAACTGCTTGCGCACGTCGAAGAGCTGCGCGCCCAGACGGCTTGTGTCGAGACGGCGCAGCTGCACCGCGATCGGCTCGTCGGCCGGCGAGCTCAATGCCACATCGCGCACCAGGTCGATGACAAATTGCGATGGGACTTCGCCGGGCGCGACGGATTTCAGACTCACCAGCGGCGACCAGGCGCCGGCCCAGCGGCGGACAAGGCTCTGGTCGGCGATTGAAAGCGCATAAGGACTGGCCAGCTGAACCAGCAGCAGGCTCAGCAGCGCGCTCGCGCAGTCGGTGCTGCGGGCCAGCGGGTCGAGCGTATCTGTTACCGCCAGCGCCGCCACGCCGCTTTGTTCGGCGATCGCGTACTGCACGTGCAGATCGCGCCACAGACCGGCGGGCAGTTCACGCCGCGCACGGTAGTGCTCGATGATGGTCATGCCGATGTAGTAGATACTGCGATGCAGAATGAGCGCGCTGCGCGACGGGTCGTCGCCGGGCATGCCTTCCGGACGGACGCAGCGCGCGTAGCTGCGCGCCGCCTTGAACCAGATCGAGATGGCCTCGCGGAAGCAGTTCTCCTGCGCCTCGGTGAGCGGGAGGGGCTTATTGACGTAGCTGCGGGCAAGCTCTTCGCCGATGAAGCAAAGCGTCTCGCGCGATTGTTCAAGAAGCTCGAGATAGATCCCGGCCGGCGGTGGCGCTTGCAGCAGGCGATCGAGAAAATGATTAAGCTCTCTTTGCGCCTGCCGCGGATCGGCCAGCGGCATCCGGGAAAGAATCTCCAGGCCGGTTTCCAGATCGCCGATGTTCGTGCTGGATGCAGTAGGGTCAGTCACAGTGCTTCTACCAAGGACCTGAGGATGCCGAGCGCCTATGGCAAGACGAAGGATAAAGGGCAGAAAGCGCACGGCGCGGCGCCGCGTCACCCTTATTAGCAATGACCGGGGGCGGTCGGAATGGTTCCTGCGGGATGGTGGCCGGCGGTGCCGGCGCGCCGGATCAGTGCAGCATCGGCGGGGCATCGGCAATGCGGCGCTTGAGCTCGATCATGCGCACCCGGTGGCCGTGCATGGTGATGCGACCGGCGCTGCGGTCATTGCCCGTATCACTGTACTCAAAGGCATAGACGCGGGTGAGTCGCAGCACGCCGTCGCCGCCCCGCCGCAGGCCGATGCGTGCGATGGCGACCGTATCGTCGAGCAGCAGCAGATTCTCCGAGTCGCACGCCGCCCTGGCCGCCGCTACGGCCGTTTCGCGAACTTTGAGGCTGTCGAACCAGAGCCAGGCCGTCGCCGCAAAGAGCAGCAGGACGAGTAGATCAAGCCCGTCCATGCGCGCCGCCTGAGTGAGAATACACCCTAGCGTTTACCGGCGATCACGCGCTGGCGCTCGGTCGCTCGGCGATACGATTGCGCCAAGCCTGCAGATGCGGCAATCCTTCATCGCCCGGCTTAAATTTCATCAAGCGCGCAAATTCGATGGCGCAGAATGCGGTAATGTCGGCGATGGTAAAGCGATCGCCTGCGGCAAAGGGATGCCGCGCCAGCTGCACGTCGAACCAGCGGGCACTGTCGCGCATTTTCAGGCCTTGCGCTGCGCCGTATTCGGCGAACTGCGGTTGCTCGAGAGGCGCAAGGCCGGGGTGGGTGTGACGAATGCAATTGGCAATTCTTGCAAAAAGTTGCAGCTCGATCTGACGATCGGCCATTTCGATGAAGGCCCGTTCTTCGCCGCTCTCGCCCATCAAATTGGGTTCCGGATAGCGCGTTTCGAGATAGCTGCAAATCGCCCGCGACTCGGCAAGGCAGCGGCCATCATCAAGTTCGAGAACCGGCACGGTGGCCAGCGGATTGCGCGCCATGAATCCGGCTTGCTTGTGTTCCCCGGCGTTCAAATCAACCGCTACGCGCTGAATATCGACTATGCCTTTTTCGGCGAGAAACATCTCCACCCGTCTTGGATTGGGCGCCCGCACCGCGGTGTAAAGTCGCATCGTTCTTCCTCCGATCTGAACTATGACTTTACCCCGTTTGCGCTCAGAACGGCAATTCCGCCTGTCGACTCGGCGCGTTCATTGCGACTTCCCCGCGGGCGCCGAGGCCACTCGCACGAACGCCAAGCAGGCGAATCTTCTGCGTCAGCGGAACGCGCTTCAGGCACGCCCCGGCCGCTAGACGTATGGCCGTCGCGTCGCTCACGCCCAGGGCCAGGGTAACATCGCGGGTCACCGCGCGAAAATCCGCATAGCGCAGCTTGATGCCGATGTTCCGGCCGGCATAACCGCTGCGTTGGAGATCATCGGCAAGGCGCTGGCATAACGTGGTGAAAATCGCCGACAGTTCGGACCTGTCGCGCGTCGCGTGCAGGTCTCGCGCGAAGGTCGTCTCGCGACTGATCGATTTGGGTTCCGAGGCCATGATGACGGGGCGATCGTCGAGGCCGTGCGCCGCGCGGTGCAGCCAGTTGCCGGTCGTGCCGCCAAATCTCCGCATGAGGAACTCGACCGGCACCGCCGCCAAGTCCCCTATCGTGTTGATCCCGAGTGCCGCCAGTCTTTCCGCCGACTTGGGGCCGATGCCGTTGATCTTGCGAGCGGGCAACGGCCAGATCCGCTCGGCGATGTCCCGACTGTCGAGGATCGTGAGTCCGTTCGGCTTGTCGAGGTCGGAGCAAATTTTTGCCAACAGCTTGTTCGACGCGATTCCGATCGAACACGACAGACCGGTGGCGGCGTGGACCGCCTGCTTGATGCGAAGTCCCAAACTCGCGCTAGCTTCAACGCTGGCGCTCAGATCGAGGTAGATTTCGTCGATTCCCCTGTCCTCGATGTCGGGCACGATACGCGCGATAGCCGCTTTGAAGCGACGCGACGAGTCGCGGTAAGCGTCGAAATCGGCGGGCAGCAGAATCGCTTCAGGGGCCAGCCGCGCCGCCTTCATCAAGCCCATTCCGGAGAACACGCCAAGCGCTCTGGCCTCGTAGGTCGAGGTGGTGACGACACCCCGCCCGGCATAATCACGCAAGCGGGCGAACTGAAGGTGGCCATCGGCATGCGCGAGCGGCTGAAAGTCGCCGCGCCCGCCGACCACCATGGCCTGTCCGCGCAGTTGCGGATAACGCAGCAATTCGACCGACGCATAGAAAGCGTCCATGTCGAGATGGACAATTCGCCGAATACTGTTCATATGTACAGTATAGGCGAATTGCCCACACTGCGAAACACTGCGCTGAAATCAGCGCTTCGCTATCAGCTTAAGGCGCAGCGGTGCAAAGCCGGCAGCCGCCACGCCGGCCGTCAGGCTGAATTCTTCTTGATATCCCTCTTCAGGTCACCATATCCGGCCTGGATCTTCCCGCCGACGTTTTGCAGCTTGCCCTTTTGCTCGAGGTCCTTGTTGCCGCTAATCCGGCCGGCAACTTCGTTGACTTTGCCTTTAACTTCTTGAGCACGGCCCTTGACTTGATCCTTGTTCATGATGCCTCCTGTTCAATTGATGACATTGGCGATTGTCACTGACGCGAGCGAACACTCACCGCAAGCAAGAATAATCAGGATCGCGAACGCTTTCTGTGCGCCAACACCCATAGGGCGGCGCGCGTTGCTCCATCCGGATGCCGGTGACGGCCGCCCTACCGGTTGTCGAGAAGCCTAAGAATTTGGCGCCCGTAGGCTTCGAGCTTCTTCGCCCCGACGCCGTTGATCCGGGCCAGCGCGGCGAGCGAATCGGGAGCCGCCTGCGCCATTTCGGCCAGCGTTGCGTCGTTGAACACGATGTACGCCGGCAGGTTGTGTTCGCGCGCGATTTCTGCACGCCAGGCTTTCAGCGCAGCGAAGCGCGCGAGGCCGGCTGCGGAGAGCGGCACGGGCGGTGCCTTGCCCTTGCCGCGCGGCGTCGCGACCTTCTTGCTGCGCTTGCGTCCGGCCGCGGCGCTCGGCTCGCGCAGCAGTAACCGCACTTCGCCGCGCAAAACTTCGCGCGCCGTCGATGTAAGTTCGAGCGTGTTGTATTCGCCTTCCGTGCGCAGATAACCGAGGGCGATCAACTGGCGCAGGACGGCGCGCCATTGCGCTTCGCCGAGCTCGCCGCCGATGCCGAAAGTCGACAATGCGTGATGCCCGTACTGCTCGACTTTCTCGCTGCGCTTGCCGCGCAGCACGTCGATCAGGTGGACGGCGCCAAAGCGCTGGCCGCGCTGCTGGTGAAAACGATAGACGCCTGACAAGGCCATGCGCGCGGCCTCGGTCGCGTCCCATGTCGCCGGCGGATGAAGGCAATTGTCGCAGGCGTTCTGGTGTTCCGCGCAGGCCGCGCTCGCTTCGCCGAAATAGGCAAGCAGCCGCACGCGCCGGCAGTCGTGCGCTTCGGCGAGGGCCAGCAAGGCGTCGAGCTTGCCGCGCTGGCCGCGCTTGAATTCCTCGGCGGCCGGACTCTCGTCGATCATCCGCCGCTGATTGACGACGTCGGCCAGGCCGTAGGCCATCCAGGCGTCGGCCGGCAGGCCGTCGCGGCCGGCACGGCCAGTCTCCTGATAGTAGGCCTCGATATTCTTCGGCAGGTCAAGATGCGCGACGAAGCGTACGTCGGGCTTGTCGATGCCCATGCCGAAGGCGATCGTGGCGACCATCACGATGCTCTCCTCGCGCAAGAAACGGTCCTGGTTCACGCGGCGCATGTCCGCTTCGAGTCCGGCGTGGTAAGGCAGCGCGGTGATGCCGTGCTCGGCGAGCCAGCCGGCGGTTTCTTCGACTTTGCGGCGTGACTGGCAATACACGATGCCGGCGTCGCCCTCGTGCTCCTCGCGGATGAAGCGCAGCAACTGTACTCGTGCCTCGCTTTTCTCGACCACCGCGAAGCGGATGTTGGGCCGGTCAAAGCTGCTGACGAAGATCCGTGCCTCGCCGAGCGCCAGCCGCTCGATGACATCGCTGCGCGTCAGCGCGTCGGCCGTCGCCGTCAGCGCAATGCGCGGCACCTGCGGATAGCGCTCGTGCAGAACGTTGAGCGCCAAGTAATCGACGCGAAAATCGTGTCCCCACTGGCTCACGCAATGCGCCTCGTCGATGGCGAACAGGCTGAGCAGGCCACGCGCATTCAGGGCGTCGAGTTGGGCCAGCATGCGCGGTGTGGTCAGGCGTTCGGGCGCGACGTAGAGCAGCACCAGCCTGCCGCTCATCATCTCGCGCTCGATCTGCTGGGTTTCGGCGAGCGACAGCGTCGAATTCAGGAAAGCGGCGTGCACGCCGGCCACTTCGAGCGCGCCGACCTGGTCGTGCATCAGCGCGATCAGCGGACTCACGACGACCGCCACGCCGCGTCCGGCACGATGCCGGGCAATCGCCGGCACCTGGTAGCAGAGGCTCTTGCCGCCGCCGGTCGGCATCAGCACCAGCGCATCGCCGCCGCCGCTCACATGCGCGACGATCTCGGCCTGCGCGCCGCGAAAGGCGCTGTAGCCGAAGACGTCGCGCAGTATCGTTTCAGCGATCATGGCCACCCGCGAACGCCAGCGTCAGCCACTGTTATGGGATACTCGCCGCCTGATAAGCGCTTCGCACCCGGCCCTTACGCCGCGCCGAGGATCTTGATCGATCTCGCTTCGAGCAGCCCCTTGACCTTTGCGCTGTAGGCCTGCATGTGCGGCGCGACAAGATGCGCCTTCAAGTCCTCGAGGCTATTCCACTTTTCGACGATGGTAACGACATTCGCGTCCTTCTCCTGAACGGCGAGATCGGTCGCAAGATCCACGGTCGGCCCGTACTCGATGCAGCCCTTCTCTTTCAGAACATTGGGGACATTGGCCTTGAAAATCTCGAGGAACTCGGCGACCCGCCCGTCCTTGATGCGCAGTGCTGCGATGACATTGATCATTTCGTGTTTTCCTTGTTGGCAAGTGCCGTGCTGTTAAAGAGATGTAGTTTAAGCGCTCGGCTTCCGATTGCCAATCTTCGCGGCCTCAGGGATTTTCGCGAGAAGCGCTCTATCGCGGCTGGATAGGACGCGCGCAACGCCGGCGGAATTCAAAACTGTTAAACTGGCGCCATTAGAAATCCCGGATTTTGGCGATGCCGGGTTAGTCACTGGAGGGGAACATTATGTCATTTACGCAACGGATTATCGATTTCTTTACTCGCAAGTCGACGGTAGCCAAGGGCGGCGGCGAAAAAGCGATAAGCAAGCAGCATGCGGGCGGAAAGATGACCGCGCGCGAACGAATTGCAGCGCTGCTCGATCCCGGTTCCTTCCACGAGTACGACCTCTTTGTCGAACACAACTGCCAGGATTTTGGCATGGGCGACAAAGCGCTGCCGGCCGACGGCGTCGTCACCGGCACCGGCACCATGGCCGGCCGGCCGGTGTGCATCTATGCGCAGGATTTCACCGTCGCCGGCGGATCGCTCGGCATCATGCATGCGCGCAAGATCACCAAGGTCATGGACCATGCGATCAACCTCGGCATCCCGATCATCGGTATCAACGACTCGGGCGGCGCGCGCATCCAGGAAGGCGTCAATTCGCTCGCCGGTTACGGCGAAATCTTCTACCGCAACACCCTGGCCTCCGGCGTCATTCCGCAGATCTCGGTCATTCTTGGTCCCTGCGCCGGCGGCGCCGTATATTCGCCGGCACTGACCGATTTCGTTTTCGTCGTCGATAATATTTCAAAAATGTTCATTACCGGTCCGGAGGTGGTCAAGACCGTGCTCGGCGAGGAAATCTCGATGGAAGACCTCGGCGGCGCGCGAGTCCAGGCCGAGATTTCGGGCAACGCACACTTCTTTGCCGAGAGCGAGCAACAGTGCTTCGACCAGATCAAGCAGCTGTTCAGCTACCTGCCGAGCAGCAACCGGCAGAGGGCGGCAGCGGTCGCCGCGAGGAAACCGAAATCGTCTTACCACATCGAGAACCTGATTCCCAAGGATTCCAAGGAACCCTTCGACGTGCGCGACATCGTTCGCGCCCTCGTCGATGACTCCGAGTTTCTTGAAGTTTATGAATTGTTCGCCGCCAACGCGATCATCGGCTTTGCCCGCATCAACGGCGAAACAGTCGGCGTCGTCGGCAACCAGGCGTTGGTCCTCGCCGGCGTCCTCGACATCGACGCCTCCGACAAGATCGCGCGCTTCGTGCGCTTCTGCGACGCCTTCAGCATCCCCTTATTGACCCTCATGGACATCCCGGGTTACCTGCCCGGTTCCGACCAGGAGCACGCCGGCGTCATCCGGCACGGCGCCAAGGTGCTGTACGCTTACAGCGAAGCCACCGTGCCCGAGATCACGGTGATCTTGCGCAAGGCCTACGGCGGCGGCTATATCGCCATGTGCTCGAACCATCTGCGCGCCGATTTCGTCTTTGCCTGGCCGACCGCCGAGATCGCGGTGATGGGGCCGGAAGGCGCGGCCAATATCATTTTCCGCAGCGAAATCCTCGCCGCCGAAGATCCGGAGGCGATGCGCAAGCTCAAGGTCAAGGAATACACCGACAAGTTCGCCAACCCCTATGTCGCGGCAGCGAGCGGCTACGTAGACGCGGTAATCAGCCCGGAAGAAACCCGGGCCTATATCGTGCATGCGCTTGAAGTGACGAAGAACAAGAGCGAAACGCGGCCGGCGAGAAAACACGGCACGCCGCCGTTCTGACAGGACTTGCCATGCGCGAACATGAAAAGCTGAGCCGGATAGCGCTCGAAGCCGGCACCTACGAGACGCTTCTCACGCGCAAGTTTGCCATGCGCAAGCCCTACGCGAAGCGTGATGCGCAGGCAATCAAGGCGCTCATTCCCGGCGTCATCGAACGAATCGACGCGACAGTCGGAGCCAAGGTGCGCCACGGCGACATCCTGATCATCCAGGAAGCGATGAAGATGCACAACCGGATCAGAGCCCCGCATGACGGCACGATCAAGGCCATTGCGGTCGCCGCCGGCGAAAAGGTCGGCAAGGGACAGATTCTGATCGAGATGGAATAAGGCAGCCGCGCCGCGAACGACCTCAGCAGCTATACACGCCCTGCATGAAGAGCATGCGCTGATCGACTTCGATCGCCGCGAAGATGTTCTCGTAATGCGCGATCAGCGCCCTCTGCAATTCGGCAAGGCTAAGCAGCCCAAGCTGTTTGCCGTCATCGAGAACCGCGATGCAGTTGAGCCCATCGGCCTCCATCAGCGCAAGACAGGCATGCACCGATTGCTCCGGAGTGGCGAATACAGCACCGGCGGTTGCCGCCCCGGCGCTCTGCGAACCGGCGCTCCGACTCTGGCTAGCGAGCACGGCCTTGACGATCAAGGGGCGTATCCTCGGGTGTTGCGGCACTTTCATCACTTACCTCGCGTTTGACGACGCACAGTAGCTGCGGCCGCTTAACAACATCAGGCAAGAAACCGGCGATAAAGTTTCGCCGCACGCCGCACATCCGGGCTATTCATGTCAGAAGCATGAGCCCAGAAGATAAAAAAGGGCACTGCCGTAGCGGTGCCCCTTGTGCCTTGGAAACGACGCGGATCAGTAACCGGCGCCCTTGACCGCTTTCAGACCCTTGTAGATGGCCTTGGCGCCGAGTTGCTCTTCGATGCGCAGCAGCTGGTTGTATTTGCAGATGCGGTCGGTGCGCGACAGCGAACCGGTCTTGATCTGGCCGGCGCCGGTGCCGACGGCGAGGTCGGCGATGAAGGAGTCTTCGGTCTCGCCCGAACGGTGCGAGCAGACGGCACTGTAGCCGGCTTTCTGCGCCATTTTGATGGCGTCGAGCGTCTCGGTCACGGTGCCGATCTGGTTGACCTTGATCAGGATCGAGTTGCAAGCGCCCATGTCGATGCCTTTCTTCAGGCGCGTCGGGTTGGTCACGAAGAAATCGTCGCCGACGATCTGCACGTTCTTGCCAAGCGCCTTGGTCAGCTTGACGTAGCCGTCCCAATCGCTCTGGTCGAGGCCGTCCTCGATCGAAACGATCGGGTACTTCCTGCACCACTCGGCGTACTTGGCGATCATGTCGTCGTCGGTGAACAGCTTGTCCGGGTTGGACTTCCAGAACTTGTAACCCTTGCGCCCGCCTTCGTCGAACAGCTCGGACGACGCACAGTCCAGCGCGATGCCGATTTCCTTGCCGGCCTTGTAGCCCGCCGCTTCGATCGCCTGCATGATGACTTCGAGCGCTTCGTCGTTCGACAGGTTGGGTGCGAAGCCGCCTTCGTCGCCGACTGCGGTGACGTGCTTGCCTTTCTTGAGGATGCTCTTCAAGGCGTGGAAGATTTCGGTGATCCAGCGCAGACCTTCGGAGAAGGTCTTGGCGCCGACCGGCATGATCATGAACTCCTGGAAGTCGATCATGTTGTCGGCATGCTTGCCGCCGTTGATGATGTTGGCCATCGGCGTCGGCAGGATGAATTCGCGATTCTTGTGCAGCTTGCCGATGTATTTCCAGAGCGGCATCTTGCTGACGCTGGCGGCGGCGACGGTGATCGCCATCGAGGCGCCGAGCAGCGCGTTGGCGCCGAGCTTCGATTTGTTCTGCGTGCCGTCGAGCGCGATCATCGCCTCGTCGAGTTCGCGCTGATTGAGCGGATTCTTGCCCTTGAGCATGGTGGCGATCGGACCGTTCACCGCGGCGACGGCCTTGAGCACGCCCTTGCCGCCATAGAGTTTCTTGTTGCCGTCGCGCAGTTCGCAGGCTTCGAATTCGCCGGTCGATGCGCCCGACGGCACGGCGGCGCGCGCCATGAAGCCGTTGGCCAGGGTGATATCGACTTCGACGGTCGGGTTGCCGCGCGAGTCGAGGATCTGACGGCCGACGACCTTGCTGATCTTGATGAATTTGGCGGCCGGCGCTCTTTTCGCAGCGGCTTTCTTGACCGGAGCGGCTTTCTTGAGCGGGGCGGATTTTGCAGCGGCTTTCTTGGCGGGTGCAGCTTTCACGGCCTTGGGCATTTTAGGTTCCATTGCAGAAGTTATAAAAAAGATCGGACGAAGGACGCGAGTATACAACGAATGGCTTATTTGCGACTCCGGAGGCCGACACGCGGGCATCGGCATATTAGAAAACGATGTGCAGTTCGCGCCGGACCATCGCGTTGCGAGCTTCTATTGTTTTGTGCTCAGCGCTCGTCCGTAATTATCCACAGAAGCTGTGCATAAATCTGTGTGCATACTGTGTTTGCGCGGAGCAAACCCTGTGGCGGCGAATGCCTAGTCCGCCTGCTCAAAAAACAGGCGGCAAAATGCGAGGCGACTCAGCCGCCCTCGCGCAATTCGCGGCGCAGGATCTTGCCGACATTGGACTTGGGCAGATCGGCGCGAAATTCGACGTGGCTCGGAACCTTGTAGCGCGTCAGACTCTCACGGCAATGCGCAATCAGTTGTTCGGCCGTCAGGCCCGGATCCTTCTTGACCACGAAGATCTTCACCGCCTCGCCCGTCTTTTCGTCGGGCACGCCGATCGAGGCCACCTCAAGCACGCCCGGATGCAGGGCGACGACATCTTCGACCTCGTTCGGGTAGACGTTGAATCCCGAAACCAGAATCATGTCCTTCTTGCGATCGACGATGCGCACAAAACCTTTTTCGTCCATCACCGCGATGTCGCCGGTGCGCAGGAAACCGTCTGCGGTAAACACGTTGGCGGTCTCTTCCGGGCGCCGGTAGTAACCCTTCATCACCTGCGGACCGCGCACGCAAAGTTCGCCGCGTTCGCCGAGCGGCACGTCGGCGCCGTTGTCATTGCGGATGGCCACATCGGTTGAAGGCACCGGCAGGCCGATCGAGCCGTTGTATTCGGGAATGTCGAAGGGATTGATCGTCGCCGCCGGTGACGTTTCGGTCAGGCCGTAGGCTTCGATCAGCGCCTTGCCGGTGACCTGCTTCCATTTCTCGGCGACGGCCCTTTGCACGGCCATGCCGCCACCGAGTGAAATCTTCAGCTTGGAAAAATCGAGCGCCCTGAAGGCCGCGTTGTTAAGCAGCGCATTGAACAGCGTATTGACGCCCGTGATCACCGTAAACGGATACTTGCCAAGCTCGGCGGCAAAGGCCGGGATGTCGCGCGGATTGGTGATCAGCAGATTGCTGGCGCCGACCTTGATAAAAGTGAAGCAATTGGCAGTGAGCGCGAAGATATGATAAAGCGGCAAGGCGGTAATGACGAAATCGCCCGTTTCGGAAATTTCCGGCTTGATCCAGGCATAAGCCTGCGCGACGTTGGCCAGGATATTGCGATGCGTCAGCATTGCCCCCTTGCACAATCCGGTCGTCCCGCCGGTGTACTGCAGAAAGGCCATATCTTCACGGCTCACCGGCACCGGCGTGAAGCCTGCGCGCCCACCCTGCGCCAGCGCCTCCGGAAAAGCGACGGCATGCGGCAGGGTCCACGCCGGGATCATCTTCTTGATGTACTTGACGACGAAGTTGACGATCTTGCCCTTGGGAAAACCGAGCATGTCGCCGAGACGGGCGATGACGATATGTTTGATCGCGGTCCGCGCCAGCACCCGCGCTAGGGTATGCGCAAAATTTTCGAGGATGACGATCGTCTCGCAACCCGAATCCTTGAGTTGATGCTCAAGTTCGCGCGACGTGTACAGCGGGTTGCAGCTGACCACCACGTAACCGGCGCGCAAGGCGCCGAGCATGCAGACCGGATACTGCAGCACATTGGGCATCATGATCGCAACGCGCGAGCCTTTGGGCAGCTTGAGAACCGTCTGCAGGTAAGCGGCAAATCCGCGCGCCAGGCGGTCGAGCTCGGCGTAGGTAATCTGGGCGCCCATGCAGATGAAGGCGACACGATCGGAATATTTGCTGACACAGCTGTCGACCAATTCGCCCAGCGACCCGAATTCGTCGGGGTCGATCTCGGCCGGGACGCCCTGTTGATAACTCTGCAGCCAGATCTTGTCCACTTGTTATCCTCCGACGATCTCCGGAACGCCCGGAGCGGTTGAACCGCGCGGCGCCTGCCGCGTCGCGCCATCTCTCGGCGCGCAGATATTATTCCAATCGGCAATTGAATGAAAGCCGGTCGACGGCGCGCGTATCAGCGCACTTCGAGCAATGTCGCATCGGCAAAAATGATGCCGCCGCGCACCGCGCTCTGCGGAAAAACCGCCGCCGCGGCCCGGCAATAAGCGCGCACCTGCTGTTGATAGTCTGCAAAGCGCGCGGTATCGCTGCGCGAACTCTTGTAGTCGAGTACCCACACGCCGTCGCCCGGCGCATTGAACTCGACCAGGCGGTCAATGCGTTGCAGCTGGCCTTCGCCATCGCCGAGTTCGATTTCGTTCCACGCGCGCCGGTACTGCGCCGGGTCGAAGAAGCGTTGCAAGACCGGGGCCGCAAGCAAGCGCTCGGCGACCGGCAGAACGCGCCGGTATTCGTCGTCGGAAAAGCCAAGCCGCGTCCACCAGCCTGCCGCGCCAAAGCCGCCGGTGCGCCGCTCGAGCAGGGCATGCAGCAGGATGCCGAAACGTTCGCCGGCGTCGGGCGGACGCCGGCGCTCACCGACCGGCGGCAGCGGCGGGCAGCCGCAGGTCGCCATCGGTGGCGCGTCGGCAGGCGTCAGCGCGGCAAGCGGCAGGGTATCGCCGTAGGACAAACCGCCGCCGAGTTTCTGCAAGGCCGCCTCGACCAGGCGGTAGGGCGTCGCGCCACGATCCTTTGCGCTATCGATGCCGCTCGCCAGGAACACCTGGCGCGCGCGCGTCATGGCGACGTAAAGCAGATTCAGCTCTTCGCGTTTGGCCGCAGCAGCTTCGGCGTCGAACAGCGGCTCGCGCGCCAGTCCGTGGTCTTCCTTGCCGCCGTAAAACGAGAAGTGCTGCGGCGCTTCCGCTTGCGGCGGCCAGTCGACGAGAACGTCCCAGGGATCGGGCGGGCGCGGCGCGGCGTTGGCACCGAGCAGCCAGACGATCGGCGCTTCGAGTCCCTTGGCACCATGGATGGTCAGGATGCGCACGCGCCCGGCAGCAACGCTCGTCGCGGCGATCACCCCCTCGTCCGGCGCATCGTCGCCCTCGACCTCGCGCAGGTCGCGCAGCGTGTCGATGAAACGCGGCAGGCTCGGATAACGCCCGCCGTCAAGGTCGAGCGCGAGCAGCAGCAGTGCGCGCAGGTTCGCTTCGCCGCTGGCCCTGGCCGCTGCCGGAACAGCCAGCCGGTAGCGGGCGATCACTTCGCCCTGATGATAGATGCGGTCGAGAAGGTCGTGCGCCGGCAGGCGATCGGCTGCTTGCATCCACGCTGCGAGCTGGCGCGCAGCGCGCGCCAGCGGGGCCGAGGCGCTGCCAGCCGCGTCATGCGCCTGCAGGCGCTGCCACCAGGTGCGCTCGGCACGCGCCGCGAGCTGGATCAGGTCGGCATCGCCGCAGGCGAAGATCGGCGAGCGCAGGGCATGCGCGAGTTTGAGGTCGGCCGCCGGGGTCACGAGAAATTCGAGCAGCGCCACGCAGTCGCGAACTTCGAGCGCGCCGAGCAGGCCGCCGCGCGAACCGGCATCGAAAGGAATCTGCGCGGCGGTCAAGGCACGCTCGTACGCCCGCAAATGTGTTCGCGTGCGCACCAGCAACATGATGTCACCATAGCGTGCAGCCCGCCGCACGATGCTGCCGTCAGCGCCCTTCTCCTCGATTTCCCAGGCCGGTCCAGCGGCCCCCAGCATTTCCCCGATTTTGGCCGCGACACACGCCGCTTCGCTCGCCAGCCGCAAGTCTTCGGGATCGCGTTGCGCTTCCCGCAGCGGGTCGCGCAGGACGGGCGGCAAGCCGGCGACGCCCTCCGGTTCGGGCACTTCTTCCGCATCGCCCCGGCCGCACAACGGCAGCAATTCGACGCGCCCGGGCAATGCGCCGGTCAATGCGCTTTGCGCCCGAAACGGGGCGAACTCGGGCTGCTCGAGAAACAGCGCATTGACCACGTCGACGATCGCTTGCGCATTGCGCCAGGTGGCGTCCTGCGCGCAGCGCACGGCGGCGAACTCGCGCTCGAGAAAGTCCGCGGCCACGGCGAAGAGCCGCGGCTCGGCGCGGCGGAAACGGTAGATCGCCTGCTTCGGGTCACCGACCAGAAAGACCGCCGGCCGCGAGGCATCGGAGTACGCGGCGAGCCAGGCCAGCAGGATCTGCCATTGCAGCGCGTTGGTATCCTGAAACTCGTCGAGCAGCACATGCTTGTACCGCGCATCGAGGCGCGCCTGCAAAAAGGCGGCGGTTTCCTCGTCGCGGAGAAGCTTGAGCACATTCCACTCGGCATCGACGAAATCGATCTGCCGCCGCGCCTTCTTGAACGCCTCGACGTGCGCGAGAAAAGCGGAGAAGACGGCGCAGGCATCCTGATTGAGCGCGACGATGCGCTCGGCGGTCTGCCGCTCCAGGCAACCGAGGAGGCGCTCGCCAAGCTGCGTGTGCAGGGCGAGAAAACGCGCCGCACCCGCCGGCGAATATCGCTTGTCGAGCGTGGCGCCCGGTTTTTTCGAGCGTAGCATGTTCTCCCGGGTCAGCAGTACGGTGCGCAAGGCGGCGAAACAGCGCGCGCCGTCGCTTTCAATCAGCGCCCCGCGCAGGACTGCGGCGAATTCCTGATCGCTCTTGAGTTCGCTTGCTTCGAGCAAGGCGAGATAGGCCTGAAAATCGAGCGCCCAGCCGGTGCAGAAGAATTCGGCCAGGGCACTGCCCGCATCCGCCTGTCCGACGCCGAGGAGTTCGCGCAGGCCGCCAAGGATTTTGCCGGCGGGGTCCGCCCCCGCCTCGTCGAACGCCAGCCACTCGCTGCGCCGGTTGAAGGCCCGCTGCATCAGGCGCCGCGTCGCGCCCAACCCGGCCACCGCGAGTAGTCGCACAAAGCCTTGCGTCGCGGCGCTGTCGGGCGCTTTGCCCAGCGCCGCACCGAAAGACGACCAGAGTTCGTCGAACAGGCGCGAACCGGTTTCGACCAGCGCCGCCCCGGCCAGATTGGCCGCCAGGGGCGCGCCGGCGACGAGCTGCAAAAACCAGCCATGAAAGGTATAGACCGCGAGGCCCGGCTGCGCCGCCAGCACGCACTCGAAGAGGCCGCGCGCCGTCTGCAAGGCCGCGGCGTCGACGGGCACGCCGCGCGCAGCGAGAAAGTCGCTGACCTGCGCCTCGCTGCCGGTGGCCAGAAGATGCAGCCAACCGACAACGCGCTCTTCGATCTCGCGCGCCGCCTTGCGCGTGAAAGTGATCGCCAGGATCTCGCCCGGCGCAACGCCGGCGAGCAACAGGCGAACGATGCGCGCGGCGAGCAGCCAGGTCTTGCCGCTGCCAGCGCAGGCCTCGACGACGACGCTGCGCGACGGATCGAGCGCGCGTGCGATCAGGTCGGTAGCGTCAGACATTCAGACATAGTCCTTGCGGCACAAGCCGCTCATTTCGCACCACTTGCAGACGCTGTCGGCGCCGTGCGCCGGGAGCCTGGCGCCGGCGCGCATCGCCGTGAAACTTTCCTGCAGCCGCTTGCCCTGCGCCTGCGCGGCTCCCGTCAATTCGCCCGGATCGGCCCCGGCGCTCACGGCGACGATGTTTTCGTCATCGAGCGCGACGTAGGCCGCTTGCGCCGCATCGCCATGCAGCAGAGCGTAGGCCGGCAGTTGCACGTCGTCTTGCAGCCGCTCGCGGATGGCCTTGGCCGTTTGCGTCTTGTAGTCGAGCAATGCGGCGCCGTCCGAGCTGCCCGGCATCGTGTCGATGCGATCGATGCGGCCGTACAGTTCCACGCTTTCGCCCGCGCCCAGCGGCAGCGCGCGGCTCGCCCGCGTTTCGGCCTGCGCCCAGCGCCATCCCTCGGCCTCGCGCTGACGCTGCCAGTCGAGATAGGCTGGCAGCTGCTGCTCCCAGCGCAGGCGCCAGCCGATCGCCAGGAAATTGTCCTCGACCGCCGGCGCGAAAACTTCGGCAACGCAATCCTGCAAGGCCGACAGCGCTGTCTCCTCGGCGAGGTCGGCAAGCACCGGATGGCGGGTGTGGAAACGCTCGAGAACGCGATGCACCAGCGCGCCGTAGTCGCTTTTTTCCATGTCCTCGCTCACTTCGTCCATCTCGCCAAGGCCCAGCACATGACGCGCGAAGAAACGGTACGGGCAGGCGACGAGACTCGCGTAGGCGCTCACCGAGACGCGGCGCGGAATTAGATCAAGAGGCGCGACCGGCGCGGCCAGCACCGCCGGCTGTGGCGCGCTGTCGCCGGGCGGCGGCGTTTCGTCACGCGCCGGCAAGGGCAGGCGCTGCAGATCATCGCCCCAGGCCAGTTGATGCAGGGTCGAGAGCAGCGCCAGATCGGGTGAGAGCAGATTGGCTTCACCGTCGCGCACCGCTTGCCAGGTGACCGTCACGCGCGGCACGCCGACGAGCAGCAATTCGAGCGCGCGGCGCAGTTCGCGCTCGCCGTCGGCGCACGTGCGCAGGCCAAGTTCGCGGCGCACCGACTCGTTGAAGAATTGGCCCGCGGCGGCCGGCGCCAGCTGGCGCGCATCGCCGCCGAGCAGCAGCGCCGCGTCGAAACGTCGCAAACCGACGGCGTTGAGCGGCGTCAGCACGATAGGGCTGCTGATGCCTGCGTCGCGGAATGTCGCCGTTTCAAGCTCGCGATTGAGCCAGTCGCGCCAGGCGACGAAAGAAAACAGCGCCGCGCTCCTGTCGAGTTCCTCGCGCCGCGCGGCAAGCAGTTCGAGCAGCGCCTGGCCGGCCGCATCCTCGCGCAGCGAAGCAAGAGCGCCGAGCACTTCGAGCGCCTTGTGCAGCCGGTCGATCCAGCGCGCCAGAGGCGCGGCGCGCGTATTGAGCAGGGTGGTCGCCGAGTCGATGCGCGCGAGCAGCGCCAGCGCCAGTACGCTCGCGCCGTCGTCGAATTCGTCCTTGGTGGCGAGCAAGGCCTTGCGCATGCGCGGCAGGCCGGACTTGACCGACCCCCTGCGTACCGCCGCTTCGAGCGTAAACACGGCGCCCTTGCGCTCGCCCTCGTCGCAGTCGGAAAAGACGTAAAGCGATTTGCACAATTCGAGCAGATCGCGGTAATAGGCGCCGCCGGCCGCCGTCTCGACGAGCGCGTCGATCGCTGCCGCGGCGCGCGAAGTAGACAGCTTCCAGCCGGTTTCGTCGCTGACCAGCACCGACTCGCGTTCGAGCAGGGCGCGTACGCGCCGCGCCGTCAATCGATCCTGGGCGATCAGCACGATGCGCTGCAAGCCGGCGGTGAGCCAGGCGCCGATCTGCGCCACGGCGGCCTGCGCTTCCTGCTCGGCGCCGACGGCCGGCAGCAGCTGCAAGCGCTCGCGCAGCGGGCTTGGCTGCAGGACGAGTTCCCGGGCGCGCGCTATGAGCGGCGCGCCGGGGACCTCGGGCCAGGCCGCGGCAAGCGTCGCGAGCAGTGGCGAAGCGGCCACAGCACGTGGCGCCGGATGAAAGACCGCGAGCGGCTGGACCTGCGCGTAGCGCAACAGGAACTCGTTTTCCGCCGCATCGAGCGACTCACCGGGCGGGGCATCGAGCAGGAGCAGCAGCGGCTGCAGCACGCCGTCATCCCGCGCGAAATGCCGCGCCGCCGCGGACAGGCGCAGCCGGTACGCCGCTTGCGCGTCGGGCTGACCGCTCCCCGCCAGCGCCCGCCAGAGCTCATGCACGACGCGCGCTTCGAAGGCCAGCGGCACCGAGGCGCGCAGTTCATAGGCCCGCAGTAATTGCTCGACAAGCGCCGTTTCGTCAGCGGGCAAAGCGCCGCCGACCCCTGTCGCGGCCCGGCTCAACTCGTCGAACAGGGCGGCCATTTCGCCGGCAATTCCCCATAGCGCCGCTTCGTCGAACCAGCCACGCTGGCGCAGGGCTTCGTGCAGCAAAACCAGGCGCTGACTGTCGGGCAAGGGATCGGCGCCGCCGACGAGCGGCAGCGCGGCGATCCAGCGCGGCAGCGTGTCAAAGCGCGGCAAGAGCAGCGGCCGCGGCGCGGCGCGCAACAGCGCGGAACGCAGGTCGGCGGCCAGCGGCAGTGCCGGAACGAGAATGAGGACCGACGAGAGGTCGCCGCTTTCGACTGCATCAGCGCAACGCGCAAGCATCGCCGCAGCGAGCCGGTCGAGAAAATCCTCGCCGGCGCGCAAAGCCGTCGATATCAGCCCGTCGGCTGTCTGCGGCATGGGCGTGATTGAATTCGAATGGAGGCGTTAATTAGCGCGCGAGATGATCGATCTTGTCCGGCTTGCCGAGCCAATCGTCGGCGTCGCTCGGCGGGTCCCGCCGCTCGGTGATCACCGGCCAGGATTTCGCCAGTTCGGCATTCAGCGCGATGAAGCGGCGCTGGTTTTCCGGCACGTCATCCTCGGCGAAGATGGCTTCAGCCGGACACTCGGCGACGCATAGCGTGCAGTCGATGCACTCGTCCGGGTCGATCGCCAGAAAGTTCGGGCCTTCGTGAAAGCAATCAACGGGGCACACATCCACGCAGTCCGTGTACTTGCACTTGATGCAGTTCTCGGTAACGACGTAAGCCATTTTGTGCTTCGTTTAGTGATAGGAAGGAAAACTATAGCGCATTTGCAAGGCCTGTGGGGGCAAGACCCTTGACGCATCAGGGCAATCGCCGGAACGGCAGTTTCCGCCCCCGACATGCCGATTTCATTCTTCCCATGAGCTGATTTTTTAGCTAGGATAGAACCGAAACGCCAATTCTGCTGTCTCCTGACATATCCACCACCGACTACTCAAGAAGGATTCCCGATGAGCGAGCACATCCATTACGTTACCGACGGCACTTTTGCTGCCGAGGTTCTCGAATCGCCGCAACCGGTGCTGGTCGATTACTGGGCCGAATGGTGCGGCCCATGCAAGATGATTGCGCCCATCCTCGACGAAATCGCCGATCAATATGCCGGGCGCCTGAAAATCGCCAAGCTCAACATCGACGACAATCAGACGACCCCGGCCAGCTACGGCGTACGCGGCATTCCGACCCTGATGCTGTTCAAGAACGGCAACGTCGAGGCGACCAAGGTCGGCGCGCTTTCCAAATCGCAACTCTCGGCGTTCATTGACAGCAATCTGTAAAGGCTATACCCTCCGTCTGAAGGTTCACACGATGCGCTACCTGAAAACAGGAAAAACACAGCCCGCATAGAACTTTCAGGCGTAGTTCGCTAGATCGTAAGACCCCGGCATCACCCCAGCATCCTCCCCTGTACGCGATTTCATCGCGACAATCTCCGCACAGCACGCTTCCCCCTTTCATCATCTTCCTATCCGCTCATGCATCTATCCGAACTCAAAGCCCACCACGTAAGCCAGTTGCTCGACATGGCCGTCACCAACAACATCGAGGGCGCCAATCGACTGCGCAAGCATGAACTGATCTTCGCCCTGCTGAAGAACCAGGCCAAGCTGGGCGAAACGATTTTCGGCGACGGTACGCTTGAGACGCTGCCCGACGGCTTCGGTTTCCTGCGCTCGCCGGACACCTCGTATCTGGCCAGCACCGACGACATCTATGTCAGCCCGAGCCAGATCCGCCGCTTCAACCTGCATACCGGCGACACCATCGAGGGCGAGATCCGCACCCCGAAGGAAGGCGAACGCTACTTCGCGCTGGTGAAAGTCGACAAGATCAACGGCGAAGCGCCGGAAGCGTCGAAGAACAAGATCCTGTTCGAGAACCTGACGCCGCTGCACCCGGCCGAACACATGAAGCTCGAGCGCGACATGCGCGGCGAGGAAAACATCACGAGCCGCATCGTCGACATCATCGCGCCGATCGGCAAGGGCCAGCGCGGCCTGCTCGTCTCCAGCCCGAAGAGCGGCAAGACGGTGATGATGCAGCACATCGCGCACGCCATCACCAGCAACCACCCGGACGTCACGCTGATCGTCCTGCTGATCGACGAGCGGCCGGAGGAAGTGACCGAAATGACGCGCTCGGTGCGCGGCGAAGTCGTCGCCTCGACCTTCGACGAACCGGCCACCCGCCACGTGCAGGTCGCCGAAATGGTCATCGAAAAGGCCAAGCGCCTGGTCGAGCACAAGAAGGACGTCGTCATCCTGCTCGATTCGATCACTCGTCTGGCGCGCGCCTACAACACGGTGCAGCCGGCCTCGGGCAAGGTGCTGACCGGCGGTGTCGACGCCAACGCCCTGCAGAAGCCAAAGCGCTTCTTCGGTGCGGCGCGCAACGTCGAGGAAGGCGGTTCGCTGACGATCATCGCCACCGCGCTGATCGACACCGGCAGCCGCATGGACGACGTGATTTACGAAGAATTCAAGGGTACCGGCAATCTGGAAATCCACCTCGACCGGCGCATGGCCGAGAAGCGCGTCTACCCGGCGATCAACGTCAATCGTTCCGGCACCCGCCGCGAAGAACTGCTGCTGATGCCCGACGTCCTGCAAAAGATGTGGGTGCTGCGCAAGCTGCTCTACAACATGGACGACCTTGAAGCCATGGAATTCCTGCTCGACAAGATCAAGGCGACCAAGAACAACGGCGAATTCTTCGACTCGATGCGGCGTTAAGCAGTATTCTTTGCGCCTCTTGATTGCAAATTGCAAAAGAATCAAGGATAATCGTGCGCTTTCCGAAGCCGGCCACCGAAGCGAGCGCTGCTCACATCGAGTCGGCGATGTTTGACTTACAGGAATTTCCAAGATGAAATCCAATATCCATCCCGACTACGCCGAAATCGAAGTCACCTGCTCCTGCGGCAACGTCTTCAAGACCAACTCGACGATGAAGAAGCCGCTGCATGTCGAAGTGTGTTCGTCCTGCCATCCGTTCTACACGGGCAAACAGAAGATCATCGACACGGCCGGCCGCGTCGAGAAGTTCAACAAGAAGTACGGCGCGATGCACAAGACGTCCTGAGCTTAACGATGAGTTCACGCGGACTCGGAAAAAAGGCAGCCGCTGGGCTGCCTTTTTCGTTTGACTCGCCCGCAGCGAACTGAACACGGTCCGGCCATGCCCGTCCTCCAGGAACATCCACGCTTCAAGGGAATCTCGCTGCCGCCCTCCGGCTGGGCGCTGGCCATCCTGCTGACGCTCTATATCTTCACCGGCATCATCGGTCATGATCCCTGGAAGAGCGACGATGCGATTTCGCTCGGCATCGCCCACAGCATTGTCGCGGACGGTCACTGGCTGATGCCGCAGCTGGCCGGCCAGCCCTATCCCGACGCCCCGTTCTATTACTGGGCCGCTGCGGTTTTTGCAAAACTGTTTTCCTGGCTGTTGCCGCAGCATGAGGCCGCGCGCCTGGCGAGCGGCCTGTTCACCTTGCTGGCCCTCGAGTTCATCCTGCTCGCTGCACGCGAGCTGCACGGCCGCGCGTACGCGGCCGCCGCGCCGCTGATCCTCGCCGGCAGCATCGGTTTCCTGTTTCACGCGCACGAAGCGCAGCCGATGCTCGCCGCGCTGACTGCGCACACGGCCGCCTACTGGGCGCTGATCCTCCTGCCGCGCCGCCCGCACTTTGCGGCGTCGGTTTTTGCCGTCGCGCTCGCCCTCGCTTTCATGGCCAACGGACTGCTGCCGGCGCTGACGCTGCTGCCGGTGACCCTGTGCGCGCTGTGGGCGGCCGAGGACAGGAAGAAGACTGCAGCGCTTTTGCTCGCGGCGCTGTTCGTCGCGCTGCTGCTCTGCGGCGCTTGGCTGGTACCGGTGCACATGACGGCACCGGAGTATCTGGCGGCTTTCTGGCAAGGCGAAGTCGCCCCGCTAAGCAAGTCGGTTCAGGCCGTGTTCAATGTCCTGCGCTACCTCAATCTGCTGCTGTGGTACGCCTGGCCGGCGCTGCCGCTAGCGGCCTGGGCGCTGTGGTCGAGACGCAAGTTTCTCGACAGCCGGCCGCTGGCGCTGCCGATCGTTTCATTCGTTTCGGTGCTGCTCATCCTTGGCCTCAACATTGAGACGCGCAGCGACCTGGCGCTGCTGCTCCTGCCGCCGCTGGTCCTGCTCGCCGTGCCCGGCGTTGCGACGCTGCGGCGCGGCGCGGCGAATGCCTTCGACTGGTTCAGCATGATGACTTTCAGCAGCTTTGCCGCGATCGTCTGGGTCGTCTGGAGCGCGATTGTCTTTGGCTGGCCGGAACGGCTGGCGCGCCAGGCAGTTCGCCTCGAGCCGGGCTTCGTCGGCGCCTTCGGCATTCTGGCCTTCGCTTTCTCGGCGCTGGCGACCCTCGTCTGGTTCTGGATGATCATCACCAGTCCGCGCTCGCCGATGCGCGGCATCATGCATTGGATGACCGGACTGACCCTGTTCTGGCTGCTCATCGCCGCGCTCTGGATGCCTTGGATCGATTTCGGCAAGACTTACCGTCAATTCTCCGCATCGCTCGCCAAAACGCTGCCGCCCACTGCCAATTGCATCGCCAATGCCAACCTGCCCGATTCGATTCTTGCCTCCCTTGATTACTTCGAGGGAATTCGCACCGTTGCCCTGAAAGACCCGGCGAGCAAACGCTGCGACTGGCTTCTGGTGCATGGACAGGTCCGCGATTCGGAGGCCTTGACGACCGCCGGGTGGCGCCACATGTGGGAAGGCAAGCGCCCGAGCGATCGCCGCGAAAGCGAGAAATTCCATCTTTACCGGCGCCAGGGCAAGACCAGTTCATTGCCCTCGGATATCGCCGTTGAAGGCATCGAGAGCGCCCCCGCCCGCCGCTGAGGCTCAGAGCTTGATGAAATGCTCGCGGTAGTAAGCCAGTTCGGCGATCGATTCGCGAATGTCGGCGAGCGCCGTGTGTTCGCCCTTCTTCACAAAGCCCTTGGCCACCTCCGGCTTCCAGCGCCGGCAAAGTTCCTTGAGCGTACTGACGTCGAGGTTGCGGTAGAGGAACCAGTCCTCGAGTTGCGGCATGTAACGCGCCATGAAGCGGCGGTCCTGGCCGATCGAATTGCCGCACATCGGGCTCGCGCCTTTGGGCACGTGGTCCTGCATGAAAGCGAGCGCCGCCGCTTCGACATCGGCCTCGCCCTGCGCCGATTGCCTGACCTTCTCGATAAGGCCGGAGCGGCCATGCGTGTTCTTGTTCCATTCGTCCATCGCCGCGAGGAGAGCGTCGCTCTGGTGCACCACCCAGGCCGGCGATTCGGCGATGATCGCAAGATCGGAATCGGTGACGATCATGGCCAGCTCGATGATGCGCTCGCGTTCCGGATCGAGGCCGGTCATTTCCATGTCCAGCCAGACGAGATGATTTGCGTTCTGTGCCATATAATCCGCTTTCTAAACCGTCATTTTCGCACAGCTCAATGATCCTGGAAGCCGCGGTTGACCGCTCATTTATCTTTGGAAAGACTTATGAATACCTGGTTTGGTCGAGCTCCGAACAGTCACCGGACAGGTGAAGCCGCTACGCACCCCAGGGCGGCTCTGGCGGAGTGCCTGGCGTCATTGCTCCTCGTTGCGGGGAATAACCATGCGGCCTCGTCACGCCTAGCCATCCGCCCCGCCAGAGCCACCCTGAGGCACGTTCAACTGCGGTTTCCAGGATGAGCAATACTTTTTCCGTCGTCTTTCTTGTCGCCCTGATGTTGATGGTCGTCTTGCGCCGCTGGCTGGCGCAGCGCCAGATTGCACACGTACTCGCGCATCGCGCCGCGGTTCCGGCGCAGTTCGCCGGCTTTCTCGAATTGCCGGCGCACCAGAAAGCCGCCGATTACGCCATCGCGCAGACGAAGTTCGGCCGCATCACGCTGGCCATCGAGGTCGCCGTCCTGCTGGTCTTCACCTTCGGCGGCGGACTGCAGGCGCTGCACGGCTTCTGGAACGCCCGCCTCGAAGGCCTGGCCTATGGTGTGGCGTTGATCTTCAGCGTGATGGCCATCTCCGGGATCATCGACCTGCCGCTCGCCGCCTACCGCCAGTTCGTCATCGAAGAAAAATTCGGCTTCAACCGGATGACGGTCAAATTGTTCATCGTCGATCTCGTCAAGCAAACGGCGCTCGGCCTGCTGATCGGCACGCCGGTGCTGCTCGCCGTGCTCTGGCTGATGGCGCAGATGGGCAGCCTGTGGTGGCTTTATGTCTGGCTGTTCTGGTGCGGCGTCAATCTGCTGATCCTGTTCATCTACCCGACCTGGATCGCGCCCCTGTTCAACAAGTTTTCGCCGCTCGACGACGCCGCGCTCAAGGCGCGCATCGAAGCGCTGCTCGCGCGTTGCGGCTTTGCAGTTTCCGGCCTTTTCGTCATGGATGGCTCGAAACGCTCGAACCATGGCAACGCCTACTTCACCGGCTTCGGCAAGAGCAAGCGCATCGTCTTCTTCGACACCCTGCTCGGCCGCCTGCAGCCGGTCGAGGTCGAAGCCGTGCTGGCGCATGAGCTGGGGCACTTCAAGCTGCGGCACGTGATCCAGCGCATCGTTCTGCTCTTCGCCCTGTCGCTGGCTTTCCTCGCCGTGCTCGGCCAGTTGATGGACGCCGCCTGGTTCTTCAAGGGGCTCGGCGTGACAGCGCAGAACACCGCGCTGGCGCTGGTCCTCTTTTTCCTCGTCATGCCGGTCTTCACTTTCCTGCTGACGCCCTTGATGAGCCTCCTTTCGCGCCGCCATGAATTCGCCGCCGACCGCTATGCCGCCGAACACGCTTCGGCCGACGACCTCATCAAGGCGCTGCTCAAACTCTACGAAGACAATGCTTCGACGCTGACCCCCGATCCGCTGCATTCGCTGTTCTACGATTCGCACCCGCCGGCCGCGCTGCGCATCGCGCGCCTGAGCGCGAACTGAGCGCGCATGGGCGGCAAGGCGCACGAAAAGCAGCCCCCCACTGAGCAGACCGTGCAGCGGCAAGGCACGATCGTCGCCGCGCACGGACGGCAATATCGCGTCGAATTTTCCGGCGGTGAAACGCTGCTGTGTTTCCCGCGCGGCAAGAAAAGCGAGCTGGCCTGCGGCGACCAGGTCAGCGTGCAGCTCGGCGGCGACGGGCCCGGCGTGATTGCCGCGGTGGCGCCGCGCAGCACCCTGCTCTATCGCTCCAACGAGTTCAAGCAGAAGCTGATCGCAGCCAACGTCACGCAGATTGTTATCGTCGTCGCCACCGAACCGTCGTTTTCGGACGAGTTCGTCACGCGCTGCATCGTCGCTGCCGAAAGCCAGGACATGAAGGTCTTGCTTGTGCTCAACAAGTGCGATCTCGCCGCGCGCGTCGCGCCGGCCCTGCGCGCCCTAGCGCCGTTCGAAAAACTGGCTTACCCGCTGCTCCAGCTATGCGCGCGGCATGACGTTATGGCTTTGCGGCCGTATCTGGCGGGCCATACGAGCGTCCTCGTCGGCCAGTCCGGGATGGGCAAGTCCACGCTGATCAATGCACTTTTGCCCGATGCCGGTGCGGCGACACGCGAGATATCGGCCGCGCTCGACTCGGGCAAGCACACGACGACGCACGCGACGCTCTATCGGCTCGACAGCAACTCGACGCTGATCGACTCGCCGGGCCTGCAGGAGTTCGGGCTGCGGCACCTCTCGGCGCAAGCCATCGAAAACGGTTTCCTCGAATTCCGGCCGCTGCTCGGCCAATGCCGTTTTCGCGACTGCCGGCATGACCGCGAACCCGACTGCGCCGTCCACGCTGCGGTCAAGCGCAAGGCCATCGATC
The DNA here is from genome assembly GCA_903886975.1 of uncultured beta proteobacterium. Taxonomy (GTDB): domain Bacteria; phylum Pseudomonadota; class Gammaproteobacteria; order Burkholderiales; family Rhodocyclaceae; genus Propionivibrio. Next base: position 26,624 of record CAISOB010000061.1, read on the forward strand.
CGCGCCGCTACGCGGTCTTTCGCGCGCTGCTGAGTGAAGTCGGCTGAGCCGCCGAATCAGGCTAGCGCGGTTTGGTCTTGCCGCCGTCCATGGCGCCGACGCAGCGCTGCAGCGTCGCAGCTTGTTCCTCGGCCGACTTGCCGACCAACTCGCAGTTCTGCGCATCGGGTTTCGGCTTTCTTACTTTCGGCGGGAGTGCAGATACGGTCGTGGCGGGCTGGCGAGCCGCCTCGGCTGCCGGCCCTGGCGGCGTGCTTTCTGGAGCCTTTGGGGCGGCGATGGCCCCTTCGGGTTTCTTGTTCTTGTCGCCGAGCGGGCTCGAGCGTGCGATCGAATACTCTTTCAGGAGATGCATCTGCTTCGACAGAACTTCGATTTGCACCTTCATCTCGTCGAGCGCCTGACTCTTTTCCTTGAGTTGCTGGCCGGCCACGGCGAGCTCCGCGTGTAAGGTCTGGCTACTCTGATAATAGACAATGCCGCCGACGAGCATCAAGGTCAGCAGAATGCCGAGCAGCATCGACAAGACGACGACGAGCGTGAGCTTCGGCTTGGCACGCGGCGGTTCTTCGGCGGCTTCCGGCGCTTCATTTTCAACAGTCACGTTCTTGTCCATTGTTTAAACCCTGAGTAGCCGGCATTCAGTTCACCCGCTCACACCCTGATATTACGCTCGCCAGAGCGAAAACTTTAGCGTTCCCGCGCGAGCCCATCGAAAGAAAGAGCGCCCGACCAGGCGCGTCAGCGACGAGACCGGCCCTTCCCCGTCTCCTGCCGGCACGTGGTATGCGATACGCACCTGTCGTGGTAAGCTTGAAGCCCGCGACAAGACAGATTCATTCTGCTATGAACACGCCGACACCCGCTGGCACGCCACGTCAAAACCCGGCCCAGAACGCACGCGCACTCCTCAAGACCTTGCAGGAAAGCTTCCCGGTTTTCGGCAACTGCTCGCCGCTGGCGATCGGTATCGACAAGCAGCTTCTCGAGCGTCGGCCGGAAATCGATCGCAAAACTCTGCGCATCGCGCTGGGCATGCACACCAATTCCTTGCGCTATCTCAAGACGATGGAAAAAGCAACACGCCGTCTTGATCTTGACGGTCTGCCCGGCGATGAAGTGAGCGCGGAGCACCGTAGTTATGCCACCCAGGTCTTGCGCGAGCGCTTCAAGAAGGACGCCGATCGGCGTCAGGCACTGCGCGCAGCGGAAGCGGCCGCGGCGGCCGAACGCGAACGCGCGCTAAAGCTCAATCAGCTGGTCGAAAAGTTTGGCCGGAGCAAGTAAGCGTAGTGCCCGTATTGGGCCCGACGAACCGGGCCGGCTTATCGCAGCGCTTGCGGCGCAGCCGGCAGGCTCAGCACGGCGTTCTTATCCACCAGCCAGTCGCCGGTCAACCGCCATTCGTCCTTCTCGTCTTCGAGCGCGACGTGCCAGCGCCCGGACAATGGCGCGCTCAGCTTGCCGGTGTAAGACCCTGCGCCATCGGTAGGCAGATCCAAGGTCTGATCGATGCCCGGGCGAGTCGGATGCACAAAACGCATTCTGAGCGCTGACGGCAGCACGGCGCCGGGTCCGCCGCGCAGCAGTACCCTGATCTGCAGGCCATCGGCACCGCGCATCACTTCGGCATGAAAGGCCAGGGCGATGGCGCGCTCGTCGCGCGCGTTCATCTGGTTTACCGCGAGTCCCTTCTTGTAGTAATCCTCCTCGACCAGCCCATCGTTGCTGATTACCGCGAGATAGGCCGTCGCTAAACCGGCCACAACGACGATGAATGGGCCGGTCATCAGCAGCCAGGGCCAACGGTGGCGATACCACGGTTTGTTCTCGGAGCTTGGAGGCTGAATCATGGCAGGAAGAAAGTGGCTTTCTCGCGAACGGCAATTGCGCTGGACTCCTGCGCACGGATTTCGAAAAGGACCGGGTTCGATCCCTTATGGCCGGAGCCTTCGGCGACGCTTGCCGACAGGAGCAAGGTCTTGGTGGATACCGCGGGCACATCCACGATGCGCTCGCCGACGATGGCGATTCCTTCGATCCCGCTCACCGTGATGGCGTAACGGTGCGGCGCTTCGTCGGTGTTCATGATGCGCAGCGTAAATGCATTCTCGATGCGCTCGTCGTCGGCCTCGCGGTAGAGCGTCGAGCGATCACGCAGGATGTCGACCTTGAGCGGGATGCGCGTCGCGAGGCTCCACGCCGTCGCGGCGATGATCGCCAGCAGGATGGCGGTATAGAGCGCCGTGCGCGGTCGCAGCAGGTGCAGCAGGATATCGTGTGCCGTATAGCGCTTGGCAAGCGCGTTCTCGGTCGAATAGCGAATGAGACCGCGCGGCGTTCCGACCTTGTCCATCACCTCGTCGCAGGCGTCGATGCAGGCGGCGCAGGCGATGCATTCGAGCTGCAGCCCGTCGCGGATATCGATGCCGGTCGGACAGACCTGGACGCAGATGCTGCAGTCGATGCAATCGCCGGTCTTCGGCGCATCGGCAGCGATGTTCTTGCGCAGCGGCCCGCGCGGCTCGCCGCGCTGCGGGTCGTAGCTGATGACCAGCGTGTCCGGATCGAACATCACGCCCTGGAAGCGCGCATAGGGGCACATGTACTTGCACATCTGCTCGCGCATGAAACCGGCCATCAGGTACAGGAAGGCCGCGTAGAAAAAGATCCAGAACAACTCCCACGAGCCGAGCGACATGGCAAGAACGGATGCGGCGAGCTCCTTGACCGGTGTGAAATAGCCGACGAAGGTGAAGCCGGTCCACAGCGCAACGATGAGCCACAGCGCATGCTTGAGCGCCTTGAGGCGGAACTTGCGTGCCGACATCGGCTGCGCGTCGAGCTTCATGCGCGCCGGGCGCTCGCCCTCGATCTTGCGCTCCATCCACATGAAGATTTCGGTATAGACGGTCTGCGGACAGGCATAGCCGCAGAACAGCCGTCCACCGACGGCCGTGACGAGAAACAGCGCGTAGGCCGAGATGACCAGGAGGACGGCGAGGTAGATCGCGTCCTGCGGCCAGAAAACCATACCGAAAATGTAGAACTTGCGCTCGACGAGGTGGAAGAGGACCGCCTGGCGCCCGCCCCAGCTTGTCCAGCACAGGCCGTAGAACAGCGCCTGGGTGACCCACACCATGATCCAGCGCCAGTTGTCGAAAACGCCTTTGACGCTGCGCGCGTAAATCGTCTTGTGCTTCTCGTACAACCCGTCGGTATTGATGACGATTGCCTTGCTGCCAGGTACACTCATTCGAGGCGATCCAAGGCGACCGATCCGGACGATCGGTCGCGTGCAAATTCAAAAATTCGGCGCGGCGTCAGCGCAGAATGGACCTGGAAGCGACGCGGAGATATGCGGAAGACCTTACCGATCTTCCGCTTCTCACCGCGATCGTCTGCGCCGCCGCTGCAACGGGGGCCAGGCTTACTTGGCCTCGCCACCGCTCAGGCTGAGCACATAAGCGGCGAGCAGATGGATCTTGGCCTCGCCGAGAAAATCCTTCCAAGCCGGCATCTGGTTGCCGCGCCCCTTGGTGATGGTTTCGACGATCTTCGCTTCGGAACTGCCGTACAGCCAGACCTTGTCGGTCAGGTTGGGGGCACCGAGGGCGATATTGCCTTTTCCATCCATGCCGTGACAGGCGAAGCATACCGTATTAAACCGGGCCTTGCCCTTGGCCGCGAGTTCCTTGTCGTGCGACAGGCCCGAGAGCGAGCGGACATAGTTGGCGACTTCATGCGCGCCGCTCTCGCCGCCGACCGCTTCGGGATTGCCGCCGAAGGGCGGCATCATGCTGATGCGGCCATTGGTGATGGTCTCGACGATTTGCGCCGGTTCGCCGCCCCACAGCCAGTCCTTGTCGGTCAGGTTGGGGAAGCCCTTGTCGCGCGACCCTTGCGCCGTCGCGCCATGGCATTGCATGCAGTAAGTCTGGTACAGGCGACCGCCCATTTCCATCGCGTCCTTGTCGGCGGCGACAGCCAGCAGATCCATCTTCATGTACTTGTCGAAGAGCGGCTTGACCTGGGCATCGACCCGCTCGACTTCTTTCTTGTGTTCGCCAGCGGTAGACCAGCCCAAGACACCCGGGAAGCGCCCCAGCGCCGGATACAGCACGACATAGACCAGGGCGAAGACGACCGTCGCGTAGAACAGCCACATCCACCAGCGCGGCAGCGGATTGTTGTATTCCTCGAGCGTCTCGTCCCAGACATGGCCGGTCGTATCGGTCGTTTGCCCGCCGCCCGGGTGATGGATGCTCTGCGACCAGAGAAAGGCGCCGCAAGCGATGATGCTGCCGAGCACAATGACGATGACGTACCAGTTCCAGAACTCATTGACAAAATCGCTCATGACATTTTCCCCTGTTGATTGCCGGAGGACAGGCCAAGTTCGGCTTGATCGACTTCTTCCTCGGCAAACGGCAAATTGGCCGCTTCTTCGAAGCGCTTCTTGTTGCTTTTCAGCCCGTAAGCCCAGACGATGATTCCGAGAAAAGTCAGGAACGAGACCACCGTCACGATGCTGCGCAGGTCGTTGATATCCATCGCGCTACCTGCCTTTCAGCTCTATCCCCAGCCCTTGCAGATAGGCGATCAGGACGTCAAGTTCGGTCTTGCCGGCAACCTTGGCGCTGGCGCCGGCGATTTCCTCGTCGGTGTAGGGAACGCCGACCCGGCGCAACGCGCGCATCTTCGCGCCGACACCGTCGGCATCCGCCTTGTTGTCGCCGAGCCAACCGAAGGCCGGCATGTTGGACTCGGGAACAACGTCGCGCGGGTTGGTCAGGTGGGCCCGATGCCACTCGTCCGAATAGCGGCCGCCGACGCGGTGCAGATCGGGGCCGGTGCGTTTCGATCCCCACTGGAATGGATGGTCGTAGACGAATTCGCCGGCCACCGAATAATGCCCGTAGCGCTCGGTTTCGGCACGGAAGGGGCGAATCATCTGCGAGTGGCAAAGGTAGCAGCCTTCGCGGATGTAGATGTCGCGGCCGGTCAGGCGCACCGGATCGTAGGGTTTCAGGCCTTCGACCGGCGTCGTTGTCGATTTCTGGAAGAACAGCGGGACGATCTCGAGCAGGCCGCCGACGCTGATCACCAGAACGGTCAGGATGACCAGCAAGCCGACGTTGCGCTCTATCGCATCATGGGTTAGTTTCATTTTTTTGCGCTCCCTGTTAGACGTGCTGTCCGGCCGGAATCAGCACCGGCGCATCATCCGTGTTTCCGGCGGCCATCGTCTTGAACATGTTATAAGCCATGATCAGCATGCCGACCAGGAAGAGCAACCCGCCCAGGAAACGGATTCCCCAGAAGGGGTAAGAAACCTTGACCGATTCGACAAAACTGTAGGTCAGTGTGCCGTCGGCATTGACGCTGCGCCACATCAGGCCCTGCATGACGCCGGCAATCCACATCGAGGCGATGTAGAGGACGACGCCGACCGTCGCCACCCAGAAATGCACGGTGATCAGTTTGACGCTGTGCATTTCCGGCCTGCCGAAGAGGCGCGGCAGGAGGTAATAGATGGTGCCGATCGAAATCATCGCCACCCAGCCGAGCGCGCCGGAATGCACGTGGCCTATCGTCCAGTCGGTGTAGTGCGACAGGGCATTGACCGTCTTGATCGACATCATCGGTCCCTCGAAGGTCGACATGCCGTAGAAGGACAGCGAGGTGATCAGGAACTTCAGGATCGGGTCGTCGCGCAGCTTATGCCAGGCTCCCGACAGGGTCATGATGCCGTTGATCATACCGCCCCATGACGGCGCCAGCAGGATCAAGGAAAACAGCATGCCGACCGATTGCGTCCAGTCGGGCAGCGCCGTGTAATGCAGGTGATGCGGGCCGGCCCACATGTAGGTGAAGATCAGCGCCCAGAAGTGCACCACCGACAGGCGGTAGGAGTAGATCGGCCGGCCGGCCTGTTTCGGCACGAAGTAGTACATCATGCCGAGGAAGCCGGCGGTCAGGAAGAAGCCCACCGCATTGTGCCCGTACCACCATTGGATCATCGCGTCCTGCACGCCGGCATAGGCCGAGTAGGACTTGGTCAATGACACCGGGGTCGCTGCGCTGTTGACGATGTGCAGGACCGCGACGGCGAGAATAAAGCTGCCGTAAAACCAGTTGGCGACGTAGATATGCGTGACCTTGCGCTTGATCAGCGTGCCGAAGAAAACGACGGCGTAGGAGACCCAGACCACCGCGATCAGGATGTCGATCGGCCACTCGAGTTCGGCGTATTCCTTGCCCTGGGTGATGCCGAGCGGCAAGGTGATGGCGGCGAGCACAATCACCAGTTGCCAGCCCCAGAAAACGAAGGACGCGAGCTGGTCGCAGAATAGCCGCGTGTGGCAGGTTCGCTGCACCACGTAAAAGGAACTGCCCATCAGCGCGCAGCCGCCGAATGCGAAAATCACCGCGTTGGTGTGCAAGGGGCGCAGACGGCCGAAGTGCAGAAAGCCCATGTTGAGTTCAGGCCAGACGAGCTGCGCCGCGATGATCACGCCGACCAGCATGCCGACAATGCCCCAAATTACGGACATGACGGTAAATTGCCGCACAACCGTATAGTTATACGTAGACTGAACTTCCGACATATCCCCACCTCATCGTTATTGAGAGAAGTTTTTTATGTTATTCGCCTGACGGCCGCGCGCGGCACGGTCAGTAGTATCTATTCTAACCAATGGACAGAAAATAAGGGGGGCTTTCATTCCCCCGTCGCCGCCGGCCGCTTTTCGACGCTGCGCGAACCGTCCGCTTCCTCCGGCCCGGCCAGGGCCGGCTCTTGCGTTGCCGCCGCTGCAGTCTCTTGCTGCGCCTTATCGTCGTCCATCAAGATTCGATAGCCCGGTCCTTCCATGTCATCGAACTGTCCATTGCGCAGCGACCACCAGAAAGCGACGGCGATCAGGAATACCACGACGACGGAAATCGGCACGAGCAGGTAGAGGCTTTCCATGGTCTTTCAGGACTCCGCGTTTCTCTGCAAACGCAGCGAATTGAGCAGCACCAGCAGCGAACTCGCCGACATGCCGATGGCCGCCATCCACGGCGTGACGAATCCGAAAATGGCCAGCGGCAAGGCGACGAAATTATAGGCGAATGCCCACAACAGGTTTTGCCGGATAATCCGCAGGCAGCGGCGGGCGACGAAAAAGCCCTGGCGCAGGTGGTCAAGATTCTCCGAGAGCAGGATCAGATCGGCCTGCGAGTGCGCCAGTTGCGAACCGCCGCCCATAGCTACCGACACCTGGGCCTGCGCCAGTACCGGCGCATCGTTGATGCCGTCGCCGACCATCGCCACGATGGCGCCGCCGGCCTGCAGGCGGCTGACATAGTCGCGCTTGCCCTGCGGCGAGACTTCGGCCTCGACGGTCGTGATTCCCACGGCCTGCGCCACTTTGTCGGCAACCCGCCGCGCATCGCCGGTGAGCAGGATAAGTTGCCGGCCGTCGGCGCGCAGCGCGGCAACCGTCGCCGCGGCCTGCGGCCGGATTTCATCGCCGAGACGCATGAGCGCAAGCCAGCCGGCCTCGTCGCCAAGCGCGATCACGCTGTCGCCGCCCGCCGCGAAGCGCTGCGCCGACTCGGGAAGCGGCTGTCCATGCAAGGCCGATACGTATTCCGGCCGGCCGATCCAGACGCGACGCACGGGCTCGCCTTGCAGCAGGGCGCTGATGCCGCAGCCCGCTTCGTTGATCGCCTCCGTCACCGCCGCCAAGCGCGCCCCCTCACCCACCGCCGCTAGCAGCGCCGCGGCGATCGCGTGTTCGGAATGCTGTTCAATGCCCGCCGCGAGCGAGAGACATTCCTCCCGGTTGAGGTCGCCAAGCGGCAGCACGTCGAGTACGCGCATCCGGCCGCTGGTCAACGTCCCGGTCTTGTCGAAAACAAAATGCGTGGCGCGCGCCAGCGTCTCGACCGCATGGCCGCGCGTCACCAGCAGGCCGACGCGCGCCATCGCGCCGCTGGCGATGGTCAGCGCGACCGGCGTGGCCAGCGACAAGGCACAGGGGCAACTGACGACGAGCACCGAAACGGTGATCCACAAGGCCCGCTGCGGGTCGATGACCGACCAGGTGAGCGCCACCGCGACGGCCAGCAACAGCAGCGCCGCGATGAAATGCGAGGCGATGCGATCGGCGGTTTGCACCACGCGCGGCTTTTCGATCGCCGCGCGCTCCATCAGCCGGATGATCGCCGAGAGTCGCGTCGCTTCGCCAACCTGCTCGACCCTCACGAAGAGCGCGCTGTCCACGTTAAGCGCGCCGCCGATCACCGCCGCGCCGGGCGACTTGGCCACCGGCGCGCTCTCGCCGGTGAGCAGCGACTCGTTCGCCGCGCTGACGCCTTCGATCACACGGCCATCGGCCGGAATCGCTTCGCCGGCCCGGACCAGCACAACGTCGCCGGGGACGAGCTCCGCGACCATGACGCTTTCCGACACCTGGCCCTGCGGATAGCCGGCAATGCGCAGCGCCAGTGCGGGAATCAGTTTGGTCAGCGTCTCGGTCAAGCTAACGGCGCGCTGGCGCGCGGTCATTTCCAGAAAGCGCCCGCCGAGCAGGAAGAAAACGAACATCGTCACCGAATCGAAATAGACTGCGCCGGAAGAACTCAGCGTCGCCCAGACGCTGGCCGCAAACGCCGCGCCAACGCCGAGCGCGACCGGCACGTCCATGCCGACGCGCAAGTTGCGCACGTCACGCCAGGCACCGCGAAAGAACGGCGCCGCCGAATAAACGATGACCGGCAGGGTCAACACCAGGCTCGCCCAGCGCAACAGGACGGCAATATCCGGGGCCATGTCGCCACCGGCGAAATAGGCCGGCACGGCGTACATCATCACCTGCATCATCGCGAAACCGGCGACGAAAAGCCGCCACAGCGCGCTGCGCCGCTCGGCGCGCGCGAGCGCCTCGCTCTTCGCCGCGTCATAGGGGTAAGCGCGGTAACCGATGGCGGCGATCGCCGCCAGAATGTCGGAGAGCCTTATACGGCGCTCGTCCCAACGCACGCGCGCGCGCCGCGTCGCGAAGTTGATGTCGACGCCGGTGACGCCGGCCAGGCGGGCGACCTGCTGCTCGTTGAGCCAGATGCACGCGGCGCAGGTGATGCCCTCGATGATCAGCGAGGCTTCGCGCTCAGCTTCACCGAGGACACGTACGAAACTCTTCTGGAAATCGGCATGGTCGTAGAGCTTGAGGCCGGCAAGTAGCGCCGGCACGGCCTCGCGCGGCGCAATTGCCGCTGCGGGCAAGGCCTCGCGGTTGCGATAGTAATCGGCTAGACCATTGTCGACGATGGCCCGCGCCACCCCCTGACAACCTAGGCAGCACATGGCGCGCGGTTCCCCGGCGATGGTCACCGAAAGGTCCAGCCCCGCCGCAACCGGCAAACCGCAGTGATAACAATTGTGCTGACTCATCGCCTTTCGATTCGGTGCGCGCAGTGGAACGCGAGACAGAGATTTACCGTAAAGCTGCAAAGAACGCAAAGTTTGCAGCGGCAGATCATACCCACCGATCGCTTCGCCGCGCGCCAGAAACCGTCCGAAAAGCCTTATAATTCAGGCTTTTTCAGTTTTCGCTCCGGACTCCTCATTCTGATGCTTGTCTATCGCGGCTTTTCTCAAGAGGCGCCCGATGCAACCGTGCTGACCATCGGCAACTTCGATGGCGTGCATCTGGGCCATCGCGCGCTGCTCGCGCGCCTGAAAGAAATCGCGCAGAGCAAGAAGCTGACGCCGACGGTCCTGACCTTCGAGCCGCATCCGCGCGATTTCTTCGCCCGCGAATCGGCGCCGGCGCGCCTGTCCACGCTGCGCGAAAAACTTGAACTGCTGGCCGACGAAGGCGTGGCACAGGCTTACGTGGTCCATTTCAACGCGCGCTTCGCGCAACTCTCGGCCGAGGACTTCATCGCCCGCGTCCTCGTCGAGAGCCTGCACGTCCGGCATCTGATCATCGGCGACGACTTCCGCTTCGGCGCGGGCCGGCGCGGCAATTTCGCGCTCTTGCACGCAGCCGGTGAACGCGATGGCTTTACGGTCGAAGCGATGGACAGCGTCACCCTGCAGGGCGAACGCGCATCGAGTTCGGCGGTGCGCGCCGCGCTTGCCGCCGGCGACATGGACAGAGCCGCGCGCCTGCTCGGTCGGCCCTATTCGATCGACGGCCGCGTCGTGCGGGGCGACAGGATGGGCCGGCAGTTCGGCTTCGCCACGGCCAACATCCGCATCAAGCACAGCAACCCGCCCGTTCTCGGCGTCTTTGCCGTCGAAGTCAATGGACTCGGCGGACTCCCCGGCGGCATGCGGCGCGGCGTCGCCAACGTCGGCATCCGCCCGTCGGCCAACAAACTGCCGCGACCGATCCTCGAAGTCCACCTGTTCGATTTCTCCGCCGACATCTACGGCGCCCATCTCAACGTGCGTTTTCTGCACAAGCTGCGAAACGAAGTACACTTCGCCGATATTGAAGCGTTGAAGGCGCAAATTGCCGACGACGTTAAGACCGCTAAAAACTATTTCAAGCGCTGACCTATCCCATGGCTGACTACAAGAAGACACTTAATCTCACGGACACCCCGTTCCCGATGCGCGGCGACCTCGCCAGGCGCGAACCGCAGTGGGTCGCCGCATGGCAGAAGAACAAACTCTACGAACAGATCCGCGCGGCGTCGAAAGGACGGCCGCGCTTCGTTCTGCACGACGGACCGCCTTACGCCAACGGCGACATTCACATCGGCCATGCGGTCAACAAGATCCTCAAGGACATCATCATCCGCGCCAAGACGCTCGCCGGTTTCGATGCGCCTTACGTGCCCGGCTGGGACTGCCACGGCCTGCCGATCGAGCACCAGATCGAGAAACTGCATGGCAAGCATATCGCCGGCGACAAGGTGCGCGAACTGTGCCGCGCATTCGCCACCGAACAAATCGAACGCCAGAAAAAAGATTTCATCCGCCTCGGCATCCTCGGCGAGTGGGACAACCCCTACCTGACGATGGCCTTCAAGACCGAAGCCGACGAGATCCGCTCGCTCGGCAAGATCCTCGAAAAAGGCTACCTCTACCAGGGCTTGAAACCGGTCAACTGGTGCCTCGACTGCGCCTCGGCGCTGGCCGAAGCCGAAGTCGAATACGAAGACAAGAACTCGCCGGCCATCGACGTCGCTTTCGCCGTGCATCCGAACCATATGGAAAAGCTCGCTCGGGCTTTTGGCCTGCCGCATCTGGATACGCCGGCCCACGCCGTAATCTGGACGACGACGCCATGGACGCTGCCGGCCAACGAAGCGGTGAGCGCGCACCCGGCGTTCGACTACGACCTGATCGCGACGGAGAAAGGCGCGCTGATCCTGGTGCACGAACTCGCCGACGCCTGCCTCGCGCGCTACGGCCTCACCGGCACGGTGCTCGGTTCGGCCAAGGGCGCGGCGCTCGAACACATCCTGCTCAGGCATCCGCTGCAGGATCGCGACGTGGCGATCATTTGCGGCGCGCACGTCACGCTCGAAGCCGGCACCGGCCTGGTGCACACCGCGCCGGCGCACGGCGCCGACGACTACCAGATCGGCAAGGTCTACGGCCTGCCGCTCAACAACCCGGTCGGCGACGACGGCCGCTTCCTGGCCAATACCCCGGCCCTGTCGGTCGCGCCGCTCGCCGGCAAGACCGTCTGGGAAGCCAATCCGCTGGTGCTGCAGGAACTCGAAGCCAAAGGCACCCTGCTCAAGCACGAGCGCATCACGCACAGTTATCCGCATTGCTGGCGGCACAAGACGCCGATCATTTTCCGCGCCACGACGCAGTGGTTCATCGGCATGGATCAGCAGAACAAGGTCGAGTGTGGCCAACAGCCCGCAACGCTGCGCTGGACCGCCGAGCGCGCCGTCGATGAAACGCAATTTTATCCGGCCTGGGGCCGCGCCCGCCTCGAGGCGATGATGAAGACCCGCCCCGACTGGTGCGTGTCGCGCCAGCGCAACTGGGGCGTGCCGATTCCCTTCTTCCTGCACCGCGAGACCGCTGCGCTGCATCCGCGTACCGCCGAGCTGATCGAAGAAGTCGCGCTGCGTGTCGAAAAGGCCGGTATCGAAGCGTGGTTCTCGCTCGATCCGAAAGATCTGATCGGTGACGATGTTGGCCAGTACCGCAAGATGAGCGATACGCTCGACGTCTGGTTCGACTCCGGCGTGACTCATGCCAGTGTCCTGCGCGGCTCGCATCAGGCGCAACTGAACTACCCTGCCGACCTCTACCTCGAGGGCTCGGACCAGCACCGCGGCTGGTTCCAGAGTTCGCTCCTCACCGGCTGCGCGATCGACGGCCGCGCGCCTTACGACGCACTGCTCACGCACGGTTTCGTCGTCGATGGCAAGGGCCTCAAGATGTCGAAATCGAAGGGCAACGTCATCGCCCCGCAGAAGATTTCCGACACCCTGGGCGCCGACATCCTGCGTCTGTGGACGGCGGCGACCGATTACTCGGGCGAACTCTTCATCTCGGACGAGATCCTGAAGCGCGTCGTCGAATCCTACCGCCGCATCCGCAATACGCTGCGCTTTCTGCTCGCCAATACCGCTGATTTTGATGCAGCGAAGAACCTGCTGCCGCCCGCGCAATGGCTCGAAATCGACCGCTATGCGCTGGCCCTGACGCGGCAGCTGCAGGCGCAGTGCGAAGCCGATTACGGCAAATACGAATTCCACCGTGTCGTGCAGGCGCTGCAGGGGTTCTGTTCCGAGGATCTCGGCGGCTTCTATCTCGACATCCTCAAGGACCGTCTGTACACGGCAGCAGTCGATTCGCCCGCGCGGCGCTCGGCGCAAAGCGCCCTGTGGCACATCACGCAGACTTTCGCCAAGCTGATGGCGCCCATCCTCGCCTTCACCGCAGACGAAGTCTGGCAAACGCTAGGCGGCAATGGCGACTCGATCATGCTGCAGACCTGGCAGCCGCTGCCGGCGCCTGCAGACGAAGCGCGGCTGCTCGACAAGTGGAACAAGATCCGCATCTACCGCGCCGAAGTGACGCGCGCCCTCGAAGAGCTTCGCGTCGCCGGCAAGATCGGCTCATCGCTGCAAGCGGCGGTGACGATACACGCCGACGGCGAGAAATACGACATTCTCGCCTCGCTCGGCGACGACCTGCGCTTCGTCCTGATCAGCTCGCAAGCGGCTGTCGTGCGCAGTGGCGAAGACAAGCTCGAATGCACCGCGCTCGAGTTTGCCAAATGCGAGCGCTGCTGGCATGTGCGCGCTGATGTCGGCGCGGACCCCGCTCATCCCGAAATCTGCGGCCGCTGCGTTGCCAATCTCTACGGCGAGGGAGAACCACGTGCCTGCGCGTAGCATCGCGCGCTGGCTGCAGCTCGCCGGCGCGATCATCCTTATCGACCAGATCAGCAAGTGGATGGTGCTCGGCACGCTGCGCCCGGGCGAATCGATCTATGTCGCGCCATTCTTCAACTGGGTGCTGACCTTCAACGCCGGCGCCGCTTTCAGCTTCCTGTCGGAGGCCGGCGGCTGGCAGCGCTGGCTGTTCACGCTGCTCGCGCTCGGCGTGTCGGCGTGGATCGTCGTCCTGCTGCGCCGCCATAGCGGCGAGTTCCGGCTGTCGCTGGCGCTCACCCTGGTGCTCGGCGGCGCGCTCGGCAACGTCTTCGACCGCATGCGCTTCGGTGCCGTCGTCGATTTCATCCAGTGGCACGCGGCGGGCTATTACTGGCCGGCGTTCAACGTCGCCGATTCGGCGATCACCGTCGGCGCCATCCTGCTCGCCTGGGAGCAGCTGACGAAACCGGCCGGCGATAACGCGGTCAAACCAGGCCCCGATGGTTCACGCTGAGCGAGTCGCTCACCGCCGGTCCCCATGAAGAAGGCCAAATCAGGCATGCAAATCATTCTCGCCAACCCGCGCGGCTTCTGTGCCGGTGTCGAACGGGCCATCGCCATCGTCGAACGCGCGATCGAAAAATTCGGCGCGCCGATTTATGTCCGCCACGAAGTCGTGCACAACCAGTTCGTCTGTGACGATCTTCGCAAGAAGGGTGCCATCTTCATCGACGATCTCGCCGAAGTGCCAACCGGCAACACGGTAATTTTCAGCGCGCACGGCGTCTCGCAGGCGGTGCGCCAGGAAGCTGCGGCGCGCGGGCTGAAGATTTTCGACGCCACCTGTCCGTTGGTCACCAAGGTTCACGTCGAAGTCGCCAAGATGCGCAACGAAGGCCGCGAGATCATCATGATCGGCCACAAGGGCCACCCCGAGGTCGAAGGAACGATGGGGCAAAGCGCACACGGCATGTACCTCGTTGAAACGGTCGCCGATGTTTGGCGCCTCGAAGTCAAGGACGCGGCCAGGCTCTCCTACGTCACACAAACGACTCTGTCGGTCGATGATGCCGACAAGGTCGTTTGCGCGCTGCGCGAACGCTTTCCGGAGATCATCGGCCCGAAGCGCGACGACATTTGCTACGCCACGCAGAACCGTCAGGATGCCGTCAAGGAACTGGCGACGAAAACCGACGTCGTCTTCGTCGTCGGCAGCCAGTCGAGCTCGAACTCGACCCGCCTGCGCGAAGTCGCTGAACTCCTGGGCGCCCGGGCCTACCTCGTCGACGAGGCGGCCCAGATCGATCCGGCCTGGCTTGAAGGCGCAACGCGCATCGGCGTCACAGCCGGCGCATCGGCACCTGAAGTGCTGGTGCAAAATGTCATCGCCCGCCTGTCCGAAGAAAGTGACGCGGCGATCAGCCAGTTGCCGGGCGTTGCCGAAAACGTGACCTTCCCCTTGCCGCGGGAACTGCAGGCCTGAGGGTGTTCCCGCGCTAGCCGGCGCGGCCTACTTGAATTCGAGCGAGGTCACCAGCTGTTCGGTGATCACGCCGTTCCGATCGGTATGCCGGAGTTTCGCAGGCAAATAGTGCAAGTCGGGAATCAGCCAGAGTTCGATGGTCTCGGGACTGTCGTTGCTGGACAGAACAACCTTGATCGTATGCACGCCCCCGAGCGAGGGAATGACAAACGAATCGATGCCGGCGAGTCGATAGGTGTAGAGACGATGGTTCGCCCCGTCGGTCAGCCACAGTTTGCCGCCGCTCAGGGCCGGTGGCTGCAGCATGAATTGATAGAGCAGGCTCTGGCGATCGAGTATGCCGTCGGCAATACGGCCGCTGCGCGAGTCGCCGCGTTGCATCGCAGCGTCTTGCGGGACTTCCTTGAGCGCCATCAGTCGTTCGGACACGCCGCCTTTCAATTGGTAGAGAGTGGGGCTGAGACCATGCCCGGTGACGGTTCCCGAAATTTCGACTTGCCATGGTTCGGCGCCGGTCGCCTCGTCGGCCGCGAGCGCTTGCCGAATGCTCACGCCGTAATGCTGCTTGTCGTCCGAAACGAAAAGGTCTCGCCCTGTTCCAATCGGCTGCCGGTCGGCGCCACTAAATATTTCGAACTCGATTGCAACCCGCTGCACCGGACCGATCAACGCGGGCAAGGGAATGCCCGGCGTCCGGTTTTCCGGGGCTGGCGTCGCGGGTGAAAGCGTGGCAGTGGTGACGGCAGGTTGGGCTTCAGGCGGCTTTGTTGGCGTGGGCGCTGCGCTGATCGGGTTTTCAGCTTTCCTGGGCACCTTGAGTGCTTGCGCCGAGGGTGTCACTGCGGGAACGCTGGCGGCTTGCGGCTGACTCGGTGCGGGAGCTGTTGTTTGCGGCGCGCGCAGACTGATCTCCAAGCGTTCGAAGGCTGCACCTTTCTCGGTTCGGGAGAAAGTCCCGGGCTTGGAGAGCGCGAGCACGTGCAGCAGCAACGAAACGCCTAGCGCAATCTGCAAGCGACGATGGACGGTTCGAGTGGCGCTGTTTGCGAGAGTCGGCATGATGCAAGCCTTCTGTTTAAGCAAAGTTGCGGCGATTCGCCCGATGCACTTGCGCTTCGACGGCTGGACAGGCAAGCCCCGCCAAAACACTGCGGCACCGTGGGTGGTGCCGCAGCGGGGCCCGGATTCGAGTGCCGGCTCGAGCAAGGAGACTTCGCCGGCCTACTCCACAATCAGCTCACGCCATGAAGTTCGCTGCGTGATCGACGCCGGCGCAGGCAGCGGCGGGCGGCCGATATCAATATTTCGGCTTGACTTCTGGGTGTAGGTGATGAACTTTCCGTCCTTGGTCATCGCCAGTTTCACGTCGGAAGACAAGGCATTGTCAACGAACCTGCTGGCATAGCCGATATCGAGCACCGGATCGTAATTGCCCGGCGCGTGTATCGGCCCGCCCGTGAGGTAGTCGAGGAAATATTGGTAACTCGTTCCGCCCACGTCACAGGCCGCCAGACTCGGCGCGTTGGTGTTGAAGGCCAGAAGCCCCAAGCCGAGCGCGGGATCTGTATTGTCGCGCTCAGAAGCGCCAATCAGATCGATGAACCAGCCATTGCCCGTCGAGAAATCAACCGGAAAATCGGTACTGGTTCGTACGGGGGTTCCGAGCTCGCAGATAAACAGCGCGGCCGCCGCCGCAGGGCATAAGATCTCCGTCTGGACCTGGCCGACAAAGCCATTGGTGTTCAGTCCTCCCGGACGCGGCATCGTGCCCAATCCGCCCGGATTGTCGAAGATCGCCGTCGCCGGGGTCGTCCCCGTCGCACGGACATCCTTGATCGCATAGAAGGACTGCGGGCTGGTATCGCTGATATCCGTTGAATCAAGCAAGCGACCCGTACCGACGTAGACGACCTTGACGCTGGCTGCCGGAATCAAGGCGACTTCCGGTTTGGTGGTGATCGACTGCACGTTGCCGGAACCGTCTTTGAGAATGGCCAGCAGCTGCGCATCATAGCCCGTCGCACCGACCGTGTTGTTGATGTCGAAACGCCACAGATTGCCGTACAGGTCGCCGCCATACACCGCTTCGACGGTATTGTCCGAATTCGGGTTGACGACCTGGGCGGTGATCTTGGCCAGGCCGCTCGGACTGGTCGTACTACCGAAGCCGGTGGAAATCGGCGACACGCTGGCTATTTGCGCGCCGCTGCCGGCATCCAAGACGAACAAGCGACCGACACCGTCGCCACCCGCCCCGTCGGGATTGGGAATGTTGTTGTAGCCGCTGGTCACCAGTACCACCCAGGTACCATCGCTCATCTTGGCGATCTGCGGGTTACCGTAGGAATAGCCGAGATTGGCGTCGGTGAACTCCCACAGGGCTTTCGGATTGGCCGGGTCCGTTATATCCAGCGCGTAATAGCCGCGCCCGCCGTGGCCCAATCCGCCGACCAGTATCGTCTTCCAGACGGCCGTGCCCGCTGCGCCGCAACCGCTCGCACAAATATCACCCACGACCGGCGTGGCATCGACGTAATACTGGTGCCTGTCCTTGTAATCCTTGTCGGCCAGCAGATACAAATTGGGGATGACCATCGACGGAATATAGGCCCAGAGCTCCTGCCCGATCAGCGTGTCAGCGGCCATCGCGGCCGCCGCCGCCGCATTGGCCGCGGCGGCCGCGGAAGCCAGTGCGGCGTTGGTCGGATCGAGCGACGCGGCCGAATTGGCCGCGGCCGCCGCGGCAACCGCCGCTTCGGTCGCCGCCCTGCCTTTTGCGGCGAACGCGTGCAGCATGCCGTCGTTGGCCCCGGCGTAGACCACGGCCTGGCGCGCCGCCTGAGCGGCGACGAAGGCACTGTAGCCCGGGTCCGCGTAGTTGTAGACCGGCTGATTCACATATACCGTCTCGGCGTCGACCATATCGCCGAGGAGGTGCGCACGCTGGCGATAGTATTTCGTGTTGTCATTGACGACGCCCTCATTGCTGCGATCGCCGCGCAGGAAGTTGACGAGATTCGCGCCGGAGGCATGCGACGCATCCTGGTCGGTGGCCGACAGGCAGGTGCTTGCAAATGCGCACAGGAACTGAGTCAGGCCGGTGGGCGAAGTGGAAATATGCGGCATCAGGAAATTGACGTTGGCCGCGAAATTCGCGCTGGTGAAGGCAATCAGCTTGGTGGCCGTGCTGCCGTTGAAGGTGTAGATATTGCGCGAGGCATTGGCGTCGAGCTTGGCTTGGACCGCCCAGTCGATGTTCGGCGACACCGCGCCGGTGTAAGGGTCGAGCTGCTGGCGCACGAGTTCGCCGGTCCAGTCCACGGTCGTATAACTGCTGCTGAAAACGTAATTGTCGCCTGGCGTAAGATTGGGGTTGCTGATCGCCGCCGCCGCTGCGGCGCCGCCCGCTGCGGCAACGCTGGCGAGCGCAGTTGACAGGCTGGCCGACAGCGAGTTCGGATCGGTCGCGCTGAAATACGCGCCGTGCCCATTGACGCCGGCGTGCCAGAGATCGTCGATGGCCGTCTGCTGGTCGCTGGTCGGATAGGGCCAGTTGCAGTTGCCGGATGCTTGCCACGAGCAGACCCCGGTCGCCGGATTGGCGGCAATGCCGTCGACCGCTCGATGCGGCGGCACACCGTAGACCGTCGCATAGTCGCCGCCGCTGTCGGTCAGATACGTGCCCGAGTACTTCATGTAACCCGACGCGCCGAGACCGAGCGTAAAGGTCGTCATGTGCTGCGTACTGAGCGGGTCGTTGGGCGTGGTCGGCACGTTGTTCGTCGGATCCGGATTCGCCGCCGAACACAGGTCGCTGCCGGTTGTCGCCGGCGGAACGACCGCTCCGGTGCAATTGTTCAGCGCCATCGTGCGCAGGTCGGTGTAATAGTAATAAGCGGCTACGTCGGCCAGCGTGTTCGGCGGTCCCGAGTTCGCGACGGGAGAGCAGGAAACCGTCTGCCACAGCGGTGCCGTCGGGGGCGTCACGCCATTGGGGCAACCGATGGCCGTCGAAGCGGTGCTCGTCGTCGTGCAGACCGTGCTGACATAATCGGGAGCGACGCCGGGATTCACCGTCGTGCAGGTCGCCGGATCGACCGGCGTCGGACCCGTGCTGAGCATCGTCGTACAGCTGGTCTGCACGAAGGTCGAGGGATTCGTCCCGGGAATACACGAGGCGACCGGCACCGGGCCGCTTGGATAGGCCGCCGTATAGGGCGTTGTGTCCGTCGTCTTGCAATCGACGAGCTTGCCGGTGGCGTCGAAGGTCGCCGGCAAACTTCCCGCCGGGGTACACGAAGCAACGTTGACGTAAGCCATCCCGGGATTGCTGATCGGGCAACTCACCGCCGTTGCGTAAGGCGAGGTCGAATCCGCGGCATGCGGCGTGCACGTTGCCACGTTGGTCGTTGTGGCAGCCCGATAAGCACAGGCGGTCGTCGTACTTCGGGTGGCCGCTGGATCCACCGGGCTGACGCCTGAAGTCGGCGTGGTCAAACAGAGGTCGACGGTGGTGGTGACCGTGGATATCGGTACCGGCACCGGCGTCGAACTGCAACTCCTGGCCGTCAGGTTGGTGTTGTCCTGCGGGACGGCAGTACAGGTCCCGGCATAGGTGCTGGGCGACCATGCGGTGTATTGGCAGTTGCGCGCCGGTCCGGCGTATGGCGACGTAGTTGACTGGGCCACGGGAACACAAGCCGCGGTGGCGTTGACCAACGCCGTTGGTGAGCCGTACGCGCAATCGGTTGCCGGAGCGTAGACCGTACCGTTGGCGAGGCCCACTTTCTTGGCTTGAACCGAACAGGCGGCGACGTTGTTGGTCGAAACACCGGCGGCATAGCCGCAACTGACTGCCGCACCATTCAGATACGATGGCCCGGCCTCGACATTGACTGTGCAGGAGGCCGGATTGGTCACCGTGGCCACCGCCGAATAGGAACACCTCACATTCGGGCCGCTATAGGGTGCGCTGACGGACTGCGGCGCATCGGTACACGTCGCGAGATTGCTTGCCGGCGTACCCACCGCTTCGTACGTGCAGGTCTTCTGTGGCGCGGCAAAAGTCGGCGACTGGGCAACCGGCGTGCAGCTCGCGACGTTGACGACGTTCGGTACTGCCGCATACGCGCAGGCGTTAGCCGGGCCAGTGTAGACCGGGCCGGTCGAATCGGGGACGTAAGTGCACGAGTTGAGTCCGGTCGTCGTAACCCCATTGACATATGCGCACGTCGTATAGGAGCTAAAGACAGGCCCGACGGAAGGCGTCCCGGCCGTACAGGTCGTCTGATTGGTCGACTGCAAGGATGCCGCCTGATAGACACACGAAACAATCGGCCCCTGCCAGACGGTGCCATTAGCATTACCCGTTGACGCCGCGACGGTCGTGCAGCTTCCGACGGTTGCCGTGCCCGCGGCGGCGGCGTTGTAGACGCAGTCCGTCCGCGGCGCCGAAGCCGCCGGCGATGGAACAACCCAGGTGCAAGTGGCCACATTGGACGTCGTCGTCGGAACCGCATCGTAGGAACAGCTCACCGCCGTGCCCCAGATCGTATTATTCGCTGTCACCGTACCGACCGGCACGGCCGTACAAGTCGCCTGACCCGCTGAATTGCTCGCCACCTGATAGCTGCAATCCGTCTTCGGCGCTGATGCGGCAACGGCCGGAACAGCCCAGGTGCAACTCGGAAGATTGGTCGTCGTCGTCGGCACCGTATCGTAGGAGCAGGTCACCCCGGTGTTCCAGACTGTAGTATCCGTGGTCAACGTACCGACCGGCGCGGCGGTGCAGGTCGCCTGACCAGCCTGATTGCTCACCACCTGATAGCTGCAATCCGTTCTCGGCGCCGAAGCCGCCGGCGCAGGAACCTTCCATGTGCAATTCGGGAGATTGGTCGTCGTCGTCGGCACCGTATCGTAGGAGCAGGTCACGCCCGTGCCCCAGAGCGTGTTGTTGGTCGTCACGGTGCCGAGCGGCGCGGCCGTGCAGCTCGCCTGACCGGCCTGATTGCTCACCACCTGATAGCTGCAATCCGTTCGCGGTGCCGACGCAGCGACCGCCGGAACCTTCCACGTGCAATTCGGGAGATTGGTCGTCGTCGTCGTTGGGGCCGGATCGTAAGCACAGCTCACGCCCGTACTCCAGACCGTGCTGTCGGTCGTCGCCGTGCCAACCAGCGCGGCGGTGCAGGTCGCCTGGCCAGCCTGGAAGCTCGCCGCCTGATAGCTGCAATCCGTTCTTGGTGCCGAAGCAGCCGGCGAAGGAACCACCCAGGTGCAGCTCCCGAGATTGTTCGTCGTCGTCGTTGCGGCCGCGTCGTAGGCACAGACCACCTTGTTACCCGACATTGACGGGAGCCCAGTCTCATCGTGAGCCGTGCACGTTCCGCGTCCGGTCAGCACAGTCGGCGCCGCTGCGTAGTCGCACGTGACTGCGGGGGCGTAGGGCGATGCCGCGGACTGAGCAGCGACATTGCACGTCCCCACCGCCGCGACGGTCGGCACGGTCTCATAAGCACAACTGACCGCCTGCCTAACGTTATAGGGTGACGTGGTATCCGCGGCAATCGTGGTACAGCTGTTCTGACCGCCGTTGACTACCGCGGTGTCGTATCGACATACGGTATTTCGTTTCCAGCCCGGCCCGCTCGTTCGGGTCGTGCACGAATTGACATTGAACCAGCCGGTGTTCTGCCAGGTGTCGCCGCCGTCGGTCGAATAGTCATTCTTTTGCTGGAGCTGCCGGGTACTCGTTTGCAGCATGTAGGTACTGCGTTGCAGCGCATAGGTCGTTCTCGTGAGCCTGTAAACATTCCGGGTGAGAAGCTGTGTTCCGACCGTGACCTTGAAATCCTTCTTGGTCAGGAGTTGCGTGCCGACCGTGACGTTGTAATCCTTCTTGGTCAGCAGCTGCGTGCCGACCGTGACCTTGTAATCCCTTTCGGTCAACAGCTGCGTGCCAACCGTGACCTGGTAGGTCTTCTGATCGAGCGGTGTCGTCGTCTTGGTTAGGTTGTTGATATAGATCTGCAGCGGGCGCGGCGTCGAGTTAAGCAAATAGGTGCTTTCCTGCAGCTGCTTGGTCGTCGAGGTCAGCGGGTAGGTGCTCTGCACCAGCGCATAGTCGGTCCTGTTCAACGGCGTCGTCTGCGTCTGCAGCGTCGAAGTTTGCGTGGAATAGGGATAGGTGTCCGTCGTGACCACGGTTTGGTCCAGCCGGCTGGTCGTCGACTGTTGCTGTTGCGTCATGCTCGTCACGACAAAGGAATTGATTCCGGTCTGGTTATCAGTCTTGGTCGTTTGTGAAACCGTCTTGTTTTGCGCACCGCCGTCGTAATAAGGCCGGTCCAGCCCGGCGTCCTGCTCGCCGATGTCGGTCGTGCCGTCAATCTGCTTGGGATTGTCCGTATCGTTCCAATAGCCGTCGGTCGACATGATCGTGAAATTCTGCTGACACGAATACTGCAGCGGTTCGTTGACCGACACGCCGTTCAACTGCGATCCGTTGAGCTGGCCGGCATACATGCGGCCTATCGTCGCCAGGGCGTTCCGCAATGGGGTTGCGCCGAAGGGCGTGGCGTTGAAGAAGGTCGAGTACCAGAGATTCTTTTGCGTCCCGTCGAAGGTGTCCGGGTTGATGAAGAAATTGCCGGCACCGCCGCCGTTATTGATGCTGTAGAAACCGACGCGGAAATTGTTGCCGACCGCCGAGAAGGCGATGCTCGCCGCGGTCTTCATCATCTGCATGCGCGTTTGGTAATAGGCATACCAATTGGCGTAGTTGGTCATCTCTTCGGCATAGGTGCAGCTGGCGCCGGCGCAATCGGAGCGGTTCGGCCCTTTGAAATAGCTGCCGACCGTCGGCGTGATCACGGTCAGTACACTGCTCCCCGGGACACTGCCGTTGCTGAACGCGACGGACGTCGCGGCCACCCCGGTAACCGCCGGCGTGGCCGCGGTCGGCGCCGGCGCGGTGACGGTAATCTCGTTGGGAATGTTCGGGTCTGCGACCGCGCTGTAGCCGACGACCGTGCAACGGCTGGAAGGCGTAAGCGCCGGTATGCCATAGGTGCAGGCGTTGATCTGCAGGACGATGGCCGTCGCCACGTCGGTGCTGGTCAAGCCGACGGCGTCGGCCGAAAGGATCTGCTGCCCGCCGACGGCAATGCCGGTCACCGTGCCGCCCGCATTGACCGTGATGGTCGCCGTATGCGGCCTCGGCATGCGCGGGAAGGTGTAGGCGGTCACGCCGTTCGCCGCATTGGTCGGCGTATCGGCGATATTGCTGGCCTGGCATGAGGTGCCGGCGTTCGCCGTCGTATCGACGGAGAGCACCGAGGTGGTGCACCACCGCAAGCTGGCCGGAAACGTATACACGCCGGTCGGCGCCGCCGAGACCACACAGTTTCTGAGCTGAACGCTGTCGCAATATTCGCCCGGCACCGTGCTGTAAGAGAAGGCATTGCCTTCGAGGTTGGCGGTGGCCGTAGACTGGATGCCGTAACCGTCGACTTTGACCGCCTGCCAGTTCGGCGCAGCGGCGCTGGCCATGGCGCTGCCGCCGGTTGCGGCGCTATCCCCGGTCTGGCTCGGGTATGTCGTCGTGTCGAGCGTGCCGGTACTGGTATACATCACCGGAGGCCGGTAGCGGGTCGCGGAATTATAAGCGACGCCGTTGTAGGCGCCGTTGAAGAACATGTGCGGCGGCGTAACGACAGTGAGCACGCCGCTAATCGTGGCCTGGTAGGGACCGGCCCAGTCCGGCAGATAATTTTCGGACATGCTGCCCGAGTCATCGAGAATGTACATGACATTGGGAAGCGCGTTGATCTTGCTTGACGAAACGAAGGGTTGGGTGCCGAGCGCCGTCGGCGCGCCGTAAGCGTTGGCCAGCAGGATGCAGAAGCAGAGCGCGCCGGCGACGAAGCTGATGAAACCCCTGATGGCGGCAAGCGACTTGAACGAAGCATTCGTGGTCATGGCAGGCTCCCAGCGCTTAACGGCGAACGATGGTTTGAACATAACTGACGGTATTGCGCGGGCCGACAACCCGCGCCGTGATACGGTAGTAGTGCTGGGGAATTCCGTTGATCTGCTGATTGCCCGAGCTGAGGCTGCCGCCGGATTGCGAAGCAACGGGCGCATGGCTGGCACAAGCGGTGGGCACCAGCAGCGGATCACCTGCGGTCTGGCACAAACGTTGAATCGTGTAGCTCACCGTATTGCTCGTAGCGGGATCCGTGACGAGCGTACAGGCGCGTCCGCCACCTTGGCCGCAAGCCGCGGTCCCCGCGGTGACCGGAATCGTTATCGGCGCCGGGTCTATCGTCGCCGCCCAGTAAGCCGCCCAGTTCGACGGATTGCCGGCAGCCGGCGCCGAGGCGACGTAACCCCGGGCGAGATTATCGTTTTCCAGTTGCGCATCGCTCAATGCCAAGGGATTGCCAACCTCGATGGATCGAATAGCGGTTTCAGTGCCGACTTCGCCCTCGCGGGTCGCCGCCTGCTGAAAGGCCAGGTTGCCGGAAATAACGCTGGTCGTACCGACCGATCGTACCAGCGCTATTCCGCCTATCGCCAAGGCCACCAGCACAATCAGCGCGATCATCAGCACGACCCCGGCTTGCCTTGCGCGCGGGGCGAAACGCGATTGTGGCAACGCCGGTTTGACGGCTGGCAGACGGCCTAACATTCCGGCACCGCTCCCAGTGTGGTGATATTTCGCAGCGGCACGACCGTCTGGAAAACCTTGTAACGGAAATCCTTCCACGTCGGCCAGTTGGGGTTGGGGTTGGGGAGTACGATCGCGACCGCCGCTGCCGCCACTGGATCGATCCCTTGGGCGGCCGCATCGCTGCCCGACCACAAGGGCGCAGCCGGGGTTACGTTTCGGGTCAGCGCCGGCCAATCGGCCGTTCGTTCCGGCTGACTACTGCGCGCGACCAGGACCACGCGCACCGCGGAAACCCTAAGCACGGCGCAGCCATTGGCAAGATTGCCCGCTGGAACAACCGGAACCGGCATCGCCTGATCCCAAACATCGGCAATGCCGTCCATATTGCCCGCGGCGGTGTCCCGCCCGTATTGCGCGCGCAGGCTGACCACGTTGTTGGCGATCGGCACCCAGACGGTCGGGTCGCCGTTATTCGCCGCGGCGCCGCAATCGTTGGTCACGTAATCGCAGAGCGTCAGATTCTGGCTGCGCACGGCATAGGCCCGTACGGTGGGTCGCACGCCCATGTTGAACAGCTTGTCGCCGACGGCGATGCCGGCAAAGCCGGCGCCGACCGTAACATTCGGCGCGACGACCGCGGTCACCGGGGTCAAGGCGAGACTGCACGGGCTCGGACGCGCCTGCGGAACCGCGACAACCTGGTCTCCGGGAACGGCCGGCGGACCGACCTGCCGCGCGGTGTAGGACAGCGCCGTATGCACGGCATAGCTGTTCGCCCCAGGCACTGAATCGATGTTGTCGCCCTCGACCGTACCATTGCCGTTGCCGGAAATTACCAGCAGCGTGTCCGTATTCGCATCCTGACCCGTAATCAGCGGGTTGCCGGGAGTGACTTCGGGATTGATGCTGACCGGCACGAGCGGAAGGTCCGCGCCTCCCGCTACCGACAAACCGGACACCTTGCAGCCGATCAATTGCGCTGCGCTGAAGCCCCAGCCGCTCTGCTGCATGTCGCGTTGCAGACCATAGAGTGTCACCGTGCCGCTGCTTATCGCGTCGTCGCCGCTGGTGGTCGTGCGTTTCTGCCCTTCGAATGCCCCGAAGGTCTGCAGCATCACGACGATGCCGAGCATACCGATGACCATCGCCACCATGACCTCGACCAGGCTGAAGCCAGTGGGCCGCATGCTTCGTCGGCGTGGTTGATCGCCCCTGCGCTGGTCTGCCGCCCGAGCCGAAACCATCGCGCCTGAAGTGTTGTCGGGATTCGGATTCAAGACGACCCCCTAAATGATTTGCGCCACGACGCGATAGCTGTGGACGACAGTCTCGTTCGGCGGCAACCAGCGCACGACGATACATACCGGCGTACTGGTTTGCGGCGGCCCTATCGTTCCGAGCGGGCCGCCGGGCGCGCATCCCGACGGCGGCGCCCAGGCCGGATTGACCGGACCGATGTAGACGATAGGGTCATTGGTGTCGGCGCCCGGCAGCGTCGCACGCACCCGGGCCCGCCAGGCCAGGTAAAGGTCCCCATCGACCACGTGGCTGCAGGCCAGCGCGTCATCGCAATCGCCCTGAAATCGCGCCTGCAGGTTTGCGCCGTCGCGATTGGCCGACCACATTTCACCGATCAGGTCATTCGCCAGCAGCCCGGCATCGGTTCGGTACTGGGCGTCGCGATTTGTATTGACCGCCGATGCCTGCATGCCGACGATCCCGAGGACGCCCAAGGAAAAAATGAGAATCGCGATCAGTGCTTCGAGCAACATCACGCCGGAGTGTTGTTTGCGCACATTGCCTCCTAGCCGGCTGCCGTGCCCGTGCATCGCTGTGGATCGGTTCCGGCCGCCGGCAACAACGGATCGCACAAGCGGATTTGCCCGCCTATCGTGACGGTCACCCACAGGCAACGGAAAGAGGCACAATTCACGATGCCCGGGTCGGGCACCTTAATGACAATCGGATTGACGTTGGGATTGGTGACCCGCCCCAGCCCGTTGAAGATGATTGTCGACTGCCCCGCCGCGATCAGCGTGTTGTTCGATCCCTCGCCGGCCGACCTGACCTGAAGCAGACGCGGTGCCGGATTGTTAACGGGGTCGTCCGCCGAAAAGTCCTCATTGAGCGGCGGCGAATCGCAGGCGCCAGCCGGATTGTCGAAACTCACGACCCAATTGCTGGTGGTCGTAGACAGCGCGCAGGCCGCCGCAAGGCTGTCCGTAAGATGAAAGCCGATCGGCGCGTTGCGCCGCACTGCTTCGCCGCGTGCGAATTGCAGCCCGTTCTGGATGGCCTCCGCGGAAGTCCGGATTTTCATATTAGTAATCCAGATACCGAAACTGGATGAGCCAAGCGCGAGCAGGATGCCGAGAATCGCCAATGTAATCATCAGCTCGATCAGCGAAAAACCGCGGCCGGCCGGCTTCATCGTCAGCAACTCCCGCCACGGCTGGTCACCCAGCAGTTGTCCGGCGCATGGGACGTCCAGCCG
>CAISOB010000062.1 GCA_903886975.1 uncultured beta proteobacterium
CAATCTTCAAGAGATTGGGCGTAAACGTCGTGATCAGCATGCCGATGAACAGCGGAACCACCATCATGCCGCCCGGAACCTTGTTAACTGCTTGATAAATTTTCACTTGACCCCTCCACTGAGTTTTGATTAAAGGCAAACGGAACTGCAAAATTATTATTATTCGATTCGCCCGGCCCGACCGCACGACCTTCAGGCTGCCGAAGCAGCGGAATCCGCGCCGTGACCGGGGACAAGGCAAGCGCGCATTCTCGCCCCCATAGGCTCGTCTTGTCTACGTCCTTCGCAGCATTCGTGGTCAACGCCGCGCGTATGCCCTTACTCGTCGCCGAAACGATTGACGGTCATCCGGTCAATGTCCAGCCGCCGCGCGGCGCGGCTCTTGTTCCACCCTTCCTCGCGCAAGACCCGTCTGATGATCCGCCCTTTGATGTCGTGCAAGGTTCCGCTCAGGAGTTCGCTCTCTTCGCTCGGCCGCGCACCTTCGCCCGGCGCGCAGCGCAATTCGTCGACCATCATGCGCACGGTCGGCAAATGGATTTCGTCCTTTGCGGCAAGTATCACGATGCGTTCGATGATGTTCTTCAGTTCCCTGACATTGCCCGGCCAGTGGTATTCGCCGAGCAGGCTGACAATCTCGGGCGGCAGCGCCTTGATCTTCCTGCCATGCTCGCGGCTGAATGACTGAAAAAAGCTCTCGGCCAGCAGCGGTATATCCTCGGGTCGGCTGCGCAGCGGAATGATCGCCAGATTGAGTCCGTTCAAGCGGTAATACAGGTCGTTGCGGAAATGTCCGAGCGAAACCTGTTTGCGCAGGTCGATGTTCGTTGCGGCGATGACGCGCAGCTTGACCGGGATCAGTGAATCCGATCCAAGACGCATGACGCGCCGTTCTTCGAGCACTCTGAGCAGGCGCGCCTGCAACCGCTTGTCCATGTCGCCGATCTCGTCGAGGAAAATCGTGCCGGTATGGGCGAGTTCGAACAAGCCGATCTTGCCGCTCTTTTTTGCACCGGTGAACGCACCCTCGACGTAGCCGAAGAGCTCGCTTTCCAGCAACTCGGGCGGCAAGGCCGCGCAATTGACGGCGACGAAGGGGCCGCGCGCGTTGAGGCTGTGCACGTGAATGCCTTGGGCGAAAAGCTCCTTGCCGACGCCGCTCTCGCCCTCGATTAACACCGTCGCCGCGGTCAGCGCGTAGTTCTTGGCGACTTCGATCAATTGCTGCATGCGCGAATCAGCAGTCAGGATGTCGTCGAAGGTGTATTTGGTGACGAATCCCTTGCCGTAGAGCTTCTGGCGGATTGTTCTTTCGGCGTCCTGGATCTGCGTCACTTCCTGGAAAGTCGCGACCACGCCCTTGACGCTGCCGTCGACATTGATCGGGATCCGGTTGGTCAGAATATGCCCGTCGCGTATGGTTTGCAGTTGCCCAATCTCCGCTTTGCCGGAATGCAGGACTTCATCGATTCGCGTATCGGGAATGACCGAGGCAATCGGGCGGCCGAGGGCGTGGGCCTCGGACACGTGAAAGGTCTTCTCGGCCGCCGGATTGAGAACGGTGATGTTCCCGTTTTCGTCGGTGGCGACGATGCCGTCATGCACGAAATTGAGTATCGCCTGGAAGCGTTGCGTCGTTTTTTGTTCTTCTTCCTGGACGGCCAGGATGTTGAGAGCTTCCTCCACCGCCGGCATGACCGACTCGCGGCCTGAGGTGATCAGGCGCACGTCAAGTTCCGGAAAATTCAAATGGGTCACCACGCTGGTGTCGCCGATGAAGGTATTGACGCCCTGCTCTTCGATCAACTGCTTGACCCGCAACCTGACCCCATCCCAGTCGGTCTTGCCCTCCTCCATGACCAGAATGATTTCATGAATCGACAATCCGAGAATCTGCGCCGCCGAACGGCAACCCATGACGGCATTGCGATAACCGAGAATCCCGAGCACCCGCTCCGGGCCGGACACCGGGCAAATGGCGCGGAAAACGTCGTTGCCGGTAACGCGAATCTCGACCACCGGAATGCTGACGTGCTGCCGGATCATCGACGCCGTACCGCCGCGGCTGATGATGATCTTCGCGCCGGCTTTCTCGGCCTTGACCGCCAGCCGTGTTCCCGCTTCAAGATCACCCTGGACAATGTCGATCGGCAGATCGAGTTCGGTCTTGAGCTCTTCAGCCAATTCCACCAACTCACGATAGGTTGCGACGAGACAGATCTTGTTCATGCGCCTGCCACCTTCCCTCAATTTGTTTGCGTGCACCGCAATCTGTCGTTGCGCGCAAGGAACCCGCGCTCGCCGGCAACGGCGAAGGCCCGCCAAGCTTACCAACAAAACCGCGCGGCGCGCCAACCCTGGCGCAGCCGCTTCCGTTACAATGTGCCGCCTCTATCCTGCTTGTCCCGATGAACGATTCCAACGACCCTGCGCACGGCCCGCAGCGCCTTTCAGTCCTGTCGCTGAGCGCGCCGGTGGCCATGGGCTACGTTCCGCTCGGCATCGTTTTCGGCTTCCTGTTCGTGCAGGCCGGCGCGTCCTGGTGGCTGGCGGTGCTCGCCAGCCTGCTGGTCTATGCCGGCGCCGCACAGTACATGATGATCCCGATGCTCGCCGCCGGGCTGTCGGTCGGGACGATCGCCCTGGCAACGCTGATCGTCAATTCGCGCCACGTGTTCTACGGCCTCTCCTTGCTCGACGCCCTGCCGCGCCGCCGCCTGCTGCGCTGGTATATCGTCTTCGCGCTAACCGACGAAACCTATTCGGTGCTTACGACCATCGCGGCGACGACCAGCGACCGGCAGAAGCTCCTCGTCGCCCTGCTCAATCATTGCTGGTGGGTACTCGGCACCCTGATCGGCGCGCTGATCGGCGCGCAGGCGCAGGTGGCGCTGGCCGGACTTGATTTCGTTCTGGCGGCGCTGTTCGCCGTGCTCACCGTCGAGCAATGGCGCACGAAGAAAAGCGCGGCGCCGCTGTGGTTTGCCCTGGGCGCTTATGCACTGGCTTACGGCGTGGCCGCCAAGCACGCGCTGCTGCTTTCCATCGTGCTTAGCCTCGTGGCCGGCATGCTCTGGCAGGCAAAATCGGCGGCGTCCGGCGAAGTGCAGCGATGATCGCCAGCGGCTACCTTATCAGCGTCATCGCCGCGATGGGCATCGTCACCTTCGCGCTGCGCGCGCTGCCTTTCGTCGCCGCGCGATGGCTGCAAAGACATGCGCTGGTGCAAGCACTCGGGCAGTTCCTGCCGCTAGCCATCATGACGCTGCTGCTGGTGCACTCGGCGACCGGCGCGGCGCTCGCGCACGCCGGTTGGCCGTGGCCCGAATTGCTGGCCGTCGCACTGGTCGTCGTGCTGCAATGGACAAGGCGCAACGCGCTGCTCAGCATCGTGCTCGGCACCTGCCTCTATGTGCTGATGCGCAATTTCCTGGTCTGAGCATTCGCCTTACGGGGGACTTCACGCCGCCTCGTCCCAGACCGGCAGGATGCCTTCTTCGCCGGGGCCGCTGGCCATTGCCGCTGCGATGCCCAGCCCGCCGACCCAGGCGAGCCGTCCGTCACACCATAGAAAAGGCAGCCGTTCGCGCCGCCAGGGCGGAATGCCGGATTCCTGCAACAGGTTGCGCAGGCTGCGATGGTGGCGGCCCGCGTGGATTTGCAGGCGCTCGCCTCCCTGCCGCGCGCGCAGCGTCACCGCGTCGGTGGCGAGCAGCGAACGGCGCACGCCGGCGCCGGTCACCGGCACGAAACGGATTCTTCCGCCGGCCCACGGCAACGCGTCTTCGCCCGACCACGGTACAGGAGAATCGGGCGGCGGCGGCGCCAGGCCAATCAGATGCAACTCGCCGCGGTATACATGCAGTTCGCCGTCGACGGTCGCCAGGCAGGTCTCGGACAGCGCGGTAGTCGCTGCCAGTTGGCGCAGCGCTTCGGCGATCCAGCGCGTGTCGGGCGCGCGGAAACCGGCGCTGGTCCAGGCAAAACGCAGCAGATTGCCGGCGCGCGCGGCCGACAGCTGTTTGAAGCCGGTCAGGACGATGCGCCCCGATGGCGCGGCCAAGGCGGCCTGATCGATCGCCGCCAACTCGTCGAGCAACATGGACGCCTCGGCGAAGTGGCTGGCCGCGCGCGCCAGCGATTTAGCCGCGCCGGCAAATTTTTCTTCGAGCCGCGGCAGCACGTCGCGGCGCAGATAGTTGCGGCGCAAATGCACGTCTTCGTTGCTCTCGTCGTCGATCCAGCGCAGCGCGTGCTCGGCAGCGTAGTGCTCGAGCGCGGCCCGCGGCACCTCGAGCAGCGGCCGCACCAGGTTTGGGCCACGCGGCTGTGGACGCTCGGCGAGCATGCCCGCGGCACCGGCGATGCCGGCGCCGCGCAGCAGGTTGAGCAGCACCGTTTCGGCCTGGTCGTCGCGGTGATGGGCGAGCGCCAGCCAGTCGGCGGCGCATTCTGAAAACACGCCATGGCGCATGCGCCGGGCCGCGGCCTCCGGCCCTTCGCCGCTGTCACGCGGCACGGCAACGCGAACGATCAGCAGCGGCACGGCGCAATGCTGCGCGAAGCCGGCGCAGTAAGCGGCCCAGGCGTCGGCATTGGGGCTCAGGCCATGATGCACATGCACGGCCGTCAGGGTCACCGGCAGAGCTCCCGAGCTCACCATGGCGCTCAGCGCATGCAGCAGTACGACCGAATCGCGACCGCCGGAAAGACCGACGCACAGGCGCGCCGGCTGCCCGGGCGATGCACGCGCCGGCAGGCGCGCGGCAAAGAATGTCGCGAGGACTGTTTGCAGGAGATTCGCAGCCGGTGGGCGCATGGCGCGGCGCTCGTCGCCGCGATCAGCGCGGCCGCTGCTCTTTGCTGCGGCCATAGGCCATCAGGCGTTTGAAGCGGGCTTCGAGCAGCTCCGTGGTGGACAGGGCGCCGACCTGCTTGAGCGCCTCCTGCAGCGCTTTCTTGAGGTTCTGGCCCATGGCCACGGGATCGCGGTGCGCGCCGCCCAGGGGTTCGTTAACGATCTTGTCGATCAGCCCCAGGGTCTTCAGCCGCGCCGCCGTAATGCCCATGATTTCGGCGGCTTCGCTGGCTTTTTCGGCGCTCTTCCAAAGGATGGACGCGCAACCCTCGGGCGAGATCACCGCATAGGTCGAGTATTGCAGCATCTGCACGATATCGCCGACGCCGATCGCCAGCGCGCCACCCGAGCCGCCCTCGCCGATCACCGTCACGATGATCGGCACCTTGAGCTCGGCCATCACGTAGAGGTTGCGGCCGATGGCCTCGGACTGGCCGCGCTCTTCGGCGTCGATGCCCGGATAAGCGCCCGGCGTGTCGATGAAGGTCAGCACCGGAACCCCGAACTTTTCGGCCAGATGCATCAGGCGCAGCGCCTTGCGATAGCCCTCGGGGCGCGGCATGCCGAAGTTGCGGTAGATTTTTTCCTTGGTGTCGGCACCCTTCTGGTGGCCGATGACCATCACCGGCTGGCCGTTGAAACGCGCCAGGCCGCCGACAATCGCATGATCGTCGGCAAAGGCGCGATCGCCGTGCAGTTCCTCGAAATCGGTAAAGATCAGGCGCAGGTAATCGAGCGTGAACGGGCGCTGCGGATGGCGCGCCACCTGGGCGATTTGCCATGGCGAGAGCTTGGCGTAAATCTCCCGGGTCAGCGTCTGGCCCTTCTGCTCGAGGCGCGCGATCTCTTCGGAGATATCGACGACCGAATCGTCCTGCTCAAAACGCAGGCTTTCGATCTTGCCTTCGAGGTCGGCGATCGGCTGTTCAAAGTCGAGAAAACTGGCTTTCATCAGGCCCCGGCTGTTTTGAGTCAGCGCTCATTTTACCGCAAAGGCGCATGGGCAGCCGCCGCCTCAGTACTCGACCGGCACCGGGTCGAGGCTGCGCCAGAGATACCACGTAGCGACCGAGCGCCACGGGGAAAAACCTTCGCCGACGCGGATGAGTTCCTTGCGCGGCGGGCGCTCGCCCGCGAAGTAATGCAGCGCGATGGCGCGCTGCAAGCCGAGGTCATCGAGCGGAAAGACGTCCGGCCGCAGCTGGTTGAAGATCAGGAACATCTCGGCCGTCCACTGGCCGATGCCGCGCACCGCGGTCAGCTCGGCGATGATTTCGGAATCGCTCATCGCCGTCCAATGATCGAGGTGAATGAGCCCGCTGGAAAAGTGCCGCGCGAGATCGCCAAGATACTCGACCTTGCGCCCTGACAGGCCGCAGCTTCGCAGCTGCGCGGAATCGCTCGCCAGGACCTGTCCGGGCGTTAGCAGCGGCACGGCGGCACAGAGGCGGGCCCACACGCTGTCGGCGGCCTTCAGCGAGATCTGCTGGCCGACGATGGAGCGGGCCAGCGTGATGAAAGGATCGCCGCGGGAGACCAGCGACAGGCCGGCAAACCGCGTGACCAGATGCGCCATCACGGGGTCGGATCGCGCAAGCTCTTCCGAAGCCTGTTGCCAATAGTCTGGAGTCATCGCATCATTGTAAATTCAGGGAGACACTGATTATGCCGTCGCACCGGCCAAAGCCGGTGTCCAGTACGTTGAGTCTTCTGGATTCCGGCGTTCGCCGGATTGACGAATATCGACATAACACCCGATCAGAAAGTGACCATGAGCGAAAAAATCTGGCTCGACAGCTATCCGGCAGGGATGCCCGCCGAGATTGCCGCGACGCCCTTTAGCTCGCTTGCCGACCTGGTCGAAGACACGATACGCCAGTTCGGACCGATGCCGGCCTTCCACAATCTCGGCCACGCCATCAGCTTCGCCGAACTCGGCCGCCTGTCGCGCGACTTCGCGGCCTACCTGCAAGGGCTATCGGGGATCACGCGCGGCGACCGCATCGCCATCATGCTGCCCAATCTGCTGCAGTATCCGGTCGTGCTGTTCGGCATCCTGCGCGCCGGCCTGACAGTGGTCAACATCAACCCGCTGTACACGGCGCGCGAACTCGTCACCCAGCTCAAGGATTCGGGCGCCAAGGCGATCGTCATCCTCGAGAATTTCGCCAACACGCCGCAAAAGGTCCTGCCCGACACTTCGGTTACTCATGTGATCAGCACGCAGATCGGCGACCTCTTGCCGGCTCCCAAGCGCCAGCTGATCAACTTCGTCGTCAAACGCGCCAAGAAGATGGTCCCGGCCTGGCGAATCGACGGCGCCCTGCCCTTGCGCAAAGCACTCAAGCGCGGTGCCCGGACCGAGCTGCGCCCGGTGCATATCGCCCATGACGACATCGCCTTCCTGCAATACACCGGCGGCACGACGAGCATCGCCAAGGGCGCGATCCTGACGCACCACAACATGCTCGCCAATCTCGAGCAGACCAATCTGTGGATTTCCCAGAGTTTCAAGCAGGGCAGCGAGATCGTCATCGCGCCGCTGCCGATGTACCACATCTTCTGCCTCACTTCGACGCTGGCTTTCATGAAGTGGGGCAGCCTGACCGTGCTGATCACCAATCCGCGCGACATGCCGGCCTTCATCAAGGAACTCAAGCGCTGGAAATTCAGCGTGATGACCGGTGTCAATACCCTCTTCAACTCGCTGATGAATACGCCCGGTTTCGACAAGCTCGATTTTTCGGCGCTCAAAGTCGTCGTCGGCGGCGGCGCATCGGTGCAGAAACCGGTCGCCGAGCGCTGGCAGAAGCATACCGGCTCATTCCTCACCGAGGCCTACGGCTTGACCGAGACGTCCCCCGGCGTCTGCTGCACGCCGCTCGGCACGCCGTGGAACGGCACGATCGGCCTGCCGGTCTCCTCGACCGAAGTGTCGATCCGCGACGACGCCTTCAATCCATTGCCGCTGTGGACCGGCGAAGGCGATATCGAAAAATGCACCGGCGAAATCTGCGTGCGCGGCCCGCAGGTCATGCGCGGCTACTGGAACAACGACGAGGAAACGCAGCGCGCCTTTCAGGACGGCTGGTTGAAGACCGGCGACATCGGCCACATGGACGACAAGGGCTACGTCACCATCACCGATCGCAAGAAGGACATGATCCTGGTGTCGGGTTTTAACGTGTACCCGAATGAAATCGAGAGCGTGCTGATGATGCATCCGGGCGTCGCCGAATGCGCGGTGATCGGCGTTCCCGACGAGCGCTCGGGCGAAGCGGTCAAGCTGATCATCGTGCGCAAGGATCCCGCGCTGGTCAAGGAAGACATCATCAGCTATTGCCGGGCGCAGTTCACCGGCTACAAGCGGCCGCAGTACATCGATTTTCGCGAGGCGCTGCCGAAAACGCCGATTGGGAAAATCCTGCGCCGCGCGCTGCGCGACGAAGATAAGAAGCAGTAGATCACAAATCGGATATTCGCAGTTGGCGGTTGATCCCTGAAGTGGATGCCGCATCGCAGCAAACTGATTGCCCTATCTCGCGCACATGGAAAATGGCGAGCGGCCTAGTTCGACCCACAAGAGACACTCACACTTGAGAGAACGATTGGTCCGCAAAGGTGAGCGGTCATTCCGTCTGGTACGATGGCTGATGGCCGATGGCCCTTATGGCCGCTGCGACTATTGAATATGGCACATTCGAGCAGGCACATGAATCAAGGAGGTGAGTATTGCAAAAAGCGGTCAATGCCGCACGCAGGCAAGGCAAAAAGGGGAAACTGCGCAGGAAGAAATAGCACCTATTGAAGAGACCAGTTCCCCGCGAGAACGAACAGGAGCGACAGGTCAGGGTCTTGGCTTACCAGAGAGAAAGTTGCCGCGCCTGCCTTCAATTGAAACGACCCGTTGTCTCGTCGTATCGCGCCCCGGTTTTTGATTCCGAGATGGCTTGCTGCAATGCCTCCTGCATGCGCTGCAGCATGGGTTGCATCTGCTGCTGCGAGATTGCCATTGTTTCTTCCATGACAACGGGCAATTTGTTTGCATAGGATTGACCGACATCACTGGCATAGAATTTTATCAACCCATCAATTTCTTCCTGAGAAAAGGTCTCACTATAGACTTGCATATAGAGAGGTTTCACGCTTTCCCAACTCAATTCATCCTTCATGATTGACGTGATTTTTTGCATGAACGAATCAAAAAACTTCTTGTTTTGCTCCGAGCTTATCTGACCCTGGAGAGTCTGAGCCATTGATTTACGCATCATGCTTTGAATGTTTTGCGACGAAACATCGACAACCTTCTCGGCGTGTATTGCCGCAAGGAGATTGGCAACAGATTCCGGCGTCGGTGCTTCAGCTACAGCCGAAGGGGAGAAAATAATTGAGGCAAAGAGCGCGAGCAGGCACTTCATAATTTATGTCTCAGCAAAGCAATTCAATAGGATCAGAACCGGATAAAGCGGGACTTCTACGACGTCTGACAAGAATCCTATTCGATGGCGCTCCTTTTCTACATGAGGGGCTGACATGGCGCCCTTCACCGCTGTGCCAATACGTGCGTCGCACCGAGCGGCATTGCTGCGGCCGAGTGCGGAGTTGCTTCGCGTAAAAAGGCATTGGGAAACGACCGAATAGGAAAGACCTATTTTCCAGCCTGCGCCTCGCGCGATGGATCGGACCTTGTCTCGGGACCGGCATGAGCAACACTCATCGCAAAATCGTGATGCAACTAAGTTGCATTTAGCGCGCATCTCGATTAGAGTTGGCGCAGTTGGAAAATAACCTTTGCGGTAGCGATACTCTCGAGAGCCTTCACGATGACCGTTCTGCGCAAATTGGCCTTCCTGATCGCTACGGTCATGTTGGCCCTCACCGCCTCGGCGACGGACAAAATGCCAGTCGTCGCCAGCTTCAGTATTCTCGGCGACCTGGTGTCGGTGGTCGGGGGAGATCGTGTCGAGGTGCACACCCTGGTCGGCCCCGATCAGGATGCCCATGTGTTCGAACCCCGGCCTGCCGATATTCAGACCATTGCGCACGCCAAGCTTGTCGTGCTTAACGGCCTCGGTTTTGAAGGCTGGATCACTCGGCTGGCCGAGATGGCAAGTTATAAAGGGGCGACGCTCGTCGCTTCGCGCGGCATCAAATTCCGTCAGATGGCGGATGAAGATCATCCCGGCCGGCGCACCGACGATCCGCATGCGTGGCAAGACCCGCGCAGGGTGATTGACTACGTACGCAACATCGCCGCGGCCTTGGGCCAAATCGACCCGGCCGGCGCACCAAGCTACCGGGAAAACAGCCGTCACTATATCGAGGCGCTGCAGGCGCTCGACGCGTGGATAGCTGATCAATACGCGAGCATTCCAAAGGCCAAGCGCAGGCTCATCACTTCGCACGACGCTTTTGGCTATCACGCCACCCGCTATGGCATTCAGTTCATCGCGTTGCAGGGCGTTTCCACCGAGAGCGAACCGAGCGCCAAAGAGATTTGCAAACTCATTCGTCAAATCAAGCAAGAGAAGATCAAAGCCCTGTTCATGGAGAACATGAGCAATTCCCGGCTGCTCGAACAACTGGCCAAGGATACGGGTGTAACGCCCTGTGGCAAGCTCTACGCGGATGCGTTGTCGACAGCCGACGGCCCGGCACCAAACTACCTCAAAATGATGCGTTACAACGTCGACCAGATTCTTTTGGGATTGAAACGCAATTGAACACTTTATGCCCGGGAGCCCGTCATGCGCTTTGTTCAAACCCTAGCGCAGCAGGCCAAGCGCTTGGGATGTGAAGGACATCCACTCTCCACGTGACAGAACTTGAAGTTAATCTTCTCGCGATTGAGCGGCTTATAGAATCTCTGCGGCTCGGACCTATGTACTGTCGCGCACCACCAACTCAAACCCGGTGTTGACGATCTTTTCGTCGACCTGTTCGCCGGCGAGCCGCTGACAAATCATTCTTCCGGCACGCTGACCAATTTCGTAACGGGGAACGCGCAGCGACGTCAGGGTCGGCACGATTTGCTCGGCGATTTCCAAATCGTCATATCCGGCGATCGCCATCTCGCCGGGGATCGCAATACCGCGTCGCTGACATTCAAAATGGACGCCGGCTGCCAGCACATCGCTGTAGCAGAAGACGGCGCGCACGCGCGCGGGTCGCGTGAGCAATATCCTCATCGCCTCGGCACCAGCGGTCAGATCGAGCGCCGCCTCAATGCAAAGCAGCGGGTCGGGAGTTCGTCCTGCGCCCAGCAAAGCCGCTTCGTACCCGCGCCGTCGATCCCTGGCGCGATCATTGTCGAGAAGTCGTGCGCCGATATAAGCAATTGGATCGTACCCGCGTTCGATGAGGTGCCGGGTTGTCTCGTAGGCCGCCGCGAGATTCGAATGTCCCACCGCCATGTCGATGGGGTCGTCGCCGAGGTTGACGCCTTCGACGATCGGGATGCCTGATGCGAGCAGCATGCGGCGCGATTCGGCGGAGCGGACCGCGCCGGACAGATAGATCGCATCGACGCGTCGCGAAAGAAATGTCCGGATCATTTCTTCTTCTTCGCGGGCTTGGAAGTCGCTGACGCCGAGCACCACGTGCAAGCCATCGTCCGCGAGCGCATCGGTCAGCCCCTGCACGATCTCGGCGATCAGTGAGTTGGTGAGCACCGGAACGATGACCGCAACGAGTCCGGAACGCTTCGAAGCGAGTCCGCGTGCGATGAGGTCAGGGGTATAGCCGGTCTCGCGCAGGACCTTCTGTACCCGCTGCATCGTATCGGGCGCAACCTTGGCCGGATCGCGCAGCGCGCGGGCGACGGTCATCGTCGACACGCCGGCTGCACGCGCGACATCGCTAAGGCGCGCGCGAGCAGGGGAGAGTTTGTTTTCAGGCATGATTTGGCTTCGCTTGAAATACCTGGTCATAGCCATGTTACCGCAAACAGCGCCGGCAATTCTTCAGTTATCCCGGAGCCAATTTACCCTAGGCGACAATAGCCTTCCATTTTTTTCTGGCCATTGCTCTTCAAAAATGTATGCGCTAACATGTCCGGACACGAACGCAAAAGAAGAATAATCAGACCCCTGTTTGACGCGGGTGGCCCGCACGGGCAACACCGGCGAACCTACCTGAAGGAGAGAACATGCCTCACGCCCCATTCAAATCCAAAGTGTTGTGTGCCATCGCCGTTGCGGCATTCGCGCTCGGCGTCGCGCCGGCGTCAGCGCAGATGGTCATCAAGCTCGCGCATACCAACAACCAGCAACCCTCCACCAACGCCGCATCGGCGATGTCGGTCGCATTCAAGGCTGCTGTCGAGGCCGATACGCGCGGCGCCATCACGGTCAATATCTTCCCGGCCGGCCAGCTTGGCAAAGAGCGCGAACTGATGGAGGCGGTCAAGCTCGGCAGCATTCAGGCGCTGATCATCTCGGAAGGAACGACGGTCAACTTCTATCAGCCCTTCGAGGCCTTGGGGATTCCCTATCTGTTTCCCAATATCGAAGTCGCCTGGAAGGTTTATGACGGCCCGTTCGGACAGATGCTCTACGAGGAATTTCGCAAGGCTAATGGCGTGCGCATCATCGCCTCGGCGCCACCCGGCGGTTTCCGGAATTTCGCCACCAACAAGCAGATCAAGAGCGTTGCTGACCTGAAAGGTTTGCGTATCCGCACCATGGAGCACCCGGTACACCAGGCGATGGTTACCTCGCTTGGCGCCGCGCCGACGCCAATTCCCTTTGCTGAAGTCTATTCGGCGATTAAGTCCGGCATCGTCGATGGTCTGGAACTGCCTTATACGCAAATCATCAACATGAAGCTCAACGAGGTCGTCAAGTATGTCGTCGCCGATGCGCATCTCTTCAATCAGGAAATGCTGTTCATCAACGAGAAATGGTTTAACGGCCTGACCCCAGAGCAGCAAAAGGCGGTTTTGCACGGCGGTCGTGACGCCCAGTCCGCAGGTCGCGGCGTGGCCCTTGTTTCGGATGCGATGGGGCCCGAGCAACTGCGTGAATTGGGAATGATCGTCTATTACCCCACTGAGAAAGAGCGCGAACAATTCAAGCAGGCGACGCAGCCCCAGGTCATCGAGATACTGAAGAAGCGTATCGATCCGAAATACGTCAACGGCGTGTTGAAGGCCGCTGCCGACGCGTCCAAATAGACCGGCGATGAAGAACGCTCTGGTGTCTGCCGCGCGCGCGGTCGAGGTCGTCATCGATGTCCTGTCCCGCGCCGCGGTAGTTGCGATGACCGCGTTGGTTCTTGTCCAGATCGTCCTGCGCTACATTCTCAACGTGCCGTTGCCCTGGGTCGAGGAGATGACGGTTTTCCTGATGATCTGGATGGCCTTCATGGGCGCCGCTGTCGGCGTACGCCGCGGCACGCATATTGCGATGACTATGCTCGTCGAGCGCTTGCCGCGAGGCCTTGCACGCGTCATTTTCTATGTCTCGACCGTGGCCATCATCGCCTTCGCCGGCGTCGTCGTCTGGCAAGGCGTGCTGCTGGTCATTTCGGTCGGCAATCAGCGCTCGGCGGCGCTCGGGGTGTCGATGACCTATCCCTACCTTATCGTACCCCTGGGCGCTTTCCTGATCATCCTGCAGGCCTGCGCGAACGTCGTCGATCCGCCGCGACCGGCCAGCGTAGATGTCGATTGAGGCCACCATGACCCTAATGCTGCTCGGCATCTTCCTGTTCTTTCTCGTGATCGGCACGCCGATCGCGTTCGGGCTCGGCATCGCCGGTGTCGTCGGTTTCCTGACCTCCGAGCCCGAACTCATGCGCCTCATTCCGCAGCGGATGTATTCGGGCGTCGATTCCTTCCCCTTAATGGCTGTGCCCTTCTTCGTGTTGGCCGGCGAACTGATGGGCACTTCCGGCATCCTGCGCCGCTTGGTGCGCTTTGCTGAAGTACTTGTCGGCCATGTCTACGGCGGGCTGGCTCAGGTCAATATCGTGGCCAGCATGATCTTCGCCGGCATCAGCGGCTCGGCGATTGCCGACGCCAGCGCGCTGGGCGGCGTGCTGATTCCCGGCATGGCCAAGCGCTACGGCAATCTGAATTTTGCCGCGGCGGTGACCGCTTCGGCGGCGACCATCGGCCCGATCATTCCACCGAGCATCCCGATGGTCGTCTACGCCTTCGCGGTCGGCAAGGTGTCGATCGGAGGCCTGTTCCTAGCCGGTGTCATACCCGGATTGCTGATGGGCTTCGGCATGATGGCCATCGCCTACGTCATCGCACGCCGGCGCGGCTATGCGCCCGAGGGGCCGCGCGCGACCCTGCCGGCGATGCTCACGGCGCTGCGTGAAGCCGGCTGGGCGCTGGTGATGCCGATCATCATTCTCGGCGGCATTCTCGGCGGACTATTCACGTCGACCGAAGCGGCGGCCGTGGCGGTGCTCTACGGCGTTTTCGTCGGAACCTTCATTACCCGCGAACTCAAGTGGGTGCACGTCAACAAGGCGCTCGGGCACTGCGTCATGGTCAGCGCAGTGGTGTTTTTCCTGGTCGCCTGTTCGAGCATCGTATCGTGGATCCTGACGAGTTCGATGGCGGCGGCGCACATGACCGGCAGCCTGCGCAGCCTGTCAACGAATCCGCTGGTATTCCTGCTGGTCGTCAACATCGGCCTGCTGATCGCCGGTTGCCTGCTCGACAACATCGCCATTATGATCATGGTCGCGCCTATCCTTGCGCCCATTGCCGTGCAATACGGCATCGATCCGCTGCATTTCGGCTTCGTCTTCGTCCTGAATTCAGTCATCGGGTTGCTTACGCCGCCCGTCGGCGCGGTGCTGTTCACTGTTTGCGGCATTGCCAAGGCACCACTCGAGAAGGTCGCGCTCGAGTCGTTTCCGTTCCTCCTCTGGCAGATCGCGGTACTCGCCGCCGTTACTTACATCCCCTTCATTTGCACCGGACTGCCGCAATATTTCGGCTACGGTCGCTGAAAGCCCGCCATGTCCATCATCAATATCTCCGGTTTCTATGATCTCCACATCCACTCGGCGCCGGCACCCTTCGTGCGTATTGGCGACAGCATAGACATCGCGCGCTGGTGTGCCGAGGCAGGCATGGCCGGCATTGCGATCAAGAGCCACTTCGAAAGCACGGTCTCGAAAGTTCACCACGCCTTGCGCGATATTCCTGACTATCCGGGATTCAAGGTCTTCGCCGGCGTCGCCTTGAACCGGGGCGTCGGCGGCATCAATCCTGGCGCCGTCGAAATTGCGCTCGACCAAGGCGCCAAGATCGTTTGGTTGCCGACTTTCGATGCCCACGCGCACGCGTGTGCCTTTGGCGGCGCCGGCGAGTACGGCTTCAAGAGCATGAGCCTGGCATTCAGGGGATCGAGCCGCCCGCGCGGCGACTACTCGACCCTGCGGGACGGCAAGCTGACAGAAGATGCCAAGGAGGTGATCGACATCATTGCCGCGTACGACGCCGTGCTGGCCACCGGCCATGCGTCACGCGAGGAAATATTCGCGGTGTTCGAATACGCACGATCGCGAAACGTGCGCCGGATGGTGGTTACGCATCCCGAGTTTGTAGTTCCCAATCTCGACGTGGCGACCATGAAAGAGCTGGCAGGCGACGGCGCGATGATGGAATTCTGCGCGGTCAACTGTTTCCCGATGTCGCCGACCGTGACAATCGCTCGAGTCAAGGAAATGATCATGGAGGTCGGGCCGCAGCATGTGATCATATCGACCGACTCCGGACAACCTTTCAATCCCAAGCCGCCCGAAGCCTTGCGCACCTACGTTCAATGCCTGCACGAGAAAGGCATGGCCGAAGAAGCGATTCGGCAGATGTGTATCGCCAATCCAGAACGGTTGTTGGGTATCGAAAAGCACGCATGATATTTGCGCCGCCGCATAATGTCCCGATCCGCGTCTTTGCGC
Organism: uncultured beta proteobacterium; assembly: GCA_903886975.1. Taxonomy (GTDB): domain Bacteria; phylum Pseudomonadota; class Gammaproteobacteria; order Burkholderiales; family Rhodocyclaceae; genus Propionivibrio. The sequence goes on from CAISOB010000062.1 coordinate 15,782, forward strand.
GCCTGCCCGATGAGTTTTTGTCGGCGCGCGTTGACAACGAATGGGTGGGCGACAATCGGACTCTCTTTATCACAAGGTCCGCCACTCGTTCAATTCTCCGCGCGGACCTGCTAATAGCGGGAAAGCGAATGTGCTCGCATATGAACCGTCCGTCGAACCGAGCATCGGCTACGATATTGACGCAACGGTGTTTTTTTGGAGATATCAGCTCGTCATTCTGCGTGCAAGAGATTCACACAAGCGGCTCGGCGCCTGGAAATAAGCCGTTCCGGCGGGCAGGCAAGAACCCGACAGGATTCTCACATGTACGATTGTCTACTTAAGGGTGCGACCCTCATCGATCCGGCGCAGGGAATAGCCGGCGTTTGCGATGTCGCGATTACGGCCGGGAAGATCGCCGCCGTCGATGCCGACATACCGGCGCAGAATGCCGGGGTCGTCTATCCGCTCGCCGGAAAGATCGTCACGCCGGGACTGATCGATGCCCATTGCCATCCCGCCCTCCACTTCGGCGATCATGCGGTGCATCCCGACGACGCCGGCGTTGATGCCGGTGTCCTGCTGGCCAACGACGCCGGTTCGGCCGGCGCGGCGAATTTCAAGACCTTGCGCCAGATGTATCACGGCCGCGTCAAGACCGAACTCACCTACTTCCTGAACTTCGCTTCGGCGGGCCTCATCCACGCGCCGGAAATCCGGGCATTCACCGACGTCGACATCAAGCTCATCAAGTCCACCGTCGAAAGCAACCGCGATGTCATCAAGGGCCTGAAAGTTCGCGTCCTCGACCCGCTGCTGTCGATACCGGCCGATATCGTGCAACGGGCGGTCGGCACCGCGGCCGATCTCGGCTTGCCGCTCATGGTGCACGTCGGGGATTTCCGCCCGCGCACCGCCAACGACCCGCTCGATGCCTTCAGCCGCGGCGTCGTCCGGCGCCTGCGCAAGGGCGACATCATCAGTCACTACATGACCTGGCGGCCGGGCGGGATGGTCCTGCCGGACGGGCAGATTTTCCCGGAACTCCAGGAAGCGAAAGAACGCGGCGTCATCCTCGACTCGAGCCACGGCAAGAACAACTTCAGCTTCAAGGTCGCCGAGGTCCTGCTCGCCAATGGACTCGGGCCCGACATCATCAGCACCGACTTGTCGTCGATGGGCGTCCATTGCGTGCAGAGCCTGCTCGTCACCATGTCGAAGTTCATCGCCCTCGGCATGCCGCTCGCCGAAGTCGTCGCCGCGACCACCAGCCGCGCGGCGCAGGCCCTCGGCATCGCAGACGCCTGGGGCAGCCTGCAGCCCGGGCGCGACGCCAACATCAGCATCATCGAACAGGTCGCCGGCGATTTCGACTTCTTCGACGGGGTCGCCGGCAACCACCGGAAAGGGACTTGCCTGCTCGAACCGCGGCTCGTCATGCGCAAGGGCGAATTTCTCCCCTGCCGCTCCTACTACCACCTTGCGCACGAAGCGTGATTGCCGGCCCGGACCCGCGGAGAACCATACATAATGAAACTGATCAGCTTCGAAGCGAGGCCTTACCGGCTGCTGATGGCAGTGCTCAAAGGGGTGCTCGTCGCGCTGTCGATCTTCCTCATCGTCATCGTCTTCGGCAACGTCGTCGGCCGCTATGTCTTCAACTACTCGCTGGCCTGGGCGGAAGAGGCGTCGCGCTTCATCTTCATCTGGGTGATCTTCATCGGCTCGGTTCTGGCCAATGAAAAATACGAGCACATGAATCTCGACATCCTGATCCAGTGGCTCGACGGCGACCGCGGCCGCATTGTCCAGGCCGTCGCGCAGCTCGTCATCCTCGTGGTGCTGGCGCTGGTCATTCGCGGCGGCTGGATCGCCACCGTCGAAAGCCTGAACTGGACCTCGCCGGCGATGGAGATTTCGTATGGCCTCGTCTACAGCATCGTTCCGTTTACCTGCGTCATCATGTTCTATCAAACGCTGAGCAGAATTCTCCTGATCGGCAGGGAGCTCGCGAAGCGCCGGGCCTAGCCTGCAGCATTGGCTGGCGACGCCCGTTTTCGTATTCAGGACCGCTCGGGAATTTTCTCATCATATGGCGACCATCTTTCTCATCAGCCTGTTCGGTCTGATCTTCATCAACGTTCCGATCGCCATCGCGCTGCTCGGAACCACCGCGGTGATGATGGCGCTGTCCTCGGGCATATCGACGCAGATCCTGACCCAAGGCCTGATCCGCGGCATCGACAACTACCCGCTGCTGGCCATACCCTTCTTCATGATCGCCGGCGAGATCATGAACGTGGGCGGCATCTCCAAGCGCGTCGTGACCTTCGCCAATGCCCTCGTCGGCCATATCAAGGGCGGCCTCGGCTATGTCACAGTCATTTCGGGAATGATCTTCGCGGGCGTTTCGGGATCGGCGATCGCCGATACGGCGGCGCTCGGTTCGGTCCTCAATCCGGTGATGAAGGACAAGGGCTACGATCCGGCCAGGAGCGCCGGACTCATCTGTGCCGCCGGCTGCATCGGGCCGATCATTCCGCCGAGCATCCCGATGATCATCTACGGCGTCACCGCCAACGTCTCGATCATCAAGCTCTTTCTCGGCGGTGTCATCCCGGGCATCTTGGTCGGCATCGCGCTGATGATCATTTGGTACTTCCATTCGCGTAAACGCGGTTACGAGTCCGCCCCGCGCGCGCCGTTCAGGGAGGTATTGATGGCGACGCTGGACGCTTTCTGGGCTTTCATGCTGCCGGCGATCATCCTCGGCGGGATCATCTTCGGCGTCATGACGCCGACCGAAGCCGCGGTCGTCGCGGTGGTCTATGCCTTCGTCGTGTCGATGTTCGTCTACCGCGAAATGCGCCTCGCCGACATCCCGGAAATCATCACCGCGGCAATGAAGAGCACCGCGTCAGTGATGTTCGTCGTCGGCGGCGCGACCTCCGCCGCTTATCTGATCACCACTGCGCACATTCCGGAGATGCTCGCCGACTTCATTCTGTCGTTTGCCAGCGACGTCTATCTGCTGATGCTCTTCATCAACATCCTGCTGCTGATCATCGGCTGCGTGATGGACACCGCGCCGGCGATTCTGATCCTCACGCCGATCCTGGTGCCGGTCGTCGTCAGCTACGGGCTCGATCCAATCTATTTCGGCGTGGTAATGGTCATGAACCTGTGCATCGGCCTGATGACGCCGCCGGTCGGGGCAGTGCTCTACATCGGCAGCGGTTTCTCGAAGCTGAGCATTTACCGGCTGACGCAGGGCATGTTCCCATTCATCGTCGCGATGGTCGTCGTCCTCTTCGTGATCACCTATGTTCCGGAACTGGTGATGATAACCACGCGACTTGTAAAGTAGTTTCTAACAACCAGGAGGAAATGAAAATGACGCTAAGAGTTCCCGTGCTGCTCGGAGGAGTCGTGCTTGTCGCCTTGCTGCTGAACGCTTGCATGAAGGCCGGCGATGCGCCGGCCCCGAAGGCCGCGGCCGCACCGGCGCCGGCCGCTGTGGCGCCGCAAATCACGATAAAGTTCGCGGTCGGCGGCCCCGACACGCTGCCGATCTTTCGCGCCGTGAAAGACTATTTCAAGCCGCAGATCGAAGCCAAGTCGAACGGCAGAATCGTCGTCGAACTGTACCCGGGCTCGCAACTAGGCGACGACGTGAAGCTGCTCGAATCGCTGCGCAGCGGCACCCTCGAAGCGGCCGGACCGACCTCGGCGCCGCTCGTCGGCATCGTTCCTGAAATGGCCATCTTCGATATTCCCTTCCTGTTCCGCAACACCAAGGTCGCCGATTTCATTCTCGACGGCAAGATCGGCCAGGAGCTGTCCGCCAAGCTCGAAGCGAAGGGTCTCTACAACCTCGCGTGGTCGGAAATGGGATTCCGTTATCTGACCAACAGCGTGCGCGAAATCAAGGACCCGAGAGACGTCAAGGGCCTCAAGCTGCGCACCATGGAGAACCCGATCCACCTCGCGACCTGGCGTCTGCTCGGCGCGAACCCGACGCCGATGCCGGTTTCCGAAGTGTTCACGGCGCTCAAACAGCAAGCCATAGACGGCCAGGAAAATCCGGTTGTCGCGATTTCGGGCTGGAAGTTCTACGAAGTGAACAAGTACATCACCCTGACCGGTCACGTCTATTCGACCCTGTCATTCCTCTACAGCAAGAAGCTCTTTGACAGCTACGCCAAGGAAGACCAGGATCTGATCCGCCAGATCGCCAAGGAAACCGGAATCAAGGGCCGCGAAATCGCGCGCAACGACGAGGCGAAATATATCGAGGACATCAAGAAGACCGGTCTCGCGACTTTCACCGAACTAGCTGCCGATCAGAAGAAGGCTTTCCAGACCGCAACCGCTTCGGTCTGGAACCTGGTGTCGGAAAAAGCGGGACCTGATCTCATCAAGGAACTCAAGGCCGAACTGCAGAAAGCGCCCGACTGATGATCGATTGCCCAGAGGCCAATGCGTCGGCCTCTGCTTTTGCGCAATATCGCTTCAGCGCGACGGCGTATCACCTGACATGAGCATGGCACGGCGTCGGGATCAGAGCGATTCGGCATTGACCGCATGCAAACTTGTGACCGAGAAGCATTGTTCGCGAACTACCGCACACGGCGTGTCGAAGTTCAGGCGTTAGGGTAACGCCTTTGCGTCCTTTGTCCGAAGCGCTTGGCGGAATCTCCCAGAAAATCGCGTCGAATTTACGATAGTCCCAAGAAAGGTTGTCGGTAGGAAGCGAAAGAAGCGGCGATGATGCGTCGCGTGCGGATACCGGTTCAACGAGAGAAGTCACTCTTACGCGCACTTCCGATCTGACCGAGTTACTCGCGTTGGCTAGAGGACAGGTTTCAGAGTGAACCGGCCCTTTGAATGACCGCAAGGTGAAAACGGTGACCGACTGCTCATCGCCGAACTCGGACGAGTGCCGCAGCTATATATGTATGTCATTAGAATACTGCAGCGCACAGCAAAAGATCAACGACGGATTGCAGACATTCCCCGATCTTAGAATAGGTTCTTTCGACGCCGAGGACGCAGAGAGCGGAGAGAGGAATTGACCATTCATGCAGTGCGTGAGCGGCCGACTTTTCCGCGTCCTCTGCGCCCTTCTGGCTTTCTCTGCGAACTTTTCTTTGAAGGCGCCTCTAGCGCATGGCGCGAATCACACCGGCCAGGCGCTCGACACCGGCGTCGATCTGCGCCGGAGGCACCGTGACGAAAGCCAGGCGCAGCGACTCGATAACCGGCTTTTCCGCGAAAAATGGCGCGCCCGGAACAAAGGCCACATTCTGCTCGATGGCCCGCGCCAATACGGCGGCGGCGTCCATGCCGCGCGGCAATTCGACCCACAGGAACATGCCGCCGCGCGGCGCGTTCCAGCGCACGCCCTCGGGCATGTAGCGCGCAAGCGCCGCGAGCATCGCCGCGCACTGCGCGCGGTAGAGCGTGCGTATCGTCGGAATGTGGGTATCGAGAAAACCATCCTTGACAACGTCATAGACCGCCATCTGCGACAGCGTCGCGGTGTGCAGATCGGTCGCCTGCTTGGCCTGCACGAGCTTGGCGCGCAAGGCCGGCGGCGCGATCACGTATCCGAGGCGCAGCCCGGGCGCCAGTACCTTGGAGAAGGAACCCATATAAACCGTGCGCTCCGGCGCCAGCGAGCGGATCGACGACGGCGTTTCGCCGTCGTAGGAAAGGGCGCCGTAGGGGTCGTCCTCGAGGATCAGTAAATCGAGTTCGCGCGCACGCTCGGCCAGAGCGCGGCGACGATCTTCGGGCAGAAGCCGCCCGGTCGGATTCTGGAAGTTCGGCAAGCAGTAAAGAAATTTTGCGCCGCGCGCAGCTTCCGGCAGCGCCTCGGGCAGCAATCCGTCGTCGTCGCTGGGAACGGACACAAAATTTGGCGCGAACATCGAAAATGCTTGCAGCGCGCCCAAATAAGTCGGCGTCTCGACGAGCAGCGTGTCGCCGGCGTCGACCAGGACCTTGGCCAGCAGATCGAGGCCCTGCTGCGAGCCGGAAACGATCAGCACCTCGTCGGCCGACACCGGCGCCTGCGGCGTACCGATCCGCGCCGCGATCCATTCACGCAGCGGCGCGAAGCCCTCGGTGGTGCTGTACTGCAACGCCTCACGGCCGCAGTCCGAGAGCACGCGCTCGAACGCCGTGCGCATCGGGCCGACCGGGAAGGTCGCCGGCGCCGGCAGACCGCCGGCAAATGAAATGACTTCGGGCCGCTCGGTGATCTTGAGAATTTCACGAATAGCGGAACTCTGGATCGCCCGCGCCCGATCCGAAAACAGGCGTTCGAAATCCGGCCCGCCGAGTTGTCGGGAAGGCTCGAGAGTTCTGAGAGCATTGGTAGTCATCTGCGTAGGTCACTCAAGGGACTGGATGGCGCCGGGAGCGGATTTCGTATTCCGCGGCGAACGGCGCCAGTCTACCCTTCTTTTCCGGCGCGTTCGTGCCCGTGCAAAATCCGGCAGGCGGCAATGCGCCCGTGCCTTGAGTTTCAATGCGGCGACTTAGGGAACGTCGGATGCCCGTTTGTCGTATAATCCAAGATGAATATGGCGCATGTCATCGTGCCGGATGCATAGTCGGACCGCCGCCGCGGCAGCAAGCGTCGATATGCGCTAAGATAGGAAGGGAACCGGCCCGACCAGAATTACAGGCATCAGTGCCGCAACAACAAGATTCAAGAGCGCTCTTACCATGCCAGAGACTTATTTCTTCTTTCGCCCGATTCTCGCTGCCGATCGCAGCTGGGTTGCTTTCGACTGCCAGGCCGGCGTTTCCGGCGCGAAGGAAAGCGCCGACTTTGCGCGCTGTTTCGCCGAATCCGGTGCGGCGGCGCTGGCCGAGCTATTGCCCATGGTCACCCCGCTCAATCCGTCCTGGCTTGAAGAAGACGCGTTCGTCGATGGATTCAACACCAATCGCGTCATCTTTGTTCTGCCTGCCACGAGCGTTGAAGACCCGCAAGTGACCGTGCGCTGCCAACAGCTTCGCGCGCAGGGCAAGCGCTTTGGCGCCGACATCGACAGCGCCGATCGGCTGCGCAACGCGCCGACCGCCGCCTTCGATTATCTGCGCTTCGATGCGGCCTGCGCCAGGCAGGACATCCCGATCGCCGATCTCAAGTACGCGAAGCACATCGGCTTCCACAAGATCGCAACGCGGGTCGACACGCATGAAATGTTCGAAGCCCTGACCGACAAAGGCTTCGATTGGTACGACAGTCGTTTCCTGACGGCGCGCAATCCGCACTTCGGAAAAGAGCCGGACCTGACTCGGCTGAAACTGCTCAAGCTGCTGAACCTGGTGCGGCATGACGGCGACACGCACGAGATCGAAGCCATCTTCCGCGAAGAATCGAAGCTTTCTTACAACCTGCTGCGACTTGTCAATTCAGTTGCCGTCGGTGCAAGAACCAAGATCAGCAATTTTTCGCAGGCCATCGCCCTGCTCGGCCGCCGCCAGTTGCAGCGCTGGCTGCAACTGCTGATCTATGCCGATCATCTGGCCCACGGCGACGCCGCCAACCCGCTGATGCAGATTGCCGCCGCGCGCGGGCACCAGATGGAACTGCTCGCGTCGACGATAACGCCCAGACCCGATATTCCCGACTTCATCGACAATGCTTTCATGACCGGCCTGTTTTCGCTGCTCGAGGTTCTGATCAATTTGCCGATGCCGGAAATTCTCAAGGAGCTTCCGCTGCATGATGCGGCCAACGAAGCCTTGCTCGCCTGCGCCAATGGTGGCGAGCCTGGAGAAATTCGCGGCGGAATTCTCTGCCAGCTTCTTGCTGCGATTGTTGCTGCCGAGACGCGCAACATTTCGGCCGCCGAATCAATACTCGCGCGCCTGGAAATAAGCCCGGCGGCCCACGCAAAATCACAGGTTGCCGCCTTGCACTGGGCGAGCCGCATCAACGCCGATCCCGATCAGTGATCGCCGCGCCTATCCCAGGCGCTTCAGATGGCTGCCGCACGCTGCCCGGCAATCGCTGGCGCCAAAACCGGGAACCGGGATTTCGCCGCCGACCCGCTGATTGACGCAGCACTCCGATTCGCCGTGACGGCGCACTTCAAGCACCCGCACGCCCGGCGCCGCGAGCAGATAGTCGATATGCCAATGCATCTTTTTCGCCGTCGCTAAATGACGCTTCACCCGAGCTTCGAAATTGCGCAGCGCGCTTCCGGTGTAGATATAGATTCCGGCGGGGAAATCGAAAGTGCCCAGGCGTCCGATGCGCACGCGCGACGGCCCGGCCACTTCGATCAGCAACTGGTAGGTACGCGCGGCGCCTGGCAATGGGGCCTGCTGTCCCGTTTGCACACGCCGCGCGATTGACAACGCATCCTTAGTCGCCACAGAAAGGATTGCTGCGCCGTTCGGCACCCAGCGTCGACATCGCACCATGGCCGGAGATGAAAGCGACGTCGTCGCCAAGCGGCCAGAGGCGTCCGCGGATCGAAGCGAGCAAGGTCTCGAAATCGCCTTGCGGCAAATCCGTTCGGCCGACCGAGCCCTGAAACAGTACGTCGCCAACGACCGCCAGGCGGTCGGCCGCTGAAAAGAAAACCACGTGGCCCGGTGTATGCCCGGGACAATGCAGCACCTCCAGTTCGACCTGGCCGAAACGCACGCTGTCGCCCTGCTCGAGCCAGCGATCCGGCGTAAAGGCGCGCACGTTCGGAAAGCCGAACATCCTGCTTTGATCGGCCAGGCCATCGATCCAGAACTGGTCCGCGCGCTGCGGACCTTCGATCGGCAGCGATAGCCGTTCGGCCAGATCGGCAACGCCGCCGGCATGATCGATATGTCCGTGCGTGAGCAGGATCTTCTCCAGTTGCAGGCCCTTCTTTTCCACCACGCTCAAGATGCGCGCGATGTCGCCGCCGGGGTCCACCACCGCCGCGCGCCGCGTCTCATCACACCACAGGAGACTGCAGTTCTGCTCAAACGGGGTAACCGGGATGATTTGATATTTCATTGTCATGGCTGGTGGCGACACGGTTGGTGGCCGCTGGCGGGCGGCCCGAGGGCCAAGCGTACGCGAACTGGTTTTGCACGTAAAGCGTTCAGACCCGCGGCGACGTATTTGGGCCTGGCGAGTAATGCTAAACTGTTCGACGGACGCTTTGCCACCGGGCCTGGCGTCGGCGCGAATCAGATGACAATTTGTCCGGAAGGACGCGATGCTTTCTGCAAGAATCTTCGCCTCGAGAGCGCTGGCAAAGCTCGTCGCACTGTTCGGTCGCGGCATGGTCATCACCGTCGCCGCGATTCTGCTTGCCACCCTGGCGATCGGGCTCGCCATTGTCGCTTTCGTCAATTCTTCCGCCCCGACGGTCATCACCATCACCAGCGGCCCCGCGGGGAGCGTCTTTGAAAGATATGCCGAACGCTACAAGAAGATCCTGGCGCGCGAAGGCGTGACCCTGAAGATTCTTCCATCGGCGGGATCGATCGAGAACTTCAATCGGCTCAACGATCCGAAGGTCAGCGTCGACGTCGGCTTCGTTCTGGGCGGCGAGGCCAACAACGCAGACATTGGCGAACTCTTTTCTCTCGGCAGCATTTCTTATCAGCCGCTGATGGTCTTTTATCGGGGCGCCCCCAAGAATCTGCTTTCCGACTTCAAGGGCAAGCGACTCGATATTGGCATGGTGGGCAGCGGCACGCGCAGTCTGGCACTCGCCCTCCTCAAGGCCAACGGCATAGCGCCGGATGACGGGACGGTTCTGGTCGATTCGGTCGCCGGCGACACCGTGCAGTCATTGCTCGAGAATCGCATCGACGCCCTGTTCGTGATGGGCGACTCCACTTCGACCGACCTGATGCGCAGCCTGCTGCACACGCCCGATATCCAGCTCTTCAATTTCACGCAGGCCGATGCCTATGCGCGAAAAATAGTCTATCTGAACAAGCTGGATCTGCCCAAAGGATCGCTCGACTTCGGCAAGAACATTCCGGCGGAAGACATCAGCCTGATTGCTCCCACCGTCGAGCTCGTTGCGCGCAAAACGCTGCACCCGGCACTGTCCGACGTCCTGCTCGAAGCGGCCAGGGAGGTGCACGGGTCGCCGGGACTGTTCAAGAAGCGCGGCGAGTTCCCGGCGCCGATCGAACACGAATTTGCCATTAGTCCGGACGCTTCACGCTTCTATACATCGGGCAAGAGCTTTCTTTACCGCAACTTCCCGTTCTGGGTCGCCAGCCTGATCGCCCGAACGCTTGCCGTCGTCGTGCCGCTGACCCTGCTGCTCATCCCGGCGCTCAAGGTGGCTCCGGCCATCTACAAGTGGCGGATCCAGTTCCGCATCAGCCGCTGGTACAAGGTCTTGCTCGAACTCGAACGCGATGCCTTGAAGCCCTCGCCAGACCCCAAACGACATGAAGAACTTCTGCACCACCTGGCCGAGATCGAAAGCACCGTCAACACGATCACGATTCCGGCGTCGTTCGGCGACCTGTTTTATGATCTTCGCGTACACATCGATTTTGTCCGCGCGAGTCTGCTGGCCAGACACGAACACGAATCCCGGGACATACCGTCGTAAGGGATTCATCGGAAGGCCGATCAATGGATATTTCCCAGCTTGGCGATTCTCTGCGGCACGACGCTGTCTGGATCGTCTTTCTGAACGTTCTGCTGCAGCAAGCCGGGCTACCGGTGCCCGCCGTGCCGACCTTGCTGCTGGCCGGCAGCCTGGCTGCGAGTTCGGGGCAGCTCGGCAGCCTGCTCGCCGCGGCAATCGCCGCCTCGGTGCTGGCCGACTGGCTTTGGTACCTGGCCGGCAGAGCCTTTGGCTATCGGGTTCTAACGACCTTGTGCCGCCTGTCGATCAACCCCGGTTCGTGCGTCAGCCAGACCGAGGATCGCTTCAACCGCTGGGGACTCGCCTCGCTGGTGGTCGCCAAGTTCATTCCCGGCTTCTCTACGGTTGCCCCGCCGATCGCCGGTTCGCTGCGCATGGCGCTGCCGGGTTTTCTGCTCGCGGCCGCCGCGGGCGCCGCCTTGTGGGCCGGGTTTGCCCTGGCCGCCGGCTGGATAATGCGCGACGAAGTGCGTGCGGCGATCGGCGCACTGGAAAGAAACGCCGAAACTGCCATGGCAGCGCTCGCGCTGGCGATCGCCGTCTGGTTCAGTTGGAAGCTGTGGCAGAAGCATCGCTTCCGCAAATTGTCGGCGCTGCCGCACATCACGCCCGCCGAACTCCTGGCCATCAGGGACGCGCAGCAGCCCGTGCTCGTCCTCGACCTGCGGGGTAGCCGCATGATTGCCGAAACCGGCCCGCTCGCCGGAGCAACCGCCGCCGAGCATGATCACCTGCTCGACGCCGTTGGCCAATGGCCGAAGAGCCAGCTTATCGTCACCCTCTGCGCCTGCCCCGAGGATGCGGGCGCCGTGCAGGCCGCGCATCGCTTGCTCGAAGAAGGCTATCTGTCGGTGCGGCCGCTGAAGGGTGGCTACGAAGCCTGGCTGGCCGCCATCGCACCCCATGAAACGACCGCGCAAAGCGCGCTTCGTGAGCAGGATCGCCCTTCAGTCGGACACGACGAAAATTGACATAACGAGCGGGCGACACGGATACTTCGGGTCGGGCAAGGAATTTCCCGTTTCTTGACCTGCTGACGAAAGCCCTAACGCCATGCGCCTTTCCCGTCATATCTTCGCCGTACTCGCCGCGGCACTGCTGCTCCACATCGCCCAGGTCAGCGCTCAAGTCACCTGGACCATCGCCACCGAATACCCCGCCACTTCGATGCCTGGCGAAGGCTTGCGCTACTTCGCCGAGGCCCTGTTCAGGGAAAGTGCCGGACGCATCGTGGTCAATCCCGGTTTTGACGCTTCTTCCGGCGTCAAATCGTCCGAGATGATTGCTGCCGTACGCGACGGACAGATCACTGCAGGTGACGCATTGGCCGGCGCAATGGGCAAGACTGACCCCCTGTTCCTGCTCTCCTCGTTGCCCTTTCTTGCAGCAACAAACGCGGAGGCGCGCAAGCTTGCCGAAGTGGCTCGGCCATCCTACGCCAAGCGTCTCGCCGCCGAGAAGCTGCGTCTGCTCTACACGACCCCCTGGCCACCCAGCGGCATCTGGGCGAAGAAAGCGATCGTTTCGCCGGGTGATTTAAAAGGACTCGCCATCCGTACCTACGACAGCACCGGCGTCAAGGCTTTCACCGCCGCTGGAGCCGCGCCGGTCAACCTGTCTTTCGCCGACGCGATGCCCAGGCTGATCGATGGTTCGGTGGTCGCTGTACTGTCGTCAGGCGATGGCGGTGCCGGCCGCAAGCTTTGGGACTATCTGCCCTATTTCACCGAGATCAACTATGCGGTGCCGCTCAGCCTGACAATGCTGAGCGAATCAGCCTATTCGGCCCTGCCGCCCGACCTGCGCACAGCCGTGGATCGCGCCGCCACAGCCACCGAGGCGAATCAATGGCACCTGCTGGAAACCCGACTCGAGGAGAACTATGCGCGCATGGCGGCCAACGGGGTGACCCTCGTCAAGACTTCGGCAATCTCGGCCGAACTGCGCAGGCTGTTGTCCGCCAGCGCAGACGAAGCCATTGCCGAGTGGAAGACCCTCTCCGGCGATGCCGGTGTCGACCTTCTAAAGCAAATTGGCCGCTGATTCGACTAACGATTGCCACTGATGACACATGACTTCTTCTCGACCGCGCAGATGTTCGGTCACGCCACGCTGATTCTCAGCATGGTGACCTTCTCCCGCAAGCGCGACGGCCAATTCAAGGTGTGGCTGACCGCTCAAAACCTGGCCTATGCCATTCACTTCTTCCTGATGGGCAATCTGGCAGCCATGGCTGGCACGGCGCTTTCCGCCACGCGTAACCTTCTGTCCTTACGTACCCGCTCGATGACCGCCGCCTTGATTTTGCTGGTCGCCAACTTACTGCTGGCCTTTTGGGTCGTCAAAGCCGCCTGGAATGTGATCCCATTGATCGCCACCGCCATCGCCACAATCGCGATGTTCCGCCTGGACGGCCTGCGCCTCAGGTATGCCATTCTTTGCTGTACGCTGCTATGGCTGACCAACAACATTCTTACCGGATCAATCGGCGGCACGGTGATGGAAAGCATGATTACCATTATGAGCAGCAGCACGATCTATCGTTTGCACCGCGATAGGAAGCTCAGCCGGAAGCCGGCATGAGTCGATTCGCGCCGAGGGAGATTTCGGGCTTGAATCGTAAGCACGTTGAAGATTTTGCCAAAGGGCGGCTGGACTGGGCCGGCGGCTCCGTCTGGCCTGTCCGCGACCGGCTGCGCTAGGCGTTTAAAAAAGTGATATGGTCGCTACATTTTCTTGGCGACTAGCGGTAGCATAATCGACTTTGCCAAGTTGTCTCCACGAGGAGTTGCAGAATGTTATGAAAAGGATTTCCTGGCCCTTGTTCAGTCTGACGCTCCTCCTTCTTGGCTTCCTGGCTTGGATTACAGACGGAATTACCCTCGAAGGCGAGCGCACCGTTTATACGCCGCGATGCCAGGATGGCAAGTGGCAGGGGAGCAGTTGCACGGGCAAGCTCGTCGCCGGGGATCGCTATCGCTTCCGGGCGCTCAGGGCGCACGGCGAAGTTATTTTTTGGACGTCCGGGGCGGCGGATTCATCCGGAAAATTCTCGGATTGCGTGATCAAGGATGGGCGTAATTGGAAATGCAATCCGAACCCCGATCTCGCCCGAACGATCACCCGGGAAATGGTGCACGGCTGTCCGGTCGTGGATTCGTCAGGACAAGCGATGCCATTCCATCAGATTTCAAAATTTCGCTGGATGATCTTGAGGATGGGTATTCCTACGGGGAATGATGTCAGCGAGCCGAAGACAAATTGAAACTGCAACAGCAACAGACCGGTTGATGCCTCGAAGATCGACCTTAAAGGTATAAGCACGGATTCGCGAAGGAATCCTATCTTGAGTAAATCGATTGTGCCGGTTTCCGTTGCGGCATTCGAGTCATTAGAATCGCCTGTCACGAGCCCTGGCCGGGCCCCTGGTCGGGACACTCGAATTACCTACTTTTTGTCACGGGGATCCCATGGCCTGCAACCCTGAAGTATTGAAGGAAGTTCCGCTTTTTGCCCTGCTTGATGACGACGAGCTGGCGGTCCTTGCCGGCCAGGTCGAACTGCGCAACTTCAAGCCACGCCAGAGAATCTACCGAATGGGCGATGCGAGCGAACGTGCCTTCATCATGGTGTCCGGCTCCGTCGAAGTGACGACCATCGACGAAGACAACCAGGTCGTCATGCTCGATATGCCAGGCCATGGCGAGGTCTTCGGCTTTGCGGCGATGCTTGCGCACACCGTCCACCACACCAACGCAACCGCCATCGACGAAACCGAATGCGTCGAGCTGGACCTTAACGACATCACCGTCTTGCTCAGGAAGAAACCGGATGCGGGCCTCGACCTGATGAGCGTCATGGGCCGCCAGTTCCACTCCATCGAAGGGCTGGTCCGTCTGCGTGCCACGCGCAATCCGAACGACGTGATCGAGGAAGCGGAAACCCTCGGGGAACGGATCGCCGACCTGGTGGCAAGTTTCGGAGGCTCGTGGACCTTCATCGTCACCTTTGCGGCGGTCCTTGCCGTATACGCGGCGATCAACGTCGAACTCGGCGACAAAGCGTGGGATCCTTATCCATTCATCCTGCTCAACCTTTTCTTATCGATGCTCGCGGCGATACAGGCGCCGGTCATCATGATGAGCCAGAACCGGCAGGACAAGAAGGACCGCCTGCGCAGCGAACTTGATTTCGATGTCAACCGACGGGCGCATACCGAGATTCAGGGGCTCGCCCACCGCATCAACATGCTGCACGACAAGATCGACGACGTCGATGAACTGGTCCGCAAGTCTAAGGACGAGCAAGGAGGCAAGCAGCAATCCTAGGCCAGGCGCTCGCGCCGCGGATGCGGCACAATTCCGCCGTCCGCCGGCCTCAGCGCGCGACCAGCACGGCGCAGGGAGCGTGGTTGATCACGTGTTTGGCCACCGATCCGATCAGCCAGCGGTCAAGGAACGTGCCGCCGCGATGACCGACGACCACCATGTCGGCGGGCCATTCCTCGGCGTGCCGGATGATCTGCTCGGCCGGGTGGCCGACGACCACTTCAAAACGGATGACGACGTTCTTCTTGGCGGTCGCGGTGTGCAGCGACTGCAAGAGTTGATGGTAATGCTTCTTCGAATTTTCGATGATGGCTTCGGTCTCGACCTCGTCGCCGAACTCGGGTGGGCGCACCACGGCGAGCACGCGCATCTCGGCGCCGAGCTTCTCGGCGTATTCCAGCGCCACGGAAAATGCCTTGTTGGCCCCATCGGAGCCATCGAAGGCGACCAGGATGCGTTTCATGACTTCTCTCCTTTGGGCAACAGGTGACGCGGCAGGAAGAAGGCATTGGCGATCAGCGTCGGCACCACCGCACTGCCGATGACGGCGGCGACAAGATACGAGTATTGCACCTGATCGATCACTTCGTGCGACAGCCCGAACAGCGCAGAGATGGTGCCGAAAGTGAGGCCCGTCGACATCAGCAGCGTGGTGTAGGTCGCTTCCTGTTTCGGCGATTTGTATAGGCGCGCGACTGGATAGACGCCGATGATCTTTGTCGTCATCTTGGCGAACAACAGAACAACAAAAGCCATCGGTGCAGCCAGCAAGGCCGGCACCGAGACCAGCGATCCGGCGCGGATGAAATAGAACGGCGTCAGCAGGCCAAAGGTCAGCGTACGCAGGCGTCGGACCAGCACATGGTCCTTGCCCACCGTTCCGGCCAGCACCATGCCGAGCAGGTAGGCCGGCAGCACCGCCTCGCTGTCGGCCCAGGCTGCGAGCCCGCCGAGGGCGAACAGCCAGAACAGCAGGAATTTCGCTTCGAGTTCCGAAGGCCGGTTGCCGTAACGCTTGAAGAAACGCGGCGTGAGCCAGGGCAATACGGCGAAGGCGATGACGCTGGCGGCGAAGAAGATGACAGTGCGGAAGCTGAAGGGCGCGAAAATGAAGCCGAGGGCCAGCACCGTCGCAAGGTCGGTGATGAAGCACGCGGCGAGCACGGTCTTGCCGTAGTCGGTGGTGTTGAAGCCGAACTCGAGCATCACCGCATAAACGACGGCCACCGACGTCGTCGACATGGCGATGCCGGCCAGCCAGCTGGCCGACACGGTCCAGCCCAGAACCCAGTATGCGACCGCCGTGCAACCGAGAAAGGGAGCCGTGAAACTGACTAGGCCGATGGCCAACGCTTCCTTCCACTTGCGCCGCAGCACATGCGGATCGAGTTCGGCGCCGGCGAGGAAGGTCAGTACGATGGCTCCGGTCCCGGCAAGGAAACGGACCCAGGATTCTCCGGCGCCCAGGGTTACCCCGCCGATGAAGGCGCCGATCAGCAGCTGGGCGATCGCGCCGACGACGATTTCCGAAAGCGCGGTGGCGATGCGCAGCCAGATCGACAGCAGGCTCGCCAGCAGCGCAAGCCCGAGCCACAACGCCGCCAGCAGCCAGGTCTCGGTCATTGATCGGCCTCGCCGAGGATGCCGAATTCGATCGGCGTCTTGACGTAAAAGAGATGCACGGCTTCTTCCTTCAAATAGGCGAACAGCCGGTCCGCCTCGTCCTCGCTGACGGCCATCATGACTTCCTGCGGCTGGTCGGCGAGTTCGAAGAAATGCGCCGAATGGATGCGGCGATGCTGGCCGAAACCTTCGCTGCCGGCGACGACGGTCGCCCCGCGGACGCCGAGGTCGCGCGCGGCGAGCATCAGCCATTCGGCCATCGGATGGTGCTTGTGGCGGCGATCCTGCTGGGTGAAAAAGGTGATCTGGTAGCCTTTCATCCTGCCCTCCTCACGAATGTTTTACGAGATGCCATGTGGCCAGCCCGGCCAGGGTCATCAGCAACGAGCCGCTGACATGGGTGGCGATGGCGCCCATCGCCCAGCTCAATCGCCCTTCTTGCAGCAGCTCAAGCACTTCCGCTGAAAAAGTGGAAAACGTCGTCAGTCCGCCGCAAAATCCGGTGATGATGAACAGTCGCCACTCCGGCGAGATGTCCGGCGCATAGGCGAAATAGGCGACGGCCAGACCGATGATATAGCCACCGATCAGGTTGGCCATCAGCGTGCCCGGAGGCAATGTGGGGAAGATGCTGTTGAGCCTGGCACCGAGTTGCCAGCGCAAGAGGGCGCCGAGAGCCGCGCCCAGCGAGATTGCGAAAATCGATTTCCACATAAATCCTGTCCGTGTTGTTGGCTGTTATTGGACAAGAGTCGCTCCTACGCCTCCCATCCGGGCTGCAGCGTAGGCATCATCAGCGCCGACGCAAGCTCGGGGCGGTTAAGGGAGGAATGCCATCTCCACGAGCGCCAGAGTATATCTGCCGTCCTCTGAATAGGCAAACAACGCGGGCCGCCGTCAACTTGCCGGCATGCGGCGATGCAAGCCTTGCTACAATGACGGCATAATCCTAAGACGGTTGACCGAGATGAAGATCAGGGAAGCCGGCGCTGCGGACACCGCGACAATTGCCACGGTGATCCGCGAAGCCAACGAGGATGTCGCGGAAAAATTCGGCCTTACCGCCGGCAATTCCCCAAAGCATCCGTCCTTCTGCACTTCTGCCTGGATCGAGGCGGATTTTGCGCGCGGCGAGCGTTACTTCCTCCTCGAAGAGGGCTCGGTGCCGATCGCCTGCGTCGCCTACGAGAATCCCAGCGCCGGCCTCGCTTACCTGAATCGCCTGTCGGTCTTGCCCGCGCAGCGCCGCCGCGGTATCGGCGCCGGCCTGGTGCAACACATCATCCAGCTCGCGAGAGCTTCTTCGATTCAGACCATCAGCATCGGCGTCATCGGCGAGCACGAGGAGCTGCAGCGCTGGTACAGGAAGATGGGCTTCGTGGATGGCGAAACCAAGCGTTTCCCGCACCTGCCGTTTTCGGTAAAGTACATGACTTATGCCGTCTGAGATGCTTGCGGGGATTTTCGTCGCCTAGGCGCGTCCATGCGACTTCCAGACGATCCGGGAATCCCGCTCGTTATTGCATGCGCTGAAAGACCGAGATGCGCTCATGCCGATTTCGCTTCGAGCATCAACCGCCGATCGATCCAAGCGATCCCTTACTGGCGCTGGACAATGTCGTTTGTGCGCCCCATATCGGCTACCCGAGATCCAGTTTCCCGACATTTTCGATCAAATCTTCGCCTTTGATCATGGGAAACCGATTAAGGTCGTTTATCCCGAGGTGCTTGAACGGGCCGAGTGTGATCATCTTTACATCTGAATCCCGCCAATCGTTGTCTAAGCGCCTAAAAGGATGCGGGGACCGGGGATACGGACACCGACCACCGAGCCACACAGCAGGCTTCTTACGCCAATTTCCTTACCCACCACTGACGATCGAAAGGAGACATCATGAGCACACGTCGCGAATTTCTCGCCACAACCGGGGCGGCAGCCGCCGGTGTCGCAATCGGCACTTCTGGGCGTGCCGCAGCAGCTGAGATTCCGGGTAAATTCAAGGGGCCTCATGAAATGCCCCGCAACCTCACCTTGCTGTCTATTGCAAACAAGGATGGTACGGAAACGCTTGGAGTCAAGACGGACAAGGGAGTACTTGACGTCAGGGCTGCTTCGAAGCTGTTGGGGCTGGCCGCCCCCATTACCCTCGAAGAGTTGCTGAAGGAAGGCAATGCGCCGGGCTTGAACAAGCTGGTTGCCGCCAGCAGCCAGGCGAAGGCCAAGGCCGCCTGGTTGGACGAGTCCCAGATCAGCCACGGCAGGCTGTTCATGAATCCAAGCAAGATCATTTGCGTCGGACTCAACTACAGACGACATGCGCAAGAAGTGGGAATGAAGGAACCCGGCGTGCCCATCTTGTTCAACAAGTACAACAATTCGCTGGCAGCCCAGAACTGTACGATCAAGCTGGTTCCCAAGGAAGTGGCCTACAAGTTTGACTATGAGACTGAACTGCTCATCGTGATGGGCAAATCAGCGCGCAACGTCAGCGAAGCCGACGCCCTGAATTACGTCGCCGGTTATTGCACGTCCAATGATTTTTCAGCCCGTGACGCTCAGCTGGAGCTGCCAGGCGGGCAGTGGATGATCGGGAAGACGATGGACAACTACGCACCGATCGGCCCGTACTTTGTGTCCGCGGACCTGGTCGGAGACCCCAACAACTTGAAGATCCAGACTCGCGTCAACGGTGAACTGCGGCAAGATTGGAGCACTAACGACTTCATCTTCAATACCCAGAAGATGATTTCCTACATTTCCAAATTCTGGACATTGGAGCCTGGCGACATAATCTTCACGGGAACGCCGCAAGGTGTAATTGCCGGCATGCCCAAGGAAAAACAGGTTTGGCTAAAGGCCGGAGACGAAATCGTGAGTTCAATCGAGAAGTTGGGCGATCTCAAGTTCCGGTTGGCCTAAGTCCATTAGAAGTGCGATGTCGGTGGGAAAGCGTTCGCGTCTCGTAATCATCTTTCCCGCGAATGTATGCGCACGCCATGGGCCAGGTCGTGTTATCCACCGCGCCGCTCGTCACCCGCCATATAGGCGGGCGACAGCGGCATGGATGGATAGCCGCGCGCTACGTGCCGGATTCTCGCCCGCACTTGCCCCGTTCGGTTGCTGGATCCTTGTCGAATGTGGCGTTGGTGGCAAACCACCGCCAACAGAGGCGTCTTGCCGTCTAGGCGTCGGTACGTTAGCGCACAGAATATGCCGACCGGAATTCGATATCCTCGTCCTCACTGAATGATCTTGTGCAATGGGAGCGGCGCCGCTTTGCCCGTGCCGCGAATCCAGTGAAAGAAGAGAGGAATAGAAAATGCGTTACGTACTCATCGCGCTGTGGCTGCTGTCTTGTTCGGCTACTTCGGCTGTCGCTCAAGTAAGTATCGGCGTCGGACTTCCTAGCGTAAATATCGGAATCAACATTCCCTCGTTCCCTGACCTTGTCCCGGTACCAGGCTACCCGGTCTACTATGCTCCACGGCAGAATTCGAACTACTTCTTCTACGATGGCATGTACTGGGTCTACCAAGCAGACAACTGGTACGCGAGTTCCTGGTACAACGGCCCTTGGGATATTGTTAGCCCGGAAGACGTGCCGCTGTTTGTCCTGCGCATCCCCGTTAGCTACTACCGGGATCCTCCGAGGTACTTCCGCGGCTGGCGGTCCGATGCGCCGCCACGTTGGGGCGAGCATTGGGGCAATGGATGGGAGCAGCATCGAAGCGGGTGGGACAGATGGAACCGTAATTCCGCTCCAACTCCTGCGCCGCTGCCTTTGTACCAACGGCAGTATTCAGGTGATCGCTATCCCCAGGCAGAACAGCAACGGAACCTTCACAGTCAAAATTACCGTTACCAACCGCGTGACCCTATCGTGCAACAGCACAATCGGGAGCCGGCAGTGCAAAGTGCGCCCGAGATGGCTCACCCGGGACCGCAGGGAGCACCGCAGGAGAGAAGCGCTCGGCAACAAGATGCCCAGCGTGTCACCCCATCGGCGCCGCACCCGCAAAATGCTCCAGTCGCCGCACAACCCACACAGCCGCCGCAACGGGAAGGCCAAGAAGTTCAGAGGTCAAGTCCAGCGCAAGGCGTCCCTCAACAAAGAGGCCCGGCAGTCCAGGACCAGAGACTGCCGCCGCAGCAACACGCCGCGCCGCGTGAACAAGTGACGCCAAGGCCGGCCCAGGAAAGCATTCCACAAAACAGGGGAGTCTCACAGGAACCAAGACAGGAGCCACGACAGGGGCAAGGGCAGGAGAAAGAGCACGAAAGAGGAGAGGATCGAGGTCAGGAGCGTAACCGGTAAGCGTATAGAGAGACAGGCGGCGGTGGAGAGTCGCTCATTCATCAAGTTCAACCCTGACCGGCATGCCATCGCCTACCCCTGACGAAGCCATTGCCGCTACACGGAAATGGCTTGAGCGCGCGGTAATCGGCCTCAATCTCTGCCCTTTCGCGAAGGCCGTGCACGTGAAGAATCTGGTGCGCTACGCGGTCAGCGAAGCGACCGACTGCGATGCGCTGCTAGTCGATCTAGAGCGGGAACTGCAGTTTCTGCACGAGGTATCGCCGCGGATCACCGACACCACGCTGCTTATCCTTCCGTATGTGCTCGGGCGTTTCGATGACTTCACCGATTTTCTCGATCTGGTGGAGCTGGTGGTGCGCACGCAGGGACTCACTGGCAAATTGCAGGTGGCAAATTTCCATCCCGACTACTGCTTTCCCGATACCGGACCCGATGATCTTGGCAACTATACCAATCGTGCGCCTTACCCTACCCTGCACATGCTCCGCGAAGCGAGTCTTGATCGTGCAATAGCGGCCTTCCCCGACGCGGCCAATATTTACGAACGCAATATCGAAACCCTCGAGCGCATCGGTCTCGAAGGCTGGCGAGCCCTTGATGTGGTTGCCGCGAAGGAATCCGGCGACTGAACTGTCGATGTATCGAATGAGATGAGCGTCGGCTTTTCAAGAGATCAACCGGCCGGACGGTCGTTAGCTGCCGTTCTCTTATCCCACCGGGAACGCCGTTCTTAGGAGGTGACCGAATGTGTGACAAGTGAATGGAGAGGTAGTGAGAGTATTGACGTCACCATTTAAGCGAGCCAGGTGAACCCTCAGACGGGGGCTAGTGGATGCACCAACCTATGCGATTGTTGGAAGACGCCACTGCACCGCAGAATTCCAAGTGGTTACAGGCAAAAAAATCCCGCGCCGGTTAGGGCACGGGATCAAAGATTCCATCTTTGCGATGGATCAGGGAGGGTCAAACATTGCCAGCGGGGGACGCTGAAGCAACGATTGAAGTCTAGGGATTCAAAAACGGTTTGTCTGTTGCGCGAGTTGGTGACTTACGTAACGGTTTGTCGCGGACATCACTGAGCGGTTCTTACGAGGACCGGTTCTCGTTTCCGATCTGCTGCGGGACTTTATGGCAATTGCTTCATCGTGCTGGGCGTGTGAATGCCGGAATGAAAGGTAGCCACGTGGCGGTGTAGTGGGAGCCAGTCCTGATGCCTAATCTTTGATCTGTGATGGATCGAGGAAGGCAGAGAGGATGTACAAAGTGGACCTATACGCCAAAGTGAGGCGGGCCG
>CAISOB010000063.1 GCA_903886975.1 uncultured beta proteobacterium
TGGCGGTGTCGGTGTCGGCGCTTTCGCCGATCCCAACGTCGGGGCCGCCAAGCCGGTCACGGTCAGCGGTTTCGCGCTCGCCGGTCCCGACGCCGGCAATTACAACATCGTGCAGCCGGCCGGATTGACTGCGGACATCACTCCCGTTGTGCCGGTACCGGCAGCCGACCCGCCGTCAGACCCCACCGCCCAACCAGTGAAATTCTGCTTCGGCGACCTCGAGGAATTCATCGGCGCGCCCTGCCAGAACGGCAAGCGGCGCGGCGTCGCGCCGATGCCAACGGTTCCGCTGCGCATCGTCGATGGCGGCGTAAGATGGCCTCAAACCGATGCCAAGGCAAAGTAATAAGCCCAGATCGCAGCCGGGCGGTGAAGGGGCTTTCGCGGTAAAATCCCTTCCTCTCACTTGTTACGAGCCGTGCCATGTACGCCATTGCCGCCAGCATTCTCTCCGCCAATTTCGCGAGGCTCGGTGAAGAAGTCGCCGGCGTGCTCGCCGCCGGCGCCGACTGGATCCACTTCGATGTGATGGACAACCATTACGTGCCCAACCTGACCGTCGGTCCGATGGTTTGCGCAGCGATCCGGCCGCTGACCCCGGCAACGATCGATGTGCATCTGATGGTCAAACCGGCCGATCGCCTGATTCCCGATTTTGCCAAGGCTGGCGCCGACCTCATCAGTATTCATCCGGAATCGACGCTGCACCTCGACCGCAGCCTGACGCTGATCCGCGAGTGCGGCTGCGAGGCCGGCCTGGTCTTCAATCCGGCGACTTCGCTCGACTGTCTCGATTACCTACTCGACCGGCTCGACCTAGTGCTGCTGATGGGCGTCAATCCCGGCTTCGGCGGCCAGTCCTTCATCCCGATGACGCTCGCCAAGCTGCGCGCCGCGCGCGCCACGCTCGACGAATACGAGGGCCGCAGCGGGCGGCGCATACGACTCGAAGTCGATGGCGGCGTGAAGGTTGACAACATCGCCGAAATCGCCCGTGCCGGCGCTGACACGTTTGTCGCCGGTTCGGCCATCTACGATGCCGGCAAGGACGCCGATGCGCATCGTTATGACTCGGTCATTGCCGCGATGCGCGCCGAGTTGGCAAAGGCGTGAGCAAGAGTTCTTCTGACGCGCGCCTGGCGGTCGGCGCCGTACTCTGCGATCTCGACGGCACACTGCTCGACACCATGCCCGACCTGCATGCCGCGGTCAATGCCATGCTGCGTGATCTTGGCCGCCCGGAATTGCCGTGCGAAACCGTTGCCAGCTATGTCGGGCGCGGCATCGCCAATCTCGTCAAGCGCGCTCTCGCCGTTTCGCTCGAGGTCACCGACGATAGCGTGCCGCCACCGCAGGAAGCGCTCGACAGCTTCCGGCGTCACTACGCGCGGGAAAACGGCCGCAGTGTGCGTGTCTATCCCGGCGTCATGGAAGGGCTGAAAGCGCTGAAGGCCAAAGGCTTCCCCCTTGCCGTGATCACCAACAAGGCCACGGCTTTTACCCTGCCGCTGCTCGACTCGACAGGGCTGTCCCGCTATTTTGATGTCGTCGTCAGCGGCGGCCTGCTGCCCCGTCTCAAGCCCGATCCGATGCCGCTGATCTGGGCCTGCGGCCGCCTCGGCGTCTCGCCGGGTGACGCGCTGTTCATCGGCGATTCCGTAAATGACCTTCGCGCCGCCCGCGACGCCGGTTCCCATATCTTTCTCGTGCCTTACGGCTACAACGAGGGGGGCGACGTGCAGGAACTCGATTGCGATGCTATAGTTCCGACTGTCGAGGTCGCCGCGCAACGTATCGATTACCGCGGCGCCGCAGCCGTAGCACCCTGCAAAACAGCATAGGCGACAAAGACTCGCGCATGAAACCACTGCACCACAATTTGCATCTTGAGCCCGCTTTTTGGGCGGAGGCGTGGCCCTGGCGTAACAGCCGGTAGCCGCTCGCCTCTCGGCACGCGCCCTCCGGGCCCCGTGCCTCACCTCGCAGCATGTGGAGTCGTTCATGAACCAAGCGTATTTCAATCAGCTCGCCGCTGAAGGTTATAACCGTATCCCGATCACCCTCGAGACCTTCGCCGATCTCGACACCCCGCTGTCGATCTATCTCAAGCTGTGCGCCGGGCCGCAAGGCGGGCCTTTTACCTATCTGCTCGAGTCGGTCCAGGGCGGCGAGCGTTTCGGCCGCTATTCGATCATCGGCCTCGCCAGTCCGACGCGCGTCGTCGTCAATGACAGGCAAGTCCTCGTTCTGACCGGCAACCGCATCGCCGAGCGCGACGAATCGACCAATCCGCTCGAGTTCATCGGCCAGTACATGCAGCGTTTTCGCGCTGCGCCGTCGGCCGGCCTGCCGCGTTTTTGCGGCGGCCTCGTCGGCTGCTTCGGCTACGACACCGTGCGCTATGTCGAAACGCGCTTGCGCCGCGCGCCCGGCAAGAGCGCCGATGAAATCAACACGCCCGACATCATTCTGCTGCTCTCCGAGGAAATCGCCGTCGTCGACAACCTCTCGGGCAAGCTGACCCTGGTCGTTTACGCCGAACCGGGAGTGCCCGGCGCTTTCCAGAAGGCGCAGGCGCGGCTCAAGGAACTGCTTGCCCGGCTGCGCGAGCCGGCGAGCATTCCGGCCGAGACGCCAGGGCCTTCGCTGCCGGCCGTATCGCTGTTCGGCGAAGAGAAATTCAAGGCGGCGGTGCGCCAGGCCAAGCACCACATTACCGAGGGCGACATCATGCAGGTCGTGCTCTCGCAGCGCATGAGCAAGCCCTTCGGCGCGAGCCCGCTGGCGCTCTACCGTTCGCTGCGCTCGCTCAACCCGTCGCCCTATATGTTCTATTTTGACTTCGAAGATTTCCACGTCGTCGGCGCTTCGCCGGAAATCCTCGTGCGCCTCGAGAGCCAGGGCAGCGAAAAACTGATCACCGTGCGGCCGATCGCCGGGACGCGGCGGCGCGGCGCGACGCTTGAGGAGGACCAGGCGCTCGCCGCCGAACTCCTCGCCGATGAAAAGGAACGCGCCGAACACGTCCAACTGCTCGACCTCGGGCGCAACGACGCCGGCCGCGTGGCGCAGATTGGCAGCGTCAAGCTGACCGAAAACATGCTCATCGAGCGCTATTCACATGTCATGCACATCGTTTCCAATGTCGAAGGCAAGCTGCAAGCGGGACTCGGCGCGCTCGACGTGCTCAAGGCGACCTTCCCCGCGGGGACGGTGTCCGGCGCGCCCAAAGTGCGAGCCATGGAAATCATCGACGAACTCGAGCCGGTCAAGCGCGGCATTTACGCCGGCGCCGTCGGCTATCTCGGCTTCAACGGCGACATGGACCTGGCCATCGCCATCCGCACCGCCATCGTCAAGGACGGGCAACTCTACGTGCAGGCCGGCGCCGGCATCGTCGCCGATTCCGACCCCGCCTCCGAATGGCAAGAAACCGGAAACAAGGCGCGCGCCGTGCTGCGGGCGGCGGAACTCGCCGAGCAGGGGCTCGATACGCGCTTCGGTGAAACGCCATGAGCGCTATTGCGGAGGCAAAGAAATGCTGCTGATGATCGACAACTACGACTCCTTCACCTACAACATCGTCCAGTACTTCGGCGAGTTGGGGCAGGAGGTGAAGGTGTTCCGCAACGATGCGATTACGCTCGACGAAATCGCTGCGCTGAACCCCGATTACCTGGTGATTTCTCCCGGCCCCGGAACGCCGGCGCAGGCGGGCATTTCGCTCGCGGCGATAGCCGAGTTCGCCGGCAAGATCCCGCTGCTCGGCGTATGCCTCGGTCATCAGGCGATCGGCGAGGCTTTCGGCGGGCGCGTGGTGCATGCCCGGCGCCTGATGCACGGCAAGGTATCGCCGATACAGCACGAGGGCGTCGGGGTCTTTCGTGGCCTGCCGAATCCGTTGGCCTGCACGCGATACCATTCGCTGGCGATTGAACGCGAATCGCTGCCCGCCGAACTGCAGATCACGGCGTGGACCGACGACGGCGAAATCATGGGCGTGCGCCACAAGCGGCTCGCCGTCGAGGGCGTGCAGTTTCACCCCGAATCGATACTCACCGAGCGCGGCCACGACATGCTGAACAACTTTCTTGAGGAGCACGCCAAATGAAACCGCAGGACGCCCTGACGCGGGTCATCGAACACCGCGAAATATTCCACGACGAAATGGTCTCGCTGATGGGCCAGATCATGCGCGGCGAAGTCTCGCCGGTAATGACCGCAGCCATTCTCACCGGCCTGCGCGTCAAGAAAGAGACGGTCGGCGAGATCGCCGCCGCCGCGCAGGTGATGCGCGAATTGTCGACGCGCATCGTCGTGCCCGACAACTCGCGCTTCGTCGACATCGTCGGTACCGGCGGCGACGGCGCGCATACCTTCAATATCTCGACGACGTCGATGTTCGTCGCCGCCGCAGCCGGCGCCAAGGTGGCCAAGCACGGCGGCCGCGGCGTCTCGTCGAGTTCGGGCAGCGCCGACGTTCTCGAAGCGCTCGGCGCCAACATCCAGCTCACCCCGGAGCAGGTTGGCGAATGCCTCGCCGCCACGGGCATCGGCTTCATGTTCGCGCCCAACCATCACTCGGCGATGAAGAACGTCGCGCCGATCCGCCGGGAAATGGCCGTGCGCACCGTTTTCAACATCCTCGGCCCGTTGACCAACCCGGCCGGCGCGCCGAATACCCTGCTCGGTGTATTTCATCCCGATCTTGTCGGCATCCTGGTGCGCGTCATGGAGCGCCTGGGCGCGAAACATGTGCTGGTCGTGCATGGGCGCGACGGCATGGACGAGATTTCGCTCGGTGCGGCGACCATGGTCGGCGAATTGAAAGATGGCAAGATCAGCGAATACGACATCCACCCCGAGGATTTCGGCCTGCACATGGCGTCCAACCGCAGCCTGCGCGTGGCCAGCGCCGAGGAATCGAAGGCGATGGTCTATGCAGCGCTGGCCAATACCGCCGGAACGGCGCGCGAGATCGTCGTGCTCAACGCTGGCACGGCGCTCTACGCGGCCAATGTCGCCGATTCGATCATGCACGGCATCGCGCTGGCGCGCGAAGCGATCGTCAGCGGCGCGGCGCGCGCCAAGCTCGACGAATTCGTCCGCTTTACGGCGCAATTCACGGCGGGTTCCGCGGCATGAGCCGCTCCGACATTCTCGACAGGATTCTCGCCGTCAAGCGCGAGGAAGTGGCTTCCGCGCTCGTCGCCCGGCCCATGGCAGCGCTGCGTCGGGAATCCGAAGCGCAAGCGCCGGCGCGCGATTTTGTCGGAGCGCTGCGCGCGAAGATCGCCGCCGGGCGGCCGGCGGTCATTGCCGAGATCAAGAAAGCCAGCCCGTCCAAAGGCATTCTGCGCGCCGATTTCCGCCCGGCCGAAATTGCCGCCGACTATGCCGCGCATGGCGCCGCCTGCCTCTCGGTGCTCACCGACCGGCAGTTTTTCCAGGGCGGCCCGGAATTCCTGCAGGCGGCACGCGCCGCCTGCCCGCTGCCGGTGCTGCGCAAGGATTTCGTTGTCGATCCCTATCAGTTGTACGAGGCCCGTGCCATGGGCGCCGACGCCATCCTGCTCATTGTCGCCGCGCTCGACCTAGCGACCATGCAGTCATTCGAAGCGATCGCCGCCGATCTCGGCATGGCCGTTCTCGTCGAAGCCCATGACGGCGACGAACTCGAACTGGCGCTGCAGCTCGAAACGCCGCTGATCGGCGTCAATAACCGCGACCTGCGCAGCTTCGAAGTCAGCCTGAATACGACGCTAGCCCTCTTGCCGCGCATTCCGGCTGGACGCATCGTCGTTACCGAGAGCGGCATCCTGGCCGCGGCGGACGTCGAACTGATGCGCCAGCACGGGGTCAATGCCTTCCTGGTCGGCGAGGCCTTCATGCGCGCGGCGAGTCCCGGAAAAGCCTTGTCCGGCCTGTTTGACGCCGGGCCATGAGCCGTGGCGCTGATCGGCCAATCTTTGTTGCAATTTCACCACAGACTGGCTCGGCAAGTCCCCGAATCGTCGCTTCAAGGTTGCCCTCGCCGCTGTGCTTTGCCATCATTCGTCCAGCTTCTCATCAATGAGAGGTCCAGATTGGTGGAGCCGTCAAAAGCACCACCGGCCTTAAACCTAGAGGAGATTCACAAATGCAAAAGAAAATTATCGCACTGGCAGTGGCCGGTCTGGTTTCGGGCGTTGCCCTGGCCCAGTCCAACGTCACCGTCTATGGCATTGCTGACGTCGATTACACGTGGAGCCAGAGCAAGAACAATCTCGCTGGCCACAATGACGGCTACTATCGGTTCAGCGGCATCCGTGACGGAGTTGATAACGGCCTGAACGGTTCGCGCGTTGGCTTCAAGGGTGAAGAAGCGCTGGGCAATGGCCTCAAATCGGTCTTCCAGATCGAATTCCGCGTCAATGCGGCGACTGGCGATCAAACCCAGGCGACCCGTCAGTCCTTCCTTGGTTTGGACAGCGCAGCTGCCGGTCGTTTCTTGATCGGTCGTCAATACAATGCGTCCAGCGATATCTATGGCAACTTCTCGTCGAACGCCGTGACCACGGTCATGCCGGTCAACTCGTTCCAGGGCACCGGTGGCAGCACGATGGTCAGCCAGGGCGGCAATTCGCGTGAGAGCAACGTGCTCAAATGGATCAGCCCGAACTGGTCCGGCTTCACGGGCCGTATCAGCTATGCGTTCAGCAATAACGCCAAAGCCGGTTCTGCAGGTCCGTACGATCCAGAAGCCAGTTCCTATGACAACGGTCGCTGGTCTACCTCGCTCGATTATGCAAATGGCCCGTTGGAACTCGGTGCAGCTTACAACAGGACAACCTCTGCCTATCTGACCGCCAACGGTGCCACTTCCGGTGCGGCTGCTTATTATGGTTCGAACGGCGGGTTTGCCACTCCGCTTAACAATACTGATCCGTTCCAAGGCAAGCCGATCAATGAATGGTTCCTCGGTGCCGTTTATGACTTCAAAGTCGTGAAAGCGATTGCGACGTACCAAGAACTGCACGCCGGTACCAACGCCGTTTTGGGCGTCACCGACTCGAAGCTGTGGTCCCTCGGTGCTTCGATTCCGATTGGCAACGGCAAGCTGAACCTGGAATATGCCAAGGTCGATTACAGCCAGGATAACAACCGGAATCCGGTTACCCGTCAGGATGGCGGCAACAAGGGCTTTGGTATTGGCTATGAGTATTATTTCTCGAAGCGCACCACGGGCTATGCCTACTACTCGCAGCTGAAGTATGACTCGAATACGGCGACCACGAATGGTGCCCCGTCGGGCGTGCCGGTTGTCGGTGGCGGTGCTGCCGTTGGTACGGCTGCTCCGGGCGAAACGCAAAACAACGTTTCGATCGGCCTGCGTCACGTTTTCTAATCTGACTCCGGTCTGATTTGAAATAGAAACGGGAGCTTCGGCTCCCGTTTTTTTTGCTGCTCTTCATGTGTCGCCAACGCTTTGCCGGTTTCGGGACGTCTAGCGCACCGCCGGCCTGCGTCCATACGCTCGCCCGGCACAGTTCGGTACAGCGCCGGGCAATTCCTGTCGATCCTTCTGGATGCGAGTGCGAGCGCTTACGGTGCGACGATGACCTTCATCAATCCCGGTTCGCCCTTGTGCAGGCGGTCGAACCATGACGCCGCGTCGGTGAGCGGAACGACCGCCGACATCATCTCGTCGACGCGGACCTTTCCACTGGCGATCATCTCGAGACAGGCCGGATATTCGCCGGCTGAGGCGCAGGATCCGTAAAGCGTGATTTGCCGGCTCACCACGGCCTGCAGCGGCAGTTCGACCTTGGGCGAGAAGTTGCCGACGAGGCCAACCCTGCCGCCCTTGCGCACCGCGCTGATCGCCAGGTTGACGGTCGGCGTAAGCCCCACCACTTCGAAAGCCGCGTCGGCGCCGCGGCCGTGCGTCAGCTTCTTGACCTGCTCGACCGTATCGTCACCGGATTTCAACGCGTAGTCCGCGCCAAACTCCAGCGCCATGTCCAGCCGTGACTGATCGAGGTCGATCGCGATGATCGTGCCGTAGCCTTTGAGACGCAGAGCCTGGATGACGAAGAGACCGATCATCCCGGCGCCGACGACGACGGCGCTGTCATTGATCTCGTTGGGGATCAGATTGGTCGCGTGGAAGGCGACGGAGACCGGTTCGGTCATCGCCGCTTTCTCGAAGCTCAGACTGTCGGGCAGGTGGTAAAGGACGGACTCGGGCACGGCGACGAACTCGGCGAAAGCGCCGTGCTGGCGGTACTCGCCGCAGGAAACGCCGAGCACCTTGCGGTAGTCGCTAAGATTGAAGGTGCCTTTCTGCGAATAGAAATCCTGCCGGGTCACGACCGTCGAATCGAAGGTCACGCGCTCGCCGACCTTCCATTCGCTGACATCGGCGCCGACGCGTTCGATCACGCCGGCCGCTTCGTGGCCCATGATGATCGGCGGAATCCGGCGACCGGTGCTGCCGTCCATGCCGTGTACATCGCTGCCGCAGATGCCGCAGGCTTTCACCCGGATCAGCACGTCCTGCGCGCCGATTTCCGGCACGGCGACATCTTCGTAAGAAAACTTGTTGTACTCTTTGAGAACCAGCGCTTTCATGGTCTATTTCCTCATGTTTGACTGCAGCTGCAAAAACCTGAAAAGATGTCGTCCCGGCGAAAGCCGGGACCCAGTTCGTGCCGCAAAGACTGGATTCCGGCTTTCGCCGGAATAACATTGCTAATCAGCGCTGAACGCGCGCCGATCCGCCCTCGGCGAAGGCGCGAACCTCTTCCAATGTCGCCATCGTCACGTCGCCCGGGAAGGTCGTCAGCAGGGCGCCATGCGCCCAGCCGAGCCTGAGCGCCTGCTCGGGCGTCTCGCCCGCGAGCAGACCATAGAAGAATCCGGAAGCGAAACCGTCGCCGCCGCCAATGCGGTCATAGACGTCGAGTTCGGCGGTCGGGGCGGCATAGGTTTGGCCGTTGACCCAGGCCACCGCGCTCCAGCTGTGGCGGTTGGTCGAATGCACTTCGCGCAGCGTGGTGGCGACGATCTTGATCTGTGGCTGCTTCTTGATGACATTGTCAATCATGCCGAAGAAAGCGGAGGGATCGAGCTTGGATTTGGCGGCCATTTCGGGGCCGGGAATGCCGAGGCTCTTCTGCAGATCCTCTTCGTTGCCGACCAGCACGTCGACATACTTCAGAATGCGATCGAGCACCGCCACGGCGCGCTCTTCGCCGCCGGCGATGTTCCACAGCTTGGCGCGGTAATTGAGATCGAGCGAAATGATGGCGCCGGCGGCCTTGGCCGCCTGCATGCCTTCGACGATGACGTCCGGCGTGGTCTGCGACAGCGCGGCGAAAATTCCGCCGCTGTGGAACCAGCGCACGCCGCCTGCGAAGATCGCCGGCCAGTCGAAATCGCCTGCCTTGAGCAGGCCGCCGGCCTCGTTCGAACGATTGTAGAAGACCACCGGCGGGCGCACGCCCTGGCCGCGGTCGCTGAACACCGTCGCCATGTTCGGGCCATTGACGCCGTTGTGCTTGAAATGCTTGTAGAAGGGCCTGACGCCCATCGCCTGAACGCTGTTGGCAATCAGCTCGCCGACCGGGTAATCGGCCATGGCGCTGACGATCCCGGTCTTCAGGCGGAAGCATTGCGCGAGATTGGCGGCGCAGTTGAACTCGCCGCCGCTGACGTGGATCCGGCATTCGGTGGCATTGCGGAAGGGGACAACGCCTGTATCCAGGCGATGAACAAGTGCGCCGAGCGAAACAAAATCGAGAGCCCCATGGGGAAGAATATTGAGTCCGGTCATTCTCTTTTCCTTAACTAGTGGTTTAGCACATCTTGAAGCATCAAGCAGCAATCAACATCAAATTATCGCGGTGTACGATCTCCGGCTCTTCGACGTAGCCGAGGATTCCCTCGATTTCGCGGCTGGCGTGGCGGGCGATGCGGCGCGCGTCGCTGCTGCCGTAATTGATCAGGCCGCGCGCCACCTCGACGCCCTCCGGCGACAGACAGGCAACGGCGGCGCCGCGCTCGAATTCGCCTTGGACATCGACGACGCCGATCGGCAGCAGGCTCTTCCCTTCGCCAAGCGCCTTCACCGCGCCGGCATCGAGGATCAGTCGTCCGTGCAGTTGCAGATGGTCGGCAAGCCATTGCTTGCGCGCGTTGAGCGGCTGCGTTTCGGAGGCGAGCAGGGTGCCGACGTTTTCGCCGCGCGCTACTCGCGGCATGACGTCGGGCTCGCGGCCGCTGGCGATGACGGTGTGCGTGCCGCTGCTGGCGGCGCGTTTGGCGGCGATGACCTTGGTGATCATGCCGCCCTTGCCGTATTGCGTTCCCGAACCGCCGGCCATGGCCTCGAGCGCCGGGTCGCCGGCACGCGCCTGCGCGATCAGCGTCGCGCCCGCATTCTGGCGCGGGTCGGCGGTGAACAGGCCGGCCTGGTCGGTGAGGATGATCAGGGCGTCGGCGTCGACGAGGTTGGCGACCAGCGCGCCGAGCGTATCGTTGTCGCCGAACTTGATCTCGTCGGTAATGACGGTGTCGTTTTCGTTGATGATCGGCACGACGCCGAGCGCGAGCAGCGTGGTCAATGTGGATCGCGCGTTGAGATAACGCTTGCGGTCGGCGAGATCGTCGTGCGTCAGCAGAACCTGCGCCGTATGCAAGCCATGGTTGGCGAACGCGCTTTCGTAGGCGTGCACGAGGCCCATCTGCCCGACGGCGGCGCAGGCCTGCAGGGCATGCACGGCGCTCGGCCGCTTGCTCCAGCCGAGGCGCTGCATGCCGCAGGCGATGGCCCCCGAGGAGACAAGCAGCACTTCGCGCTGGTCCTGGCGCAATTCGGCGATTTGCCGCGCCCATTCGTCGATCGCGGCAAGGTCAAGGCCGGCGCCGTTGTTGGTAAGGAGGGCGGAGCCGATTTTGACGACGAAGCGTTTGGCGCGCGCAATGCGGGAACTGACCATGGCTGAAGTGTGTTCTCAGGCTTCGTCTTCTGGATCTTCTGGAAAGTGGGCGTCGTTCGCAGTATCCGCCATTGGCGGCGGCGGCGCCAGAGTCTCCAGCGCTTCCTGCAATTTGTAAATCAGCGTGCGGCAACCCTCGCCGTTGATCGCGCTGATCTTGAAGTGCGGCGTGTCGCTTGCGCCGTAAGCGTCAAGGAAATCGGCGACGCGTTGCTCGCGTTCATCGTCGGGAATCAGGTCGAGTTTGTTGAGCACCAGCCAACGCGGTTTCGCAGCGAGTTCCGGATCGTACTTTTCCAGTTCGTGAACGATCGCCCGGGCGTCATGCACGGGGTCGGCGGCCGGATCGGGCGGCGCCAGATCGACGATGTGCAGCAGCACGCGCGTGCGCGCCAGGTGCTTGAGAAAACGGATGCCGAGTCCCGCGCCTTCGGCCGCGCCTTCGATCAGGCCGGGAACGTCGGCGATGACGAAGCTCTTGTTCTCGCTGACGCGAACGACGCCGAGGTTGGGATGCATGGTGGTGAACGGGTAATCGGCGACTTTCGGGCGCGCCGCCGAAACGGCGCGGATGAAGGTGCTTTTGCCGGCGTTGGGCAGGCCGAGCAAGCCGACGTCGGCAAGCACGCGCAGTTCGAGCCGCAGATCGCGCTCTTCCCCGGGCTCGCCCTTGGTGCATTGGCGCGGCGCGCGATTGACGCTGGACTTGAAATGAATGTTGCCGAGGCCGCCGCGGCCGCCCTTGGCGAGCAGGACCTTCTTTTCGTCGACGTCGAGGTCGGCAACGATCTCGTTGCTGTTGACGTCGGCGATCACCGTGCCGACCGGGACATGCAGCGTGATGTCATCGCCGCCTTTGCCGTAGCAGTCGCTCGACGCGCCTTTGCCGCCGCGCGCGGCGAGGAACTTGCGCGTGTAGCGGAACTCGATCAGGGTATTGAGGTTGCGGTCGGCGACCACATAGACGCTGCCGCCGCGGCCGCCGTCGCCACCGTCGGGCCCGCCCTCGGGCTCGTATTTCTCGCGCCGGAACGACGCCATGCCATTGCCGCCGTCGCCGCCGGCAACATAGATTTTGGCCTCGTCGATGAATTTCATGGAACCGTTTCTTTCGCTATTGCTGCGGGTACAAAATAAAAAGCCCTACCGCAAGGGTAAGGCTTCTTTGCGCTGCAACGGTAGTGCGTCAGAGCGCTCGATCAGGCCGCCGGAACGATGCTGACCGTGCGCCGGCGCCGCTCGCCCTTGATCTCGAACTGGACGTGACCTTCGACCAGCGCGAACAGCGTGTGGTCCTTGCCCAGGCCGACATTGACGCCGGGATGGAATTCGGTGCCGCGCTGGCGAACGATGATGTTGCCGGCGAGAACGAGTTCACCGCCGTAACGCTTCACGCCGAGCCGCTGGGACTGCGAGTCGCGGCCGTTTCGGGAACTGCCGCCTGCTTTTTTGTGTGCCATGAGTCAGTTTCCTTGCTTCAGGCCGAGATGCCGTCGATACGGATTTCGGTGTAGTTTTGACGGTGGCCCTGATGCTTCTGATAATGCTTGCGACGCCGCATCTTGAAGATCGTGACCTTGTCGTGACGGCCTTGTGAAAGCACAGTTGCCTTGATCGATGCGCCGGTGATGAGCGGAGTGCCGATTTGCACGGACTCGCCTTCACCAAGCATCAGAACCTCTTCAAGGGTGATTTCTGCGCCAACGTCTGCCGGTATCTGTTCTATTTTCAATTTTTCGCCAGCGACAACGCGATACTGCTTGCCGCCGGTTTTTATGACCGCATACATGTTGGAACTCCAAATAACGAAGTAAAGTGAAACGGAACCGCGCATTATACGGATTTTTCTTGCCAAGTCAAAGGGTTCGCGTCAGGCTACGTCTTTGTGCCGTGCCCCCGGAAATAGCGGTCCAATTGCGGCGGCGGCGCTTTCGCCACCGTGTTCGGCTTGACGCCGTCGTAAGCGGCCCCTAAGATTCATCGGTTTTTTTCAAGGCGCCGTGACGTGAAACTCGAGCAACTCTACACGCTGATCGAAGCGGACATGCACGCCGTCGATGCAGTGATTCGGCAGCGTCTGCATTCCGAAGTGGCGCTCGTTCGGCAGGTCGCCGAATACATCATCCAAGGCGGCGGCAAGCGCCTGCGTCCGGCGCTCGTCCTGCTGGCGGCGCGCGCAGTCGGCTATGGCGGCACGCGGCACCACGAATTGGCGGCGGTGATCGAATTCATCCACACGGCCACGCTGCTACACGATGATGTTGTCGACGAATCGGTTTTGCGGCGCGGGCGCCAGACGGCTAATGCCCTGTTCGGCAACGCGGCCAGCGTGCTGGTCGGTGATTTTCTCTATTCGCGCGCTTTCCAGATGATGGTCGATGTCGGCGACATGCATGTGATGCGGGTGCTGTCGGAAGCGACCAATGTCATTGCCGAGGGTGAAGTGCTGCAGCTGATGAACTGCCATGACGCCGACATCGACGAGGCGAGCTACCTGAAGGTGATTCGCTACAAGACCGCCAAGCTTTTCGAAGCCGCCGCCCAAATCGGCGCGATCGTCGGGGGCAGCCCGGCGCCGACCGAACAGCATATGTCCGACTATGGCATGCACCTTGGAACCGCCTTCCAGCTTATCGACGACGTGCTCGACTATTCGGGTGCCGAGAGCGAGACCGGCAAACGCCTCGGTGACGACCTGGCCGAGGGCAAGCCGACGCTGCCGCTGATTTACGTCATGCAGAACGGTACTGCCGAGCAGGCGGCCTGCGTGCGCCGGGCGATCGAAAGTGGCGGGCGCGACGATTTTGTCGCGGTGCTGGCGGCGATCCACGCGAGCGGCGCCTTGGACCATGCAAGAAGACAGGCCAAGGCGGAAGCCGATCGTGCGACGCTCGCGCTTGAATCATTGCCGGCTTCCCCATACAAGGATTCTTTGCTAGAATTATGCCTCTTCGCTGTTGCTAGGTCCTTCTAGCGCTGTCGTTGTTTCCGTCGGGGCGTAGCTCAGCCTGGTAGAGTACTGCGTTCGGGACGCAGGAGTCGGAGGTTCAAATCCTCTCGCCCCGACCACTTAAACCCTGAAAATTCAGGGTGTTTATTTTCTCGCCCCGCTTGTGGTTTTCCATTGAGTCGTCCCCGCCTAAGCTGCTGGTGATTGACCGTTGTCAGCCGGGTGACCGAACGTCTGAATGCGTACTGTTACGATGCATAGCAGTTTGCAGAACATTTCGTTAAAGGCTGCGACGAGGTGAGCGCTTCGCCTTGACGTAAAGGTTTGGGGCCGGCTCACGAAGGCTGATTTTGTTGCTGATAGCACCAGTTCTGCCACATGCCGCGCAGGGCTGCTTCGAAATGACGGGCAAAGCGTGGGGCGTCGAAGATGGGCGAAGCGAGAATCTGCTGCCGCAGTCCGGCACGCAGGGTGGCCAAACCTTGTAGATCGCTGGCATAGAC
Source organism: uncultured beta proteobacterium (assembly GCA_903886975.1). Classification (GTDB taxonomy): domain Bacteria; phylum Pseudomonadota; class Gammaproteobacteria; order Burkholderiales; family Rhodocyclaceae; genus Propionivibrio. The sequence continues at coordinate 14,436 of CAISOB010000063.1, forward strand.
TACCGCTCGCGCTACATAATCTTCAGCGTCTGCGGCAATCCATTCGCTCAGGCCGGCATTCATCAGCAGGCCGATGCCTTGGCGAGACACGAAGCGCTCACCTGCCAGCGTAAGCATTGGCACGCCCATCCATAGACCTTCGGCGCTCGTCGTTCCGCCCGTAAAGGGGAAGGGATCCAGTGCGATATCAACCCGGTGATAGGCGGCCAGGTAGTCGGCTCGCGGAGTGTATCCTTCTAGAATGAGCCGATCTGACTGGATACCACAGGTGGCAAAGCGTTGGAGAGTGTTTTGCAGCACCGATGAATCATTGAGTTGCTTGGTTTTAAGGAACAGACGACTATTCGGCAGGGCTGCCAGTATTCTGGCCCAAAGTGCCACCACCGCGTCGTTCATTTTTGTCAGATTGTTGAAGCAGCCGAAGGTGACATGCCCGTTGTTTAAGGCCGGTAGGGGAGCTACGGAAATATCCACGTCGGGGGGGGGGGTAAAGCAAAGCCGAGTTTCCGGCAAGCGCCATATTTTTTCGGTGAAGTTCATCTCCTCGGTTTCCGGCAATGTCCACGGGTCGGCAATCAGGTAGTCAATGGCAGCGACCCCGGTCGTAGCGAAATAACCCAACCAGCTTACCTGCACCGGCGCTGGCTTCCAGGCGAACATCGGCAGACGGTTGTGAGCAGTGTGCCCGGAAAGGTCGATCAGGATGTCGATGCCGTCCTCGCGTATCTGTCTGGCAAGACGTTTATCGGAAAACCCCGCTACCGAATGCCATGCCTGACAGCAGGCCTTGATTCGATGACTTACCTCGGCGTTGCTAAAGTGATTGGAATAGGCAAAGAGTTTCAGCCGACTTGCAGCGTTGGCTGCAAGTGCCCCAAGTACGCCTTCGATAAAGAAACCGACTGGGTGATTATTGCGAAGGTCCCCAGAAACCAAACCTACACGTAGGCATCGGTCGGGATCAGCCTTATTGCTCCAGTCCGTATAAGCAAGAGCTTTCTGTGCCACGAGGGCGTTAAATTGCCGGGCCCCGGCCAGCAAAGCATTGGCCGATAGGTCGGCCCGGTAGTTTTGGACAAACTGCATGCTGCTCTGTGCATCGGCATAAGCGGGATTGATTTCAATTGCGCGGTGATAGCTGGCTTCGGCATTATCCAATTGGCCAAGGTCAACCAGGGCGTTACCCATATTGAGATAGGCTTCGGCATAATCTGGTTTGATTTCAATTGCACGACGACAACACGCCAACGCTTCATCCAGTTGCCCGGAATTACTCAGAGCATTACCCATGATGAGGTAAGCTTCAGCGTAATCTGGTTTGATTTCAATTGCACGACGACAACACGCCAACGCTTCATCCGATTGTCCAAGCTTACCCAGGGCATTGCTCATATTGACGTAGGCTTCGGCGTAATCGAGTTTGATTTCAGTTGCTCGACGACAGGACGCTAAGGCCTCATCCAGTTGACCGAGATTATTGAGCGTAATCCCCATGTTGTTATGGGCTTCGGCGTAGTCCGGCTTGATTTCAATTGCACGTCGGCAACACGCCAAAGCTTCGTTCAGTTGCCCAAGCTTGCTCAGGGCATTGCTCATGTTGACGTAGGCTTCGGCGTAATCCGGTTTGATTTCAATTGCATGTCGACAAGACGCCAAGGCTTCATCCGGTTGGCCGAGACTATTTAGGGTGATCCCCAGGTTGTTATGGGCTTCAGCGAGATTGGGGTTGATTTCCAGTGCGCAGCAGCAGCTTGCCACAGCCGCATCGAATTGACCGAGCGCCTGCAGAGAATAACCCAGGTTGTTGTGCACTTCCGCGTCATGCGGTTTGATCGCCAGCGCCCGACGATGACTCGTCACCGCGTCATCCAATCGTCCGAGTGCATGTAGGGCATTGCCGAGGTTTTTATGTGCCATGGCAAAATCGGGTTTGATCGCAATTGCTCGGCGATAACTTTCCACTGCGTCATCCAGTCGGCCGATGTCTTGCAGGGCATTGCCCAAATTGACCTGTGCTCCTGGATCATTGGGCAAATATTTTGCCGCCCTCTGCAATGCGTGCAGTGCGTCTTTGCCTTGCACGCCCAGTGATACCCCCAGCAGCGTCCACACCAGCCCGGAATCCGGATACTGTTCAGCCAATAAGCGTGCGCGGCTTTCCATCTCAGCGTGTCGCCCGGCATTAAATAGGGCGACAAGTTGATTGTGTTCGGCATGAGGTAATTGTCGATGAGTGGCGTGGCTTGCTTTTTGGACTGATTCTATTTCCTTGATTTCAGAATTTGCATTCTTGGTGAATGTTTCTGATATCTCTCGCGCTTGAGTCACGCGCAGGGCTGCCTCGACCTGCTTGCGCAGTGATCGAATCTCCAGCGAGTTGAGTCCGCGCAGAATGGCGGCCTTAAGGATATTAAGCGATTCTTTGGCCTGCCCCGTCATCAATAGCGCTTCGGCATACGACAGCACGTGTTGCCTTTTTGTCGGTTGGGAGCCTAATGCGGTTTTCAGATAAGGCAGCGCGTCCAGGATCTGCCCGGTTTGGCAAGCCAGGATACCCAAGTTGTAGTTGGCTTCCGGTTGAACCGGATCGGCCTGAAGAATGGCGAGGTAAAGATGCTTTGCCTCAGAAAACCGTCCCGCCTGGTGATGTGTAAGAGCTTGCTTTAATTCGTCCGCAAGAGACGGGGGCAACGGCGCGGTAGTTTTCATGAGAAATGCAAGAGAGGGCTGCAAACCGAAAAGCACACTACTCTAATGTAATTCCTGGCGCAAAACAAATGATCGGCCATTGGTACGGCCAAGAAATCTATGCGCGAAATTTTCAGGCAGCTCCACTACAGTACCCGGGCTAGAATCGGGGTAGGAGCGAACAGTCATATTTCATTGCCAAGGCGAAGTGGTGCCCTCTTGGTGTAATCTATACTTCCAGATTTCTGAATCCCCATATATGAAACAATTATTGCACGTCGGCTGTGGCCGCAGTCGCAAGAGCAATACCACTCGTGGATTCGACAATCTTGAATGGAACGAAATTCGATTGGATATTGATTCGAGCGTTGAGCCCGACGTTATTGGCACTATGACCAATATGGAAGCAGTTCCTTCGGAAAGCGTGGATGCGATATTTTCAAGTCATAACATAGAACATCTGTATGCTCATGACGTACCTATTGCCCTATCCGAGTTCCTGCGCGTTTTGAAGAATGACGGTTTTGCTGTCGTTACCCGCCCGGATCTAAAATCGGTTTGTCAACTGATAGCGCAAGGCAAGCTATTCGAGCCTGCTTACGTGTCGCCAGCGGGTCCGATAGCACCGATTGATATCCTCTATGGTCACCGGGCCCAGATGGCAAATGGAAATCTCTTCATGGCCCACCGCTGCGGATTTACCTACGAGGTATTGCGGGATACGTTGTTGGCGTCCGGTTTCCAGAGCGTAGTTGGTTTCGCTCGGTCATATTGTTTTGACCTTTGGGCCATCGCCAGCAAATCATCTCTCTCACGAAACGAAATGGAAGTGTTGGCTCGCTTACACTTTCCATCATAAATACAGAGGTCGAGTTACGTAGCTGTCGCGTACAACCGTTCGGTAACGAGTGGTCAACAATGGCGTCACGGCAGTTTTGCTGTTTGTACCGCCAACGACGGTTATCGTCGCCAGCATCGCCGTCCCGCTGCATACACCTTTCCAGATTCCCCAGAAGCTCGTCAGCTACCAACCGGCGGCACTCGGGAAGCCTGTGTGGCTCCCGAGGCGCGCGGTCGAGGCGGCTCGGCCCGATCTATTTAGCGTCGCGGACGGCGTCGATTTCTTTGATGTAGTTTTCGCCGCCGAACTTGTCGGTGAAGGTTTTACGGCCGGCCTTGGTGGCTTCGAGGAAGGGGCCCGGATCGACGTTTTCGACGACCTGCATGCCGGCTTTCTTGACA
>CAISOB010000064.1 GCA_903886975.1 uncultured beta proteobacterium
CCGCTACGCTACGCCCGCTGGCCAAGGCAAGACAAAAACCAGCAGCACAAGCTGGACTCTCAGGAGTCCATTTCAAGCAATCGACTGGCTACCTTTTGCTCCGCCTCGCTGGCTCCCAATTCCGCGCCATTCACACCCAACCAAAGAATTCCAGCGACGACCTGCAAACAACTCTTCGTGGCTACACATAACTTCGAGTTCTTCTCGCTACTCCGGGACCTTCCCGGCGAAGCCTCTTACTTTCTTTCTAAACGGATCAGTTCAACACAAGCCATCTTGATCAACCTTCCCGAGTCAATTTCAAGGTATTCGTCGGAATATCACTACCTATTTCACATTCTCCACGACTACGACCAGAGTGCAAACAAGGCTGACGTTGAGCATCTTTTGGCGCTTCCTAACGCTGCGCGCAGATTTCTGGAACTCTATACCTACGCCAAGCTGCCACTGGGGCGAAAGGTGTCTGTCGAGAGACGTGCTGAACGTCTTTTCGGCGCGGAAAAGGCGGCTCGGATTTTGAAGGTTTTGCACCACTTCAGCCACTTGGAAAGCATTGAGCGCCTTATGGCAAACACGAACCTTGTCTCAGACATTGACGGGGCAGTATCAACACTTATGGAATGCCTTAAGGAAGACAAAGATCACTATGCCGCATTGATTGAATCAGTGAGTTAGCATGCATCGCTGTCAGTCCCTGCCACGAAGGAGTCCGACGTCAGGGAAACGTAAATACTGCCCGCATTATCCAAAGGCGTCCGGCAATTGAGTGCATTCCCTAACCAGTTTAGCTAGAAACCCGCAACGGCCTTGTACCGGGCAATAATCCAAGAAACCCGATGCCAAGATTCTGGTGTAGCCAAAATTGATAACCGGATGAAAAGCTGTTGCGGGTCTTCCTGCCACTAGTCGTCGCGGCCAACTTCTTCGTCTGAAATTGGCGAAGGTTCGCCAAGAATCATCTCAATCGTAGCCAGTTCTTCCTCGGATGCGTCCAGTTCGTATTGAGGAGGCGCTTGCTCCTTTAGTACCAACTCTCTTTTTTCAAGCGCGAAGTGTAAGAGCCGAATCCGGTACTCGCGATTCCAGATCCACTTGGCAGGCATTGGCGAATCAGGACCTTGGCGATCCGCATATTGGTGACCCCAATCGTCAATTTCCGTAACCATGCTCCTACACTTGGCAACGAAAAACTCAGTCCGGGAATTCTCGTCCTTGAGTTCGAGATAGCTATTGTGACGCTCCACCTGAAATGCCGCCTCCCAATCTCGTTCCCTGCCTTCAGGCCATGGGCACGCTTCAATCTTGGCAGCGATGTTTTTTGCAGTAGGCTTTTCAGCCCTTAGAAATCCGGCAATGATGTCTTCCGCCGTCTCGCCACGATAGAGCCGCATACGAAGGGCGTCATAACTGATGCCAAGGAACGCGGCCAATTGCGGCTTGGTCATAGGCACACCTCGGACCATCATTATTTCGACATTCTTCCTGTTTTCACTTTGAAGCTGCTTTGATGCCCATCGAACGTTACCTACGACATACCCATGGGACGGATCGATTCGATCCAAAGAGCCATCGAGATACCGTTTGGGGCCGACTTGTCTAAGGAAGCCGGGGAACGTATCAAGCTCTAACCCCCAGTTCGGGCCAGTAATTTGTTTAAGTCTCTTACTTCTGTTCTTGCTGTTGCTCCAAGTCTTGTATTCCTTCGGGTAAGTCAGTTGCAGAACCTTGCCGGCCATTGTTTCAATATCGTGTATGCACTTCTGCCGACGTTCTGCATACGCCTCATCAGACTCATTCTCATGAGCACTGTTCTCAGTGTTGTTCTCATTGCTCTTAGGAACCGAACAGTTGTTCGCTATCGGCGAATCCCCCTGCTGGCTTGGGTTTACAGCCTCTGGGATTTGAAATTTCTCGCCCTCAAGAGAAGCGGTGAGAACATGTATTGAATTGACCTGCGTCGAGCCTGTCGTAATATGTTGCATGTGGTTGTACCTCCAAAAGACGATGGATTTTTTGGTGTCACAGCGCCGGGGTGGCACCCTCGGCGTTCTGTGCTCACGCTTGCAGGAATTGCCTGATCGTTGCGGTGTTCCAGTACGGAATCTTCCCGTCAAAGCCGTCCGGTTGCGGATACCGCTTTCGCCGTAAGCCCTCGTACAAGGTGCTATGGCCCACTCCGAGCAGGCTCATTAGGTTGGCAACGCGCAGTCGTCCCGGTTGATCGAGCGAAATTGCAGGGACCTTGGCCACCGTATGACCAGACTTCTTCTTCGTTGAATCGACAACTGGTTTTGCCACTGGTGTGGCCGTTGGGATGCCCAGTTTCCCGATGATTTCTACCGCCATTGCTTCAACTCCTCAAACAAGCGAGGTGCAATAGCGCACACTCGCCGGGTTAACACAAACCCCGGCGGGGGCATTTAAAGCGGGAATACCGCTCGCCGAAGTGACTAGCGGCCCATTGCAGGCCGATCCTTGTTGTCACTCCATTGACGGATGAATTTACTTTACGACCAGATAGCTGCGGACGTCAACTGGCTGCCGGCAAAAATCTCAAACAATCGCGTTCTCAGCTACCGTCACAAGCAGGTGTTGCCCTTTACGAAGAATTCAAGCAACGTTACCGTGTAGCGATATCACTTTTGCACCAGCTTTCAGCTTGTCGAGATAATCGGCCCATAGCTGCATCATGGCCTTGCGGTCTTTCAGGAACTTGGTTCTGTTGTATGCCGTGCCCAGTGCGTCGGGGACTGAGTGCGCGAGTTGATGTTCGATCACTTCCGGTTTTTGATGCAGTTCTTCGTGCAAGATCGTTCTTGCCATTGCCCGGAAACCGTGCCCCGTAATCTCGGTACGCGTGTCGTAGCCCAAACGACGAAGCGCCGCGTTGATAGCCGCATCGGACATTGGCCTTGATGCCGTCCGCGCCCCCGGAAAGACATAGCGCCCTGTACCGGTCAGTTCGTAAAGCTCTTGCAGAATTAGCACCACCTGAGATGCGAGAGGTACGAGATGATCAGTATCTGTTTTTGTAACCCGATAGCGCCATTCCGCTTTATCCAAATCAATGTCCGCCCATTCTGCCTTGCGTAATTCTCCGGGGCGAGCGAAGAGCAGGGGAGCTAGCTTCAGGGCACAAAGCACTAGGAATGTACCTTTGAAGCCATCAAAGGCCCGTAGCATTTCAGCCACTTTGGAAGGTTCGATGATGCTAGGAAAGTGTTTTTCAATTGCGGGCGGGATTGCGCCGATCAGATCACGTGCGGGGTCAGTTTTCGCCCGGCCTGTTGCAATGGCAAATCGAAAGATTTGGCTGATTTCACCCCTGACTCGGTGGCTGGTATATCGCGCTCCACGTTTATCAACCCGCCGCAGGACTGACAGAATCTCCGGCGCGTCAATTTCGGAAATAGGGCGCTTTCCCAGCCACGGGAAAACATCCTTTTTCATTCGAGCGAGCATTCGTTCATGCTGAGCTAGGCCAATTTGGGTTTTGCGGCCTTCCAACCACTCACCGGCAACGGCTGCAAAAGTGTTTGCCCCGGAAATTTGGGCCTCGCGCTTGGTGGCCTTCCGCGCTTCGCTCGGGTCAATCCCATTTGCAATCAACTTGCGTGCTTCTTCGCGCCTTTCACGAGCGTCCTTAAGACCCGTATCTGGGTATATTCCTAGAGAAAGCGACTTCTCCTTTCCCCCGCTCCGGTATTTCAACCGCCACCACTTGCCCCCGCTCGGGGTAACGAGCAGGAATAAGCCACCTCCGTCAGACAATTTGATCGGTTTGTCGATGGATTGGGCGTTGCGAATCGCTTTATCTGTAAGGGACGACATGGCTTCCTCTGGGGGTAACTCTTAAGGATCAAAGTCGCAATTTTTCTCTGTTACCCCCAAATTTACCCCCAATATCCCTCGGGAGCAAGCGAATGGAATCGGATCATTTTGGATAGCTGGCCGAAAAAATCCCTTGGTTAAGCGGGATTCAAGGAGTATTTTGGATAAGCCTGAACTACTTTGGATAATCTAATCGAGCGGGCGATGGGAATCGAACCCACGGCTCTAGCTTGGGAAGCTAGGGTATTACCATTATACGACGCCCGCAGAGGCCGCCATTCTAAGCGCTATGGCGTCCCGGTTCAATTGCTTTGCATTAGCCTGGCCGCTTGACGCTGCGGCAATTCTCTTACTCCGTCTAGGCCGCGCCTGGCTTGACGCGGCTCGCGGCGAGCTTGGCGCGGCTACGCGCTTCGTCGGTGTCGGCGCCGGTGGCGATGGCAACGCCCATGCGCCGCTTCTTGAAACTCTCCGGCTTGCCGAACAGGCGCAGGTCGCTGCCCGGAACGCTTAATGCGTCGGCGACGCCGGCAAAGGCGATGCCCTTCGCTTCGACGCCGCCGTAGATGACCGCCGAAGCGCCCGGCCCGCGCAGGCTGACATCGACGGGCAGGCCGAGGATGGCGCGCGCGTGCAGCTCGAATTCCGAAAAGCGCTGCGAGGCGAGAGTCACCAGGCCGGTGTCGTGCGGGCGCGGGCTCACTTCCGAGAACCACACCTGATCGCCCTTGACGAAGAGTTCGACGCCAAAAATGCCGCGCCCGCCGAGGTTACCGGTCACGGCACCGGCAATGGCACGCGCCTCGTCACGGGCAGCGTCGCTCATCACCTGCGGTTGCCACGATTCGACGTAATCGCCATTGATCTGGACGTGGCCGACCGGCTCGCAAAAGTAAGTCTCCACGGCGCCGCTCGCACCGACAGCGCGTACGGTGAGCAGGGTGATCTCGTAGTCGAAAGCGATGAAACCCTCGACGATGACGCGGCTCTGGCTGACGCGCCCGCCCTGCATCGCGTAGTCCCAAGCCTTGGCAAGGTCGTCCGGGCCGCGCAGCAGCGACTGGCCCTTGCCCGAGGAGGACATGGTCGGCTTGATCAGGCAGGGGTAGCCGATGCCGCCGTCGATCGCGGCCTGCACTTCGGCCAGTGTGCCGGCGAAGGCGTAGGGCGAGGTCGGCAGGCCGAGTTCTTCGGCAGCGAGGCGACGTATGCCTTCGCGATTCATCGTCAGGCGCGTCGCGCGCGCCGTCGGGATGACTTCAGCGAGACCTTCGCGTTCGATCTCAAGCAGCATGTCGGTGGCGATGGCCTCGATCTCGGGAACCACCAGATGCGGGCGCTCGCTCTCGATGATGGCGCGCAGCGCCGGGCCGTCGGTCATCTTGACGACATGTGCGCGGTGTGCGACCTGCATGCCCGGCGCGTCGGCGTAGCGATCGACGGCGATCGTTTCGACGCCGAGGCGCTGCAGGGCGATGATCACTTCCTTGCCGAGTTCGCCAGCGCCGAGCAGCATCACGCGGGTCGCCGAAGGGCTGAGCGGTGTGCCGAATTTTTCGACGGGGTTGTTGGCCGGACCAATTCTTGTTTTGGGCATTTGGGCGTCCTGGGATCGGATGAAGAGTGCGGATTCTAGCAGCTTGCACGCTGCCGCTTGCGACTTGAAATGTGTCGCGCGCGGCTTCGCTCAATTTCGGCGAGGCTGAGCATTGACGAGTACACTCTGCCTTTTGCTGATTCACGAGATCCACTCCCCGAATGCGAAGCGACGCCAAAGAGAAGCTCAAGTGCGCCATCATTGCCGCCGTGCAGTTGCCTGACGTAAGCGACGTCGAGTTCGACGCGTCGCTGACCGAACTGCGCGACCTCGCAAAAACGCTGGGCTACCGAATTGTGCAAGCCTTCACACAAAAGCGGCCGGGCTTTGACAAGACGGCCTATCTGGGTACGGGCAAGCGCGACGAGATACGTTGCTTCGTGAACGGCGCTTCCGATAACGACCCTTTGACGCCCGCAGTGGAAGATGACGCCGAGCGCGCCGAAGTCATCTTCGTCGATCACGAGATTTCACCATCACAGGCACGCAACCTCGAAAAAGAGACCGGCTGCGAAGTGATGGATCGGACCATGGTCATCCTCGAAATCTTCCACCGCAACGCGCGTTCGCGCGCCGCACGCGCGCAGGTCGAGATCGCACGCCTCGGCTACATGGCGCCGCGCCTGCGCGAGGCGGCCAAGCTCGCCGGACCGCAGGGTCGGCAGCGCAGCGGCAGCGGCGGCCGCGGCGCCGGCGAGTCGCTGGGCGAGATGGACAAGCGCAAAATTCGCGACCGCATCACCGAGCTGCAGCAGGAAATCGCCGCCATGGATGTCGAGCGCAAGACGCAGCGTGCGCGTCGGCAAGGTCAACAGGAACTTGCGAGCGTGGCGCTCGTCGGCTACACCAATGCCGGCAAGTCCACGCTGATGCGCGCGCTGACCGGCAGCGACGTGCTGGTTGCCGACAAGCTCTTCGCGACGCTCGACACGACAGTACGCGCGCTCTATCCCGAGAGCATGCCGCGCGTGCTGGTCAGCGACACCGTCGGTTTCATCAAGAACTTGCCGCACGGCCTGGTCGCTTCGTTCAAGTCCACGCTAGAGGAGGCGCTCGATGCCGCGCTGCTGCTGCACGTTATCGATGCGAGCGATGCCGGCTTCGAGCGCCAAATCGAGGTCACCGGCGCGGTGCTCGCCGAGATTGGCGCGCAGGCGGTGCCGCGTCTCTTGATCTTCAACAAGATCGATCGGGTCGGCGAGGCCGCGGCGCAAGACGAACGCGCAGCGGCGCTGCGCGCGCAGTATCCGGATTGCATCGTGATGAGCGCGCGCCGCGATGGCGATATCGCCACGCTGCGCGAAGCGATTATCGCTTTCTTCCGGCAGGACCGCGTCGAGGACGAAATCTTCCTGCCCTGGTCGGCGCAACAGCTGCGCGGCGAAATCTACGCGAGCTGCGAGGTACTCGGCGAGCGCGCCGATGGCAATGGCGCCTTCTTCAGCGTGCGCGGTGAGCGTGGCGCGGTCGAGCGCTTACGCGCGAAGTTTGGCGAAGTGCGCTGAATTCGCTGCCGCTCGTCCCGGCTTGCGCGTCCGTCAAAACGGCCGCTGAGCAGGGTAGCGAATTTACGCGGAATTGGCCTGCTTGGCGTGCGCCGGGCGAAACGCCGCACAGAATTGCGGATCGGTTTCCAGCCAGGCGCCTTCGACGAGATCGATGCAATAGGGCACCGCCGGAAAGACGGCGTGCAGGCAATCGGCGATGGCCGAAGGCTTGCCCGGCAGGTTGATGATCAGCGTCGTCCCGCGGATGCCCGCCGTCTGGCGAGACAGAATGGCCGTCGGGACGACCTTCAATGAAGCGCTGCGCATCAGCTCGCCAAAGCCTGGCAGCATCTTGGTGCATACCGCTTCGGTCGCTTGCGGCGTGACATCGCGCAGCGCCGGGCCGGTGCCGCCGGTGGTCACGATCAGGCAACACGCCTCACTATCGGCCAGTGCGCGCAGCGCCGCCTCGATTTGCGGCTGCTCGTCGGGAATCACGCGAGCCACGGCTTCCCACGGACTGGTGAGCGCGCGCGTCAGCCAGGCGTTGATCGCCGGACCGCCTTTGTCTTCATAGACGCCGCGACTGGCGCGGTCGGATATTGTCAGAATGCCGATTCGGGCGATTGTCATATTTACTCCTCGAAGCCCGGCTCGCTCTGGAAAGCGCCGCCATCGAGCAGCACCACGGTTGCCGTCGCGCCCGCCGCGAGTCCGGCGCAGGCTGCTGGAACGACCAGCAGTGCGTCGGCCTGCGCCATCGACAGGAGCGCGCCGCTGCTTTGGTTGCCGGTCGACGCGGCGACCCAGGCCGGCGAATCTTCCCGCCCCGCGCCACGCGTCAGAACGACACGGACAAATTCGGTGCGGCCTGGCCGGGCCTTGAGCGGGTGTGCCAGCGTCGCGGTGAGCGTGCGTCGGAAGAGGCGACGGTTGCCCATCATCCGGCGCAGCGCCGGCAAAACAAACTGCTCGAAGCACACCATGCTCGACACCGGATTGCCCGGCAGCGCGAAGACAAGACTGCGGTCCGTCGTGCCGAAAGCGACCGGATGGCCGGGGCGCATCTCGACGCGCCAGAAATGCATGGTGACGCCGAGTTCGGCGAGGGTCGGCCGCACGTGATCGTGCACTCCGACCGACGAACCACCGGAGACCAGCAGCACATCGTAGTCCAGTCCGCGGCGCAAGAACTGCGCAAGTTCCTGCGCGTCATCGCGGGCGATGCCGAGCAGGACCGGTTCCAGGCCCAGCTCCTGCGCTTGCGCCATCAGTGCATAGCTGTTCGAATCCGGAATCTTCTCGGGGTCGAAAGCCGCGGACAGCGCTTCAAGTTCATTGCCGGTCGCCAGAATAGCGACGCGCGGCTGGCGATAGACCCTGACTTGTGCGCACTTGACGGTAGCCAGCACCGGGACCACGCCTGAAGTAATCTCGGTTCCCGCCGTCAGCACGACCTCGCCTTGGCGCATGGCGTCGCCACGCGGCCGAATGTCGTTACCGACGTCGACCGGGCGACCGATCTCGACCATGTCTTCAGCGAGCGAACGCGTGTCCTCGACGCGGATCACCGCGTCGGCGCCCATCGGGACCGGCGCGCCGGTCATGATGCGCGCGCACTGTCCGGGCAGCACCGTCTTCACCGGCCGGTCGCCGGCCATGATGTCTTCGACGACGGTCAGCCGTGCCGGCGCAGCGCCTGGTTCGCGCAACAGGTCGGCGCTGCGTAGCGCAAAACCGTCCATTGCCGAAACGTCGCTGGGCGGCTGGTCGCGGTTGGCGCGAATCAATTCGGCGAGCACGCGGCCAAGCGCCGCTTCGAGACCGACGGTCTCGACGGCGAGCGCCTTCACATGCTGCAGGATGATGGCTTGTGCGGCCTTGACCGAGAGATTCGTAGTTTCGTTCACAGCTAGCCTCTAGAGGATTGAAAGGAATTTTGCCGTCGCACGGCCAGGCGTGTTCTTTATTGGACTTCCGTTTGTCTCGCTGCCGCCAGATCCTGCGGCGTATCGAGGTCAAAGAAGCTGCGCAGGCCGGGGTCGACCGCAAGGATTTCGTGCTCATCGACGTAGCGCACACTCAAGGCTTCAAGCGCCGAACGCGGGCTGCGCTTGCCACCGCCGCGCAGAATCGCCAGCAGCGGGGCCAGACAGCTTGCCGCATAGAACGCCGCGAGCGGCTGCGGGTGGCCATGCACGACGGGCACGACCGCCTGGTACGCGCCCCGCTGCTCGGCCAGGCGCTCGATCAGCGCGGCACACACAAAAGGCATGTCGGCAGCGATAGCAAAGATCCAGCCGCTGTCGGCGTGCGCCAGCCCGGCGCACAGACCGGCGAGCGGGCCCGCGTCGGCATAAGCGTCGCAGACTTGCGGCGCGTCGATATCGGGGCGGTAGTGGCGAACGCTGACCAGAACCTGCTCGAAGAGCGGCTGCACGACGCCGATTACGCCTTGCAGTAGCGTCTGTTCGCCGAGCATGAGCCGCGTCTTGTCGCCGCCCATGCGCCGCGACTGCCCGCCGGCAAGGACCAGCGCGGTGCAGTCTTCGATCATGGTGCGGCGTGGCCCTGCAAAAAATCGGCGAGGCCGCAAATGTCGTCGAGCGCGAAGTGCGGCAACTGCGGATAGATTTCGTCCATGTCGGTGACCATCGCCAGCAGATTGTCGGCCGGTGTGCAACGCGGCGGCTTGGCGCAGGCGCGGCGCAGAATCTCGATCTTGCCGCCGGCGGCGTGGGAAAACCCTTCGGCCAGGACCATGTCGGCCTCGCCAAGAAAGCGCTCGGCGAGCTGTGCCGGTTCGCGCCGGTCGACCGCATCGGCGACCAGCTGCAATTCGTCGGAAGTGACCAGCATGCTCATCGCCGCGCCGGCCTGCTTGTAACGCCAGCTATCCTTTCCTTGCCTGTCGAGCGCGACCTTGTGATGCGCGTGCTTGATCGTCGCCAGTTGCAGGCCTCTGCCAACAAGTTCGGGCAGCAGCTTTTCGATCAGCGTCGTCTTGCCCGAGCCCGAGTGGCCGACAAAGATGAAAACCGCGGGAGGCGCTGATTTCATGGGTGCGGCGTGACCCAGGATTCGCCCTGCGGGGTGATTTCCTTCTTCCAGATCGGCACGCGTTCCTTCAATTCATCGATCAGCCACTGGCAGGCTTGCAGCGCCGGGGCGCGATGTTCGGCGCCGGCGGCGATGAAGACAATCGCATCGCCCGCCTTGACCACGCCGAGGCGATGCACGAGACGGGCATCGATCAAACCGAAACGCGCGATCGCCTCTTCGCGCAACTTGCGCATTTCGGCGACGGCCATGCTGGCGTAGGCGTCGAAACTGATCTCGCTCACCTGCCGCCCCTGCGAAAAATCGCGCGCGCAACCGAGAAAAGTCGCGATGCCGCCCATGCGCGGCGAACCGCTGCGCATGGCCTTGACTTCCTCGTCCTGCGAGAAGTCTTCCAGCTGTATGCGCACGGCATCGGACATGTCAGCCGCCGGAAAACTTCGACATGAAGACCAGCTCACTGTGGTCGCTTAGCATCAGCGCATCGTCGCGGGCCTGTTCGCCGTTTACCGCGGCGATGGAAACGATTTCGAAGGCTTGCGGATAGCGTTGCTGCAATTGCGCCCGCACGTCGCCCAAGCGCATCCCGTCCATATGGCCGATTTCCAGCCGGCTGGCGCCGACGCGCTCGGCGACGGGGCCGAAAAACAGGACCGTGATCAACGCGCCGCCTCGCTCGCCGTTTCCTGCCGGCGCCACAGCCCGCTTTTGCCGCCGCGCTTTTCATCGAGCTGCACCGACTCGATGCGCATACCGCGGTCGATCGCCTTGCACATGTCGTAGATCGTGAGCAGCGCCGTGCTCGCCGCGCTCAGAGCCTCCATCTCGACGCCGGTCGGCCCGACGCAGCTGGCCCGCGCGACGACCTTGATGCCGACGCGCCCGTCCGCGTCGGCGAGCGTAATTTCGCTGAAATCCACCTGCACGCCGGAGAGCGCCAGCGTATGGCACATCGGGATCATTTCGGCGGTGCGCTTGGCGGCCATCACCGCCGCGACATCAGCGACGGTCAGCACGTCACCCTTGGCGATCTTTCCGGCGCGTATGCGCGCCAGCGTGGCCGTTTGCATGCGCAAGATGCCGCTGGCAATCGCTACCCTCTCGGTATCGGGCTTTTCCGACACGTCGACCATGCGTGCGCGCCCGGCGTCGGAAAAATGGGAGAGATCATTTGCTGCTTTCACCGCAATTCCTTATTGAATAATGCCGTTGGCTTTCCGGTCCCTAGCCGCCAATATACGACATTTCGATCTTGCGGCGCAGCGGTTGAACGGTCGCGGCCTGGCGCAACTCCGAATAGCGGTCGCCGCGCCGCGCCCAGGCGTCGACGATCAGGCCGCTGAGTGTCGCATCGCTCGCATTGCGCCGCAGCGGGTCGCGCAAGTCAAGCCCTTCGGTGGCAAACAGGCAGGTGTACAGCTTGCCGTCGGTCGACAACCTGACGCGGCTGCAGTCACGGCAGAAGGCTTGGCTGACCGAAGCGATCACCCCGATTTCACCGCCGCCGTCGGCGTAGGACCAGCGCTTGGCGACTTCCCCGCTATAGTTCGAGTCGACCGCATTTATCGGAAAGTGGCTGCTAATTGTCGCCAGGATTTCCTGCGCGGTCACGACGTCATCCATGCGCCAGCCGTTGGTGCTACCGACGTCCATGAATTCGATGAAGCGCAGAATGATGCCGCTGTGGCGAAAATGCCGGACTAGCGGGAGTATTTCATCCTCGTTCACGCCGCGCTTGACGACGCAATTGATTTTCAGCGGCGTCAAGCCGGCTGCCTGCGCGGCTGCGATACCGTCGAGGACGGTGGCGACCGATACCTGCGTATCGCTCATGCGCTGGAAGGTGGCTTCGCTCAGGCCGTCGAGGCTGACGGTGAGGCGCGACAGGCCCGCATCCTTTAACGCCTGTGCTTTCTTTGGCAGCAGCAGGCCATTGGTGGTCATGGCAATCTCGATAGTCTGGCCCGTGTTGATGCGCAGCGTCGCCAGTTTCTCGACCAAGCGCTCGATGCCATGGCGTAGAAGCGGCTCGCCGCCGCTCAAGCGAATCTTGCGCACGCCGAGCCGGACGAACAAGCCGGCGAGCCGATGTATCTCTTCAAAGTTGAGCAGCTCGGCGCGTGGCAGAAAAACGAAATCCTTGCCGAAGACTTCGCGCGGCATGCAGTAGGTGCAGCGCAGATTGCAGCGGTCGGTTACCGAAATTCGCAGGTCGCGCAAAGGCCTGCTCAGCGTGTCGCTGACCATGGCGGTGGCTCCGTTTCCTGTAATCAACTTGAGGCCTCGTTTATCCCGAAAGACGAGAAGCGAAAGACACGCATTGACCAACACAGTTCATTGTAGCAAGGCACTGGCCTGCGGCTGCTGATTTCGGCTGCGGCGGGATGTTAGGATGCGTTTCGCGTAGGGCATCCACATTGATCGATTTTCGCAACGGGGCAGGTATGGGCAGATTTTTCGGACTTTCACATCTTTCCGCCGGCTTCATCGCCGTATTGGTCGGCTACACGAGTTCAGCGGCCATCGTTTTTCAGGCAGCCACGGCGGCCGGCGCGACGGCGGCACATATCAGCTCGTGGCTTCTGGCTTTGGGGCTTGGAATGGGGGTCACCTGCATCGGCCTGTCGATCTATTACCGCAGCCCGGTACTGACCGCGTGGTCTACGCCGGGCGCAGCGCTGCTGGCCAGCGCGCTGGCCGGGATTCCGATGAGCGAGGCGATTGGCGCATTCCTCGTCGCGTCGATGCTGCTCACCCTGTGCGGTGTCGCCGGCTGGTTCGAAACGATCATGCGCCACGTCCCCAAGTCGCTGGCGGCGGGGATGCTGGCCGGTGTGCTGCTGCGCTTCGGCACGGACGTCTTCCTGTCCCTGCGATCGCAACCGGGGATGGTAGGCCTGATGCTGGCGGTCTACTTTGCCGGTCGCATCGCCAATTCGCGCTTTACGGTGCCGCTGACTTTCCTTGCCGGTCTGGCCTGGGCGGCGTTCGGCCGATTGATCCAGTTGGACAGCTTGACACTGAGCCTAGCGCAGCCGATCTTTACCGCGCCGACCTTTAGTTTCTCGACGGCCGTCGGTGTTGGCGTTCCCTTGTTTCTCGTCACCATGGCTTCGCAGAATGTTCCCGGCATCGCCGTGCTGCGCGCCAATGGCTACGACACGCCGGTCTCGCCGCTGATCGCCTGGACCGGATTGACCGGCCTGCTGCTCGCGCCGTTCGGCGGTTTTTCCTTCAACCTCGCGGCCATCACGGCGGCCATCTGCATGAGCCCGGAGGCCGACAGAAACCCGCAACGCCGCTACCTGGCGGCGGTTTGGGCCGGGGTCTTCTATCTCTTGACCGGCCTGCTCGGCGCCACCGTGGCCAGCGTCTTCGCAGCCCTGCCCAAGGAACTCGTGGCGGCAATCGCCGGCCTTGCCCTGCTCGGAACGATCGGCAATAGCTTGGCTGCGGCCCTGAACGACCAAAGCGAACGGGACGCCGCCCTGATCACCTTTCTCGTTACGGCGTCAGGCTTGACGCTGCTTGGCCTGGGCAGCGCTTTCTGGGGCCTTCTGTTCGGCCTTGCGGTGCTGAAAATCATGCCGCGCAAGTAAGCGCCGGAGGCCGGTCGAAAGGCGATTGTGGCGGACTTTCCCGGCTGAAGATGATCTTTGGATACTTAGCGAGCTGATTTCATTATAATTTACCCAAGCCGCATGACGCGGAGCGGCAACCATCCGAGTGATTTGACCGGCAGCGGGCCTGCCGAAATTCGCGAGCGAGCAAGGCCATTGATTCGCTCATTTATTGACTATTCTCTCGTACCTTCTTGCTCCTCGAGTCGACATCTTGCCTGCCACCGATCGCGTTTCGCTGATCATCACTCGTCTCGCGGCCATCGTCGCCGTGCTGGTGACAATCAGCCTGCCGCTCGGCTATGGCGTCATATCGTTGGGGAATTTCAGCGACATTCTGGAATTTGAGGCCAAGGTCAAGGCCAACGCGCTGACGGGATTGGTGGGCAGCAGCCCCGATTCATGGATGTTCGATGAAGCCCGCATTCGCGCGCTGATTTCGCGCGACCTGGCGGCCTTCAGCGACGAGCGGGTGCAGGTCTATACCGCACAGGGAACCCAGGTCACGCAAAGCGGCAAGGCCCCGCGAGAACCGGTCTTCATGCGCGCCTACCCGCTCAAGGACGCTGAGCGCGTCGTCGGCCATATCGAGGTCAGCAGTTCGCTGCGCGGCCTTATTTATGACACCGGTATTGCAGCTCTGCTCGGCCTGCTGCTCGGTTCGGCAGTATTTACGGTGATGCGCATCCTGCCGCTGCGCGCTTTGCGACGGGTTACCGACGCCTTGTTCGAGGAAAAGGAACGCGCCGAAACCACCTTGCACTCGATCAGCGACGCGGTGATCACCACCGATGCGCAGGGCCATGTCAAATTCCTCAATCCCACGGCCGAGCAACTGCTCGGCACAACGCTGGCGAGCGCGCGCGACCGGGCCTTGTCGACTGTCGTCCTGCTGGTCGATGGAACCGGCAATGGGCGTATCGAAGACTCGCTTTACCGGGCACTAAACGAGGCAAAGGGCGTGTCCTGCGAGGGAAGCAGCGAATTGTGCCGTCCTGACGGAACGACGATCGCGGTCGAGGAGCGCTCCGCCCCCATTTTCGATCAAGAAGGCCGCGTAACCGGCGGCGTCATGGTGCTGCGCGATGTGAGCGCATCGCGTGAGTATATCCAGCGGCGCTCCTGGGAGGCCACGCACGACCTGCTGACCGGTCTCGTCAATCGGCGCGAGTTCGAGAACCGGGTGACGCTTGCCCTGGCGGAAGTGCAACAAGCGTCCAGTCCCTATGTCGTCTGTTACCTCGATCTTGATCGTTTCAAGGTGGTCAACGATTCTTGCGGCCACGCCGCCGGCGATGAATTGCTGATCCAGATCACGCAACTGATGGTGACGCGTATTCGCGACAGCGACACCCTGGCCAGGCTGGGCGGCGACGATTTCGGTTTGCTGCTAGAGCGCTGCGAAGTCCAGCGCGGCCAGGTGATTGCCACCGAAATCATGGCGGCCATCAAGGACCATCACTTTGTCTGGGAAGGCAAGGTGTTTACAGTCGGCGTCAGCATCGGCATGACGGCCGTCAGCGCCGACCATCTGGGCGTCGCCGAGATCATCGGCGAGGCGGATTGCGCCTGCTACTGGGCCAAGGAACAAGGGCGCAACCGTGTTTGCGTCTATCTGGCGAGCGACATGGATCTCGCCGCGCGGCGCAGCGAAACCGGCTGGGTCGCACGAATCAATGCTGCTTTGCAGGAGCACCGCTTCATTCTCTACGAACAGACTTACCGCCCATTGAACGCGGCGGCAGGCGGCCGCGAACACCTTGAGATTTTGCTCAGAATGATTGACGAGCGTGGCGCGATCGTCGCGCCGGGTGTCTTTTTACCGGCGGCCGAACGCCATAACCTGATGCCCGAGATCGACCGCCGGGTCATCGCCGAGGTATTCAGTCAGTACGGCCGGCTTGTTGCCGGACGCGGCGGAATGCCATTGACC
This sequence comes from uncultured beta proteobacterium, assembly GCA_903886975.1. Taxonomy (GTDB): domain Bacteria; phylum Pseudomonadota; class Gammaproteobacteria; order Burkholderiales; family Rhodocyclaceae; genus Propionivibrio. The sequence continues at coordinate 15,529 of CAISOB010000064.1, forward strand.
TGTGCCATCAATCTGTCCGCAGCGTCGATCAGTTCGGAAGGATTCATCGAGCACATCGGCGAGCAGGCGCGGAAGTATTCGCTGATTCCGGGTTCGATCTGTTTCGAGCTGAGCGAAACCCTGACCGTCAATCACCTCGAGGCGGCGGCAGAGTTCATGCGTCAATGCAGGACGATGGGCATCCACTTCGGGCTTGACGATTTCGGAACCGGGACCAGTTCTTTCGGCTACCTGAAGAAGCTGCCGGTCGATTACCTGAAGATTGATGGTGGCTTTGTCAAGAATATCGAAAGCGACAAGGTCGATCGGGCGATGACTGAAGCCATCAACCGCATCGGACATATCATGGGCAAGACGACCATCGCGAAATACGCCGAAACCGAGGCGATCATCGTGCAGCTTCAGGCGATGGGCGTGGATTACGCACAAGGTTACGGTGTTGGTTTGCCAAGACCGCTGCTGGCGACAGCGGGCATATCGGGCGACCTGTTCGGCGGCGCGGACCCAGATCCGCCGGAATAATACCGCCACGAGCGGCGGTGAAACCGGCGAACTCGCGGCAATAGTTTTCGTTCAGGCACAGTTTCTAGGATAATGCGCCGGTGGAATCCAAGCTCTCCCCCCTTTCGAAGACTTCCGGTCTCGCCTCCGCTTGGCAACGCTGGCGTGGCCGCGTCAACGGCATGCCCGTGCTGGGCAGCTTGCCGTACATTGCGGTAAAGGCTGAAGCCATCGCCACGCTCGAGAGCCCGGTCGCCTATCGTGAAACATTGCTGGCGCTGATTGCTGGCGCGAAGCGGCGAATCATGCTGGCCACCCTCTACCTGCAGGATGACGACGGCGGCCGTGAGGTTCTGGCCGCGCTCTACGCCGCAAAGAAAGCGCAGCCGCAACTCGAAATCGCGGTCTTCGTCGACTGGCATCGCGCCCAGCGCGGGCTGATCGGCAAGACCCGCTCGGCCGGCAACGCCGGAATGTACAAGGAGATGGCGCGTCGCCTCGGCCCGGGCGTTGAAATCTATGGGGTGCCGATACAGCGTCGAGAGTTCATGGGGGTAATGCACCTCAAAGGCTTCATCGTCGACGACAAAGTCCTTTACAGCGGCGCCAGCCTCAACGATGTCTACCTGCAACGGCACGGACGCTATCGTCTTGACCGCTACCATCTGATCGCCAACCGGCCGCTGGCCGATTGCCTGGCCGGCCTGCTGACCGAGGCCGTACGCGACGACCCGGCCGTGCACTCGTTGAGCATCGGCAAGACCCCCACGACAGTTAGTCTGCGCAACGCTATCGTCCGGTTTCGCCGAGCACTCGCCAAGGCTCGTTATTCGTTCATCCACGCGACGATCGCTGCCGGAGAAGTCGGCATCACGCCACTGCTCGGCATTGGCACGCGCGGTAATGAGCTCAATGCGACGATCGTGCAGATGATCCTGCGCACCCAGCGGCAGCTGGTCGTATTCACGCCCTATTTCAATCTGCCGGGGCCGATCCGCAAGGCCGTCGATAACCGCATCAAGGCCGGCTGCCAGGTCACCATCGTTCTTGGTGACAAGGCGGCGAATGACTTCTATATCCCGCCCGAAGAGCCCTTCAAGACGATCGGCGCGCTGCCTTACCTCTACGAAGCCAACCTGCGCCGTTTTTGCAAGACGCACCAGCGGGCCATCGCCGCCGGCCTGCTCAACGTGCAACTTTGGCGCGACGAAGACAATACGTTTCATCTCAAGGGTCTGCTGGTCGATGACGATTACGCCTTGCTGACCGGCAACAATCTTAACCCGCGTGCCTGGCGTCTCGATCTGGAGAACGGCCTGCTGCTGCACGATCCACAGAAGCTGCTGCTCGCCCAGCACCAGGTCGAACTGGACAGAATCATGGCGCACACGCGACGGCTCGAGCACCACAGCGCGCTCGACCCGGTCGCGAGTTACCCGCTGCCCGTACAACGCTTGATGAAGCGCCTGGCCCGCGTGCGCGCAGACCGTCTGGTCAATCAGGTGCTTTAGAGCCCGGACTCATTGGGCTGCGTCGGCCGGCATTGACTACGCCAGGACGCGCGCCAGGACGATACACAGACGCAGCCCGCCCTCGGGCCGATTGACGACCGCGATGCGGCCGTGATGCCGGTCGACGATCTGCTTGGCGATGGCCAGACCCAAGCCGTGGCCACTTCTGTCCGCGCTCGTCGTGCCGCGATGGAAGGGAAGAAATAGTCGATCGATATCGGCGCTGAGAACGCCGGGGCCACGATCATCGACGCTGACCCTGACTTCTTCCGCCGTAGACGATAACTCGACCCCCACCCACCCCCCGGAGCGCGCATGCGTCAGCGCGTTGCGCAATAAATTGTCAAACGCGCGATGCAACATTTCCGGATCGCCTTGCACCAGTACGCTGTCCGGAGCCGACAGTTCGATGCAGCACGCCGCCTGCTCCGCTTCCGGCGCCGCATCCGCTACGACGTCGCCGAGCAGTTCGGAAATATCGACGATCTCATGCGCGCGCTCGTCCATCCCGGACTCCAGTCGCGACAGGGTCAGCAGCTCGCTAAGCAGTCCGTCCATCCGCATTGATTCATGCTCCAGCCGGGAGAGGCAGACGTCGAGGTTTTCCGGCTGTTGTCGTGCCAGCCCGATGATGGCATTCAAACGGGCGAGCGGTGATCTCAGCTCATGCGAAACATCGTAAAGCAAGCGACGCTGCCCCTCCATCAACTGAGCAAGATGCCTGGCCATGCGGTCGAAATCGCGGCCAAGATCGGCGAGTTCGTCGCGACGCGCGCCCATGGCTGCGGCAAGCTCCGGCACGAGCCGGCCGCTCGCCCCGGCCTGCAGTGCCATGCGCAGACGGCGTATCGGACGCGACACATAGGCCGCCAACAAGGCGGCAAAGATCAGGCTGACGATCGCACCGGCCAACAAATGGAGGATCGGTAGTTTGGGGCCGTGTATCGGCGGTGGCGGCGGCTTCCGGCCATTCGGACCGGCTAGCGGTAGTGGAAACGGAGGCGGGTCAAAATGATGGGCACTTTCTGCCGGTTCTGCGGCAAAGCGCGGTGGCGGCGGCTCGGCCCCCTGTTCTGCCCGAATCGCCCAGATCGCCAGCCCGATGCCAAGTACGGCGGTCATTTGCGCAAGAAAGAAGAAGATCAGAAACTTCCAGAACAGGCGGCCTAGCGGAAGATAGGGCATGGGCGACCTTCGTTCTTTATTCGGTCAGCAGTTGATAGCCCTTACGCAGCACCGCCTGGATACGCGGGCGGCCGTCGGGCAGGAGCGGCAGTTTGCGGCGAATGCTGCTTACGTGAACGTCGATACTGCGGTCGTAACGCTGAAAATTGCGTCCCAGTCCCTGTTCCGAAAGGAGGTTCTTGGTGACGACTTGTCCGGCTTTCTGAATCAGCACTTCGAGCAGGTTGAACTCGGCGTTGGTCAACGCCAGATCCTTTCCCGCCCAGGTAATCCGCCGCTGCGCGGAAAGCAGGACGAGTTCGCCCAGGCGTACGCAGTCCGGTCCTGGCGTTCTCTCGGAGAGTGGATTTTGCAACGTCCGGCGCAGAATTGCCCGCAAGCGGGCGCTCAGTTCCCGCGGCGTACACGGCTTGCCGACGTAATCATCGGCGCCCAGTTCCAGGCCCAGGATCCGGCTTTCGGCATCGCCTCGGGCCGTCAGCATCAGCACCGGCAGGCTGCTGCGGGCGCGAATGCGCCTGAGCACGTCGATACCGCTCGCACCCGGCATCATTACGTCGATCACGGCGATATCGGGCGGATCGGTAAGCAGCAGAAGCATCGCGCTTTCGCCCTCATGGGCCAGCGATACCCGAAAGCCATCGGTAGTCAGGAAGGCGCTCAAAAGAATCACCAGTTCGACATCGTCATCGACGAGCAATACATGCGGCATGTGCATCGGATTCGCGTCGCTCATGGCGAGATGATAATGGCTGCGAGCTTTCTTGGCGTGGTGGCTTTACCGGGATTTACAGGGCAAGGGGGAGAAATTGCCGGTCGCGCGGCGCGAATGGGCTATCGCACTGATCCCAAGGACAAAATCTTGATGGACATTCTTGCCGGTCGCATTTCTGCGGCCACTTCTTTTTGCATATCGGCGATCACGACAGGGGGTAGAGCGACGACGGAGGCACTTTTCTTCACCCAGTTTTACCTGCTTTAACACGAAGAAACGTCTTGGAACCTGGTTTGTGGCCGATATCTTGCAAGTAAGCCAGTGGTTCGGCGCGTGCCGGCCAGCCGGAAATATTCCTCCGGTCATATCAATTTTCAAGGAGTCGAACATGAGTTCAGTGAGTAGCATCAGCACCAGTGCTGCAACCAACTATACGGCAACCTCCGGGGCCCAGCGACGTCATCGTCCCGATCCCGCGAAGATGGCAGAAGATCTGTTTTCGCAACTCGACACGTCCGGCAAGGGGTATATCGACGAAAGCGACCTCGCGTCGGCGCTTTCCGGCGTCACATCGACGAGTTCGGCGCAAACCGCCGGCAACAGCGCAAGTGCGAGCGATATCTTCAACCAGCTCGATAGCAACGGCGACGGAAAGATCACCAAGGACGAGTTATCGACCGGCATCGCCAAGCTGGCCGAATCGCTCGACAGCCAGTACGACCAATCACGGGTGCAAGGAGGGATGCCACCGCCACCACCAAGCGACGATACGGGTTTCACCAAGGACGAGTTGAGCAGCCAGTTGTCGGCAATCGGCAGCAGCGACCCGACCCGATCGAGCTTGATCAGCAAGATCGTCGCCAACTTCGACAAGGCCGACACGAACCAGGACGGCAAGGTCAGTTTCCAGGAAGCGATGGCTTACGATCAATCGAGCAGTACTTCCGCAAGCTCGAGCACGGCAAGTGGCGCGGCAAGCGCCGCAGCGAATACGACTTCAGCGACCTCAACCGCCAGCGAAAAGACAGAAGCGCAGATATTCCGGCAGATCATGGACCTGATGCGTTCTTACGGACACGACGGCCAATCCAGCCAAAGTACCTTGAGTTCGCTGATTTCGACCTCCGCCTGATACCGATCCTTTCGTCATGGCGCGGCAGGTGCGGAAGAGACGAATAGACAGGCCGCAATGCCGGTGGCGATGCCATCGGCCATGCGCGCCTGCCGATCGGAATCGAGCAGAGCCAGCTCCTCTTCGCGATGCTTGATTACGCCGGCCTCGAATAGAACGGTTGGCAGGGTGGTCCGGTACAGCACGATCAGATTGTCGTAGTAGTGCACGGCATTGTCGGCATCGGCGTAGGGGCGCGCCTGGCCGGTCAGTGAATCGGCATGGTGCGTGGCACCGACGAACCCCAGGCGGCGCAGCCGCGCACCGATGGCTGAAGCGCAACGCAAGCTGGTCGCAAGATCAGGATTGTCGCGCGACACAAAGAGCGAGAAACCGCGGTGCCGATCGCTGTAGGTCTGAAGCGCGCCCTGCCACCGCCATTCCTCAAGAAACTCCGGGCGCACCGAATCGTGATGAATGGAGATGAAGAAATCCGCACCGGCGGCCTGTTCCGGCCGCGCCTCAAGGCTGGCGATGCGACCGTCGAAATTAATCGGGCGCACGCTCAGCGTCCGTTCGCCGAGTGCAGCGGCGACGCGTGTGGCAAGCACGCGGTTGAAATCGAACTCTCTGCCGCCGCGCGCGCTGACGGCGCCGGAGGCCGCGAGGGTATGGCCGACATCGACGGCCACTTCGCTGGCTTGCGCGTTTGCACAGACCAGCCAGCCGAGGGCAGCGGAGATCAGTAAGCAGAGCACCGGGCTATCGGATCAAAAGTCGCTGGCGGCTTCCCACAGAATGAAGCCGCCTTCGTTCTGCGTCCGTTCCATCAAGCGGATCAGAGGGTACGCACGCTGCGCCAGGCCGACGGCATCGGGCTTGTCGGCGTCGGTATCTTCGGCCTTGTCGTGACCTGCGCGGACAGGCTGCGCCTGCGCGACCCGCGGCGTCGCCGCCTTTTCACCCTCGACCGCCTGCCGCAGGCGGGCCATCGCGTCAGGCAACTGTTCCAGAGCAAACACGCCGCGTGCCGTGCACTCCTTGCCGATGATTTCGAAGAGGCGATGCGCGTGTTCGGCGAACAGGATCACTTCCCCCGAGGTACTTGAAGTCAGTTTGACCAGCATCGTCGTTTTCTCCAATAGGCCATGCAAACTGCCGCAAACACGCTTTACGACGGTAGTCGACACAGGACGGAATGGCATCCCGTGCGTGCATAGGTATGGTACTCAAGTTCTCCCGATTCCATCTACTGAATGTCAACTTCTGCGCACAGTGCCAATACGGCGCTCAAAGTCGGCGGTGCGGCGCCGGCATGCTGGCAAGCGGCGCTCCCCGCCGCAACGGCGAAGCCAAGGTGAAAAGCGTGGGTCTGGGCTGGTGAGCGCATCCGGCTAGCGATCAAACCGGCAATGCTGGCGTCGCCGGCGCCCACGGCATCGACTACCGCAATCGACGGGGGCTTCGCGTGCCACTGGCCTGTGGGCGTGAGCAGAGTTGCCCCCCTTGCGCCCTCGGTGTACAGCCAGCAGGCCTTCGGATTCCATGCGCGCACGCGCTGCAATGCGTCTGTCGGGTCGCAGTTCGGCATCAAGCCGGCCAAATCCTCGTCGGACAGTTTGATGATACTTGCAATGCGGCACAGGTGCTCAAAAGTGGGAGCATAGCGCGCGTCCATCAAATTGCGGAAATTCGCGTCGTAGCTGATGCTAACCCCGGCGGCGTGCAGCTCGGAAGCCAGCGCCACCAGCCGCTCGGCGAGAGGGGCACGAGCGAGACTGATGCCGCCGAAGTGAACCCACTCGGCTTGGCCTTGCCATCCTGAAGGGAGTGCCCGCGGATCGAAATACAAGTCGGCGCTGTCGTCACCGACGAAGAAATAATGCGGCGGCTCGCTTTGCGGAACGATGGCCAGGAGCGGCGATCGTTCGACGCGCTGCAGATAACGCAGATCCAGCCCGTTCTCCTCGCTGGCCTGCCATAGGGCATCGCCAAAGCAGCAGCGACTGATCGCACCGGCAAACGCACTGCTTACGCCGAACGCGGCGACGGCCCGCGCGACATTCCAGGTAGAACCGCCGGATTTGCTGATCCAGTGCTCGGCTCCGACACGAATCATGTCGGTCAATGCCTCGCCTACGGCGACGAATTGTGGGAAACCGGTTGAAGAGCCGGCGACCATCGATTATTCCTTCAGCGTCGCGATGATTTCGTAGCACGCGCCGGTGGTGTGGTAATCGACTTTGCCGGCCGGACTCTTCTCGTCGGTGGTGCTGACGTTTTCGCGCGTCAGTAGCCGGAACCAGGCGCCGTGTTCATGATCGATCCAGTTTTGCCAGCAATAGGCCCATAGCTTGTCGTACCAGTCCCAATAGTCGGCCTTTCCTGTCCGCTGGCCAAGTACCGCGGCGCTGGCCATGCTTTCGCATTGCACCCAGTGATATTTGCGATCGTCGCAAATGGTAAGGTCGGGGGCAAAGCCGTAGTAGAGTCCGCCAAACGCGTCGTCCCAGGCATGTCTAAAGGCGACATCGAAAAGCGCCTCGGCCTTGGGCAGCAGCCAGGGCAGCGGGCGATGTTTTTCGAGGCGAATGAGCAGCTTGGCCCACTCGGTGAAGTGACCCGGTTGATATCCCCAAGGACGAAAGATATTGCTCATGTCGTTGCGGTTGTAATCCCAATCGACTGACCAGTCGCTTTTGTAGTGTTCCCAAATCATCAACCCGTCGGTGAGCATCGCCTGGCGTTGCGCGATGTTTGTCGCAACGCGTTGCGCGCGGTCAAGAAAGCGCGGCCGGGAGGTAGCCTCGTAGGCCGCGAGGCAGGCCTCGGTGGCATGCATGTTGGCATTCTGTCCGCGATAGGGCAGCAGCTGCCATTCCGCGGTGGCTTCGTCGGCGTACAAGCCGAACTCAGACGACCAGAAATGTTGCTCCATCAACTCGAAGATTTCATCCAGCCAGGCTCCCGCTTCAGTAATTCCCGCCCGTAATGCATGGGCATAGGCGAGCAGCACGAACGCCAGGCCATAGCAATGGTTGGTCGCGTCAAGCACCGCGGCGTGGCCATTCTCCCACCTGAGCTGCCAGGCATAGCCGCCACTCGCCGGGTTACGATGCGCCTCGCGCAGAAACTTGAGGCCGCGCCGCGCGTTGTCCAAGTACGCTGGCGTGTCGGGGAAATGGCGTGCGGCCATCGCCCAAACGACGACGTAGCGCGTACTGCTGACCAGATGACGCGTGTGGGCGTCGAAGACCGTTCCGTCGTCCTTGAGGAAGTGATAGAAACCGCCGCGCGGATCGATGGCCCGCGGATGGTAAAAGGCCAGGGTATGGCGAACGTGGTCCAGAATCGACTGACGCCGGTGGAAATTCGGCGCGACCGGAATTCCAGGATGTCGGCGGTCGATCACATCCATTCGAGGAATCCCATGGCGGCGAGTGCCTGTCTGAGTCCTTCGATTTCTGCGGACGCCATCGGAATGAGCGGCAAGCGCGTGGGTCCGCAATCGACCCCGGCCAGCTTCATCATCGATTTCAAGGCCGGCAGCGGGCGGTATCGCTTCACCGCTTCCACCATGTTGACCGAAAGCAGTTGCAGGCACTGCGCCTCGGCGTGTTTGCCTTTGGCAAACAGCGACATGATTTCGTGATAGAGCGGGGCACAAAGATTGTAGGTGCTGCCTACCGCGCCTTGCGCGCCCGCGGCCAAGCCGCTCAGGAGCATTTCATCCGAGCCGAAGACCATGTTGAAGCGCCCGCCATCGAGGGCCGCACAGGCCTGAAACTCGTACAGTGTCGGCGCGGTGTATTTGATGCCGCTCAGCGTCGGAATACGATCCGCCGCCCGCCGTAGAAACTCGACCATATCGAGGCTGACGCCTGTCATGTGGGGAATGTGGTAGTAGTAAAACGGCAGTTGCGGAGCCGCCAATGCGATCGCGGCCATGCAATCGACGAGCGCTTCCACCGACGCCGGCTTGAAAAAGGTCGGTGGCGTTGCCGCGATCGCGGCGGCGCCGCTACGCTGGGCATGCTCGGCCAGGTCGCGCGATTCGATAATGGCGCTATGCCCGACGTGCGCAACCACCGGAATCCGGCCAGCGGCGGCGCCTATGAAGGCCTCCAGCGTCGCCTTGCGCTCCGGGGTGGAAAGCGATGCGCTCTCGCCGGTCGTGCCGCAGACGAAGAGTGCCATGGCCTTGAAGGCCAGCAGGCGCTCGACGACCGGCAGTACCTGATCGAGGTTGAGGCTCCCGTCTTCGTGCATCGGCGTGAAGGTGGCAGGCACCAGACCGGTCATCCAGAATTTATTCGACCCGACTTTTTTCGACATTCCATTCTCCCTTGTTTAGAGCGATGAGCGCGGATCAAGCGCATCGCGCAGTCCGTCCCCGATAAAATTGATACTGAGTACAGCTAACGCGATCATCAGTCCGGGCGCCAACCACAGCCAGGGCATTCCTTCCAGAATCGTTTGCGACTGCGCATCCTGCAGCATATTGCCCCAGCTCGGTGTCGGGGCCTGGACGCCGAGGCCCAGGAAAGAGAGCGAAGCCTCCTGGAGGATGGCGTTGGCCATGCCGAAAGTCGCGGCCACCGTCACCGTGCCGACGACGTTGGGAAAGAGATGGCGGAACATAATCTGGAACGGACTCACGCCAATCGAGCGCGCGGCGAGAACAAATTGCTGCTCGCGGAAGGACAGGAACTGCCCGCGGACCAGGCGGGCAATGCCCGGCCAGGTCAGGATGCCAATGACCAGCATCGTGTTGTAGATGCTCGGCCCAAGTACCGACGCGATGGTGATGATCATCACCAGCGAGGGAAAGGCCATGACCATATCGGTAAAACGCATCAGCACCATATCGACCTTGCCAGCTGCATAGCCGGCGATACTGCCGATGACGATTCCGATCAGCGTCGAGATCGAAACGGCGACCAGGCCGACTGACAGCGACACCTGCCCCGCGTGGACGATTCGCGACCACACGTCGCGGCCAGTCGTGTCGGTCCCCAGCCAATGCGCGCCGCTCGGCGCCTGGCCCATGGAACCGAGGTCCAGGGCGATCGGCGAATAGCGTTCAATCACCGGCGCGAGTACGGCCAGCAGAACCATGGCGCTAAGTATTACCAGACCGAGCAGCGCCAGCTTGTGCCGCAGAAACCGTTTGCGCGCCTTGACCCACAGGCCTTCGCCGGCAACCATCGCTTCCGTTTCCTGGTGTTGGCTGGGAGTGACAGCGCTCATCGTTCGTCCTCAGTCATAGCGGATTCGCGGATCCAGAAAGCTGTAGGCGATGTCCGTTAGCAGATTGCTCATCTGCACGATGACCGCCGAGAAAAGCACATAGCCCATGATCACCGGCGAGTCGCGCGCGGTGACGGCACCGATGAACATCAAGCCGATTCCCGGCCATTGAAAGATCATTTCAATGATCACGGAACCGCCAAAGAGCACCGGTAGCATCAGGCCGATGACCGTGACCACCGGAATCAGGGCATTACGCAGAATATGTCGCGTGATCACGAGCCATTCGTTGAGCCCCTTTGCACGCGCCGTTCGGACATAGTCGTTGTTCATGACCTCGAGCACGCTGTTGCGCGTATAGCGCATGAAAGTCGCGGTTCGCACCAGCCCGAGTGCGAATGCCGGCAGGACGAGATGGCGCAGATTGTCGCTCAGTGAATACGCATCGCCGGCGGTGGAGATACCCGAAGTGGGAAAGAAATGCCACTCGATGGCGAACAGATAGACGAGGATCATGCCGAGGAAGAAATCCGGGATGGAGATGCCGGCAAAGCCCAGGAAGGTGAAGGTGTAATCGATTCGCGAGTATTGTTTGAGTGCCGAGACGACGCCCATGGCCACCCCAATCACGATGGCGATGAGCAGCGCCGTCCCCATCAGTTCAATCGTTGCCGGAATACGCGCCGCCAGCATGTCGATGACCGACTCGCCGGTCTGAAACGAGAAGCCGAGATTGCCCTGCAGCAATTGCCCAAGCCAGCGAAAATATTGAACATAGATGGGCAGGTCGAGGCCCAGTTGCCCGCGGCGCAACTTGATCAGATCTTCCGCTTGCGGCGTCTCGGTCGAAATCATCGCCAGCACCGCGTCGCCGGGCATCTTGGAGGCGACAAAGAAAACGATGACGGTGATGCCCAGCAGGATGGGGATGCTGACCAGAAGCCGGCGCAGGATATAAGTAATCATTGCAGACTGATCATTGACGCGTCTCCGCGATTAGGGAAAGACTGAACAGGCGGCAGCTAATGTCGCGACCTGTTCAGTCAGGAGCCTAAATCCTTACTTGACGTCCCACTTTTCGACTTCGTTGTAGACCGGCAGGTTGAAGATGAGCGTCGGCATCTCGGCGTAATGTTCGGTTGCACCGACGACCCGCTTGTTAAATGCCATCGGGCGCACTTCGTACCATAGCCAGCCGCGGAACATCTCTTCATTCAGAATCTTGGAGATTTCCTGGTAGTAGGGTGCGCGCTTCTCGCGAGCCGATTCGCTAAGCGCCAGGTCATAGAGCTCGTCGACCCGCTTGTTGCAATAGGTAAATGCGAGCTGGGCGCCACAGGTGCTGGTCAACGCGCCGAGCGACGGATCGAGTCCCTGTCCGTTGGCAAAATAGCCCATTTCGAACTTACCGTCGTTATATACCGTCTGGATTTCGGCCGGGTTGAGCAGGCGGGGAACGATGTTCACGCCGACGGCGGCAAGATAAGACTGGATTGCCGTCACGGTATCTTTGTTGACCTGATCCGCGTAGTAATAGATGAAGTCTACTTTTCGGCTCGAATCCCAACCCGCATCTTGCAGCAGCTGCTTGGCCTTGACCGGATCATATTTGTAGGGATCAAGCGTCGGTGATTGCGCCCATGCTGCTGGGAACATCGTGTTCGAGATCTTGCCGGTGCCCTTTCTGATGGTGGCGATAATCTTCTCGCGATCAATGGCGTAGATCATCGCCTGACGCACCCTGACGTCCTTCAGGAAGGGCTGCGCAAAGTTGAATTGCAAATAGCTCGGAAGACCGGCATCAACGTTCGGCAGAACATTGAGCGTCGGGACTTTCTGCATGCGCTCGATGTCGCTGACGGGAATACCCCCGCCCTCGTAAGACATGACATCGATTTCGTTTGCCGCAAGCGCATTTAGGATGCTGGGGATGTCGGCGAAGATGCGATAGATGATTCGATCGGCCTTGGGTTTGCCTAGGAAATAGTCGTCGTTTCGGACCACCTCGATATATTGATCGGGAACATATTTCGCCCATTTGTAAGGCCCGGTACCGATACGATTCTGCGCCCAGTAACTTGAACGCGACAATTCGGAGGGCTTCACTTCGCTTAGCAGGTGCTTGGGCAGAATCGAGAAATAGATCTGTTTCAGTTCCACCCAGAGCGGCCGCGGTCCGTTCAATTCGAATTTGACGGTTGCGTCATCGACTTTGGAGACGCCGCTCAGACTGGTCGCTTTGCCACTGCGAAAATCGTTATAGCCCTTAACGTCCGAAAGGTTGTTGGCGATGATCGAGGCGACCGCCGGATCGGCGTAGGTGTTGTAGCTAAACACCACGTCATCTGCCGTGAAGGGCTTCCCATCATGCCACTTTACCCCCTTGCGCAACTTGAATATCCATGTTCTTCCTTTATCGGGGCTGCTCCACGATTCGGCAAGCAGCGCTTTGACGCCGTCGCCTTTCCAATTGACGTGGGCGAGTCCTTGCAAGACCGTTTCATCGAGTCGGTTGCCGCAAGTCGTATACAAGGGACCCGCCATGCAGCCCGTGCGAAACGCTTGGCGTATGGTCTTCTCGCTGCCCGGCGAAGCCTGGGCCGATGCCGTGACCGGCGCACATAACAGGGTCAGTATCGACAGCACACCCGTTGCGACGATGAGCGATTTACGAATATTCATAGCATGGTCTCCTTTGGGTTGATTTAGTGAATGGACACGACATCGGCATTGAGCCGCGCTGGCTCAAGCATGATGGCACGCGGTGAAATGGGACGCGCGGGTAAGTGGGCTAGCTGAATCAGGATCGCGCAATTGCGGGTCAGCCTCGCGACAGATGCTTGTGGCCAGCGGGCACCGCGGGTGAAAACGGCAACCCGACGGCGGATCTGCGGGATTGGGAACGTCGCCGTGCAGAACGATGCGTTGGCGCGCACGTTCCCGTTTCGGGTCGGGCGTTGGAATGGCTGACAGAAGTGCACGCGTGTAAGGATGCCGCGGCGCGTCGAATACCGGATCGCGGTCACCGATCTCGACGATCCGGCCCAAATACATGACCGCGACGCGGTCGCTGATATAGCGAACCATCGAGAGATCGTGTGAAACCATCAGATAGGTTAGGCCGAGCCGGCTGCGCAGATCGGCCATCAGGTTCACCACTTGGGCTTGAATCGACACGTCGAGCGCCGAAATCGGTTCATCGGCGACGATAAACGAAGGGCTCGTCGCCAAGGCTCGTGCCAGGCCGATTCGTTGGCGCTGTCCGCCCGAGAATTCGTGCGGGTAGCGGTTGATGAAGGACGGATTCAGTCCAACCAGTTGCATCAGTTCCTGAACGCGTTGGCGGCGTTCTCCACGGAGTCCGACCTGATGCACATTGAGCGGCTCAATGATGATGCTGCCGACGGTCATGCGCGGGTTGAGCGAGGAATAGGGATCCTGGAACACCATTTGCATGTGCTTGCGCGACATTCGGAGATCATTCCGACTGAGCGTGGACAGGTCCCGGTCGTTGAACAGGATATGCCCGGAACTGATGTCCAGGAGCCGCAGCATGGCTAGGCCCGTGGTCGACTTGCCGCAGCCGCTCTCGCCTACCAGGCCGAGTGTTTCGCCGCGATACACATTGAAAGAGACGCCGTCCACCGCTTGCACAGCGCCGACCTGGCGCTTGAGCAATCCGCGTCGGATCGGGAAATGTACTTTCAGGTCCTGCACCTGCACCAAGGCTTCTGCGGCGGTCCCGATTATCATTGTAGGCTTTCGTGAAACTGCATCGCCGCAATTTCACCGGTACGCCAACAACGCGTCGTCTGCCCCGGCGCGAATTCATCCAGCGTGGGAAGTTCTGCGTGGCATTTGGCCACGACGTAGGCGCAGCGCGGGGCAAAAGGGCAGCTCAGCGGTTCGTACCTGAGGTCGGGGGGCATTCCGTCGATGGCAATCAGGCGACCCTGATCACGGCCGTCCATCTTGGGAATCGCTCGGAGAAGTCCCCGCGTGTAGGGGTGGCGCGGCCGCTCGTACAACTCATCGACGGGAGACTGTTCGACGATGTGACCACCGTACATTACCGCGACTTTATCGACCACGCCGGCCACAAGTCCAAGGTTATGGCTGATCCAGATCGCCGCCATGCCAAGCTTCTGCTGCAAGCCCTGCACCAGTTCGACGATCTGCGCCTGAACGGTTACATCAAGCGCCGTGGTCGGCTCGTCGGCGATCAGCAGACTCGGGTTGCATGACAATGCCATGGCAATCATGACTCTTTGGCGTTGGCCCCCGGAGAATTGGTGGGGGTAATCGTCCAAGCGCTCCTGCGGCTTCGCAAGGCCAACCAAAGCCAGCATCTCGATCGCATGCTCGCGTGCCGCTTGCCGGTTAAGCCCTAGATGCGGCCGTATCGTTTCGGTCATTTGCAGACCAATGGGCAGGACGGGATTGAGAGAAGTCATCGGATCCTGAAAGATCATCGCAATCCGATTTCCGCGAATCCTGCGCATCGCTTCTTCGGAGAGCTGGAGCAAATCCTTACCCTCAAACAAGACTTGTCCCGCTTCAATACGCCCGGGAGGAAAACGAATTAGGCGCATCAGCGACATGACCGACACCGACTTTCCGCTGCCGCTCTCGCCGACAATCGCCATTGACTCTCCGGCGTTCAGCGTGAAGGAAATTCCATTCACGGCGTGAATGGTTACACCCTCGGTGTAGAAACGTGTGACCAGGTTTCGAACCTCGAGCAGAGGTTGCCCGATTTGACCCCTAGCCATCTTGACGCGGGTCCATCGCGCGCTGAAAGCGCAGTTCGATATTCCGAAAATGCTGACTCAGCCGCTGCTGGGCGAGAACGGCATCGCGACGGCGCACCGCATCGAAGAGATCCCGATGTGCTTGAACCGTTAGCAAAGGATCCCCGTCCTGGGGCACCGTTTTGACCGCCAGCGCGTTATAGACGACCCAAAATATATCGATCAGGCTCAGCAGCGATGAATTGCCCAGTGGGGCATACAACAAGCGGTGAAAGCGGCGATCCTCTTCGGAAGTTGGCTCGCCCGCCGCTGCTTTCGCCCCCCACACCGATAGTAGCGCGTCAATCTGGCCCAATTCTTCGTCGCTGATGACCTGCGTGGCCAGGGCCACAGCGGATTCTTCCAACCATTCGCGAATCTGGAGAATCTCGGAGGCCCTAGATGGCTGAAACACAAGTCCATAGGAAAGGAAATCCAGGATGGAATCGAAGTTGAACTCGCGCACGCGAACACCTTCTCCGTGCTTCGATTCGACAATACCGAGCGACTCGAGCGATTTGACGGCCTCCCGCACTGAGCCACGGCTGACGCCAAGATCCAGCGCGAGTTGTCCTTCGGGCGGCAAAAGGTCTCCCGGGCGAAGATTCCTGTCCGTGATGAACTTCTTTACTTCATCCTGAATGACCCGCTTGAGTACGGGTTCTCGAGTAAGTCTTTCCATTGGCCTGAGACCGCGCTCGTTCTGCTATTGGATATCCGATATCTAAGGAGGCAGAAAATATCGGATATCCAGAAGATTGTCAATGCGGTAATGCTTACGGGAAGCAAGGTTTCGCTTTCGGCATTGCCGCAACAGCTACGACGCTAACAAGGGTGTGCGGTGTGCGCGCATATCTTGTCGCTCCGTATTCCGGCGCGACCCCAATTTCACGGAAGCACTGCCGTTTAGGATAATATCAACGCACGGAAATCTTGCACCGTCACGTCGGTCGCCAACTTGATAGGCCGTTCCACTTGTCAAGCAAGCTGTATTGAAGAACAAGAACACGCATATAAATCAGATGTCGCACTTTATCTTAGCCCCCTCGGCACCTAAATCGAGGACATCACGCTTGACGTTCCGGGTCGCGGAGTGTTACGGCAGCGCGGTTGTTTCGGGAGGGCGAGGCACCCAGGGCGGGAGACAGAAGATCGCGGGCAGGCGTCCGACTACACAGGCTTGTTCCTCGTGAAATTCGTAAGGCAAACTTTCTAATGGGCCATTTGCGCTGGATCAGACTTTTCCTGCCGTTCGCAGGCGCCTACTTTCTTTCCTATCACTTTCGTACGGCCAACGCGGTGGTTGGTCCGGTATTGAGCGCCGAGCTGTCGCTGGGCGCCGCCGATCTCGGCCTGCTGACCAGCGCCTATTTCCTCGGCTTCGGAGCGGCGCAACTGCCGCTGGGCATGCTGCTCGACCGCTTCGGCGCGCGCCGCGTCGAGTCGGCGTTGCTCTTGATTGCTGCCGCGGGGGCGGCGCTTTTTGCCTGTGGCCATGCCATCGGGACGCTGGCCATTGGCCGGGGGATGATCGGTCTCGGCGTTTCGGCGTGCCTGATGGCTTCGTTCAAGGCGTTTTCCCAATGGTTCCCCCTTGAAAGACAAGCGTCGCTGACCGGCTGGATGATGACCGCAGGAACGCTTGGAGCCCTGGCTGCGTCGGTGCCCCTCGACGCGGCACTGCATCTGACGACTTGGCGAATCATATTCTTCACCCTTGCAGGCGCAACTGCGATCGTCGCCGCCTGGCTGTTTTTCAGCGTCCCTGACCAACCCGACGGTCAGCGCCCCGAATCACTCACCGTGCTTTGGGCCGGCGTCAAGCAGGTCTTGCGCCACCGCCAGTTCTGGCGCTTCGTGCCGGTCGGTTGCGCCCAAGTCGGCGGCTTCATGGCCGTGCAAAGCCTGTGGTCGAGCGCCTGGCTGATGCATGTCAATGGCTACTCGCGGACGGTTGCGGCCGACCATCTGGCGGCCATGAGCATGGCGATGGTTGTCGCCTACGCGCTGATCGGGCTGTTGGCGACTGGCCTTGCGCGCCGGGGAATCCCCACCATCATCCTGTTAGTCGGTGGCCTGGCGGTGGCCCAGCTGACGCTGCTGCTGCTGGTCACTCAGGCGGTAGGACAAACTTACTTGCTGTGGATTGCCTACGGCGCGTTTTCAAGCTTCGGGACGCTCGCCTATTCGCAAATGTCCAGCGGATTTCCGGTGGCACTTTCCGGGCGCGCCAACGCAACGCTAAACTTGATGGTTTTTCTCAGCGCGTTCGGTTTTCAGTGGGGCTTGGGCGTTCTAATTGACGTGCTTGAAGCTACCGGCTATAGCACGCAAATTGCGCATCGCAACGCATTCGCGGTTCTGTTCATCGCGCAAGCGGCCGCTTTGCTCTGGCTATGTCTTGCGAGCCGAAAGCCCCGCGCAATCAGCGCTTGAACATCTGCTCAGTGCGAACGGCCGGATCGTTTCATGCCGAGAGCAAGGCGCCGAGCGGAACTTTCCAGCAGCAAGGGCTTCACAATCACTGTGCTGCTACGGTCGGCATCCCGACGGCGTACGAAATTTGCGCCGCAAGAAAGTACCTATCGTTTTCTGGAGGCCCTATGCCCTGCAAGCACGGAGCCGCTATTCGCGAAGTTCGACCATCGGCCGATGGGTGCGAAGAATGTCTGAACACCGGCGATACCTGGGTGCATTTGCGGATTTGCCGCACCTGCGGGCACGTCGGTTGCTGCGACAGCTCGAAAAACCGACACGCGAGCAAGCACTTTCTGGCCACCGGCCATCCCATAATGGAATCGTATTCTCCGCCTGAGTCATGGGGCTGGTGCTACATCGACGAAGAGATGCTCGATTTTACCGGAAGACAGACACCGCACCCGCTGCCGCGATATTGGCGATGATCGTGCTCGCGCGACAGCCCTCTTCGAGACCAATTCTCCAAACGAGCGGGCGCGTGCCACCGCTCAGAACTCGAGCGGGTCCACCTCGAGATGCCAGCGCAGTCGCGACGATGCTTTGATGCTGTTGATCAAATGACACCACGCGCTGAGAAAAGCCTGCAGGGCGCGGCGCGATGGCGATTCGATCAGCAACTGCGCGCGCTCCAGATTGGCGCGCCGCGCGAGGCGCATCGGTACCGGATCGTAGAGTGTTACCGCTGGATGCGCGACTGCCTCCGGCCAAGCGCGCGCCGTAGTCAGAAAGGCCAGGGCATCGGCGATCTGCGGCGCCTCGGCGCGCAACATGGCTTGCGAAGAATAAGGGGGAAAGCCGGCCTGTTCGCGTTCCTTGAGTTGCTCGTCGGCAAAGGCCGGATAGTCGTGACGAACGAGCGCAGCGTACAAGGGGTGGTCCGGGAATTGAGTCTGAATCAGCATTTCACCAGGAAGTTCGGCGCGACCGGCACGACCGGCAACCTGCATCAACTGGGCGAACAGGCGCTCCGGGGAACGCCAGTCTGAAGCGAACAGCGCGGCGTCGGCACCGAGAGCACCGACCAAGGTCAACTTGGGAAAATCGTGGCCCTTGGCCAGCATCTGGGTGCCGACCAGAATATCGGCCTCGCCGCTGTAGATTTTCGCGACCAATATTTCCCATTGTTTGCGACTCTTGGCTGAATCGCGGTCCACGCGCAGCAGTCGGGCCCGCGGAAAACGCTCGGCGAGGATCGATTCGAGCCGCTGCGTACCGCGGCCAAAGGGCTGGATGTCCTGATTGCCGCAGGTCGGGCAGGCTTTCGGCACGTGGGCCTCAAAGCCGCAGTGATGGCAGCGCAAGCGGCCGTCGGCCAGATGCAGAACAAGGTTGGCAGCGCAGCGCGTGCAGTGCGAAATCCAGCCGCAGACCGTGCAGGCCAGTACCGGCGCGTAGCCACGACGATTGAGAAAGATCAGGCTTTGTTCGCCCCGTGCCAACCGCTTTTCGATCGCTAGGAGCAGTGCTCCGGACAGGCCGTCCGAAAGCTTCTCGCGCCGCGTATCGATGCGCTGAACGACCGGCAGACGGGCGCTCGCGACGGCCCGCTCGCGCAGCGTGAGCAGGGTGTAACGGGCCGGAATCCGTCCGTCGGTGGCATTCGCCCAACTCTCCAAAGAGGGTGTCGCCGAACCGAGAACGATGAGGACGCCGCGCTCGAGTGCGCGAAAGACGGCAACGTCGCGCGCCGAGTAACGCATCCCGTCCTGCTGCTTGAACGAGCTGTCATGCTCTTCGTCGACAATGATGAGGCCGAGCTCGGGCATTGGCGTAAAGATCGCCAGCCGCGTGCCCAGCACGATTCGTGCGGTACCTTCATGTGCCGCGCGCCAGTTGCGGGTGCGCGCCGCCTCACTGAGTTCGCTGTGCAGACTGACCAGTCCGGCGGTCGGAAAGCGCGCTGTCACGCGAGCTTCGAGCTGCGGCGTCAAATTGATTTCAGGAACCAGCAACAGCGCCTGCTTGCCGGCCGCGAGCGCGCGCTCAACGAGTCGCAAATAGACTTCGGTCTTCCCGCTGCCGGTTACACCGTGCAGCAGATAGGCATGGAAACCCGGACCGGCATTCGCCATCGTCGCCAACGCCGACATTTGCTCCGCGGTCAGCGTGGGCGCGTCGTGCGGCGGTGGCGCTTTCGTCAGGCGCCGGCTACCACGCGCTTTGGGTGGATGGATACGGCGTAGGCCGGCGGGCAGCGTGGTCAACATAACTTCGCCGAGCGGTACCTGATAGTAGGCTGCGCAAAACTCGCTCAGACGGAACCAATCCGCCGGCAAAGGCGACAGATCGCGCAGAACGGCTTCTATCGATTTGAGTTGGGCGACAGGAATGTCGCTGGCCTGCGCAAGCTCGACCAGGATTCCAATCTTCGATTGGCGACCAAAGGGAACGCGAACGCGAAGCCCGACGTCACCCGCCGAAACCATCTCACTTTCGGGGACGAGATAGTCAAAAAAGCGATGCAAAGGAAGGTCTAACGCGACACGAACAATCTGCATTCTGGCCTGTCTATGACTTTCGTTATAAGAATGGCGAACGGCGAAGCCGGCGGGGAATCAGTTAGCACGCAAAGCTCGCACCAATTCTGCAAAAGTCTGGTAAGTCATTAACTAATTGAGGCATTTCCAGTTGTGCACAATTTCTGTGGATAAGTCTGTGGGTGAATCCGCTAAGAACCACTCAGAGGCGTCCGAGAACAAGCACCTACGCCTTGTGCTGCAAAAAACGGCGCGCGCTTAACGCCATAAAATCAATAGCTTATAAATAAGTCGCTGATTATGAAAGAACTTGTAACCTTTTGTGACAGCAAACCCAATTCTGTGCATAAGTCAACACGAATCTTCGCAAGGCGCTAATTCTTGCGGCGCAAGGCCCGGCTGTACTCGTGCACTGTTTCGACCAGTGCCGTGACATGTTCGGGCGGCGTCCACTGCGCAATTCCATGACCGAGATTGAATACATGTCCGGTATTGCCCGGTCCATAGCTGTCGAGGATTCTTCTTGTTTCAGCGGCAATGATATCGGACGAAGCACAAAGCACTGCCGGGTCGAGATTGCCCTGCAAGCTAACTTTATGGCCTACGCGCCGGCGGGCCTCACCGATGTCGAGTGTCCAGTCGATGCCGACAGCATCGCAGCCGATGTCGGCAATGGCTTCCAGCCAACAGCCTCCGCCCTTGGTAAAGACAATCGAGGGAACGCGTTCGCCGTCTCTCTGCCGGAGCAGGCCCGCAACGATTCGCTGCATGTAGTGCAAGGAGAACTCGCGGTAAGCCGCGGCCGAAAGCCCGCCGCCCCAGGTATCAAAAATCATCACGGCCTGAACGCCCGATTCGATCTGGGCATTGAGATAGCCGACGACGGCGTCGGCGGTAACCGACAGAATGTGATGCATCAAGTCGGGTCGCGTGTAAATCATCGTCTTGACCCGGCGGTAGTCGCTGCTTGCGGCGCCCTCGATCATGTAGCAAGCAAGAGTATAGGGGCTGCCCGCGAAACCAATCAGCGGCACCGAATTACCGAGCGCACGCCGAATTTCGCAAATACCGTCCATGACGTAACGTAAATGATCGTACGGATCCGGTGCGCTAAGGTCGCGTATCGCCCATTCTTCGCGCAAGGGACGCTCGAACTTCGGGCCCTCGCCTTCAGTGAATGTCAGTCCGAGCCCCATGGCATCCGGCACGGTCAGAATATCGGAAAAAAGGATGGCCGCATCGAGGTTATAGCGCGAGAGCGGTTGCAGGGTCACTTCGCAAGCGAGGGCCGGATTCTTGCACAATTGCAAAAAGCTGCCGGCACGTTTGCGCGTTTCACAATATTCGGGGAGATAACGTCCAGCCTGACGCATCAGCCACAATGGCGTGTAGTCGGTCGGCTCCTTGAGCAGGGCGCGCAGGAAATTGTCGTTGCGGGGTCGGGTCACGTCAGGTTCCGTTGCTCTATCGATGCTCGATTATCCGCGCAATGCCGGCGCTTGGAGTCCGTCGAACCCGCGCGGCGCTTATTGTCCTTCACCGCGCCGTCCAAGGTTCAGTCCAAGCTGCTTTAATTTGCGATACAGATGCGTACGTTCAAGACCCGTCTTTTCGGCGACGCGCGTCATGTTGCCGCGTTCGCTTTTTAGATGGTGCTCGAAGTACAGTCTTTCGAAGGCTTCGCGCGCGTCGCGCAATGGCTGATCGAAGAAAGGCAGAGCCGGCGGCTGTTTGGGCGCGTCGCCCGCTTCGCGCTGCAGGATGCTGTCGACGTCGTCGGCCGAAATTTCGTCTTCGAGCGCCGACAGGGCGAGATTCCTTATCGCGGCAAGCAATTCAGCCCATTCGCCCGGCCAATGATGCAGGCGCAGCGCGTTCAGAGCAGCGCTGGAGAAATATCGCGCCGGCACCTCGTTGCGTTCGACTAAATGTGCAAGTACGAGTGTTGCGATTTCCGGAATGTCGTCGGCATGGCCGGCGAGCTGCGGCAGGGCCACCCAGACTTCGCCGAGGCGCACCACCAAGGCTGGATCCCAACCCATTTCGCTGAGCGCCGATAGCGGACGCGTTGACGCGGCAACCAGCTGAAGACCGTGTTTTTCGAGTCGCTCCAGGGCGTAAACAAGGTTGCGCTGCTGTAGTTTTCCGAGCAGCATGAGGTCGGCAATGAAGAGGATGCCACCGCCGGCACTTTCGAGCATCTCCTGAGTCAGCGGCGCGCTCGAAGCGGAGAGATCGAGCCAAGGCGTCTTGGGTGTCTGCAAGGTTCGGGCGCAAATCTCGGCGATGCTTCCGGAAGCGCTCTTGAGCAGCAGCACCGGGGTCTTGGCTGCGGCCTGTTCAAGCCGCTTCTTGAGATCCTTGAGCAAGGGTGAGCGGGCAAAGGCATCGAGCGTTAGCGGCGGCTTCTGCGGAGCGACAGCGTGTTTGAGCGCCTTCTTCACGCTTGCCAGGAGCTTCTGCATGGCAATCGGCTTTTCGAGAAAATCAAATGCGCCAATCCGTGTGGCCTCGACGGCGCTGTCTATCGTTCCGTGCCCTGACATCATAATAACTGGCATGGTCAATAAGCCGGCTGCGGACCACTCCTTGAGCAGCGAGATGCCGTCGGTATCCGGCATCCAGATATCGAGGAGAACGAGATCCGGACGTTTTTCACTGCGTGTCTTGCGTGCAGCGGCTGCATTTTCCGCCAGCCAAACACTGTGGCCTTCATCAGCAAGAATTTCGGAGAGCAGTTCGCGAATGCCCGTTTCATCGTCGACGACAAGTATTTGCGCCATGTCAGTTCTCGTAACAGTCAAAGTCGCGCAAGCGACTCTCGAATCGCCCCTCCCCGAACGACTGAGGGAGGGGAGCCAAGAAAAAGGATGGTTCAGCGATCATCACCGCGGAGCGAGGCGTCGCCCAATCGATTGGCGGCGGCTTCGCCGCCCGAGCCTGCCGTCAGCGCTTGCGCCAAAGGCAGACGAATGCTGACCTCAGCGCCGATTGGCTGACGGTTGTTTATGCTGATGCGCCCGTGGTGCTCATCGACGATCTTCTTAACGATCGCAAGACCGAGACCCGTACCGCGCGCTTTGGTCGTAACGTAGGGTTCGAAAACTCGTGCCATGATTTCGCTCGGGAAACCCGTCCCCCAGTCGCTGATTTCGAGTTCGGCCAGGCCATCGACGATGCGGGTGACCACAACGATGCGCGCTTCGTCGAAACCGTCCTGCGCGTCTTCGGCATTGCGCAAGAGATTGTGGATGATCTGCCGCAACTGGCTCGCATCACCCAAGACAGCGGGCAAGTCCGAGGCAAGATCGGCGGTGATGCTGGCGCGCGAGGTCTCATAGAGTCCGAGTACTTCGACGATCAGCGCATTGAAATCGACCGGCGCCAAGTCCGGAGCGGGCATGCGGGCGTAGTCGGAAAACTCATTGACCATGCGCTTCATCGCCTGCACCTGGTTGATGATGGTCTGTGTCGAACGATTGAGCATTTCGGCATCGGCCCCGCTCAGCTTGTCGGCGAGCTTGATCTGCAGCCTTTCGGCCGACAGTTGAATCGGCGTCAACGGATTTTTGATTTCGTGGGCCAGCCGCCGCGCCACTTCGCCCCACGCCGCGCTGCGTTGCGCGGCGACCAGACGGGTTACGTCGTCGAAAACGACGACGTAACCGCCACTGCTTCCTTCCGGCAGCTGCGTTCCGCGCAGCAGGAGAATCTGTGGCAGGGCGCCGGGACGATCGAGCTCGATCTGCGTCTGCCATTCCTTCCTTCCGTGTTCGGCGAAGGCTTCGCGGATGGCCTGCCCGACATTCTGCTCGCGTGGCCAGGCGTCTACGCTCTGCGCCAGAAGGCCCGCAAAGTCGTCGTTGAGGATAGCCTGTGCGCCTTGATTGACGGTGCGTAGAATGAAGCGGCGATCGAAAACGAGTACGCCGGCGGACAAGTTGGCCAGAATGGATTCAAGGTAGGCGCGCGCAGATTCGACCTCGACGCGGTGCCGTTCGGTGTCGCGCCTTGCATCGTCAAGCTGGCGCGTCATTTGACTGAAGGACTGGGTTAACACGCCGAGCTCGTCGCGGCTGTAAATCGCCTGGCGCGGCGTGAAGTCGCCGGCAGCCACCGCCTGCGTGCCTGCGGCGAGGATCGAAAGCGGTGCGGAAAGGCGGCGCGCCAAAACAAAGGCCGCGGCAATCGCCGTGAACAGAGCAAGAAGCACGGTCAAGGTAAGGGTCATCGCGTAAATGCGCGTCAGCCCCTGGCGACCGAGTGAGAGTTCCTGGTAATCGCGATAGACCTCCTGCACACGGTCGGCGTTGAGCGCGAGGCCGGAAGGAACCGGCTGGGTCAGTTGCAGTATTCGCGTCTCGCCGCCCAGCCCGGTCGGCGACACAGGCACGAGGACGCGCAGGATCAGATCCTTGCCGCCGGCGCTTTCGATTTCTCGATAACCCCGCCCGGCGCGAGCCTGACGCAACTGTTCGGGCGATGGCTGCGCCGGCATAAAGGTGCCCAGATCGCTGGTCGCCGTCGTCAGCAACTGGCCGTTGGTCGTGAACAGCGCGACGAACTGCACGCCGTTTTGCTCGCGCAAGCGGCTCAATGCCAGGCGGCGCTGGGGCTCCGTCCGCTCTCCGAGATCAAGAGCCATGGCGCGACCTTTCTCGGCCAGGTCGTCAAGCAGGGAATCAAGCGCACCGCGTCCGAGGCTGAGTCCCGATTCAAGCGCCTTCTCGACGCGCACATCGAACCAAGTCTCGATGCTTTTGGTGACGAACTGCACCGACACCGCGTAAATCAGCATACCGGGCAGGACGGCCATCAGCCCGAACATCAACATCAGGCGCAGCTTGAGGCGCGAGCCGAAGACCTTGGCTCGGTGCTCTTGCCACAGGGCGCGCACCTGCCAGACGATCAAGCCGAATAGCGCCAGGGCGACGGTCGCGTTAAGGCCGAGCAGCCAGGGATAGTGGCGGGCGAAAAGCGCCGTATTGGCACTTGCCGAGGCCAGCAGAAAGAGCAGAATGCCGCCAAACGAGGCCGCAACGATGATCAGCGCCCTCACTTGGCTTCACCGTTAGCAGGGATTGTCGGCTCGCCATTTACAGGAGGCAGCGTGGCGGGGAATCCGGCGTATGGTGCAGCTGCGGGCACGCCCGTCATCGTTTGCGGCGAGGTCGCTGAATGCGCTGCCTCGGCCGGGGTGAAACTCCAACGCAGCCAATCGGAGGACAGATTCCAATCCCTGTTGGCCAGCGCGCTCACCTGAAAGGTCTTGGCCATTTGCGTCAGGTCCAGGCGCATGCGAAGTCCGGCCAGATATCTTTGGTCGCCCTTGACCTGGCTTTTGTCGAGGACCTGCCAGTTACGCAAGTGCGACAAGACGCGCAGCGCGTCGTCCAGCGTCGGGTAACTTTGATGCAATGCGCCCGTCGATAAGCGGTATTGGCGCGTCAGCGCGTGATAGGAAAGCTGAACGGTCCTGCTGCGTCGGACAATCTGTTCATCGAACCAATACCAGCGTGACCGGCTGAGCTCGAAATCGGCGGCGAAGTAGAGCACCACGCCCTTGTTGACCGCTTCTTCGAGGCTCGTATTGAAATTGATATTGAAGTCGGCAGCGACGGCGTAGCCGTCTTCGCTCACCGTCAGCTGCGGATTGCCCGCGCTGATGTCGGCCGCTTGCGCGGCGAGTGCGACAAGCAAAAGGCTGCAAAGGAGCGCTCTAAGCAGATCTTTGCAACAACGCATAATAAAAACCGTCGTTTTCGTTTTGCGGCAGGAGTTGCTCCTCGTGCAGGCGCAGGGCACCCGGTTGGCGAACCAGGAAGGCGTCGATCTGCGCGCTATTTTCTTCCGGAAAAACCGAGCAAGTCGCATACAAGAGTCGGCCGCCGGGTTTGAGCACCGACCAGAGCGTGTCAAGCATCGCCGACTGCGTGCGGGCAAAACGGCGGATATCGCTTTCGCGACGCAGAATCTTGATGTCCGGATGACGGCGCACGACACCCGAAGCCGAGCACGGCACGTCGGCTAGGATCGCGTCGAAAGGCCTGCCGTCCCACCAATGGTCAAGATCGCAGCAATCGGCGACCTTGATCGCCGCGGAAAGGCGCAGCCTTTGCAGATTATCGGCGATGCGTTGCGTCCTACTGGCGTCGATATCGAGCGCCAGCACATCAAGATCAGCCGCTTCAAGCAGGTGAGCAGTCTTTCCGCCGGGCGCCGCGCAAGCATCGAGAACCCGCGATTGGGACGCGGGCGCCAGCATTTCGGCAGCGCGCTGCGCCCCCGCGTCCTGCACCGAAACCAGGCCAGCGAAAAATCCTGGCAAAGCGTCGACCGAAACGGCTTCGCGCAAGAGCAATCCGTGTTTTCCGAGTGGCCGTGCGGCCAGGTCGGCCGCTTCAAGCATTGCGGCGTAATCAGCGACCGTAACCCGGCGTTGGTTGACGCGCAGGATCATTGGCGGCTGTGTATTGTCGGCCGCAACAATACTTCGCCACCGCTCGGGGTAGGCACGACGCAGGCGTGCCAACCACCAGCGCGGATGCTGCAAACTGGCTTCGTCGTCAGCGGCGATCAAGGCGACAAGTGACTCGCGCTGGCGCAGATAACTTCGCAGCACGCCATTGACCAAGCCTTTGAACACGCCCCCCGCCAGCTCTCCGGCTGCAGCGACCGCCTGATCGACGACCATCGGTGTCGATTCGGGGCGCGTATCCAGGCGATAAAGGGCACCGAGCAACAGCCCTTGCGTTTCGGGGTGCGTAACCGGCTTACTCATCAGGTGCCCGAGGATGAACTCGCCCCAGCCGTAACGGCGCAACACACCATAGGTCACGTCGCGCGCCGCTGACTGGGCAACTTGCGGTTCATCGGCCAGTGCCAGCAAGGCGACGGTCAGACTTTTCCCCTGGCTGACCAGAGCCAGCACCCGTGCGGCGAGCAGCAGGCTCAATCCCAGCGAATCGGCCGCCAGCGCAGGCAATGGCGAGGGTTTGCGGCTTGAATGGGTAGTAGAACCCGCCTTGCGCACGCGCACAGCACGCGGCGATGCGCTTGCTGCAGCGAGTAATGGCAATGGATACGAACCGGAAGAGGACAAGGCAGCGCTTCACGAAAACCGTAGGTTGGTCGAGTTTAGCATGATGATGACAAGATCGGCTTTTGCCAGCCATAATGTTCGGATGAACACCGCATCCTTGAAACCTTACGCGTGGTTGTCGATTGTCGCGGCGCTGACGACCATCGTCCTGAAAACCGTGGCCTGGTGGATGACCGGCTCGGTCGGTTTGCTTTCGGATGCGCTCGAGTCCCTCGTCAACCTGGCCGGAGCCCTGATGGCGCTCGCGATGATTTCGGTCGCGGAGCAGCCGGCCGACGACGATCACGCCTACGGCCACGGCAAGGCTGAATATTTTTCAGCCGGATTCGAGGGGCTGCTGATTCTGCTTACTGCCGTCGGCATCGGCGTCGCTTCGATCGAACGCCTGAGCCATCCACAAGTACTGGAGCAGGTCGATATCGGCCTTGCGCTTTCGCTGGTGGCTTCTCTTGTCAATCTGTTTACGGCCCGCATTCTGCTGGCTACGGGCAAGAAGTATGGTTCCTTGACTCTTGAAGCCGACGCCCGCCACTTGCTGACCGACGTGTGGACCTCGGCCGGCGTTATCGCCGGCGTGGGCGCCGTGGCGCTGAGCGGGCGGCTCTGGCTGGACCCGGTCCTCGCCCTGTTGGTCGCAATCAATATCGTGTGGACGGGCTGGAAGCTCTTGTGCCGCTCAACGCAAGGCTTGATGGACCGCGCGCTGCCCGCACACGAACACGGGGTGCTACTGGGTGTTTTGAATGGCTATCGTGATCAGGACGTCGATTATCACGCGCTGCGCACGCGCGAATCCGGTTCGCGGCGCTTCGTCGAACTGCATGTGCTCGTTCCCGGCGAATGGACGATACAGCGGGGTCACGAGCTGGTTGAGCGGCTGGAGGGTGATATTCGCCTGGCGTTGCCGCGTACAACCGTGCTCACTCACCTCGAACCCGTCGACGATCCACTGTCGCAAGAGGATATTGCGCTTGACCGCCGCTAGGGGGCGAGGCTCACGCTGCGGCATGCTGCTGCTTGTGGCCCTACTGCTCTCGCCTTTGCCGGCGCTGGCCTGGAACGCGGCCGGGCATCGTCTGGTCGCGTGCATTGCCTGGAATTATCTCGATGAACAGAGCCGCAGCGCGGTTTCGCGCCTCCTGCGCGCCCACCCCGACTACGCGCGCTGGGCGGACAAGGCACAAGACGATCGCGGCGTTTTCATCGAGGCGTCGACCTGGCCCGACGACATCCGCAGAGACAAGCGATTCTACAGCGCCGGAAGCGAAGCGGCGACACCGGACCTGCTCGGCTTCCCCGACATGGAGCGGCACGGCGACTGGCACTATGTCAATCGGCCAATTGCCGACACGCCTGGCGCGCAAGCCCGTAGGGTGGCAGTGTCCGGTCAGCTCGACAAACAGCTCGCGGCGCTGATCGGATCATTGGCTGCGCCGGGAACATCTTTACGTGACCGCGCCTATGCGCTGCCTTGGCTCATCCATCTGGTAGGCGACGCGCATCAACCGCTGCACACGACGAGCCGGCTCGATGCGCAAGGCAAGACGGACAGACTCGGCAACGGATTGACGGTAATCAATTCCTTCAATCCGCGCAAGCGCACCTCCTCTCTGCACGCCTTCTGGGACGATCTTCCTGGTCCGCCGTGGCTGCGTGGCGAGCGTCTCGAATCCGTGAGCCGCATGCTCGCCATCGAGTACTTGCGGCCACCCCCGGCGCCGTCGACATTCGCAGAGTGGCTCGACGAAAGCTGGCAGATCGCGCGTGACAGCGCTTATCCGCCAGACGCCGAGACGGTGACGACGATCAGTGAAACCTTTTACGAAAACAGCAGACTGATCGCCGATCAGCGCGTTGCCTTGGCCGGCTACCGGCTTGCGGTGCTGCTCAACGAGCTCTTCAGGGCGTCGGGCGCGCGCGACTAGGCTCGTCCGCCGGGCATCGCCCGCAGCCGGGCGATGCGGTCGGCGGTTGCCGGGTGGGTGCTGAAGAGACTAGCGATGCCGCCGCCCGACAAGGGATTCATGATCATCAGGTGCGCGGTCGCCGGATGCGCTTCGGCTGCCGGCAGCGTGATCTGGTGCGCGTAGGCGTCGATTTTGGCTAGCGCGTCGGCGAGCGCGTTCGGGTCGCCGCAAATCTCGGCGCCGCCACGGTCGGCCTCGAACTCGCGGGCGCGCGAGATCGCCATCTGGATTAGCGACGCGGCAATCGGCGCTAACAAAGCGACGGCAATGCCCGCTAGAGGATTGCTCGGCCGGCCGTCGGAGTCGCGTCCGCCAAAAAACATCGCGAAATTTGCCAGCGCCGAAATGGCGCCGGCCATGGTCGCCGAAATCGTCGAGATTAGAATATCCCGATGCTGCACGTGCGTGAGTTCATGCGCCATGACGCCACGCAACTCGCGCGCCGACAGCATCTGAAGGATGCCGGTCGTTGCCGCCACAGCTGCATTCTCCGGATTGCGTCCCGTGGCAAAGGCGTTGGGCTGCGGCTCATCGATCAGATAGACGCGCGGCATCGGCAAACTGGCGCGCTGCGCCAACTCGCGAACCATCGCGTAGAACTGCGGCGCAGAAGCCTCGTCGACCTGATGCGCGCTATACATCTTCAGCACCATGGTGTCGGAGAACCAGTAGGCGAAGAAATTCATCGCTCCGCCGAACAGCAAGGCGAGCAGCATCCCCGGCGATCCGCCGATGTAAGCGCCGATGACCGCGAAAAGCGCCATGATTCCGGCCATCAGGATCGAAGTCTTGAACCAGTTGCCTAGCATTGCCATCGTCTCCGTTGCGGCAGTAGTGCCTTGTAGCAAAATGGGGCAGAACCCCGGAAATTCAAGCGTTCGGCAAGCTGAAGGCGGCGCCGGCACGGGCCCTGCTTCCGGAGAGAAACTGCGCGACGGCGAGCCGCTTGCCGCCAGCCTTCTGCAGTTCGGTGAGGCGTAAGGTACCGTCGCCGCAGGCGACTACGACGCCACTCTTTTCCGCCGCGATAATCGTACCCGGTGCGGCGCAACCCGCCTGCGCTTGGGCAGCCCAGACTTTGATTGCGTTTCCTTCGAAGCTCGCCATAGCGCCTGGCGCCGGATTGAAAGCGCGCACTTGGCGCGCCAGATGGATAGCCGGCAGGCGCCAGTCGAGCTGCGCTTCGGATTTTTCGATCTTGCGGGCGTAAGTGACGCCGGTTCCAAGCTGCGCGACAAGCGGCATGGGCAAATGGCCGAGCGCCTCGACGATCAGTCGGGCGCCGAGCGTGGCAAGCTTGTCGTGCAAACTGGCGGCGTTGTCGTCGTCAGCAATCGGCAGGCTTCCACTGAGCAGCACCGGGCCGGTGTCCAGGGCGGCTTCCATTTGCATGATGCATACGCCGGTCAGGCTGTCGCCGGCGAGGATCGCCCTCTGAATCGGCGCTGCGCCGCGCCAGCGCGGCAATAATGACGCGTGAATATTGAGGCAACCAAAGCGGGGGATTTCGAGTACCGCCTGCGGGAGAATCAGGCCATACGCCGCGATGATAAAGACTTCGGCGCCGACAGCGCGCAGCCTATCCAGCGCGACGGGGTCTCTCAGGCTCTGCGGCTGGAAAATCTCGATCCCTGAGGCCAGCGCCAATTCCTTGACTGCCGATACATGGAGCGCCAAGCCGCGTCCAGCCGTTCGGTCGGGCTGGGTGAGCACGAGCGCGACCTGATGTCCGGCCGCCAGAATAGCGCGCAAGGCGAGCGCCGCAAATTGTGGCGTACCGGCAAAGACAATTCTCATGCGGTAATCCGCGCCTGTTTGGCAAGCTTGGCCTTGATGCGCATTTGTTTGAGCAGCGACAGATGCTCGACAAAGACCTTGCCGTCCAAATGCTCGATTTCATGTTGCAAGCACACGGCCAGAACGCCATTGGCATCGATTGTCTGTGTTTTGCCCGCCGGGTCGAGATACCGCACCACGACACGCTCGGAGCGCTCGACCTTGTCGTAGATACCGGGCACCGAGAGACAGCCTTCCTCGCATACTTGGGCGCCCGAACGCTCGAGAAGTTCTGGATTGATGAGCACCAAGAGCTGATCGCGCGTCTCCGACGCGTCGATGACGATGACTCGCTTGTGCACATCGACCTGAGTCGCGGCCAAGCCAATTCCCGGCGCTTCATACATCGTTTCTGCCATGTCGCGGGCCAAGCGGCGGATGCTGTCGTCAACCTTTTCAACCGGCGAAGCGACGGTTTTCAGGCGCGGATCGGGAAAGCGCAGTATAGGTAGTAACGGCATAAAAAGCTTGATCGAAGAAGTAATTACGTGCAGAATCCACTGCAACATCTTGAAAAACGGCGCAATATTTTGCGCATTGTGGGTGATGTCCACCGCGCGGGGGAGTCTTCAAGTGCATCTGCGGTCCTTGTCTCAAATATCTCCCGAACTGATGTTGGGCAAGCTGACACCGACGTCGCCGACTGTTTGTATGAGGATAACACGATGATACGCATTATATCCGCGCTCATTTTGGCGGCGGCCGCCACGCTGTGCAGCGCCGCCGAGCCGCCGCTGCAACTGGCCGCGAGTGCACCGGAACGCCATGTCGTTGTTCCCGGCGATACCCTCTGGGGAATCGCCGCCGAGTTTCTCAAGGAGCCGTGGCGCTGGCCGGAGATTTGGCGGATGAATCGCGAGCAGATCAAGAATCCGAACCGTATTTTTCCCGGTGATGTGATTGTCCTCGACCGTGACGCCAGCGGTATTCCGCTCCTGCGCATGCAGGATGCGAAACTGCGGCCACAGATCTACTCCGAGGCGATGAGTCAGGCGATTCCGCCGATTCCGCCCAACGTTATCGAGCCCTTCATTTCCGCGCACCTGATCGTTGACGTTAACGGTTTAAGCAGTGCCGCACGTATTATCGCCACGCAACAGGATCGCTATTTTTTGGGTAATGGCGACCTAGCTTACGTGGAGAATGCCGACCCGGCTACGCAGCAATGGCAGATTTATCGCAACGGAAAGCCGCTGTACGACCCAGCCGATCCGAAACAGGTGCTCGGCTATGAGGCTTATTATCTGGGCACCGCGACACAAACGCGGCCAGGTAATCCGGCGACTTTCCAAGTTCTCAGCGCCAAGGAAGAGATCGCGCGGGGCGACCGCCTGATTCCTGCGGCGCGGCCACCATTGGTCGCCTACATCCCGCACCGACCTGACACGCTGATCGATGGTCGCGTCATCGAAGTCTATGGCGGCGTTGGTGGCGCCCTCGGCGCTGGCGGGCGTGGCTCGATTGTGTCGTTGAGCCGAGGCACGCGAGACGGCGTGGAAATCGGTCATGTGCTGGCGTTGGAGCGTAACCGCTTTGTCGTGCAGCGGGACGAAGCGGATCGCAAGTTAAACGTGCAGATTCCGCCGGAACGTATCGGCCTGCTTTTTGTGTTCCGCACCTTCGATCGTATTTCTTACGCCCTGATTGTCCAGTCGGAGGGCACCGTTGAGGCTAACGACTTCGTCCGTACCCCGTGAGAAATGATTTCTGGTGAGGCGCTATCCAGATGGCTACGACTGACCCTCATTCCTGGAATCGGCGGTGAAACGCAGCGCAAGCTGCTGCGTACGTTCGGGCTGCCCGATTCGGTATTTGCGGCTGGCCGTAGTGCACTGCGCGAGGTGGTCGGCGACAAGGGGACCGCTCTCTTGCTCGATACGGACAATGACGACGCGGTTTCCGTCGCGCTAGCGTGGTCGGAAGGTGTCGATCAGCACATCGTTACCTTGGCCGATGCCGAGTATCCGCAAGCGCTGCTTGAGATTGCCGATCCGCCGACACTGCTCTACGTGCGCGGACACCTCGAGTTGCTCAACCGTGCAGCGCTGGCCATCGTCGGAAGCCGCAACCCGACGCCGCAAGGCATTCAGAACGCTGAGCGGTTCTCCGCGGCCTTTGCCGACGCCGGTCTCGTAATCATCAGCGGTCTGGCTCTTGGCATCGATGCCGCCGCGCACCGCGGCGCGCTGACTGCCGGCGGCGACACGGTCGCTTTCATCGGCACCGGAATCGACCGCATTTATCCGGCGCGAAACCGTGATCTTGCGCAGGAGATAGGCGCGCGCGGCACCATCGTTTCCGAATTTCCCATCGGGACGCCGGTTAGCGCGGCCAATTTCCCGCGACGCAATCGGCTGATCTCGGGAATCGCGCGCGGAGTTCTCGTTGTTGAAGCAACCATCGATAGCGGTTCACTGATAACCTCACGCCTTGCCGGCGAACAGGGACGCGAAGTCTTTGCCATTCCTGGGTCGATACACTCGCCGCAATCGCGAGGGTGCCACAAGCTGATTAAGCAAGGCGCCAAGCTCGTCGAGACCGCAGAGGACGTTCTTGAGGAACTGCGCTGGAGCTCGGCGCGGATTGCGCAAGCAGAACCCCCGAGCGAGGGCGCCGGCGGCGAGGCTTCGATGCTGGCCGACGAATTACTCGCTCTGATGGGTTTTGATCCCTGCGGCGTCGATGAGCTCGCCGCGCGAAGCGGCTTGGCGCCGGAAACGCTTTCCGTACTTCTGCTGCATCTGGAACTCGACGGTCGAGTGGCCAGTTTGTCCGGCGGCCGTTACCAACGGTTGCCGGGAAGCTGAGCGCCCAGCCTAGGGCCATCTGCGGCTTCGACGACAGCAGCCGCAACTTTTGCATCCGCCGGCCAGCGGACGCTTTGGTTCAGACGGCCACGCCAGCGTAGTCACGAAGGCTCTCCCGATCGTGTCGATTTTCCGCCGTCTTCGCGAACGCTGCTTGCCAAGCGTGGCATAGTGCTTCTATTATGCCTCGCAGCGAAGCGCTAAGCCGTAATTCCGAAGTCATAATGTTTGCCACAGCCCGGGTTAGAAAATACTCCATGAGCAAGAAGCTGATCATCGCCGAAAAGCCTTCCGTCGCCGCCGATATTGCGCGCGCACTCGGAGGATTCACTAAACACGACGACTTTTTCGAAAGCGATGATTGCGTGCTTTGCTCGGCGGTAGGCCACCTGTTGGAGCTGGCCTGTCCGGAAGAATTCGAAGTCAAGCGCGGCAAGTGGTCCTTCGCTCACTTGCCAGTTATTCCGCCGTACTTTGCGCTAAAGCCGATCGAGAAATCGGAGCCGCGGCTCCGGCTCCTGACCCGGCTGATCAAGCGCAAGGACGTCAGTAGTCTGGTGAATGCCTGTGACGCCGGGCGGGAGGGCGAGCTGATCTTCAACTACATCGCGCAGCACGTCAAAACGGCGAAGCCGGTCGAACGGCTGTGGCTGCAATCGATGACGCAACAGGCAATCAAGGACGGTTTTTCCCGCTTGCGCGCCGGCAGCGAAATGCAGGGCCTCGCCGATGCGGCGGTCTGCCGCTCCGAGTCCGATTGGTTGGTCGGCATCAACGGCACGCGCGCGATGACCGCTTTCAATTCGAAGACCGGTGGCTTCCACCTGACGACCGTTGGACGTGTGCAAACGCCGACGCTGGCGCTGATGGTTGAGCGCGAAGACAAGATTCGCAAGTTCAAGGCGAGAGATTATTGGGAGGTCGAAGGGATATTCGCCTGCGCTGCCGGCGAATATCGTGGCAAATGGTTTGATGAGCGCTACAGGGGCAAGGAGGACGATGAACACGCGCGCGCTGACCGCCTGTGGGACAGGGCCCGAGCGCAAGCGCTGAAGGACAAGTGTCACGGCAAGCCAGGGATTGTTGACGAAGAAGCCAAGCCATCGACGCAGCTCTCACCGCTGCTGTACGATCTGACCAGTCTGCAACGCGAAGCAAACGGCCGGTTCGGCTTCTCGGCCAAATCGACGCTCGGGCTGGCGCAGGCACTCTACGAAAAACACAAGGTGCTAACCTATCCGCGTACCGATGCGCGTGCTTTGCCGGAAGACTATCTGCCAACCGTCAACGCGACGCTCGCCATGCTGACCGGGCAGGGCGCGGGCAAGGGTTATGACGAGGCCTTGCTCGCGCGTTACTCGCCTTTTGCCCATCAGATTCTTGCGCGCAAATGGGTTGTGCCGAACAAGCGCATCTTCAATAACGCCAAGATATCGGATCACTTCGCGATCATTCCGACCCTGCAAGCGCCCAAGCATTTATCCGAGCCAGAACAGAAGCTTTACGATCTGGTCGTCAAACGCTTCCTCGCAGTTTTTTATCCGGCTGCCGAGTATTTGCTGACGACGCGGATCACGCGTGTCGAAACCGAGCCGTTCAAGACAGAAGGCAAGGTTCTGATCAACCCCGGCTGGCTTGCCGTCTACGGGCGTGAAGCTCAGGAAGGCGATGAGGGAAACCTGGTTCCCGTTGCGCCCAGGGAGCGGGTCGGCACCGAAGACATTCTGCTCAACGCCAATCAGACCAAGCCTCCGGCGCGTTATTCCGAAGCGACCTTGCTTTCGGCCATGGAGGGCGCGGGCAAGATGGTCGACGACGAGGAATTGAAGGCGGCGATGGCGGGTCGAGGCCTCGGCACGCCTGCGACGCGCGCTCAAATCATCGAGAATCTGATCGGCGAACAATACCTGCACCGTGATGGGCGCGAACTGCAGCCGACCGCCAAGGCCTTCTCGCTGATGACCTTGCTGGATGGGTTGGGTATTGCTGAACTGACGTCGCCAGAGCTTACGGGCGGATGGGAATGGAAGCTCGCGCGGATGGAGCGTGGCGAAATGTCGCGCGACGAGTTCATGAAGGAAATCGCGGCGATGACGCAGCACATCGTTGATCGTGCGAAAAGCTACGATAGCGACACGATTCCCGGGGATTTTGGCGAATTGACGACGCCTTGCCCGAGGTGCGGGGGAAAGATCAAGGAGACCTACAAGAAATTCCAGTGCCAAGCGTGTGACTTTGCGCTCTGGAAAATTGTCGCCGGCCGCCAATTTGAACCGCAGGAAATAGAAAGCCTGATTGGACAACGAAGCATTGGGCCGTTAACCGGCTTTCGCAATAAGATGGGGCGACCATTCAATGCAATCATCAGACTGAATGACCAGAACGTGCCGGAATTCGACTTCGGGCAGGGGATCAACGGAGACTTCGGGTCGAGTGAAGCGGTTGATTTTTCCGATCGCGAAGCGCTGGGGGTCTGTCCGAAATGCGGCGCTCGCGTCTTTGAGCACGGCATGGCGTACGTCTGCGAGAAGTCAGTGGGTCCGGAAAAGAGCTGCGATTTTCGCTCGGGCCAAGTAATACTGCAGCAAGCGGTCGGTGACGACCAGATGAAGAAGTTGCTTGCCACTGGCCGGACGGATCTGCTCAAGGACTTTGTTTCGGCGCGGACGCGTCGGAGGTTTTCGGCTTTCCTGGTTCGCGGAAGCGACGGGAAAGTGGGTTTCGAATTCGAAAAACGCGAACCGAAAGTCCGAGCGCCCGTGAAGGCGTCGAAGAATAGTGTCGTCGAAAAGCCAGCGGCGAAACCCGCAACAAAGAAGGCTGCGGCCGGATCGCGCAAGAAGACCGCCTAGCCCAGCGTTCTGCGTGCAGCGAAGCGAGACGCAAGGCGCTGTTTCACGTGAAACATGGCGTCGAAGCTGTACTCCGCGGATTTAGGACGTTGCCTCCACAGCCGCCGCGACGTCAAACGTCGATATTTCGTGCCGCAAGCGCGTTCAATTCGATGAAACTTCGGCGTGGTTCGACGAGTTCGCCCATCAGAGTCGTAAAGATTTCGTCCGCGCCGATGGCGTCTTCGATTTGGACCTTGAGCAGGCGACGAACTTTTGGATCCATGGTCGTTTCCCAAAGTTGCTCGGGGTTCATCTCGCCTAGGCCCTTGTAGCGTTGTTTGCTCAGTCCGCGCTCGACTTCGGCGAGCAGCCAGCGCATGGTTTCAGCGAAGCTGCCGACAAACTGTTTCTTCTCACCGCGCGCGACGAATCCACCCGGACCGTACAGTCCCGCTAGAATCTCGGCGGTTTTGCGTAGTTGGGCATAGTCGCCGCTAACCAAAAGGTCGTCATTGATCACGCCGACCTTGAGATTGCCATGATGCATCTTCTCGAGGACCAGCTGCCAGCGTTCCTCCGCCTCATCGTAGCGAGCAAGGATATGGACGCCGATTTTCCGGCCGATTACGTCCATCAGAGCCTCGGCGCTCGCCTGAGCGCTTTCCCCGGAACTGAGGTCGATCTTCAAATTGGCATCGATTAAAGCATAGAGGACCTGTGGATTGATCATGTGCGACAGGCGGTTGATGACGGCTTCGGCCAACAAATATTCACGCGCCAGCGCCTCAAGTGCCCCACCTGATATTTCGGGCGCGCCAGCTTTTGGCGTCAACGCGGAATCTTCCAGCGCCAGGGTTAGCAGGAACTGATTGAGCGCTTGGTCGTCTTTGATATACCGCTCGGTCTTTCCGTACTTGACCTTGTACAAGGGTGGCTGGGCGATATAGATGTGTCCTCCCTCAACGAGCTCCGGCATTTGGCGGTAGAAGAAAGTCAACAAAAGGGTGCGGATATGCGCGCCGTCAACATCGGCGTCGGTCATAAGAATCAGCCGGTGATAGCGCAACTTCTCCGGCTTGTATTCGTCCTTGCCTATTCCGGTGCCAAGCACCGTAATCAGGCTGACGATTTCCTGAGAAGAAATAAGTTTGTCAAAACGCGCCTTCTCGACGTTGAGTATCTTGCCCTTGAGCGGCAAAATCGCCTGGAACTTGCGATCGCGCCCCTGCTTCGCCGAGCCGCCCGCTGAATCGCCCTCCACGAGGTAAAGCTCGCACAGCGCCGGATCCTTCTCCTGGCAGTCCGCAAGTTTTCCGGGCAGGCCGACGCCGTCGAGCAAACCCTTGCGCCGCGTCATTTCCCGCGCCTTGCGCGCCGCATCGCGCGCCCTCGCCGCCTCTACGATCTTGCCCGTGATGAGCCGTGCGTCTATCGGGCGTTCCTGCAGGAACTCGGTCAATCTTGCGGCAACAACCTCTTCAACCGCCGGTCGTGCCTCCGACGAAACCAACTTCATTTTGGTCTGCGAGGAAAATTTCGGATCGGGCATCTTTAGGGAAAGAACACAGGCTAGGCCTTCACGCATGTCATCGCCAGTAATCTCGACCTTGGCCTTCTTGGCGATCTCGTTTTCTTCGATGTACTTGTTGATCACCCGCGTCATCGCCGCCCGCAAACCAGTCATGTGCGTACCACCGTCGGACTGCGGAATGTTGTTGGTAAAGCAAAGCACCTGCTCGGCATAGGTGTCGTTCCACTGCATCGCCACTTCGACGCCGATCACGCCATTCGGAATCGCCGATTCTCCGGCAGAAAAGAAAACGTTTGGATGCAGAACCGTCTTCGAGCGATTGATATATTCGACGAACCCTTTTACTCCGCCCAGAAAAGCGAAATCCTCTTCCTTTCCGTTGCGTTGATCGATTAAGCGGATTTTTACGCCATTGTTCAAAAACGAAAGTTCGCGCAGGCGCTTGGCGATGATTTCGTAATGAAACTCGACTTGGCCAAATATCTCTTCGTCGGCCATAAAGTGGACTTCGGTCCCGCGTCGCTCGGTTGGTCCAATAACCCTTAGCGGCGAGACCTCAACCCCATTTTGCACTTCGATCAAGCGGTCAATTGCGACGCCCCGATTGAAGTCTAATTGATACTTTTTGCCCTCGCGCCGTATGGTCAAGCGAAGCCATTTCGACAGCCCGTTAACGCAAGAAACGCCGACACCGTGCAGGCCGCCAGAAACCTTATAGGAATTCTGATTGAATTTTCCGCCAGCGTGCAGCACGCACATCACAATTTCCGCGGCCGAACGCTTGGGTTCATGCCTGTCGTCAAACTTGATCCCAGTGGGAATACCCCGCCCATTATCGGCAACCGAGATAGAGTTGTCCGCATGGATGGTGATAAGGATGTCGTCGCAATGCCCCGCTAGCGCCTCATCGATGGCGTTGTCAACCACCTCAAAAACCATGTGGTGCAGCCCTGTCCCGTCGGATGTATCGCCGATGTACATGCCAGGGCGCTTGCGAACAGCTTCCAGACCTTCCAATTGCTGTATGCTCGATTCATCGTAAGACGACGGATCACTGTCTTCAATCATGCTCTATCCAATATTTGTTTCACGTGAAACACCGGTATATACGACTTCAGATGCGCATCGGCATGACAACGTATTTAAAACGATCATTGCCGGGAATGGTCAGCAGGGCGCTTGAGTTGGCGTCATTGAAGCCCCACTCGACCGTCTCTACCGAAGTGTTGTTCAGAACATCAAGCAGATAGCCGACGTTAAAACCGACGTCGATAGCATCGCCGCCATACTCGACTTCAATTTCTTCAAGCGCTTCCTCCTGCTCCGCGTTGGCCGCCATGATCTTCAGACTGCCCGCACTCAACACTAGGCGTACACCGCGAAACTTCTCGTTGGTCAG
This sequence comes from uncultured beta proteobacterium, assembly GCA_903886975.1. Classification (GTDB taxonomy): domain Bacteria; phylum Pseudomonadota; class Gammaproteobacteria; order Burkholderiales; family Rhodocyclaceae; genus Propionivibrio. The sequence goes on from CAISOB010000064.1 coordinate 55,023, forward strand.
AATTGCGGCCCTAACCATTGATTGAAGTAGAGTCGCGCGGTTAAGTACCAGTAAGTTCTTAAGCGTCGCCGGAATAACGCGCTCGTAGTCAGGGAATTTACCGTCAATCAATTTGGAAACAAGGTTAATGTTATTGAATTGAAAGCGAATTTGATTCGTCGCCAACTCAATGAGCAACGGCTCATCGCTGTCGGCCAACAGTCTGTTCAATTCAAGAACGGTTTTGCGCGGCAGGATAAGTTCCTGGCGTTGCGTCCCTGCAATCCCGTCAGCCAGCGGCATGCTTGCATAAGCCAAGCGATGACCATCTGTCGCGACTGCCCTAAGTTCAGTGCCATCGAGCAGAAGCAGCAAACCGTTGAGATAGTAGCGCACATCTTGCGCCGCCATAGAAAACTGGGTTTGACTCAGCAACTGACGAAACTGCTTTTGCGTCACCGTGATCTTCTTAAGGTCGCCATCCGACAGCGCCAAGCGCGGGAAATCCTCGGCCGGCAAAGTCTGCAGACTGAAACGGCTCTTTCCAGCGCGTACCTGCAAACGTTTCTCATCGAGACTTAAGCTCACTTCAGCGCCCTCAGGCAAAGAACGCAAAATATCCTGAAGTTTACGCGCACCGACCGTCACTGCCCCATCCCCATCACCTGATGCTCCGGACGTCGAGCTGGTAATCTGAATCTCAATATCCGTCGCCAAGAGCGTTAGTTTGTCGCCCTTTTTCTCGAGCAGCACATTCGACAGAATCGGTAGGGTGTGTCTCTTTTCAACAATCCCGGATACAGACTGTAAAGGCGCCAGAAGCATATCCCGCTGTGTTTTAATGAGAAGCATATATAAACCCTATAAAGATAATATCAAAGACAAGTCTGTGGATATCTCTAATTTATTCATATTCTTCATACGATTAATCTTTATTTCTGGCGCAGAAGAAGCGTTGTATCAGCCTGTGGACAAAGGCTAAGAACTTATCCACAAGCCGGCAATCCACCTGTTATCCACTTATTAAACACAGTCTGTACCCCATTTATGCACATCTGTTCTTAGCCCTTTAAGACCTGCAGCAGCACATGCACATCGTGGTTCAATTCATTATCCTTGGCGCGCAGTGTCTCAATCGTACGCACGGCATGCAGAACCGTCGTGTGATCGCGGCCACCGAACGCTTCGCCTATGGACGGATAGCTCTGTGAGGTCAGATTCTTTGTTAGCCACATCGCGACTTGCCGCGGCCGGACGATCTGACGCGTTCGTTTCTTCGAGAAAAAATCCGAGACCTTGATCTTGAAGTAATCGGCAACCGTCTTTTGAATATTCTCGACGGTGATCTGTCGATTGACCGCACCGATCAAATCTTTTAGCGATTCCTTCGCCAGATCAAGGTCAATTCTTCGTCCGTGAAAAGAAGCATAAGCAAGCACCTTCTTCAATGCGCCCTCAAGCTCGCGGACGTTTGATCGCAAATGCTTGGCGATATAGAAGGCAACGTCATCGTCGAGGAGAACGTGCTCCATTTCCGCTTTCTTCTTCAATATCGCGACCCGCATCTCGATTTCCGGTGGCTCAATCTGTACCGTCAAGCCCCAATCGAAACGCGTGATCAAACGGTCTTCAAGTCCGGAAATATCTTTGGGATAAGTATCGCAGCTGATTACGATCTGCTTCTTTGATTCTATTAACGCATTGAATACAAAAAAGAATTCCTCTTGTGTCCGGTTCTTACCGTTAAAAAATTGGACATCGTCGAGTAACAGCACATCGAGAGAGCGGTAGTAGCGCTTGAAGGCGTCGAAGGACTTGGTCTGATAGGCGCGCACAACATCCGAGTAATAATCTTCCGCATGAACGTAACGAACGATAGTCGCCGGATTCTCTTCGAGTATATGGTTGCCTATAGCGTGAATCAGGTGTGTCTTGCCAAGCCCGGCGCCGCCATAGATGAACATCGGATTGTATGCCGTTCCGCCGGGGCTGATCGCCACTTGCACCGAGGCAGCTCTTGCCAAATCATTGGCTTTGCCGACGATCAGGTTCTCGAAGGTGAACCCTGGAATCAGTCGCGTTTTCTCGTAGAGCGGATGGCTCTTCTCGGGCGGTTTAGCGAAAGCGCTCCGCGCCGGGCTTTGCTGCTCCACTTTAGCTATCGGCGCGGCCGTATTGAGCGCCATTGATTGAACACCATTGACCGGTGACGTCGCGCGCTCTCCGAGTATCAGCGAAACACTGATCGGCGCAGCAAAAAAGGCGCAGCCTAACTCTTCGATACGACTCAGGTAGCGCTCCTTGACCCACTTCAGAATAAAACCATTCGGAGCGAGCAGTCGCAGGCCGCTCGCCAAATCGTCTTCGCCTTCAAGGCGAAGCGGACGAATCCAGGTGTTGAACTGCTGAGGTGGAAGTTCTTGTTCGAACTGGCTCAGACAGGATGTCCAGAAGCTACTCATCAATGAAATCGAGATAATCCGTTAGGTGCTGCAATCGTCGAGCCGGCGGTTTCATGGCAATTTCCGCGCGTACCGCTAGAATCTCCCGATTAAGGGCGGGAGCACGCGTCATTTTGCCGCTACTCAAAAGCTGTCTTCTTGTTTTCTTGAGCTTTTTCAAGCCTTTTGAAGACAACAAGATAGAATTTTAACCTGTCGGATGAAAGTTATCCACAGCTTCGACAAAAATTTAGACTTGACAAAGGCAAGTCGACCGATGTCTAATTGCGCGCTTTACTTTGCAATGACTTCAAGGGTTTTATCATGAAACGCACTTACCAACCGTCGGTCATTCGCCGCAAGCGTACCCACGGCTTTCTCGTTCGTATGGCAACCCGCGGTGGTCGTGCCGTTATTCGTGCTCGTCGCGCCAAGGGCCGTCATCGTTTGGCCGTTTGATCCTGCATCAGCCTGCGGATCGGCGCGCTGTTCCGGCTGCCGCGTTCAGCAAGAGATACCGACTGACAAAAACGGATGATTTTTCATCCGTTTTTGGTTTCAGGAAGGCGCTAAAGAGTCCCCATTTCCTGTTACATTACCGCTTTCGAGCGGCTGAAGAAGCGACCGATGCGCGCTTGGGTTTAGTCATCGCGAAGCGGCTCCTGCGCCGTTCGGTCGATCGAAACTTGGTCCGCCGATTGGCCCGAGAGCATTTCCGTATCATGCGTTGCCGCCTGCCATCGCGCGACTTGATCTTGCGCCTGGCGGTTAAACCCGAGGAACTTGACCGGCGTGCTCTGGCCGAAGAAATTCAGGGTTTGTTCGGAAAAATGATCTCACCAGAACGATGAGCCGATGAAATTCTTATTCCAGGGCCTGATCCGCATCTACCAGTATGCGTTAAGCCCGCTCCTCGGCAGGCGCTGCCGTTTTTTCCCCAGTTGCTCCGAGTACGCTATTGAAGCGGTGGAGAAATACGGCGCGCTCAGGGGCCTCAGCCTCGGTCTGAAACGTCTTTCGCACTGCCACCCATGGAACCCCGGTGGCTTTGATCCCTTACCCTGAAATCTAAATTGCATAGGCAGTACATGGATAACCGACGCCTGATTCTTCTCGTTGTCTTCTTCTTTTCACTGGTCATGCTCTGGGATGCCTGGCAAAAATATAACGCGCCCAAGGAAACAGCGCAGACCGCGTCGGCCATCGCAACAAACGGTTCGGCCATTCCCGCGCCATCGATTCCCGCACCGGCGGCGGTTCCCGTGGCTGTTCCGGCGAGCGCCGCCGCCGTGCCGTCTGTAGCGCCCGCCGTTGTGCCTAGCGGCGAAATCGTGCGCATCAAGACCGATCTCTTCGTCGCTGACGTAGCGGCCCAAGGGGGCGATATCGTTGGCCTCGAGCTTAGCAATTACAAATCCATCGAGGACGACGACAAGGACAAGACCTTCTCATTGTTCGAGACCAAGCACCAATACGTCGCACAAAGCGGCCTGATCGGTGAAGGGCTGCCCAATCATAAGACGTTGTACAGCGTCTCCGCTGGCAGCCGCGAGCTCGCCCCGGAAGCGAAAAGCCTCCAGCTCCGCCTTGAGACGCCGGCCGTTGGCGGCGTCAAGGTAACCAAGGTCTACACCTTCACGCGCGGCAGCTATCTGATCGATGTCAACTACGAAATCGTCAACGGTGGCCAGAAGCTAATTGCCGCGTATGCTTACTATCAACTGCAGCGAGACACCGTAAATCCCGCTGGCGAAAACCGCATGGTCAGTACCTTTACCGGTCCGGCGGTTTATACCGAGCAGGACAAATACCAAAAAATTCCCTTCTCGGATATCGAAAAGGACAAGGCGAAATTCAACACCAAGGCGGATAACGGCTGGATGGCCATGGTCCAGCACTACTTCGTTTCAGCCTGGATTCCGCCGGAAAAACTGTCGCGCGAATTCTACGTACGCAAGCTTGGCGGCGGTACCAACCCGACGATCACTGCCGGTATCATCGTGCCGACACCGGTTGCCGCGCCGGGCGCCAAAGCTAGCCTTTCGGTCGAGCTCTACGCGGGACCGCAAATCCAGTCCACCCTCGATCAGCTCGCCAAGCCGGCCGCTGAAGGCGGAATTGGTGCCCAAGGCCTGCCGTTGGTTGTCGATTATGGCTGGTTGACGATCGTCGCCGCGCCGATTTTCTGGTGCCTCGAGCTCATCCACAAATTTGTCGGCAACTGGGGTTGGGCGATCATCTTGTTGACCATCTGCATCAAGCTGATCTTCTTCCCGCTCTCGGCGGCGAGTTACAAGTCGATGGCCAAGATGAAAGCGGTGACGCCGCGCATGACGGCACTGAAGGAGCGCTGCGGCGACGACAAGCAAAAGCTCAACATGGAGATGATGAAGCTCTACAAGAGCGAAAAGATCAATCCGCTCGGCGGCTGCCTGCCGATCGTCATCCAGATCCCGGTGTTCATCGCGCTTTACTGGGCGTTGCTCGGCGCCGTTGAAATGCGTGGCGCGCCCTGGATTGGCTGGATTACCGACCTGTCCGCTCCGGACACTTTGTTTGGCATCGTCCCATTCCTCAACGCCCCGATCGGTCCTTTGCCCATCATCATGATGGCCACCATGCTGATCCAGACCAAACTCAACCCGAAGCCGCCCGATCCGATTCAGGCCAAGGTGATGATGATCATGCCCTTCGTTTTTGGCGGAATGTTCTTCTTCTTTCCGTCCGGATTGGTCCTTTACTGGGTCGTCAACAACACCCTGTCCATTGCGCAGCAATGGCAGATCACGCGAATGATCGAACGTGGCGGAAAAGCCGCCAACGACGCCAAGGCCTGAACGCGCAAGGCCTGCCGCCGGCCCTGAAACCATCGCCGCGATCGCCACGGCTCCGGGTCGTGGCGGCGTCGGAATCATTCGTGTTTCCGGCCAGCAGATGCTATCGCTGGCCGCGGCGCTGAGCGGCAAGCAACCACCCCCGCGTGTCGCGACACGTGCCGATTTTCTTGCGGCCGACGGCGATGTCATCGACAGCGGCTTGCTGCTGTATTTTCCCGCCCCACATTCCTTCACCGGCGAAGAGGTCCTCGAGTTGCAGGCACATGGCGGCCCCGTCGTCATGCAGATGCTCCTCGCGCGCTGTCTGGATCTCGGCGCGCGCCTGGCCGAACCGGGCGAGTTCACTCGCCGCGCTTACCTCAACGGTAAGCTCGATCTGGCGCAGGCCGAAGCAGTCGCCGACCTGATCGACGCGCAGACAAGCCGTGCGGCGCGCAGCGCGATGCGTTCGCTGCACGGCGAGTTCTCGAAGGAAATCCACGCCCTGCTCGCGCAGCTCACCGAACTGCGCGCCCTTGTCGAGGCCAGTCTCGATTTTCCCGACGAAGACATCGATTTTCTTGAAGCGGCCGATGCCTTCGGCCGCGTCGAACGATTGCAGCAGCGGCTCGCCAATATCTTTGCCCGTGCCCGGCAGGGCAGCCTGCTGCGCGGCGGCTTGCACGTCGTCCTGACTGGGCAGCCCAACGTTGGAAAATCAAGCCTGCTCAATCGCCTGGCCGGCGACGAACTGGCGATCGTAGCGCCGATGCCCGGTACGACGCGCGACGTCGTACGGGGCACGCTGCAAGTCGAAGGCGTACCGCTGCACGTGATCGACACCGCGGGGTTGCGCGACAGCAACGACGAAGTCGAGAAGATCGGCATTGCGCGCACTTGGCGCGAGATCGAACGCGCCGACGTCGTCGTGCTGCTCGTCGATGCGCGTAGCGGCGTTGGCGATGCGGAGCGCGCGATTCTCGCCCGGATTCCCGCGCACCTCGCGTGCGTCACCGTCCATAACAAGGTCGATCTTGTCGGACGCGCCGCCGAACGCCATGAGGAGGCACTGGGCGTCGCCATCTCGCTCTCCGCAAAATACGGCGATGGCATAGAACTCCTGCGCCAGGAACTCTTACGCATCGCTGGCTGGCAGCCGACCGAAGACGTCTTTATCGCACGCGAACGGCATTTGCGTGCTTTGTCCGAAACGCGCGAGCATATCACCGCCGCGCGCGCGCAATTGCCGCGGCTTGAACTCTTCGCCGAGGAGTTGCGGTTGGCGCAGGCTGCGCTCGGCACGATCACCGGCGAGTTTTCTGCCGACGATCTGCTCGGCGAGATTTTCGGGCGTTTTTGCCTCGGAAAATAAGCTGTGCCGACCGATTATTCCGTACTCGCCCTCATCTCAGCGACGGCCTTGTTCGCCGGGTTCATCGATTCGCTGGTCGGCGGCGGCGGGCTGATCCAGATTCCCGTCCTGTTCACGGCGCTGCCGCACGAACTTCCGGCGACCCTCTTCGGCACTAACAAGATCTCAAGCGTCTTCGGCACCAGCTACGCCGCCGGGCGCTATGCCCGTCGCGTGCAAATTCCATGGCGCACGACCTTGCCCGCCGCACTTTTCGCTTTCGCCTTCTCCTATCTCGGGGCCATGGCGGTGGCCTGGCTGCCGCGCGAATTCCTGCGCCCGCTGATCCTGGTTCTGCTTGTTGTCTCGGCCGCCTACACCTTCTGGCACAAGGACTTTGGGGCCATTCATCGGCCTCAATACGATGGGCGGCGCGAACTCGCCTATGCATTGGTCATGGGCGGCGCGATCGGTTTCTACGAAGGATTTTTCGGGCCCGGCGCGGGCAGCTTCCTGATCTTCTTCTTCATTCGCTTCTTCGGCTTCGACTTCCTGCACGCCTCCGCCGCGGCCAAGGTGGTGAACATCGCGACCAATCTCGCGGCCCTCGGCTTCTTCATCCCCAACGGTTTCTACTTGCCGATCGTGGCGTTGGCCATGGCCAGTAGCAACGTGCTCGGCTCGGTCATCGGCACCCATCTTGCGCTGCGGCACGGCACCGGCTTTGTCCGCCGCGTCTTTCTGCTGGTCGTTTGCGCACTGATCCTGAAATTCGCCTGGGATACCTTCAGCGGCTAGCGACTATCCGCGGGGCTCTCCGGCGTCGGCATCTCCCCAGCGCCCGATCAGCGCATGCGCGACGCCCAGCTGGTCGAGAATGCGCGCGACGACAAAATCAACGAGATCCTCGATCCGCGCCGGATGATGATAGAAGCCGGGATTGGGCGGCAGTATCACCGCGCCGCAGCGCGCCAGACGCAGCATGTTTTCGAGGTGCAGCGCCGATAGCGGAGTCTCGCGCGGCACCAGGATCAACTTGCGCCCTTCCTTGAGTACGACGTCGGCAGCGCGTTCGATCAAATTGCTCGCCAGCCCTTGGGCAATCGCCGCCAGCGTTCCCATCGTGCATGGGCAGACGACCATCGCCTCGGGCGGGTTGGACCCGCTGGCGACCGGCGCAAACCACTCTTCGCGACCATATACGGTTAGCGTTCCGGGCAGTGCAGCGTAGCGTTGACGAAAATAGGCCTGCGCTTCGCTGGCCCGCGCTGGCAAGTCCAACGTCATTTCCTGGCGGGCGACGACCTGCGCGACCTGCGAATAAAGCAGCTGCACCCGAGAGCCGGCTTCGAGCAGGCATTCGAGCAGGCGCACGCCATAGGGCATTCCCGAGGCGCCGGTAAATGCGAGACAAACGGTCTTGGACATGTACTACCCCGTGACCTTGGCCGCCGCGCTAACCGGCTCAGCCGGGATTTCGGCGAGCAGTCGAGCGGCGATGAGTCCGTTGATGATACCGAAAGCGAGCGCCGCCGAGGCGAGAAAAGGCGCGAGGTAAAAAACGCCGTTATGCGGAATGAGCCACAGTCGCGCCAGCAGTAGCTGGCCGCCGATGTGCGCGAAAGCCGCTAGGATGCTCCAGCTAACGGGTCCGAACCAGCGCCTGGGTAAGCGAATTGCGAGACCGAGAACGAGCAGGCTGAGCAGCGCACCGGTCAAACTCATGAAGAAGCCGGGCGCCAGAAACTGGCCGAGCATGAGGCCGCCGGCGATGACCCGCAGCACGCTGACCCAGGCTGCGGTCGCCCAACCGTAGCGCGCCAGGACAATCAGGGTCACGATGTTCGCAAGGCCCGGCTTGACGCCGGGCAGCGGCAGCGGAATCGCCGCATCGATCAAGGCCAGGGCGATGGCTGCCGCGGCGAGATGCGCAATGCGGTGATCCTCGGGTGTCGTGGTCAGCTCAATAACTGAGCGAGTCATAGGCCTCCTTGCGACCCTGCACCTGCACGCTGACCTGATTCGGTGCGCAAATGGCGATTTCACCGGCCTTGGCCAGCCAACCTTGATGCACGCAGTACTGATGCGGACCGGGATCGGAAACGACGCGAACCCGCCGCTGATTGACGACGATGCGCGTGATGCCGAGCGGGCCCGGAACAGCGATCTCGCGGTCTCGCGCGAGATCGAGCTCGGCGAAAAGCTCGCCCCCGCGCTTGATCACGGCTTTCTCGGCAAAGCCGCCTTGCCAGGCCAGAGGAAAGGATACGACACAGATGATCGCGCCGAGCGCCGTCAGCAGCCAGTCGCCAGGCTTGAACAGCGCCAGCCAGCGCATCAAGGCGCGTCGCTCGGTGCCGGTGGCAGCTCGCGGTGCCGGACCAGCACACGGGCCTGGCCCTGGAATTCGCGGCCCAGCCACTCGGCGAAATAGACCGAGCGATGCTGCCCGCCGGTACAGCCGATCCCGACGGTCAGGTAGCGGCGGTGATCACGCACATAGCAGGGCAGCCAGGTCGAAATGAAACGGGCGATGTCGCCGCGCATGCGCAGCACTTCGGCTTCGGCCTCGAGAAAAGCGATGACCGCGGCGTCGTGGCCGGTCAGCGCGCGCAAGCTCGCTTCGTAGTGCGGGTTGGGCAGGCAGCGGACATCGAAGACCAGCTCGGCGTCGAGCGGGACGCCGTGCTTGAAACCGAACGATTCGAACAGCAGGGTCAGACCCTGGCGCGCGTCGCTCGATATGAACTGGCGTATCCATTCGCGCAGGGCGTTCGGACGCAAATCGCTGGTATCGATGTGGTGGCCAAGCTCAGCCAGGCTTTCGAGGCGCACACGCTCCGCGCCAATGGCCTCGGTCAGAGTGCGCTTTTCGCTGGCCAGCGGATGACGGCGGCGCGTCTCCGAAAAGCGCTTGAGCAGCGTCTCGGTCTTGGCATCGAGGAAAAGAAACTGCAAATCGAGCTCGTTGGCGCGCAGCGCGGCGAGCTGCTCGGGCAGCATCGCAATGCTCTCGCCGCCGCGAATATCGATGGCCACCGCGACCTTGTCGTAGCCTTGCTGCGCGAGTACGTCGATGAGTTGCTGCAACAATTGCGAGGGCAGATTGTCCACACAATAGTAGGCCGCGTCCTCGAGCATATTGAGGGCGATCGACTTGCCGGAACCCGAAAGGCCGCTGATGATCACGACGCGCATGACAACGAGCATAGCGGAAGCCGGCTCACCGCGGCAAGCCGGGCTGGCATAAACTAGCGGCATGAGCCACTCCCGCAGGGTCTGAAAGCGACGCCATGAAACCCTTGGACATTTCTTTTCTCGCCGATCTTGTCGCCGTCCGTCGCGATATCCATGCCCACCCAGAATTGGCTTTCAAGGAAGCGCGCACCGCCGACATCATCGCGCGCGAGCTTGCCGCGTGTGGCCTCGAAGTGCACCGCGGCCTGGCCAAGACCGGCGTCGTCGGTATCTTGCGCAAGGGCCGAAGCGGGCGCGCCATCGGTCTGCGCGCCGACATGGACGCGCTACCGCTCGCCGAAAAAAACAAATTTGCGCATTGTTCGACCCACACCGGCCAGATGCACGCCTGCGGCCATGACGGGCATATGGCCATCCTGCTCGGGGCTGCTCGCTACCTTGTCGAACATCGCGACAGCGCGGCCTTCGACGGCACCGTCTACTTCGTTTTCCAGCCGGCCGAGGAAGCAGAGGGCGGCGCCGCGGTGATGATGGCCGACGGCTTGTTTAGGCAGTTTCCGATGGAGGCTGTTTTCGGCCTGCACAACTGGCCGGGAATCGCGGTCGGGGAAATCGCGGTAATGCCCGGAGCGGTGATGGCCGGCACCTGCGCCTTCGAGATCGCCGTGCGCGGCCAGGGCTGCCATGCAGCGATGCCGCATCAGGGCATCGATACCCTGGTCGCGGCAAGCCACCTGGTCGTCGCCCTGCAGACCGTCGTCGCCCGCAACGTACACCCCGGCGAAGCGGCGGTCGTCAGCGTCACCCAGATGCATGGCGGCGAGGCCTTGAATATCATTCCCGACGATGCGGTCGTGCGCGGCACGATACGCGCCTTCAACCCGCGCGTGCAGGAAATTGTCGAGCGCTCCGTCGAGCGCCTGTGCCAGGGAATCGCCGCGGCGTTTGGCGCGCAGATCACGGTCGATTTCGACCACCGCTATCCGCCGACCGTCAACAGCCCGGCCGAGACCGCGCTGTGCCAGCGTGTCGCCGGCGCCGTGTTCGGTGCCGACAGGCTGCGCAAGGATGAGCTGCCGTCAATGGGCGCCGAGGATTTCGCCTACATGCTGCAGGCCAAACCGGGCTGTTATGTCTGGCTCGGCAACGGGCCGGGCACCGGCGGCTGCACCTTGCACAACCCGCACTACGATTTCAACGACGATATCGTTCCCTGGGGCATCAGCTATTGGGTCAAACTCGTCGAAAGCGCGCTGCCGGTCAATTGAGAGTGTCCGGCGGTGCTCACGGAGCCTCCGTTTGGCGTCGGCGCGCCGCAGCCTCGACAATCCGCAAGCGCTCGGCGTTTGACGCGGCGCTCCACGCCGCGATTTCGGCTAGCGTGCGAAAACAGCCTTGGCAAAAGCGCTTGCGCACATCCAGAGTGCATACGTTGATGCACGGCGAACTAACCGTGTCTTCAGCCGGAGTTTCCAAATTTCTGCGGGCGCGGGGTGATTGCCGCTCAGACCGGCTTCAGACAATCCAGTTCGCTTTGCGTTTTTCGAGAAAGGCCGCCAGGCCTTCTTGCGCCTCGGCGCTCGAGCGCATGCGCGCGCTGCGCAGCGCGGTTTCCTCGACCGTCGCCTCATCGATCGGCTGGCCAGCGACCATGCGGATCAAAGCCTTGCACTCGCTCTGGGCCGTCGGACTGCACTTGAGCAAACTCTCGATGATTTCTCCGATCGCCTCGTCAAGCTGTTCCTCGCCCGGAACGATTTCGTGTAATAGTCCGATGCGGTAGGCCTCGGCCGCCGAGAAGCGCTCTGCGGAGAGCATGTAACGCCGGCAATAGCGCTCGCCGATCGCGGCCACCAGGTAGGGGCTGATCACGGCGGGCAGCGCGCCGAGTTTGGCTTCGGTCAGCGCGAACAGGCAGTCGTAAGTCGCAACGGCAATGTCGCAGGCCGCGACCAGGCCGACGCCGGTGGCGTAGGCTGGCCCGTGTACCCGGGCAATCGTCGGCTTGCCGAGCTCGTGCAGCGTGGTCAGCAGGCGCGCCAGGTTGCGCGCGTCGCGCAGCGTTTCCTGCGAAGTGTAGGCCGCGCCGCGCTGCAGCGCACTCAGATCGGTGCCGGCGCAAAAACTCTTGCCGGTCGATGAAAGCACCACGATACGCACCCGCGGGTCGGCTTCCAGTTCGAGCAATCCGTTCGTCATTTCGGCGATTAGCGCCTCGTCGAGCGCGTTGTGACGATGCGCCCGGTTCAGCGTAAGGATGCCGACGGAATTATCGACCTCGGTTAGGATAGATTGGTACATGACACCTCCAACATGCGGACAGCCTACTCCAAAGGTATACGATACAGAAATTCGCTGCGCTGCGTCGGCCCCGCGAGCAGGGCCGGAGCATGAAAAATCGTTCACGATCATGAAGTTATGACAAGGGCTTGTAAACTTTCGTGAAATGGCGTCCACTCTCGTAATTTGGGGCGCGAGATGGGCGATAAGAAAGGGGTCGAAGGGCTGATCGAACGGTTTTCGGACTTGCCGGATGCTCGCGTGGAAGGACGAACGGACCATGATTTGCTGGATATCGTTGTTCTGGCGCTGTGTGCCGTGATGTCCGGGGCGGAAGGTTGGGATGACATGGAGGACTGGGGGCGTGAACGGGAAGCGTGGCTGCGGCGGTACTTGCCGCTGCGCAACGGCATTCCCGGTCATGACACGATCCGGAGGGTTTTCGAGGCCCTGTCGCCGATGGAACTGGAATTGCGCTTTGAAGCCTGGATGGGTGAAGTTTGTCCGGCAGTGAAGGGGCGGGTCATCGCGATCGACGGCAAAGCGCTGCGCGGGTCGGCCCGCGCCGAGCGTGGGTTGCGGGCGTTGCATCAGGTATCGGCTTATGCCGCTGATTATGGGCTGACCTTGGGACAGCGCACCTGCGAAGAGAAATCGAACGAGATCACGGCCATCGAAGAACTGCTGCCGGCCCTGGCGCTTGAAGGGGCGGTGGTGACGATCGATGCCATCGGCTGCCAGACGGCGATTGCCGCGCAGATCACTCAGGGCGGTGGCGACTACGTTCTGGCGGTGAAGGATAACCAGCTGCATCTGGCGCAAGCGCTGCGCGACTTCTTCGCGACGCTGAATGCCCCCGGGCACTGCCGACGGCAGCCCTCGGTGCACGAAACTTTGAACAAGGGGCATGGCCGGATCGAGACTCGACGCTGTACCGCGGTCAGCGAACTCGATTGGCTCGACCTCCTCGGCTTGAAGACGCGTTGGTCGAAACTCGCGTCGGTCGCCTGCATCGAATCGACACGTGACACTGGCGGAACAATTTCGATCGAACAACGTTACGTGATCAGTTCGCTTCCCGCTGACAGTCGCCGCATCCTTCATGCCGTCCGCACCCACTGGGGCATCGAGAACGGCCTGCGCTGGTGCCTCGACGTGACCTTCGGAGACGATGCTAGCCTGATTCGCTTGCGCAACGCCGCACAGAACTTCTCCTTCCTGCGACGCCTCGGCTTGGATCTCTTTCGCGCCGATAAATCTCGCGCCATCAGCCTCCCCAGAAAACTCAAGACCGCTGCCTACAACCCGGCTCATCTCGCTACCGCTTTGCATCTGCGGGAGATTTGATGCTCCAGCCCTGGCCCCGCGAGATAAGCCCGTGCGCGCGAGCAGGCGCGCGATAATTCCGGTGCATGGGATAGTTTGCCTGCAGTGCGCTGTCTGATTTCAATCTGCTTCTTGCCATAATCTCGCGAGTACGCCATGACAAATCTAAGGATCCGCCCCGAGCACGCGGATGGCTGCATCGTTAATTTTGTGCAGAGCCTCGCGACCGCCTGCGGCTGTCGCACGAACCGCTACCCGCCGCTTGCCGCGCTGCCGCTCGAAGGTCTGGCCGACGCGCGCCATGTCGTCCTGCTGGTCATCGATGGCTTGGGTCAGCGCACGCTCGCCAGCAGCCCTGCTGGAGGTCATTTGCGGCGGCACCAGGTTTCAACGCTGCGCTCGGTATTTCCGTCGACTACCGCCACGGCGATTACGACCTTCATGACCGGTTTGGCGCCTGCCCAGCACGGTTTGACCGGCTGGCATATGTACCTCGACGAAATCGCCGATACGCTGGCCATCCTGCCGCTGACCTCGCGCGGCGAACTGGCAAGACCGCTGCCGCCGGAGTTGCCGCGCCAGCTGTTCACTTACCCCACTCTGTTCGAACAGCTCGATCGCCAGTGCTGGGCGCTCGCGCCGCAGAGCATCGCGGGCAGCCCGTTCAACTCGCGGCACGCGCGCGGCGCTACAACAACGGCATACACCACGCCGCGCGAGATGTTCGAGCAACTCGCCGAGCTGCTCAAAGACAGCGCGCGTCCCCGCTACATCTACGCCTACTACCCTGAGATCGACACCGTTTCGCATCGCTATGGGACTTACAGCGCGCAGGCGCAACAGACGCTTGCGGACTTTGACACCCTGTTCGGCGATTTCCTTAACGAAGTGCAGGGCACCGACAGTTATATCCTGGCCACTGCCGATCACGGCTTCATCGATTCCCCACCCGAGCGCGTCGTTTGCCTCGACGACCATCCGCAGCTTGCCGCCCTGCTCGCCCGGCCGCTATGCGGCGAGCGCCGCGTGGCTTATGCCTATGTCGACGAGAACAACCGCCCGGCCTTCGCCGCCTACATGGGCGAACATCTTTCGCATTGCGCCGAAATTTGCACCAGCGTCGAGCTGATCGCCGCCGGCTGGTTCGGGCCGCCGCCATTTCACCCGCACCTGGCGGCACGCGTCGGCGATTACACGCTGCTGATGAAGGACAACTGGACGATCAAGGACTGGCTGCCCGGCGAGAAACGCCACAGGATGCTCGGCGTGCATGGCGGAATCAGCGGCGACGAAATGCTGGTGCCGCTGGTCGCGCTCAAGGTTTGAGCAGGTCGGCGGCCTTTGCCGGCGGGGTTTCCCTCGAGCGATTGGTCAGCAGAACCCCGCAAATGACCAGCGCACCGCCGGCGAGCACGGCGCCGGGAAGTCGTTCGTCGAGCAACAGCGCGCCAAGCAGCACCGCAAACACCGGTACGAGGTTGATGAAGGCCGCTGTTCTGGTCGTTCCGATGCGCTCGATAGCTTCGGAATACCAGGTGAAGGCAATCGCCGTTCCGAACAGGCCGAGAAAGACGATGCTGCTCCACGCGCGCCACGTCGTCGTCGCAAAAGCGAACAGCGACCCATCGGCGAGCGCCGCGGCGGTCAGCATCAGCCAGCCGGTGAAACAACCGCCGAAAGTCATCGCCAGCGCGGAGAAGCGCTGCGCACAGTAGCGGCTGACCAGGGTGTAGCAGACCCAGCACACCGCGGTGCCGAGCAGCAGCCATTCACCGAAACCGACTTCGCCGGCGAACAGAACCGACGGATGCCCGCGAGTAACGACCAGCAGGCAGCCGAAAAGCGCGAGAGCGACGCCGAGCGCCTTCTTTGGCGACATCGGCAGGCGAAACAACACGCTGTCGACGAGGGCGATAATTGCGGGTATGAAGGCGGCGACGAGCGCGCCGCGGCCAGCTTCGACGCTCTTCATGCCATAAAGAAAGAAGACGTTGTAGCAGAAGATGCCGGTCAGTCCGAGCGCGGCGAGCAGCAGCCATTGTCGGCCCGTCCATTTCGGCCAGCCTTCGTGGCGGACCAGCAGCGCGCCAAGAATGAGCGTGGCGATGGCGAAGCGCCAACTGGCGACCGCCATCGGCGCCGCTTCCTGCACCGCGACCCGGCCGGCAATCCAGGTTCCGCCCCAGAACAGCGCGGTGAGTACGAGCTTGACGTAGGTGGCAGGTGGAGTTTGCTGCATCGGCTAGCCTTCCGCGGCATGGAGGACAGAAGAGGAAGACGCGAGTTTATAGATCTGCCGCATTTTTACAATTGGCTAATCTCGTCCCCGCTGAAGTAAAATCGAGCCGAAAGTCGCAAGAGGAGAAGTCTTGGCAAACGAAGAGGGTAAGCGGGCACACGCCGATCGCATGATCGCCGAGGCGATACGCAACCGCCAGACGCGCGAAGCGGGCTACCGTGAGCAAGCGCTGAAAATCTATCCATGGATTTGCGGGCGCTGCAGCCGCGAGTTTACGCGCGAGACCGTGCAACAGCTCACCGTGCACCACAAGGATCATAACCACGACAACAATCCGCCCGACGGCAGCAACTGGGAATTGCTCTGTCTCTATTGCCACGACAACGAACATTCGCGCGAGCCCGACGCGGACGCCGCGCGCGAGTTAGGCATAGGGAACCTCGGCTCAGCCGCGGCAAACCGGGCGACGGCCCAACCTTTTGCCAATTTGAAAGACCTGCTCAAGAAAAGCGGGCGCTAACACCGCGAAGATTTGTTGAGGCTACGGCGACTTTCGTCCTCGGGTCGAAAGTCGGATACCGAATCGGCTTACCGAATCAAAATTATAAGAGGGGGATGACGAACAATGTCGCTTGTATCTCTGTTGCTCACGCTTCTGCCAATCATCATCATCCTGGCTATGCTGATCGTCTGGAAGAAACCGGCCGATGTCAGTGGCATTGTCGGATGGGTGGTGATATCGCTGGTTGCGCTAACGGCATTTCAGACCACGATCGAAGTCATTCTTCGCTCAACCGCGGCGGGGTTCATCCGCTCGTTCTCGGTCTCGCTGATCGTCGCTATGTCGCTCCTGCAGATGGCCTATATGGAAAAAACGGGGGCGCTCAAACGAATCATCATTTTCATCAAGACCATCGCCCGAGAAAACCGCGCGGTCCAGATCATGATGATCAACATCGGATTCGGGACTTTGATGGTGGCGGTCGGGGCGACGCCTGTCTCCCTGTTGCCGCCGATTCTCGTCGCCATGGGGTATTCGACCTACGTCGCGATCGCGCTACCGGCGATCGGTTACGATGCGCTGTGCACCTATGCGCTGCTCGGCGCGCCGATTGTGGTTTTTGTCGATGTCGCCAACGGCTTTCTCGGCAAGGGCAACGAAATCAGCCTGTCGCAGGCGGGAATGGTGTTCTTCATGTTCCTGCCGATTGTCTCGACCCTGATCGGTATCAGCATGCTGTGGATTGTCGGCCGGTGGTCGGCGCTGAAAGAGGGGTGGCTGCCCTGCCTGATCACCGGGGCGGTGATCGGGCTGGTCTCCTTCATCACCAACCGCTACGACAATCTTGTCGTCCTCACGGGCATTCTCTGCGGCCTGGCAGTGATCGTGGCGATGATCATCTATCTTAAGATGACCGGCCGGAAACTGATCGACAAGAGCCAGCTCAGCGCGGAGGAACTGGCGTACGAGAAGACTCATCCGCTTTGGCGTGCACTGAGTCCGTGGGTGATCCTCGTGCTTTTGATCCTCGCCCTCAATGTTCCCAAAGATATTTTCAACGCCCTCTATCGCGAATTGCGCCTTCCAATCAGTGGCTTGACCGCCAACGGTGCTCCGCTCGAGACCCGGGCGCTGTGGCAGGCTTACACTTGGATTCTCGTCAGCACCCTTCTCTCGATCCCGTTCATCCGCCCAAGCCACGCCCAAATCAAGGACTCCCTGAAGGTGTGGTGCAAACGTGCACCGCGCCCGGTCTTTTCTGCCGCCATATTCTTTGCTATTGGCGAAATCATGAACATGTCGGGTTTCAGCATGGCAACGAAGACATTTGCCGTCCCAAGCATGGTCAAGGTGCTGGCCGATTATTCGGCGGAGTTCTTCTCCGGGGCCTATGGTGCCGTCGTAACGTATATCGGCTTGTTCGGCGGCTTCGTTACCGGAAGCGAGGCTTCGACGATTGCCATGTTCGGCAAGTACACCTTGACGACCGCCAAGAATCTGAACATGGATACGCAAGCGATGATTCTAATCATGGCAGCGCTCGCCTTCGGTGGCGGTCTGGCGAGCGTCATTTCCCCGGCGAAGCTGCAAAACGCCGCTGCATCGATCGACAAACTCGGCGCGGAGAACGAGGTGATCCGGACTGCATTCGTCTTCTCGTTGCTGCTGACGCTGGTCACTTCGCTCTTTGTTCTCCTGTTTCTGGCGATCAGGATTGCTTGAATCTTTGGATTGCGACCGATTGCTTCGAAATGCCGACCCCGGACCGTCGCCCGGTTTATACTGCCGCCAGCCTCAGCTTCGCAATGGATGAGCCATGTATTGGGAAAAAGAATTAGAACAGCTCGAGCGCAGGGATCTCGAGCATCTGCAGGTCGAACGCTTGATGAGGAGCTTACGGCAGGCGGCCAATTCGCCGCATTACGGTAAGGCCCCGCAAATCACGCGCGCACTTGTATCCGGACTCAAGTCGATCGACCAGATCGGCGAGCTCCCCTTCACGACCAAGGAGGACTTGCGCCAGGACTTCCCCTGGGGATTCCTTTCCACCGACAAGAGAGAGGTCGTTCGGCTACACAGCTCGAGCGGAACGACTGGCAATCCCGTCGTCATCTATCACAATCGGCACGATCTTGCGAGCTGGGCCAATTTAATGGCGCGCTCGATGTATGCCGCCGGCGTGCGCGACACCGACGTGTTTCAGAACATTTGCGGTTATGGGCTGTTCACCGGCGGACTCGGTTTCCAGTACGGCGCCGAGAAGCTCGGTTGCCTCTCCATCCCGGCCGGCGCCGGGAACAGCCTGCGCCAAATCAAACTGATGCGCGATTTCGGCACCAGCGTCGCGCACGCCATTCCGAGCTACCTCGGGCGCCTGTTCGACGTCTTCAACGAAGAGCGGCTGGATCCGCGCCGCGACACGCAGCTGCATACTCTGGTCATCGGTGCCGAGCCGCATACCGAAGAGCATCGGCGGCGCATCGAAGAAATGTTCGGTGTCAAGGCCTACAACTCGTTCGGCCTATCGGAAATGAACGGTCCCGGCGTCGCTTTCGAGTGCACGCAGCAAACCGGCCTGCACGTTTGGGAAGATGCCTACGTCGTCGAAATTATCGATCCGATCACGCTGCAGCCGGTCGCCGACGGCGAAGCCGGCGAACTCGTGATGACTACGCTCGACCGGCAAGCGATGCCCCTCATCCGTTATCGCACCCGCGACCTCACTCGATTTCTTCCCGGCCCCTGCGCGTGCGGCCGCACGCACCGCCGCATCGACCGCATCAGCGGCCGCTCCGATGACATGTTCATCGTCAAGGGCTGTAATGTCTTTCCGATGCAGATCGAAGGCGTGCTGATGAAGCTGCCGGAAGTCGGCGACGACTACCGCATCGCACTCGAGACCATAGACGACCAGGACGAGATGATCGTCGAAGTCGAAGTGAAGGCCGAGTGGTTTCGCGGCGATCTGGCCTTCCTCGACCGCTTGCAGCGACACATCACCCGGCTGATCCGCGACGAGGTGCTGGTCCGCCCGCTGATCAAGCTGGTCGAGCCGGGATCGATTCCCAAGAGCGAGGGCAAGGCCGTAAGGGTCTTTGATCGGCGCAGCAAGTAAGGCGAAAGGAGGGCGAAGATGAGTTACCAGGTTTCAATATTCCTCGAGAACAAACTGGGGCGCCTCGAGAAAGTGACCGCGATCCTGAAGGAAGCGGCGATCAATATCCGCTCGATCCACCTGAATCACACCGCCAACGGCTGGGGAATACTCAATCTGGTCGTCTCCGATCCCGAGCTCGCGCATCAGCGTCTCAATGCCGGCGGCATGTCAGCGGCGCTGCGGGAGATCGTCGTTGTCAGCATGGCCGACAAGCCCGGCGGGCTCGACGAACTGCTCAAGGACATCGTCAAAGCTGGCGTCAACTTCACCAACGCCAACGGTCGCGCGGCGACAAACGGTGACAAGGCTTTTCTCGTCATCGACGTCGAGGACATTCCGCAGGCCAAGACGAAGCTCGCCGACGTGGGCCTCGAAATTCTCGGCGATCAGCAGGTTTACGGCAATTAGCCGCGAACGTACACACAGAACGATAGGCCGACCTCCGGGGAATGGCGCATTGCCGGCGACATCTCGGCCCAAGGCGACGGCGGCCGACACCTTGTCCACCCATCCGATCTTTTCCTCGCGCAAGATCGTTGTGCTGCTGGCGACGTTGTGCTGCCTGCTCTGGGGTAGTTCCTATCCGGCGATCAAGAACGGCTTTGCGCTATTCGCCATCGAACCGTCCGATTTCTCCGGCAAGCTGCTCTTCGCCGGATGGCGCTGCCTGCTGGCCGGGCTGGTGCTGCTGCTCATCGCGGTCTGTTCAGGAAAGAAGATCTTCGCTTTAAGCGTCAAGAGCCTGCTCGAAATCAGCCTGCTCGGCCTGCTCGAGACATCGTCCATGTTCATCCTCCTCTATCTGGGCCTGGCCTACACCACCGGCGTCAAAGGCTCGCTGGTGCTCAATGGCACGGCACCTTTCTTCAGCGTGCTGCTGGCCCACTTCATCTACCGCGACGACCGGCTGTCCCGCGGCAAGAGTCTCGGTTGCGCGCTCGGCTTTGCCGGCGTGCTGGCCGTCAATTTCAACCAGGAACTTCTCGGTTTCAGCTTCAGGCTCGTCGGCGAAGGCAGTGTGATCCTCTCCGCCTTCTTCTTCGCCGTCGGCATGATTTACGGCAAGCGCGTCTCGCGGCAAATGGATCCGAGCCTGATGACCGGCTACCAGCTGATGATCGGCGGCTCGGTGCTGCTGCTCGTCGGCTACGCGCTCGGCGGCGGGCTCCCCGAGTCGTCGCTCGAGTCGTCGCTGATCCTCGCTTACCTCGTGCTGAGCACGTCAACGAGCTACGCCCTTTGGGCCGTCCTGTTGAAATATAACCGCGTTGGACGGGTTAGCATCTTCAACTTTCTGGTTCCGGTCTTCGGCACGCTTCTCTCGGCGGTCTTCCTCGACGAGACTTTCCTCGAATGGAAGAACCTCGCGGCCTTGACGCTGGTCTGCTCCGGCATCTGGCTGGTTAACAAGGGGAAGTGAGCAGTTCCTTGGGTCAGGGCGAATGTCCGCTTCCCGCTGACCTTCCCTTGATCACCGGCACGGCGGCGCGGCCCGCCCGGTCGCATGGCTCGGGCCGGCCGCGAGCTTCCAACTATCCGACCGATTGGCCATCAGTCTTCTTCAAATTGCCTTGAGCCAGGGCTCCTGGGGCGTGAGCACGCCGTTTGCCGGTGTTTCTTGCCGGCCGGTTTTGACACTGCCGGAAACCAAAACCTCGCGAGCGTGTCAACGAGTTGGACGCAACATCTCATTTGTCATTTTTTCACTGCCGGCGAAGGCGTCGTGACGGAGCGGACATGAAAAATAGACTGTTGTGCGTGGTGTTCTTCCTGGCCACGACGGTGCGCGCGGCAATGCCGGATTCGGCGTTGCCGCCGCAGGCGTTGAAGCCTTCGGAAGAACAGTCGCAGGCCGTGCACCTGGCGGCCATGTTGCTGGTCCGTTTGCCGTATAAACCGTTGCCCCTTGACGATTCAATGTCAAAAAGGATTTTTGACAATTATCTCAAGGCGCTCGATTCGGACAAACTCTATTTCACCAAGGCCGACCTCGCGCAAATGGCCGCCTATCGCACCAAACTGGATGATGCGATCCTCGATGGCGACCTGAGCATCCCCTTTGCCGTTTTCAATCTCTACGCGCAGCGCATGTCCGAGCGCTATTCCTATTCACGTGCCTTGCTAAAAGACGGCTTCAACTTTACGCAAAAGGAAAGCTTTCTCTACGAACGCAAGAAGAAAGCTTGGCCGGATTCGCGCGAGGAATTGCAGGACTTGTGGCGCAAGCGCGTCAAGAACGATTGGCTGCAATTGCGACTCTCGCACGAAACAAACGATGCCATCGTCGAGACGCTCGCTAAGCGTTATGACGATTCGCAGAAGAAGATTGCACACATCGACAGCGAAGATGTCTTCGAGATCTTCATGAACGCGTATACCGGCGCGATCGATCCGCATAGCACTTACATGGGGTCACGGTCAGCGGACGATTTCGAGATCGCGCTGCGCCTCTCCCTGTCCGGCATAGGCGCAGCGCTTGCGGAGAAGGATGACGCCACGACAATTCAGAGTCTGACACCGGGCGGCCCGGCGGCCCTCTCGGGGCAGCTCGAGGTCGGAGACCGCATCGTGGCTGTTGGCGAAGGCGAAAGCGCGCCGATGATAGACATTCGCGGCTGGCGGCTGGACGACGCTGTGGCGCTCATTCGCGGCGCAGCCGATTCGAGCGTCCGGCTCGCGGTGGTACCGGCTGACGGGCAGGAAAGCTTGCCCAAACTCGTTACGCTGGTGCGCAAGAAGATTGCGCTCGACGATCAGTCGGCAACGAAATCGGTGGCTATCGTCATCGACGGCGCGAAGGTGCGCCGCATCGGGGTGATCGTCCTGCCTTCCTTCTATAACGATTTCGAGGCGCGGCAACGCGGCGAAGAAGACTTCAAAAGTGCGACGCGCGATGTTGCGCGCGCGCTCGAAGAACTCAAACAGGAAGCTGTCGACGGCGTCCTTCTCGATTTGCGTAATAACGGCGGCGGGTCGCTGGTCGAAGCGATCGAGCTTGCCGGCTTGTTCGTCGGCTCCGGGCCGGTTGTGCAGCAGCGCGACGCCAGCGGCGAGATCAACGTGGGCAAATCCAGCAGCACCGGCAGCGAGCCCGCCTGGAAAGGCCCTCTTGCGGTATTGATCAATCGCAATTCCGCGTCCGCATCGGAAATATTTGCCGCCGCCATTCAGGATTACCGGCGCGGATTGGTCATCGGCCAACCGAGTTTCGGCAAGGGCACCGTGCAAACCGTGATCAATCTTGATGATTTGGCGGACAACGACAAGCCGCAGTTTGGCGAACTCAAAATAACTACCGCCCAGTTCTTCCGCATCAATGGCGGCACGACGCAGCTGCGCGGCGTCAGACCGGACATCCTCCTGCCGGCGCTTCCTGATCCGGAAGGCTATGGCGAAGCGAGTTTTGCCAACGCTTTGCCTTGGGCGAAAATCAAACCCGCGGCCTATTCTCCGGCCGGCGACTTGAGAGGTCTGCTGCGCCCGCTCGAACTTCGCCACCAGATCCGCGTCAAGAACAACAAGGATTTTCAGAACCTGCAGGAGAATCTTGCCGAACTAAAGCGCTTGATCGACAAGAATGTCGTCTCGCTTAACGAAACCGAACGGCGCCACGACCGCGATGCGCTGGCATCGCGACTGAAGGCGCGCCAGGCACGTACCCCCAGCACAGGCGCGCCTGATGCCGAACCAGCCGATAAGAAAGCCGAAGATATCTTGTTGACCGAGGCCGTCCATATCCTTAGTGATGAGGTCGGGCTGCTGAGCGCGCGAATCGAGCTGGCGACCAGCGCCAAGCCGATTCCCAGGCAGCCGCATAGCAAGACCAGGGGCCTTGGGCCTATCGCCGATAGCGGCGACTGCGACAAGGCGCCCAGTTCGCAATCTGGTGCGGTCGACCATACCTGTGTTCAGCGCATCCGATGACTTGCCGGCGACAGCGGCCTGGCCGTCCTTGCCGTTCGAGGGATGGAAGGACACTTGCGCGACGCTGCACAGGTGGCTGCAGATTGTCGGCAAGATCCGCTGCGCTCGGAGTGCGTGGTTCAATCACTTCTGGCATGTCGCTCTATATCTCACGGCGCGCGGCCTGACCACATCGCCCATTCCCTATGGCCGGCGCGTGTTTCAGATCGACTTCGATTTCATCGAACATCGCCTCTTGATCGGAGCAAACGACGCGGCGGTCAGGACGATGCGCCTTGAGCCGCGTTCGGTCGCCGACTTCTATCGCGAACTTTTCGCGCAACTGTCCGCGCTTGGCCTGGATATCAAGATTCATCCGCAGCCCAACGAAATTGTCGACGCCGTCCCCTTCGCCCAAGATTCCGCGCATGCCGCCTACGACGCCGACTACGCAAATCGTTTCTGGCGCGCCTTGGTGCAGGCCGATCGCGTGTTCAAGCAGTTTCGCAGTGGCTTCGTCGGCAAATGCAGCCCGGTGCACTTCTTCTGGGGTAGCGCCGATCTTGCCGTAACGCGCTTCTCCGGGCGTACGGCGCCGCAGCATCCCGGCGGCGTACCGAACTGCCCGGATTGGGTGGCGCGCGAGGCTTACTCGCATGAAGTGGCTAGTTGCGGCTTTTGGCCGGGCAACGACGCGCTGCCCTTCGCGCTGTTCTATGCCTACGCTTATCCGGAGCCCGCCGGGTTTCGTGAAGGCCGGGTGCGCCCGGGCGCTGCGCGCTACGACGCCGCATTCGGCGAATTCATCCTGCCCTATGAGGCGGTGCGGCAGGCGCCTGCGCCGGAAACGATGCTGCTCGACTTCCTCAACGATACCTATACGGCGGCGGCCGATCTGGGGCACTGGGATCGCGCGGCGCTCGAGCGGACGCCCCCGGCGTTCCCTCCCGCGCCTTAGCAACAAGCCAGATGGCATGCTGACACTGATCGGTCTTTCCGGCAGCTTGCGTCACGGCTCCTTCAATTCCGCCGTGCTGCGCGCCGCCGCTGCGCTGATGCCGGCGGAAAGCCGCCTGTGCATCGAAACGATCGCCGGGATTCCGCTCTACGACGGCGATGCCGAGAGCGCCGCCGGAATTCCGCCAGCCGTAGCGCGCTTGAAAGACGCCATCGCCGACGCCGAAGGCTTGCTGCTCGTCAGCCCCGAATACAACAACAGCATTCCGGGCGTAACGAAGAATGCGATCGACTGGCTTTCGCGCCCGCCCGCCGACATTGCGCGCGTTTTCGGCGGCAAGCCGGTCGCCTTGGCCGGAGCGTCGCCGGGAAATTTCGCCACGGTTCTCGCGCAGAACGCCTGGCTGCCGGTGTTCCGCACCCTAGGCGCTGATCTCTGGTCGGGTGGCCGCCTGCACCTACCGCGCGCGGCGAGTATTATCGGGGCCGACGGGGAAGTCAGCGATGCCGAGACACGCGAACGTATCGCCAAATTCGTGGGCGGTTTCGTCGGCTACGTGCGTTCGCGGCGGCGCAAACCGTGATTAAACGGCCGCGGCGCGGAGCCGGCGGGCTAAAACGACTGGATCGTCGCAAAACCATGCTTTTCGAGCATCGCCATCCCGGCGGCGATGTCGTCGACCTTGATGACGATCACCGCGTTGTCCGCCTTGTGCTCGAGCGAAGCGTACAGATATTCGATGCCGATTCCCTCGTCGCGGAACAGCGCCATGATGCGCGCCAGCTCGCCCGGGTGATCGGGGACTTCGACACCGATGACATCGGTCTCGCGCGCGGTGAAGCCGGCGTCCTTGAGGATCTGCACGGCGGCGTCGGGCCGATCGGCGACCATGCGCAGGATGCCGAAATCGGTGGTGTCGGCAATCGAGATCGCGCGCAAATTGATGCCGGCTTTGGCCAGCAGGGCGGTGACGTCGGCCAGGCGGCCGGTGGCGTTCTCCATGAAGATGGAAATCTGTTTGATGATCATCAGATGCTCCTCTTGTCGATGATGCGCTTGGCTTTGCCTTCGCTGCGCGGGATCGAACGCGGCTCGACCAGCTTGATATGGGCGCTGATGCCGAGTTCGCTTTTCAGTTCGTCGTGGATGCGTTTTCTCAGCTGTTCCATCGCGCGCGTCACATCGGAGAAGACCGCTTCCTCGACCTCGACCTGGATTTCGATTTCGTCAAGGTGGCTGGCGCCGCGGTCGATGACAATCTGGTAATGCGGCTGCGTGCCTTCAATGCGCATCAGCACGTTCTCGATCTGCGACGGGAAACAGTTGACGCCGCGGATGATCATCATGTCGTCGGTGCGGCCGAGCAGGCGGTGGATGCGCACCGTCGTGCGGCCGCAGGGACAGGGCTCGCGCATCAGATAGGTGATGTCACGGGTGCGGTAGCGCAGCAGCGGCGTCCCCTCGCGCTTCAGGCTGGTGATGATCAGCTCGCCCTTCTCGCCGTCGGGCAGGACCGCGCCGGTTTCCGGGTCGATGATCTCCGGGTAGAAATAGTCCTCGTTGAAATGCTGGCCATTCTTGCATTCGCATTCGGACGCGACGCCGGGGCCGATCAGTTCGGTCAGCCCATAAATGTCGTGCGCGCTGATGTTGAGTTTGCTCTCGATCTCGACGCGCATGTTCTCGCTCCATGGCTCGGCGCCAAAACAGCCGGCCTTGAGCGGCAGTGTCCGGAAATCGATGCCCTCCTCGATTGCCGCCTCGGCGAGGAACAGCGAGTAGGAGGGGGTGCAGGTCAGCAGCGTTGTCCCGAAATCGCGCATGATCATCAGCTGGCGGCGGGTGTTTCCCGATGAAATCGGGATCAGGTTGGCGCCGATGCGGCGCGCGCCGTAATGCACGCCGAGACCGCCGGTGAACAGGCCGTAGCCGTAGCCGTTCTGCACCGTGTCGCCTCTGACGCACCCGGCCATGGTCAGCGTGCGCGCCATGACCTCGCCCCACATGTCGATGTCCGCCTCGGTGTAGGCGCCTACCACCGGCGTGCCGGTCGTTCCCGACGAGGTGTGAATTTCGACGAGATCGGCCCGGTCGCAGGCCAGCAGGCCGTAGGGATAGGTTTGCCGCAGCTCGTCCTTGGTCGTCAGCGGCAGCTTGGCGATGTCCTTGAGGCTGGTGACCGCATCCGGATTGACACCGGCTCGATCGAGTTTCTCGCGGTAAAACGGTACGCGCGCGTACACCCGCTCCAGCGTTTCCTGCAAACGCGCAAGTTGCAGTTCCTGTCTTACCTCGACGGAAGCGCATTCGACTTCCCTGTTCCAGACGGCCATGCGGTGACTCCCTGTTAGCTTATATTTAGGTTTTGATCGGCGATCGTCGCTTAGTGACTCGATGAGGCAAATCCCGGCAGGTGCGGCAGTTTTGGCCAGTCGATGGCGTCGAGCATGTTCTTCACGACAAGGCCCAGCTCGGTGTCGCCCTCGATCGACAGTTCGCGATTGAAGAACAGCGTGTCGGGGTCTTCCTGACGCGCGATGAGTTGCAGGAAAGCCGAGAGATTGGCGCTGAAGACGAGATCGAAAGCAGCGAGATCGACGGCGTCGATGCGCATGAACAGCGGCCGGAAGATCCCGCCACGATAAGTGAAACACGCATGGCCGCCGGTGTCGAGCACATCGACCAGAAAGCGACGTCCTTCGAGAAGTTCAAGGCTGTCTTGCGGCAGCAGTTTCATTTTGATCGCGGCGTTGAGCGCGGTGGACAGCGCCAGGGCATGCGGCCATTGCGGCATCCTCCCGCCGATCGCGGCGACGAAGCCCGGCAGTTTGAAGCGCGGGATGGTGAATGATCTGCTAGCGCTTGCCGTCATGTCATTGTCCTTGTAAAGGCGCGCGCGCCTGCGCTGCCTTGTGCGATTCAATTCCCGGCCTGCCGAACCAGTAGCCATCGACCATCCCTTCGGCAGCCCAGCCGCTCATATCCGGCGCAAAAGATTCCCCGCGGCGCGCCGCGTCAAACGCGGCGATGATCGCGGGCATGTGCGCCGCTTGCGGGCTGATGCGCACGCTGTCGATTCCCATCGCGAGCATTTCCGGAACCTCGCCGAGCAGATTGCAGGTCTGCGCGGACATCGTCTGGATTCCGTTAATGGCGAGGAAAGGCTGGCCTTCGCGCGTCTTGAGCGTCATTCCTTCGGGATGGTCGAGGCACTTGAACTGGCAGTCGTCCTTGTTGAGATTGTAGTGGCGGGCGGTGAAGCAGCGTGCGGAAAATGCGAGCGGCAATTTGCCATAGACGAAGACTTCGGTCTCGACGCCGGCCGGCCGGCCGGCATGCAGCGTCGCGATCAGGCTGCGCCCGGCCTCGAGCGGCGGCACCCAGCGCCGCAGGCCATAGCGGGCAAAGGTCGAAAGGGTTTGCGCGTTATAGATGTTGAGATGCGGCCCGGCGACGAAGGGGCGCCCAGCGGCGATATTGACGGCGCCCAGATCGTTGGCTTCGATCGTGCAACCCGCCTCGTCGACTAGACGGCGCAGCGCTTTGAGATCGCTTTCCGATTCGAGCAGCGCCTGCGCCGAAACCACGACTTCTTTGCCGGCATCGGCCAGGTCGCGCGCCAAGCCGACCCAGTCGGCAACGCGCAATTGCTGCCGGCGCGAACAGACGACCTCGCCGACGTAGATAATGTCGACGGCGTAGATTTCCGACATCTCGGCGTAGAACTCGAGAACTTCCTGTTTCGGCCAGAAGTAAAGCAGCGGCCCTAAAGCGAGTTTCATCCCAAACCTTTAACGCTAAAGCGAGCTGTTGATCGTTACCGCCAAGGGCGGTTGTAGGCGCCAAGCGTCGCCTGCACCCCTTCGGAGACCTTGGCGAGCTCGGCCTGCCAGGCCGGCTTGACAGCGAAGTGCGCGATGTCCCTGCCGAGTTCGTCGAGCGCGGCGCGCAGTGTGCGCGTCACCTGGGCGACGTAGGTCGGGCTGCGTTGCCGTCCCTCGACCTTGATCGCGGCAACGCCAATCTTGACAATGTCAGGCAGGATTTCGAGAACATTCAGGCTGGTCGGTTCTTCAAGCGCGTAATAGGTTGCGCCGCCGACCTCGAAGCGGCCTTTGCACAAGGTCGGATAGCCGGCCGCCTCCGAGTCGCCATAGCGGTCGATGAGGATGCCATTGAGGCGCGTGGACATCTGCCCCCGCGCCTTTTCCCACTTGACGAACTTGGCTGGCGAACAGGCGCCGACGGTGTTCGGGGATTCGCCCGTCGCGTACGAGGATAGCCAGCAACGACCCTCGTTCATGACGCACAGGCTGCCAAAGCCGAAGACCTCGATTTCGACGGTCGTGTTCTTGATAACCTGTTCGACTTGCGCGAGCGTCAGTACGCGCGGCAAGACCGCTCGCTGCACGCCGAATTCGCGTTGCGCAAAATTGACTGCTTCGTAGCTGGTCGCCGACCCCTGCACCGAAAGATGCAGGCGCAGCTGCGGGTGTTTGCGGCTCGCGTAATCGAGCAGACCGACGTCGGCGAGAATGACGGCATCGGCACCGAGATCGGCCGCGCCGTCCACCGCCGCATGCCAGTCGGCTTCGCGCCCCGGCTGCGGAAAGGTGTTGATGGCCATCAGCACGCGTTTGCCCTTGGCATGGGCATAACGAATGCCCTCGACCATCGCCTTGTGGTCGAAGTTCAGCCCGGCGAAATTGCGTGCGTTGGTGTCGTTCTTGTAGCCAAAATAGACGGCATCGGCGCCGTGGTCGACGGCTGCCCTCAGCGCCGGCAGACTGCCGGCCGGGCATACGAGTTCGGGTAGTTTATGCGGCTGCATCAGGCTCTTTCGACAGGAAGCCGCAAGTATACCGAGCGAAGGCCTGATCGGGACGATTTTCGTCGTTCTCGCAATCGACGCAAAGTCAGCGTCAAAGCCCTCTGGGTTTGCGCGGGGCGTTGGCGAACAGGCGGTCGTAGAGCGGATTCGGCAAAAGGCGCAGCAATTTGGCGACAAGGCCCATCTGCCACGGGACGACGGCGTAGCTCGTGCCGCGCTCGATGAGGCGCGCAAAGCGTCGTGCCGCCTCGGCAGCAGGCAGCAGAAAAGGCATCGGATAGGAGTTGATGGCGGTCATCGGCGTGGCGATGTAGCCGGGGGCGATGGTCACGACCTTGATGCCCGAGTCCCGCATCTCCAGGCGAAGGCTTTCGAGGTAGGCGATCGCCGCAGCTTTCGACGCGCTGTAAGCCTCGCTGCCGGGCAAGCCGCGAATGCCGGCAACCGAGGCCATGCCGACGAGCCGTCCCGGCCTGCCGTGCTTTGCCGCCTGCCGCATGCTGGCGATGAAGGGAGAAAAGGTCGCGGCCATGCCGTAGACATTGATGTCAAAAATGCGCCGAATGGCCTCGAGATCTTCTGGGAATTCGCTCAGCGTCCCGACCGACACGCCGGCGTTGGCAATGACAATGCCCGGCGCGCCAAAGCGCGAAATGAAATCCTGCGCCGCGCCGCGCAATGCGCCGGCATCGGTGACATCGAGCGGGTAGCAGGCGACTTCTTGCGCGCCAGCGCCGAGCAAGTCGGCAGCGAGCGCTTTGAGCGCATCGCCGCGTCGGGCGGCGATGCCGAGGGTGGCACCCTGCTTTGCGTAGTGCTTGGCCAGGGCGCTGCCGATACCGGACGAGGCGCCGGTAATGAAGACCTGCAGAGCGCTCGCCATATATGGCTGGGCGACCGGACCTACTTCTTTCTGCGTTCGGCGCGCCGTTTCTCGATGACCTTGTCGGTCAGCGCCAGCAGGTCCTCATGCGTGCGCACATCCTTTCCAGTCACCAGATAGCGGCCATCGACGACCAATGCCGGAACGCCGGAAATCTTGGCCGCTTGCGCCATCTGGTCGGCACGCTTGGTCTTGCTGATCACGCCGAAGGAGTTGTAGGCATCGGAAAACCGCTTGGCATCGACGCTTTGCGAGCTCACCCATTCGCCGATGCTCTTTTCGTCGATGAGCTTGAGTCCCTTGACGTGGATCGCGGCGAATACAGCGTCATCGAGCCGTTGCAACTCGCCGATGGCGTCGAGCGTGTAATAGAGCCTTGCCATATTTTGGTAGAAGGGGCTGCTGAAGCCGACCGGGATACGGCGGAAAGTAACGTCGGCAGGAAGCTTCGCAGCCCATTTGGCGATGTACGGCGCGAGATCGTTGCAGTGCGGGCAGGCATAGGAAAAGAACTCAATGACCTCGATCTTGCCGGGATCATCGGTAAGCTGCGCCGGCTCGATGACGACATAATCGCGGCCGAGAGCCAGCTGCGCCTGTGCCGGCAGGGCCAGCGCGAGCAGGGCCAAGGCGAAGGTGGCGAACCAGGCGGTAAGGTATCTCTTCATTGCGGTCTCCTTAATCTTTCTTTACGACATTGGCTTCGATGCCCTGTTTGGCAAGATCAGAACGCATAGAGTTCACTTCATCCATCTTCTTGTAGGGGCCGAGACGAACGCGGTACCACACCTTGTCTTGCAGCATGATCTGCTGAATTGCCGCCTCGGCACCGAGCATCGCCAGTTTGGCTTTCTGGTTGTCGGCGTCCGCCGCATTCTGGAAAGAGCCGGTTTGCAGATAGATCGGGTCCTTGAGCGCCGTTTCGCTTTCGCCCTTGACCTTGCCCTCGGCCGGCTTGGGATCGGGAATGGCTTCGGCGTTGCCCGGCAGAATCTTGTAGAAATCAAAGCGCGGCTTGTCGCTGACTTGCGGCACCGGGTCGCCCGGCTTGCCCGGCAGCGCCAGCGGTTGCGGCGAAGCGCCCGGCGGCTGTGTTGCCGCCGCGGGGCTTGCCGCCGGCTGATACTTGTTGGCGAAAGGCGCCGGCGTCTTGTAGATGTACCAGACGACTGCCGCCGCGCCGAGCACGCCGATCACTAGGCCAATGAAAAGACCGACCAGCGTATTGCCACCCGACGCTCTTTTCGAAGAACGGTGGTCGTTTCTGCGCGATTTCATTTCAAGACTCATGGCTGCTTTCTCTCTGCTCATTACATCGATTGCGGGCAACTGACACCAAGAATGGCCAAGCCGTTGCGTATGACCTGGCGCACCGCGGCGGCCAACGCGACGCGCGCATCCTTGAGCGCGGCATCCTCGACCAGCATGCGTTCGGCATTGTAGTAGCTATGAAATTGCCCGGCCAGGTCCTTGAGGTAAAAAGCGATCATGTGCGGCGCCAATTCGCTGGCTGTGGCGGCGACAAGCTCGGGGAATTCGCTCAATTTGGCCGCCAGCGCAAGTTCGTGCGCAGCGTCGAGGCGGGTCAAGTCAGCGTCGGCGAGCGCTGCCGGAGCGCCCGCATCACTTTCTGCGCCGGCTCTCCACTGTGCGAGCAGCGAACAGACGCGGGCATGCGCGTACTGGATGTAATAGACGGGGTTCTCGTTGGTCTGGCTTTTCGCCAGGTCGAGGTCGAAATCGAGGTGCTGGTCCGACTTGCGCAAGACGTAGAAAAAACGGCAGGCGTCCTTGCCGACTTCCTCGCGCAGCGTGCGCAGCGTGACGAACTCGCCGGAGCGAGTCGACATCGAGGCTTTCTGGCCATCGCGGTAAAGAACCGCAAACTGCACCAGGGCCACGTCAAGCACGTCAGGGTCGAGGCCCAGCGCGGCAAGCGCACCTTTGACGCGCGCGGTGTAACCGTGATGGTCGGCGCCCCAGATGTTGATGATGCGCTCGAAACCGCGTTCGTACTTGTTCAGGTGATAGGCGATGTCAGAGGCGAAATAGGTGTAGAGGCCGTTGTCGCGCTGCACGACCCGGTCCTTTTCATCGCCGAAAGCAGTCGATTTAAACCACTTGGCGCCGTTCTGCTCGTAAATCTGCCCGGCGGCGGCGAGCCGCGCGACGCAACGCGCGACGAGACCGGTATCGAACAGCGACATCTCGGAAAACCACACGTCATAATGCACGCCGAATTCTTCGAGGTCGTTGCGGCAGTCTTCGAGCTGTTCGCTTAGCACGTGGCTGTGTACGTAATTCCACTCTTCGCCGAGCAGTTCCTTGGCCCTGGCGATCAGGGCGTCGAGATGCGCTTCGCGCTGCGCCTTGGCTGCGTCGTCGACGGCCGCCGCGTCCGGCAGCCCGGGCGTGCCGCACAGGATGTCGGCAACCGCGCGGACGAATTTTCCGTCATGCGCAATCCTCATTTGCTCGGCCATGCCCGAGACGTAATCGCCCTGATAGGCATTGGGCGGGAAAGGCAGCAGCTCGCCGTAAAATTCGAGGTAGCGCAGCCAGGTCGACAGCGCCAGAATGTCCATTTGCCGGCCGGCGTCGTTGACATAGTATTCGCGCGTCACGTCCCAGCCGGCATAGGCCATCAGATTCGCGAGGCTCGCGCCGTAGGCCGCGCCGCGCCCATGGCCGACGTGTAGCGGGCCGGTCGGATTGGCCGAAACGAATTCAATCTGCAGCTTGCGGCCGCCGCCCTGCGCCGAGCGACCGTACGACTGCCCCTGCGCCAGGATATCGCGTACGACCTCAAGCTTGGCCGCCGGCAGCAAGTGAAAGTTGATGAAGCCGGCGCCGGCGATCTCGGTTTTGCCGACGAAACGCGACTGCGGGATTTCGGAGAGCAGCAACTGCGCCAGTTCGCGCGGGTTGCGCTTCATGCTGCGCGCCAGTTGCATGGCCAGATTGCAGGCGAAGTCACCGTGCGCGATTTGCTTGGGACGATCGAGAACGATGGCCGTGTGCGCCTGATCGGGCGCGACGCTTTGCAAGGCAACGCGGATCAAATCGCTGAGGTGAGTCTTGATATCCTGGGTCATCGCGGTGCTTTGTCAGC
This sequence comes from uncultured beta proteobacterium, assembly GCA_903886975.1. Taxonomy (GTDB): domain Bacteria; phylum Pseudomonadota; class Gammaproteobacteria; order Burkholderiales; family Rhodocyclaceae; genus Propionivibrio. Next base: position 87,999 of record CAISOB010000064.1, read on the forward strand.
ATAAGAGGGCAATGCCTCGATTATACGATGAGCGCTTGCGCAAGAGGTCGCCCGTACCAAACGGCCGCTGTTCGTTGTCAGTGTACCGACTGGCTTTGCACCGACCGGCGGTCAGCTTTCAAGTGCGGCCGCGCGCCGTTCGATCTGCGCGAGACGATCCCGCAGCGCAGCGACTTCGCTACAGAAATTGGCAAGTTCCTGACGGCTAGCGATCAGCGGATTTTCCTCGGTGAAATACTCGGCGAGATTTTGCGCCAGATTCTGTGCTTGCTCCGCTTGCCAATCGCGTACGCGTTTGCCGCCCTCGACGAGACGCCGGGCGGCAATATCGCCGACAAGCTGCGCCAAATCGCTTTCAATGTCCCAGCGCAGATTGCGGATCAGGAAGCCGAGATTCTCGGCGAGTTCCGCGGAGCCGCTGATCTGCGCCGCGGCGAACAGCGCGGGCCTGTCGATCAGGGCGCGCAGGGGTGCGTCGGCAGGCAGCGTGATGGTTACGGCGACGGCAGCATCTTCGTCGCCGGCGGCGACAAAGCCGTCGGCGTTGATTGCAAAGACACGCCCCAGCACGCCGGCTTCGAGGCGTACCGTTTGTCCGGCAAACGGTTTGAGCCGGTCGCGCGCCCAGTATTCACCGGCGAGTAGATGGTTGATGAAGCCCGGCACGCCGAGCGGTCCGAACTTCATCTGCAGCTCAGTTGACTTGCTGGATGCCAGCAACGATCCAGCCTTGCGTGCCCTCGGTCGGCTTGGCGAGATTCCAGATTTCGTTGAACGGCGCGGCTGGCGCGCCGGCTACCTCGCGGATCATGCCGGAAAAATGCACGCTGGCAATATGGCGGCTGCCTTCGGTGGCGACCTCGAGCAGTTCGGCGTTCAAGGTCACGACATCGGTCTGTTGCGGCGCCTTGCCACGTTCGTCGAGCTGCATCTTGATCTCGGCAAAGAGTTCGGGGCTCACGAACTCGCGAATGTCGTTGATGTCTCCGGCGTCATTGGCCGCTTGCAGGCGAACGAAATTGAGCTTGGCGACGCGCAGGAAACCTTCGCTGTCAAAGCCGTCGGGAACGCGCACGGCAGCCGGAGCGAGGGGCGCTGCGCTAGCGCCGAAGGGCGCGGCGGCAAGCGGCGTGGGGGCGTCAGCCGGGTTGCCGCTGCCGGCGTATTGCAAGGGCTCATTCGGGTAGGCCGCGCCCGGCGGCGGCGAATTGCGCCGCGCGAGCAGTCTGAAGACGAATACTGCGGCCATGACCAGCAAGGCGATCATCATGATATTGGCCATGCCTTCGCCAAGGCCAAAGTGCGAGAGTAGCGCGGCGATACCCAGGCCGGCGGCGAGGCCGGCGATCGGACCCAGCCAGTTGCGCTTGGGCGCGGCGGCGGGCGTGGCAGCGGGAGCGGACGGCGCGGACGGTGTCGCTTGCTGTGGCGGAGCCACCGGCCTTGGGGCGACCGACTGGCGCTGCATGCCGAACGATTTCCCGCCGCCCAGGCGCGCCGCCTCGGCGTCCCCGACGGCGAGGCCCAGCGCGACGACGGCCAAGAATCCGGCAATCAATAAGTTCCTCATTTGCTTCTCCGTCAGAATTTGAAACCACGATGCAAGGCGACAACCCCCAACGTCAGGTTGAAGTACTCGACTTTCTCAAGACCGGCTCGTTCCATCATCTTCTTCAATGCTTCCTGGTCCGGGTGCACACGTATCGATTCCGCGAGGTAGCGATAGCTGGCTGCGTCATGGGTGATCATTTCGCCGATGCGCGGAATGACTTTGAACGAGTAGAAATCGTAGATCGGCGCGAGCGGCTTCCACACCTGCGAGAACTCAAGCACCAGCACACACCCGCCCGGACGCAGCACGCGCCGCATTTCGACCAAGGCCGCGTCCTTGTGCGTCATGTTGCGCAGGCCGAAAGCCACTGTAACACAATCAAAATAATCGTCGGGGAAAGGCAGCTTTTCCGCATCGCACTGGGCGACCGGCAGCAGATATCCCTTGTCGCAGAGACGGTCGCGGCCGTGCGTTAGCATCGCGTTGTTGATGTCGGTCAGCCACGCCTGGCCGTCCTTTCCAACCTTGCGCGCAAACGCTAAAGCCAGGTCGCCGGTACCGCCGGCAACGTCGAGCACGCGCGAACCCGCGCGAACGCCGCTGCGGGCAATGGTAAAGGCCTTCCAAAGCCGGTGCATGCCGCCCGACATGAGGTCGTTCATCAGGTCGTAGCGCTGCGCGACCGAGTCGAAGACCTGCGCGACGCGTTGGGCTTTTTCAGCCTCGGCAACCTGTTCGAAGCCAAAATGGGTCTGCTCTTGCTTATTCATCGTGCGCACTAAATGGGGACTGGTGGTGAAAAATCAACGCTGCGGGCCGCACTTGGGCGTCGATTTTGGTGCCGGCGGCGGCGTATCGGCGGGATCGCGGCTACCGCCCTGCTCGGCGAGTTTGTCAAGATAAGCCTGCCACAATTCGTCTCGATTCAGGCACAGTGTGTACAGGAGGTCCCAGGAATAGAGGCCGGTGTCGTGCCCATCGGAAAAGACGGGCTTGATCGCGTAGTTGCCGACGGGTTCGATGCTAACGATTTCGACGTCGCGCTGACCGACCTGTAAGACCTCCTGCCCCGGTCCGTGGCCGCGGGCGATGGCCGAAGGCGTAAAAACGCGCAAGAACTCACAGCTGAGCTCAAAGCGCTCGCCGGTGTCGAAAGCCAGTTCGACCCGTCGCGACTTCTGATGCAGCTTGATCTCGGTCGGGACCGGTGTTTCGCGGTTGAGTCCTGCCATGACTGCCTTTGCGTATAAACGAACGCGCTATCATAGCGCAAAGTCTGAAACGGACCGTCAGCGCACAATAATTGTCCGGGACGAGGCGATGGCCTGTCATCATTTTGTCATTCTTTGTTCATAAACTTGGAACGAGAACTTACTGAGAACCCCCACGCCATGTCGGCTACCATTCTCGTCGTCGAAGACGAACCATCGATTCAGGAACTGATCGCCGCCAGCCTGCAGCATGCCGGCCACCGGGTGTTATGCGCCGACAGCGCTGAACAGGCCGCGCACCGGGTGAACGAGGCTTTGCCCGACGTGGTGCTGCTCGACTGGATGCTGCCCGGCATGAGCGGCATCCAGTACGCCCGTCGTTTGCGCAGCGAGGAGCGGACGCGCGATCTGCCGATCATCATGCTGACCGCGCGCAGCGAAGAGCACGACAAGATCGCCGGCCTGGAGGCCGGCGCCGACGATTACCTCTCCAAGCCGTTTTCGCCGCGCGAACTGCTGGCCCGGATCAAGGCCGTGTTGCGCCGGCGCGCACCGCAAATGACCGAGGACAACGTCGAGGTCGAAGGTCTGCGCCTCGATCCGCTGACGCACCGGGTCAGCGGCGACGGCCGCAACCTCGATCTGGGCCCAACCGAGTTCCGCCTGCTCCACTTCTTCATGACGCACCCGGAGCGCGTGCATAGCCGGGCCTTGCTTCTCGACCAGGTGTGGGGCGATCACGTCTTTGTCGAAGAACGGACGGTCGACGTGCATATCCGCCGCTTGCGCGCCGCGCTCGAAGCCAGCGGGCACCATCGACTGATCCAGACTGTGCGTGGCAGTGGCTACCGCTTCTCGGCGCTGGGCGAATGAAACTGCGTCGCCGCAAACAAGGCGTCAGGCGGTGAGCGCCATCTGGGCGCAGACGCTGTGGCTGCTGGTCGGCATCGCCACCCTCGTTTTCACGCCGGTCGCCCTGGGTTTCGGCCTCGACTGGGGGTTGGCGGCGGTCATCCTGGCCCTGCTGCTGATGCTCGGCTGGCATTTGCTGCATTTGCACCAATTGATGGCCTGGCTCGAAGGCCCTCTCAACGATCCTCTGCCGCGAGGACGCAGCGTCTGGGAAATAGCCTTTGCCGGCCTGCACCGCAGGGTGCGCATCCGCCTCGGCCAGCAACAGGTACTCTCCGAAACGCTCGAACGATTTCGCGAGGCCGTGCAGGCTCTGCCGGACGGCATCATCGCCTACAATCGCCATCGTCATATCGAATGGTTGAACGAGCGCGCTGCGAGCTATTTCGCAATTTCGGCGCAGCATGATCGCGGTCAGGCCCTGTTCAATCTGATCCGCCACCCGGATTTTGTCGCTTATATCGAAGCCGCGCGCTTTGACGAGCCGCTGATTTATCGCGGCGGGCGCGTCGAAGGCCTGACGCTGCTGCTGCAGGTCATTCCCTACGGCGCCGACGAGAATTTGCTGGTCGCGCGCGATATCAGCCAGATCGAGCGCATCGAGACCATGCGCCGCGATTTCATCGCCAATGTTTCGCACGAACTCAAGACGCCGCTGACCGTCGTCGCCGGATTCGCCGAAATGCTCGCCGACGATCGTGCCGCCTATGCCGACGACGAAATCAAGCGTTACCTGGGCCTGATCTATGAGCAGACGACGCGCATGCAGCGTCTGATCGAGGATTTGCTGACCCTGTCGGCGCTCGAATCGGGAAGTTCGCCGGTGAGCGAGGAGCGGGTCGAGATCGAGCCGATGCTGCAGAGCATTCTGGCCGATGCCAGGGTATTGTCTGCGGGACGGCACGAGATCAGTCTGACGATAGAAACGCCGACCGCCATCGCCGGCTGCGCCAACGAGTTGCGCAGTGCTTTTTCCAACCTGGCGGCTAACGCCGTGCGCTATACGCCACAGGGCGGCCGGATAGATCTGACCTGGCGTGCGCATGCCGATGGCGCTGAGCTTGTCGTCGCCGATACCGGCATCGGCATTGCCGCACAACATTTGCCCCGACTGACCGAACGCTTCTACCGCGTCGATCGCAGCCGCTCGCGTGAAACTGGAGGCACCGGACTCGGGCTGGCGATCGTCAAGCATGTGCTGACGCGCCATCGGGCGACCCTGGAGATCGAAAGCGAGCCGGGCCACGGCAGCCGCTTCGCCGCGCGTTTTCCGCGCCGCGCCCTGCTCAACTAGCTAGCGGCCGCTCAACAGACGACGAAGCTGACGCGATCGAAATCGGACCCGTCGTCAAGTACATGCACAAGTCTGACCCGCCAGGCGCCGTCGGTAAATAGTTCGATGATCCGGTCGGCGCGGAACCAGCCCTGCGGCACGACCAGCGACTGTTCGGCATTAACCGACGGCACGGCCGGCAAAAGGAAGGCACGCTGGTACTTGCCGTCGCCGCCGGTGTTTCGATCGAGCGGCCGGGCCGCGACCGCGAAGGGGATGCCAGGCAGCGCCCTGACGCCGCTGATCAGGCCGCCGCCTTTCTCCTGCATCAGCCATTTGACTTGCGCTAGCAGGAAACGCGCGCCATCGTGCGGGCACAGGGCGAGCAACTGGCCATGCGCTATCTTCTTGCCCGAGGTGCTGCGCACCAACCGGAAACCATCAGCCGACTGATTGACGACCTCCCAGACGTCGAGCGCATAAGCCATTTGCTCTTTGCGGATCTGCAGAATCTCATGCGGGTCGGTCTGGTGTCGGAAGGCGTAGAGCGTCTCAAACTCGCGCCGCGAATAAGTGCGAACGTTTTCGGGTTGTTCGAATTCCCTGCCCGAAACGTAATAGTGCATTTCCTCGAAACCGCTGCACATCTGGGTGATGCCGGAAGTGGCGCGGCGCCGGAACTTTCTTGGGGCACGCGCCTGTGACCATGGACAGAAGAGGTATTCGAGCAGCCGGTTGCATTGGCCCGCGGTACAGTCGTCGCCAAGGTTCAATTGTGCCGGCGATGCCTTTTGCCTTAATTGCTGCCGGATCTGCGTGATCTGCAAGGCCAGCCGCGAGGTATCGAGGCGTCGCAAGAAGTCGGTTTGCAGACACTCGGTCACCGGGCGCACGGCGACGTCCTGCATCAGGTCGACGACGTAGGGCGGCAATGAATCGCCTGGCGCGGCCTTGTGCAGGCTGACCAGGGGTGCCCAGTAGGTGGCCCAGCGGCGAACCAGCGCCTGCTCGCGCAGCGAAAGCGCATAACAGCCGGCCATTTCGCCGAGCAGGAAGCCGACGTAGGCTGCCGCGCAGTGCGTGCTGCGGCCAAGCGGTTCGAGCGGATCGGGGATCGAGAGGGTGGCGATTCCCCACTCTTCGGCGCTGGCGTAGTAGCCATGCAGCTCCAACCACAATCCCCAGGGATATTCGCGGCGCGCGCGCTGGTGTTCGACGATGGCCATGCCGACGTGATGGATGCAGCGGTGCAGAATCATCGCGACGCGCTGATTGTGATTGGCGTCCTCGACTTCGACCGAGTCTTTCTCGGCGCAATGCGCGTAAGCCCGGGCGGTCTTCAGCCAGAGCGTGACGATCAGCTGAAAGATCGTCTCTTCGATGTCGGCGAGCGGCAGCGGTTTGCCCAAGTAGCGCTGCGCCAGTTGTTCGGCGGTAAAAGCGATCGGCAGCCGGGCGTTCTCAAGCAGGCGAAAATAGGTTTCACCGTCGGGCGGCGCATTGAGCAGGCTGTCGAGAAATCGGCTCAGATCGACTTCGGCCTGTTTCGGATTGGTCAACGGCAGCCGCGCGATGATTTCGCAACCGGTCTGCAGATCCGGAATCGCGAAGGTGACCGGCGTAGCACTGCTCATGGCTGCGCCTGCAGCGCGGCCGACAGGGGCTCGCCGCTCGCAGGTCCACGAGCGCACCCGGAACCGGTCTTCGATGGCTGGGCCATCACTCTTCCTCTCACCGCATCAGCGTATCGTGGCAAAGATAACACGCCTCCATGCTCCAAACTAATCGGCTAAAGGCGGCAATACAAGGAAAAAAGTCACACAATTGCCGCCTGACTTGCCGCAAGGCACCGTTCGTCGGGCCTGCGGCGCCGTTCGTCCGTATTCCGATAGCATGGAGGCGCCCGGCTCAGAGAACAACGCGCTCGATGCCGCCGTCGCTGGCGCGCTGCACATAGTCGCTCATCCAGTCTGCGCCGAGCAGGGTCCGCGCCATCTCGACGACGACATAGTCGGCCTGCGTTGCGGCGTCGTCGTTGTAGCGCGACAGGCCCTGCAGGCACGATGGACACGAGGTCAGGATCTTGATCTCGCCGGCGTAGCCGTCGCTGCGCAGCGCGGCGGCCCCGCTTTCGATTTCTTCCTGCTTGCGGAAACGAACCTGGGTCGAAATATCCGGGCGCGTCACGGCCAGCGTCCCGGATTCACCGCAACAGCGGTCGGAAAGCAGGACCTTCTGCCCCATCAGTTCATTGACCGCCCGAATTCCGGACATCGCCTGCATCGGCGCGTGGCAAGGTTCGTGATACATGTAGCGGACGCCGCTCACGCCGTCGAGCCAGACGCCCTTGTGGCTGCGGCCGCCTTGCTTAACGTTCGTTTCACGCACGTTAGCCTGCGCCGAAAGGGAGCCACCCAAGGTGACTCCCTTTTCCAGCAGGTATTCGTGGATGTCGAGCAGGCGGCAGCCGGGAAAGATCTTCTCGAATTCGTACTTTTTCATCTGATCCATGCAGGTGCCGCAGGAAACGATCACCGTATTGATGTCGAGATAGTTGAGTGTGTTGGCGACGCGATGTAGCAGCACGCGGTTGTCGGTGGTGATCTTCTGCCCCTGACCCGCTTCGCCGGCGGCGATTTGCGGATAGCCGCAACACAGGTAGCCGGGCGGCAGTACGGTCTGCGCGCCGATTTCGAAGAGCATCGCCTGGGTTGCCAATCCAACCTGAGAAAAAAGGCGTTCGGAGCCGCAACCGGGAAAATAGAAAACGGCGTCGCCGTCGTAATCCGCGGCACTGACCTTGCGTGCATCGCGGATGACCGGAATGACCTTGTCATCTTCGAGGTCGAGCAAGGCGCGCGCCGTGCGCTTGGGCAGGCCGCCGGGCATCGGCTTGTTGATGAAGTGGATGATCTGCGCGCGCCGCGTCGGCTGGCCGAGCGTTGCGGGCGGCTGACGGGTCTGGCGCTGGATCAGGCCCAGGGCTTTGGCCAGGCGGTAAGCTACGCGTTGAACGGCGTAGCCCCAATCGACCATGAACTTGCGCGTCAGCCGGATGAGTCCCGCGTCCTTCATGGTCAGGAAGGCCATCGCCGCGGCCTTGGCCGGAACGAAGCGCTTCTTGCCCTGTTCGCGCAGGAAGTTGCGCATGCGGATTGAAACGTCGCCAAAATCGATATCGACCGGACAGGGCGAGACACATTTGTGGCAAATCGTGCAGTGATCGGCGATGTCGTTGAATTCGTCGAAATGCATCAGCGAAATGCCGCGCCGCGTTTGTTCCTCGTAGAGAAAGGCCTCGATCAATAGAGAGGTGCCGAGCACCTTGTTGCGCGGCGAATAGAGCAGGTTGGCGCGCGGCACATGCGTCGAGCAGACCGGTTTGCACTTGCCGCAGCGCAGGCAGTCCTTGATCATCGTGGCGATGCCGCCGATCTCGGAGTGCTCGAGAATCAGCGACTCGGCGCCGAGCAGCGAGAACGAGGGCGTGTAAGCCTTGGCCAGATCGCCGCCGGGCAAAAGCTTGCCCTTGTTGAAATGGCCGTCGGGGTCGATCGTCGCCTTGTAGATGCGGAAAGGCGCAATTTCCGCTTCGCTCAGGAATTCGAGCTTGGTGATGCCGATGCCGTGTTCGCCGGAAATGACGCCGTCAAGTGAACGGGCGAGCGCCATGATGCGCTTTACGGCGGCGTACGCGCTTTGCAGCATCGCGTAGTTGTCCGAATTGACCGGAATGTTGGTGTGCACATTGCCGTCGCCGGCGTGCATGTGCATGGCCACGAACAGCCGTCCGCGCACGGTTTCCTGATGAATCGCCGCGATCTGCGCGCGCACCAGGCGAAAGATTTCGCCGTCGAAGATCGCCTCGAGCTGCGGTTTGAGTTCGATTTTCCATGAGACGCGCAGCGAGTAATCCTGCAGGCGGTGGAAGAGCGTCGGTGTGGCTGCCTTGTTGGACAGCGCACCGGCCGCGATGCCGAGCGCCATAAAGTGCGCTTCGGCCTGCGCCAGCGGCAGTTCGAGATGATCGAGCAGCCATTGCCAGCGCGTGCGCACGATGCTCACGGCCTCGAGTGCGGCCTGCCGCTGGTCGCCGATCAAGAGCGCCTTGTCGAGGCTGGCATCGGCGCGGTGCAGCGGCAGCTCGCCGAGCAGGAATTCGGCAAGGCGATCGCACAACGAGAGCTTGTTGTGCAGCGATAACTCGATATTGATTCGCTCGACGCCGTCGCAGTAATCGCCCATGCGTGGCAGCGGAATGACGACGTCCTCGTTGAGTTTGAAGGCATTGGTATGGCGCGAAATGGCCGCGGTACGCGAACGGTCAAGCCAGAACTTGCGCCGCGTGTCGGCATCGACGGCGATGAAGCCCTCGCCCGAGCGCAGGTTGCCGAGGCGCACGACTTCGGAAGCCGCAGCCATCACCGCTTTCTCGTCGTCGCCGACAATGTCGCCGAGCAGAACCATTTTCGGCCGGCCCGAATTCTCGCCTCTGCGCTTGGCCTTGGTCGCGTAACCGATGGCGCGCACATAGCGTTCGTCGAGGTGCTCGAGGCCGGCGAGGAAAACGCCGCTGCGCCGTCCTTCGCCGCCCGGTTTGAAGTAGTCGGTGATATCGACGATTGCCGGCACGGCCTCGCGCACCTGGCCGAAGAATTCGAGGCAGACAGTGCGCGTGTGCGCCGGCATCTTGTGCAGCACCCAGCGCGCGGCGACGATCAGCCCGTCGCAGCCCTCCTTCTGGACGCCCGGCAGGCCGCAAAGAAACTTGTCGGTGACGTCCTTGCCGAGGCCGGCCTTGCGGAAGGTCGAGCCGGGAATATCGAGGACTTCCGGCGCGCCTGCGGGCGTCGTTCCGTCCTCGGCAAAACGCTGGATAGTGAAACGCGCGACCGACTGCTCGTGGATCTTGCCGAAGTTGTGATTGACGCGCGTAACTTCGATGAAACGGCCGCTGGGATCGACCATTTTCCACCACGCCAGATTGTCGAGCGCCGTTCCCCAAAGCAGCGCCTTCTTGCCGCCGGCGTTCATCGCGATGTTGCCGCCGATGCAGGAAGCGTCAGCCGAGGTCGGGTCGACGGCAAAGACCCGGCCGGCCGCGACGGCGGCTTCGGCGACGCGCGCAGTGACCACGCCGGCGCCGGTGCGTATCGTCGTTGCCGGCCGCGTGCAGCCGGGCAGCACGCGCTCCTCGATGGGCCCGATGGCGGTCAGTCTTTCGGTGTTGATCACCGCCGAGAACGGCGTCAGCGGTACGGCGCTGCCGGTATAGCCGGTGCCGCCGCCGCGGGCGATGATTGTCAGCCCGAGTTCGATGCAGCCGCGCACCAGCGGCGCCGTTTCTTCTTCGCTGTCGGGGTAGAGAATGACCAAGGGATATTCGACGCGCCAGTCGGTTGCGTCGGTGACATGCGCGACGCGGGCCAGTCCGTCGAAGGCGATGTTGTCGGCGCGGGTGTGCCGGACCAGCGCCTTCATGACCCGGCGGCGCAGCGCGGCGGTCTCGTCGAAGCCGCGGGCGAAGGCGTCGACCGCGGCCTGCGCGGCGGCGCACAGGCGCAAGACCTGGTCGTTGCCCCGGCGCCGTTTGTCGATTTCGCCCAGCCGGTGACGCAGGGCCTGCACCAGCGCAGCGCGGCGCTGCGGGTTGGCGAGCAGATCGTCTTCGAGATAGGGGTTGCGCTGAACCACCCAGATATCGCCGAGGACTTCGTAGAGCATGCGCGCCGAGCGCCCGGTGACCCGTTGGCTGCGCAAGGTGTCGAGGACGGCCCAGTTCTCCTCGCCGAGCAGGCGAATGACGATCTCGCGGTCGGAGAACGAGGTGTAGTTGTACGGTATTTCGCGCAGTCTGGCGGTCATGGGAGCAAGTCGCGCTTCGGCAGCGTTTTGACGGTAAACCGGCATTGTCTCATTCCGGCGGCCGGAGATCATGGGATTGAACTTGCGCCGGCGCAGTTACAGGTATAGTTGCGAGCGCGCAGGCGGATCAGTTGAGGCGGCCACTAAAAAATACCTTGGCTCTTTCTAAAATCAGTTAGAATCAGATAATTAGCGTGATTACTTCTAAAGTTACTGGAGCTTGCAATGGCTCGGCCGGAAAAGATTCGCCTTGGCGATCTGCTCATTCAACAAGGCCTGCTCACCGATGAGCAACTTAAGTTCGCGCTCGACGAGCAAGAGCGCAGCGGTCGCAAGCTCGGCCGTATTGTGGTTGAAAGTTTCTTCGTTACCGAAGAGGCGATTTCGCAGGCGCTGGCTAGACAGTTGCGGGTTCCCTACATCGATCTTAAGCATTTCAAACCCCAACCCGAACTGATCAACCTTCTGCCCGAGGCTCAGGCCAGGCGTTTCCGCGCGATCGTACTGGACCAGGTTGACGGCCGGCTGCGCGTCGGATTTGTCGATCCGACCGACCTGCAGGCCTATGACGACGTTCTCCGTCTGATGCGCCGTGAAATCGATCTGGCGGTTGTTGCCGAGAGCCAGTTACTGCTGCTGATCGACCGCGTCTACCGCCGTACCGAAGAAATTAGCGGACTGGCCAAGGAATTGACCGCCAATCTCAGCGATGTACCGGTTGAATTCGGTGATCTGCTGGGAACGGCAACGGGCGCCGAAGAGGCCCCCGTCGTCAAACTGCTACAGACGATCTTCGAAGAAGCCATACGTTCGCGGGCCTCGGACATCCACATCGAGCCGCAGGATCGTTCTCTGCGCGTGCGCTTCCGCATCGACGGTGTATTGCACGTGCAGATGGATGCGGATGCCAAGATCGCGTCTGCGCTGGCTTTGCGCCTGAAGTTGATGTCGGGACTGGATATCTCGGAAAAGCGTTTGCCGCAGGATGGCCGTTTCGCCATCAAGGTCCGCAACAACATGATCGACGTGCGTATTTCGACCATGCCGACGCAGTTTGGCGAGTCGGTCGTGATGCGTCTGCTCAACCAGGACACCGGCCTGCTCGGGCTCGATCGCCTGAACATGCCGGCGCACACGCTTGAGCGGCTGCGGCATGCGATCCGCCGTCCGAGTGGCATGGTACTGGTCACCGGCCCCACCGGCAGCGGCAAGACAACCACGCTTTACGCCGCGTTGTCCGAACTCAACACCACTGAAAAGAAAATCATCACGGTGGAAGATCCGGTCGAATACCGGCTACCCGGAATCAATCAGGTGCAGGTGCACGAGAAGATCGACCTGTCTTTCGAACGCGTCTTGCGCTCTGCCCTGCGCCAGGACCCGGATATCGTGCTGGTCGGCGAAATGCGCGACCAGACCACTGCTGAAATCGGTTTGCGCGCAGCCATTACCGGCCATATGGTGCTGTCGACTCTGCATACCAATGACGTGATCTCGACGCCGATTCGCTTGCTCGACATGGGCGTGCCGCGTTACATGGTCGCGCTGTCGCTGCAACTGGTACTCGCCCAGCGGCTGGTGCGCGTAATCTGCGAAAACTGCGTCGAATCGCGTACGCCCGCGCCGCATGAACATGAATGGTTGCGCTACGAGCTGGGTGACACGATTGACCAGCACCGCTACATGCATGGGAAGGGTTGCGCGCACTGCGGCGGAACCGGATACCAAGGGCGCACCGGCGTCTATGAAATGCTCGAAATGAGCAACGAGATCGTCGAAGCCATCAACAGCGATGATTCAGGAACCTTTGTGCAAGCAGCGCGCCAGCAGATGGCCGGGGAAACCCTGCGCCGCGATGCCGTCCGGCTGGTGGTGAAGGGCCGCACGACCATCGAAGAAGCCATGCGCATCAGCAATCAGTTTGAGGATTAACGTTGCCAGCCTACGCCTACAAAGGACGCGATTCCCTCGGGCGACTCGTCGATGGTGTGCTCGAGGGCAGTAATCCGGGCGCCATTGCCGAACTTTTGCGCGAGCGGGGGCTGATCCCCGTCGACATCAGGGAATCAAAAAGCAAGGCCGCAAAATCCATTTCAAGTCTGAATGTCACGCTGTTCAGGCAAAGGATTTCGCCCGTCGACCTGCTGCTCTTCAGCCGCCAGATCCACACGCTGCTCAAGGCCGGTGTGCCGGTCATTCGCGCCTTAAGCGGCTTGCAGGACGCGGCCATCAATCCCGAAATGAAGCGCGTCATCCACGAAGTGCGCGAGAGTCTGGAGGGCGGGCGGGAACTGTCTCAGGCAATGGCCAAACATCCCCGTGTTTTCTCCGCGTTCTATCTTGCGATGGTCCGTGTCGGCGAAGCCACCGGCCTGCTCGAAGATGTGTTCTTCCGCCTGTTCGAGCACCTCGAGTTCGAGCGTTACATGCGCGAGCAGGTGAAGTCGGCGCTGCGCTATCCGAGTTTCGTGGTGATCGTCATGGCGGTGGCCATTGTAATTGTCAACATTTTCGTCATTCCCGCCTTCGCCAAAGTCTTTGCCGGCTTCGGCGCCGAACTGCCGCTGATGACACAGCTTCTGCTCGGCTTTTCAAACTTCATGTTGGCCTACTGGCCGTTCATGCTGGCCGGTGTGATCGGGGCCATATTGGCTTTTCGCGCTTGGGTGGGAACGGTCGGCGGGCGTTACACCTGGGACCGGCTGTCCCTGAAGATCCCGATTGCCGGAAAGATTCTGCACAAGGCAGCGCTTTCGCGCTTTTCACGCAGCTTCTCGTTGGGATTGCGCAGCGGGGTTCCCGTCATGCAGGCCCTTTCCAATTCAGCACAAACGGTCGACAACAGCTATGTCTCGCGTTGTGTCGAGAGCATGCGCGAAAGCGTCGAGCGCGGCGAAAGCCTGCTGCGTGCGGCGATCACCGCCGGCATCTTCACTCCGGTCGTATTGCAGATGATCGCCGTGGGTGAAGAATCGGGTGCCGTCGACGACATGATGGACGAGGTCGGCGACATGTACCGGCAGGAAGTTGAGTACGAACTCAAGACCTTGAGTCAGCAGATCGAACCGATTCTCATCGTCATGCTGGGCATCATGGTGCTGATTCTTGCGCTGGGCATCTTCCTGCCGATGTGGGATCTGGGCAAGGTGGCCATCAAGCGATGATTCCGCCCGCGCCCCGGGGTCTGGGCTACTATGCGGCCGCGCACTGGCTTCAGGGCGGCGTGCTCATCGTGGTGATCGGCGCATTGGCCCTTGGCACCCTGTCGGCCTTGAACGAGATGAAGGAGCGCGCGGAAAAGCTGGTGCTTGAATTGACCCTGCGCAATATGCGAACTGGCATGCGACTTGCGATGGGTGATGCAATGATGCAGCAGCGCGCGCAGGAAATAGCGACATGGGCTGGCAGCAATCCCATAGCCTGGCTGGGTTCCCAGCCCGACGGGTATCTTGGGCCTTGCGCGCCTGCGGGGCGGCAGATTTTGCCGGGTGGCGCGTGGTGTTTTGATGAAGAACGGCGGGAACTGGTCTACCGGCCGCGCAGTGTCGATCATCTGCGCGGTAGGGCAAGAGAAGAAGAAGGCCGTTGCACTGAATTGAGCTGGCGCGTGGCGCGTGTATCGGAAGCGGGGTCGCCGGGAGACGTCGCGGGCTTGCGCTTGGAAGCCGCGTCACCTTGCGAGTGGGTGCTGGAATGAAGCTAGGAAGATGGGAATCAATCGATAAGGAATCCTGCAAAGTGTCTCAGCGCCTGCTGATTGCAGACAGTCATGCCGGTCCTTAGGGAAAACCAAGTTTTGCCCTTCTATGCCATATAGCGTATCTTTCGCCAGGCCAATTTAGGAGATTTTGTTATGCGACGCAGTGCACAAGGCTTCACCCTGATCGAACTCATTGTCGTGATTTCCATCGTCGGCATCCTGGCGTCGATCGCCTTGCCACGTTTCATGAACGCACAAAGCGATGCGCGAGCGGCCAAGGTGCTGGCGCTCAACGGCAGCATTCGTGCGGCATCGGCGCTGGCCCATGCCCGCTGTCTTCTCGACCAGGCGGCCAATCCGGTCGGGGCATGCACCGCCGCGGGCGGCACCGCCGCCATGGAAGGGTTGAATATCCCGATGATCGACGGCTATCCCCAGGCCAACACTGCCGGAATCATTACCGCGGCCCAACTAAACGCGGGTACCGACGGGCTGACGATCTCTGCGGGGGGAGCCGGGGTAAACCAACAGATTACGATCACTCCTAATGGCGCGACTACTCCCGCGAATTGCATCATCAGTTATACCTCGCCGACCGGGGCGGGCGCCCCGGCGGTGATTGCGCCGCCCGTGACTACCGGCTGCTAATTTTTTTGTGGAGAATTTGCCAATGAAGAAGCAAAGTGGTTTTACCCTGATCGAGCTTATCGTGGTCATCGTGATTCTCGGCATATTGGCCGCGACGGCCTTGCCGCGATTCGTCGATCTGTCGGTTGACGCACACAATTCGGCGGCGAAAGGCGTGGCCGGCGCAATTGCCTCGGGAACCGCAATCAACACGGCCGTTTGTCTGGCGCGCGGAATCGGCAGCGGCGCGCCTTGCGTCCCGCTTAACGTGGCCGAGGTTTGCACAACGGCGCTACTGTCTCCCTTCGTGAACGGGGTCACCTTGCAGGATGCTGCCGCGCCCACAGGTGATCAAACGTTCCAGATCGGCGATGTCGGCGGTGCCGCCGGAGACTGCAGGGCGGCGACCACGGTCAACTGTGCCGTGACACCGAGCGGGACCGGGATAACGGCGGCCATCGCAACGGTGTCTTGCGCGCGCTAGCATCGATGGGGCATGCCACTTTGTTCTGGTTTGACTTTTGTCTCCGCTCTGAAAACTTCGGGAAAAAATAAGGGCGCCAATCCGAAGACCGGCGCGAATATCCGATCTTCGGGCGGCATGCACGTAGACCGTTTGTTCATCCGTGTTCTGGAGGTGTGATGGCGGGGAGTGAGTCGTGTCTGGACTCGTTTCCTCGCTCGGGCCGTGCAGGCCGGCAAGAACCGGCCGCTGCACCGGACGAGCGTGGCTTTACGCTGATCGAAATGATCGTGGTGATGATCATCGTTGCCATCCTGGCGGTAGCCGTCATTCCCCGTTTCGCCAGCCGCAGCGATTTTGATGCCCGCGGCTTTCACGACGGAACGCTTTCGCTTCTGCGCTATGCCCAGAAATCCGCCGTGGCCCAGCGGCGCAATGTCTGCGTAGGTTTTGGGGCGTCTACGGTATCGCTGACGATTGCTTCAGCGTTTGGCGGTGCTTGCGACACGCCATTGACCGGGCCGAACGGCGTTGCGCCCTACGCACTGACGGCGCCTTCCGGCGTGGCTTTTACTGCGCTGCCGGCGAATTTCATCTTTCTATCCTCGGGCGCAGCTTCGCTCGGACAAACTTTCGGCGTGACGAATTATCCTGGCAAGACAATCACCATTGTGGCAGCCACCGGCTATGTGCAAGAGAACTAAGCCGAGACAGTCGGGCATTTCGCTGATTGAACTCATCCTGTTCATCGTGATCATCGGCGCCGGCATCGCGGGCATCACCGTGACCTACGACACCGTCGTGCGTCGCAGCGCCGATCCGATGGTGCGCAAGCAGGCTCTGGTCATCGCCGAGTCGCTGCTGCTCGAAATCGAGCAGCAGGCATTCACCTGGTGCGATCCACAGGATGCCAATGTGTTGACGGCAACGAGCGCCGCCGGTTGCGCGCTGGCGGCCAACAATCAGAACAACATCGGCGGCCCGACTCCGAACACGGAATCGCGAGGCGATATCAACAATCCCTTCGACAACGTTGCCGACTACAGCGGATTTGCCGCGGCGGCCAGCGACATTATCGGGAACAATTCAGTCGCCGGTTACGCAGTCAATGTGGCCATCACTCGCGCCGGGGGCATTGCGCCGTACGCGGCGTTTCCCGCCGATGCGGTGTTGCGTATTGCCGTTACGGTCAGCGGACATGGCGAGGTGATTACGCTGGTCGGCTACCGCGCCCGCTATGCGCCGAATGCGGCAGGCTGACGTCATGAGTCGATGGCTGCAACGACGCGAGCAAGGCTTTACGCTGATCGAAATGATCATGGTGATTGCCATCACCGGCATCATCGCCGGCATGGTCGCCGTGTTCATCCGGCAGCCGATCGAAGCGTATGTCGATTCGGTCCGCCGCGCGGCATTGGCCGACATCGCCGATACGGCGGTACGGCGCATGGGCAGAGACTTACAAGGGGCGTTGGCCAACAGTGTGCGGATTGGCGGAGGCGGGCAGTTTCTTGAATTGATTCCGATCCGAGATGCCGGGCGCTATCGCGCCGAGGTCGGTACGGCGCCCGGCGATGATCCTCTGGATTTTACGAGCGCCGCGGACAATCGCTTCGACGTGCTGGGTCCGCCGGTCAGCGTCGTGGCGGGCGATAGTCTGGTTGTGTACAACTTGGGCATCCCGGGCGCCAGCGCCTACGATAATCCACTGACCAACCGCCGTGTCGCAGTATCGGGCGGAGCGAAGGTGACCTTCACGGCGACGGCGAATCCGCTTCCCTTCGCTTCGCCGGGCAGCCGCTTTCAGATCACCGGCACGCCGGTTTCCTACGCCTGCGATCTCGGCACGGGAACGCTCTGGCGCTATTCAGGCTATGCCTTTCAGGCGGCACAGCCGGCCGCACTGGCGACTCTCGATGGATTTGCAGGGGTGACCAAGGCGGCGCTGGCAACAAGTGTTTCGGCATGCAATTTTTCTTACAGCCCGGGTGTGTTGCAGCATAGCGGGCTGGTATCAATTGCGCTGAGCATTACCCAGTCCGGCGAATCGGTCGTGCTTCAGTATCAGGTCAATATGGATAACGTTCCATGAGTCACTTGTCGCTTCCTGGCCGCCGCATTCGAGAGGCAAGTGACGGATTCGTCTTGCCCAGCGCCATCTTTCTGCTGGTTATTCTGGCGGCGCTGGCGGCATTCATGGTCACGATCTCGACGACCCAAAGCACGACCTCTGCGCAGGACGTGCAGGGCGCGCGTGCCTATCATGCGGCGCGGGCGGGACTCGAATGGGGGCTGTATCAAGTGCTTGATCCGACCAATGCCACGGTGGTTGCACCGGCAGCGCCCGCCTGGCCCAACATGCCAGGCTGCCCGGCGGCAACGGTATTGACGATTGAGGGGTTTGGCGTCGCGGTCAGTTGCGTTTCAAGCGACTATTCCGAAGCTGGCCTCAACCGGCGGATCCGGGTGTTTCATCTGGTCTCCCGAGCGAGTCTGGGGGTTGTCGGCACGGCGCTGTATATTGAACGTGAAGTTGCGGTTACTGCAAGCAAGTGCCGGACGCTCGACGGGGCGGCGCCTGATTACGCGTGTCCATGATCGGGGTGAATGTGATGTCTGCCTTGTTGTCTTTCATTGTCTGTTCCTGCCGCAGAGAGTCTGCACGACGCCTATTGGCCTGCGTGGCTGCGTGCCTGCTGCTCCCCGTCGGCGCTTTCGCCGCAACTTACGGTTACGCATCGACGACACTGGGCTGGATTAACAACGCCAGCCATACGGATGTGACCTGGGGCGGCGCCTCTCAATGCAGCGGCGGCTGGAATTCGACCCCGGTGGATGATGACCTGACGGCACCAATCAATATCGGATTCGCGTTTACCTTCGGCGCGACGGCTTACACCACGGTCAAAGTCATGTCGAACGGCCGCCTGGAGTTCGGTACGAGTACCTATTGTGGCTATGGCACCGAGACGATCGGTCCGCCGCCGACATACCCCTATCCGTATCCCGACGCCAATATGAACAACACGATGCGCGTATACGGCGCCGATTTTTGTCCCGGCGGCGCTGCGGCACCGTGTGCGGGCCGGGTCACCTATGCGCAGCTCGGGACGGCGCCGTACCGTTCCTTCGTGGTGACCTGGTCGCAGATGAAGGAGTGGAACAGCGGCAGCAGCCTGTTCAACGTGCAGATGATTCTTTACGAAAGCGGCGATTTCGTTTACCAGTACAAGGACATCGCCAATATTTCCCAAGGCGTCGGGCAGGTCGGCTATCAACTGACGTCCACCGACTATGTTCTCGTCGATGAGACCACGGTCAATTCACTGGCGTATTCGGCCATTCGCTTCTTCAAACCAACCGCCCCCATCGCCGAATACCGCTTCGACGAATGCAGCATCGGCGCCGCCAATACCGTGCTCGATTCCAGTGGCAACAGTCTTCACGGCACGCCGACCGGCGGCGTCACGACGGGTTCGAGCGGCATTATCTGCACGGCCTTCAACTTCAACGGGAGCAACGGCTATATTGCGGTTTCGGATAATGCGCTGTTGAATCCGCCCTATGTCTCGGTGGCGGCCTGGGTGCGCCATAACACAGCGTCGTTCAAGACCTGGGAGACCATCCTGGCCAAGGGCGACACGACCTACCGTCTGCATCTGAACGGCGGTTGCAGCATCAACGGAATCACCACGGGCAATGCCTTCACTTTCGGATTCAACGCCGGTTGCGGCAATGCCGATCTGAACTCCGGCATTGTCCCGGTCGCCGGCCAGTGGTATCACGTGGTCGGTACCTACGATGGCGTGACCATCAAGATCTTCGTCAATGGCGTGCTGACGAATTCGCAGGCGCTGTCGACCACCATCGGTATCAATACCTACCCGCTTTACCTCGGTGAGAACGCTCAGCAGACGGGCCGTTACTGGTCGGGCGACATCGATGAAGTCAAGATTTTCAACCGCGCGCTGCCCGACAACGAAGTGCTGTCGATGTACGCCAATGAATCGCAGGGTTTGCAGCGTGATGGCAGCCTGCGGCTTTGCGCGGCGTGCAATGCCGCTCTCGGAAACTTCAACGCGTTTGACACGAGCATGGCGGCCGGGTCGGTCACCGGCGTGATCCGCACCAAGATCGCCGGACTGCCGCTGGCGAGCAGCACGGGCAACATTGACGTGGTTGCGCTGAACGCTGGCGCGCTGACGCCGTTTACCGGTAATGCCACCGTGCAATTTCTCGATGCGCACGACAATTCCGGGGCGATGGATGCCAAGGGATGCCGCTCGTCGTGGACATTGATTTCCATGGACGCCGGTCTATCGGCTTTCACCTTTGCCTTTTCCGGCCAGAATCGGCTCTCGCTGCCGGCGATCGCCCCGGTCAATGCCTGGCCTGAAGTGCGCGTCAAAGTGATCAACGCATCGACGACGGCAAACTATGGCTGTTCGAACGATGCCTTCGCCATCCGGCCGTCCTATCTCAACATCAGCGGCGCTACCGCCAAGGACGCCAATTGGCTGAGCGCCGGCACGACCCGGGCGCTGACCAACACCGCCGCCAGCGGCGGCAATGTGCATGCTGCCGGCACTCCCTTCTCCCTCGGCGGACTGGTGGCGATGAACGCGGCCGGGGTCACGGCCAGCAACTATCAGGGTCAGCCTGTTCTCGTGCCGGGCAATCTGATCCTGCCCGACCCGGCCTATTGTGACGCCAACGGCTACACCTGCGTACCGGGTAGCTTCAACGTCGCCAGTTGGGGATATGCGAGCGGAACGCTGTCGAGTACCACGGCCACCTACAGCGACGCCGGCGCATTCAGCTGGGAAGTCGAAGACCGGACGTTCGCCAAGGTGGACATGGCGGACTCGACCAAGTCCCAACGCTATTTCCGCTCGAACGCGGTGATCAATACCGGCCGCTTCGTGCCGGCCAGCTACCAGCTGGTACTCAACACGCCAGCCTTGCAGACCTTCGGTTCGGCGTGCGGGGTGCGCAGCTTCACTTACCTGGGACAGCCCTTCGGTTATGCCACAACGCCTGCTGTCGGGGTCACGGCGATGAACGGCACGGCGGCGCCGGCGGCCACGCACAACTATCTCGGCGCTGCCGCCGGCGGCCTCTGGAAACTGGCTTCGTCAATGGCCTACAGCAGCGCGACCTGTACCGCACCAACCCAGACCTGCGCACTGATCAGACAAAGCGGGACGACCCGGTTTACCACAAGCTATGCTCTTGGCACGGCGACGCCAGGTTGGGACGGGAGCAACCTTGCCGCCCAGATTGGCAATGCGACGATCGCGTCGAGCAATAATGGGGCTGGTACTCTGGGATTCGGTTCGACCGACAAGCTTGTCCTTTTCCGCGACCCGATCACGCCAGGCGCGCCGTACACGGCGGCTGTCACCCTGGCGCTGCAACTGGACGACTACAGTGAGGCGGGCGCGCTTCCTGCCACCTGCGCGAGTGCGCCTTCAATTGCCGGCAATCCGACCTGCATCAGCGGCATCTTGGCAGCGACGCCGCTGGCATTCGATGCAGGGAGCACTTTCCGCTACGGTCGTCTGCGCCTCGGCAATGCCTACGGTTCGGAGTTGCTCGATTTGCCGATTCCCCTCGAGGCACAGTATTGGGATGCCGGTGGTTATTACGTAAGCAATGCCGGTGACAGCTGTACAAGCTTCAATGTTTCCAGCATTATTCTTGCCGGCTTTACGCAGAATCTTGCCGCCTGCGAAACGCAGCTTGCGCCGTCCGGTTCACAGACTTTGGTTGGCGGGAGGCTCCCGTTGCGCTTAACCAGGCCCGGTGCCAACAACGATGGCAGTGTCAACCTGGTGCTCAACGTTGGCGCTGCTGCTGCTGGTTCTACTTGTGTTACAGGCGCAGCAACACCTGCGACTGCTGCCAATATGCCATGGTTCGGCAACACCAACCCGACTGGGCGAGCAAGTTTCGGGGTGTATAAGACGCCCTTGATTTTTCGTCGGGAGAATTACTGATCAGCGCATCACGCCTACGGTCGATTTACCGGATACAATTGTGTAGTGGGCCAGTGGTTTGTGGAATAATTCCTTGTTATTTAATTAGTTAATAGATACTCTTAAACAAAAATATAATTACTGGAGGAGGGATGTCCGCGTTTTCCCCCGTTCGACGCAAGCCTGGCTGTCTGGCGATCTTGCCGCAAGGCAAGCGCATTTCGCTGGCCCATGTACTCCGCCGCGCCGGCGCCCGTCCAGAGATTTGCATGCTGGATTCCTTCGCCGTAGAGACCACCGAGCTTGAGGCCCTGCAACGCCTGCGCTCGGCGCGACAACTCAAGGCCTACGCGTGTACTACGCTAATGCCTTCTGGTGAATACAATATCGCCCAGCTCGATGCGCCCAATGTTCCGGCGGAGGAACGCAAGGAGGCTCTGCGTTGGGCGCTCAAGGGAATGGTCGATTATCCGCTGGAGACCGCTTGCGTTGATGTGCTGGACATTCCGATGCAGGGTGTCGGGCGGCAGGCCAGCGTGTTTGCCGTGTCAGCCGCCGAAAATCTGGTGCGCGCGCGCCGGACTTTTCTTTGAAGCGCGGATTCCGCTGCAGGTGATTGACATAGCGGAACTCGCACAGCGTAACGTTGCAGCCCTGTTGGAGGAAAAAGATCGCGGGCTGGCGTTTCTCAGGCTTGATGAAACGGGGGGGTTGTTGACGCTGACTTTCCATGGCGAGCTGATTGCCATGCGACGGATCGACGTCTCCGCAGTGCAATTGACCGGGAGCGATATGGAGCGGGGCGCCCAATCGATGGAACGTCTCGTTCTCGAACTCCAGCGCAGCCTCGACAACTTTGATCGGCAGTACGGTTTCATTTCAATTTCGAAATTGGTCTTTGCCATGAATCCGCGGGTAGAAGGCCTCGCCGCTTCGCTTGGCGAGAATATCTATGTGCCGGTGCAGGAAATGGACTTGGCTTCGGTCATGGATTTTCCGGCCGTGCCGGAACTGAGGGATATCCAGTGTCAGGCAATGAATCTTCTGGCGATCGGTGCGGCATTGCGTACATTTCGCGCCGATGAGGTGGCAATGTGAGTCAGCAGATCAACCTATACGAGCCCCGCCTGTGGCCACGTCATGAACTGGCCACTTCGCGCAATCTGGGGATGGGCGCCGTGGCGCTGCTGGTGCTTATGATGGCCCTTGCCGCCTACGCGCGCTTTGAGGCCAACGAGAAAACGGAAGCGGCCGCGGTGTCCCAGAAGCAGGTGGCCGATGAACAGGAAAGATTGACAGCGCTCAGCAAGATAGTTGCGCAGCGCCGGATAGATCCGGCCCTGGCGGCCGAGGTGGAGACCGCCAAGTCGATGTTGACTGCCCGCATGGAGATCATGGCCGTTCTGGATGCTGGCAAGCTGGGTAATGCGTCGGGTTTCTCGGCGTTCATGTCCGGTTTCGCGCGACAGGCGCAGAATGATTTGTGGCTGACCGGGTTTACGGTCAGTGCAGGTGGCGACGAAATCGAAATTCGCGGACGTCTGTTGGATCCGGCCAAGCTGCCGGCCTATGTGCAGAGCCTGAGCAGCGAGCCGGTTTTTCAAGGTCGCCGTTTTGCGGCGCTGGAGATGCACGGCGTAGATCCCGAGGATCAGAAAACGGAACCCGCCGGCGCCGTTAAAGTGGCGGTTCCCGATCTTCAGCCCGTGCCCAAATTGCCGCGTTTTGTCGAATTTGTCCTGCGTTCTGAAAACGGTGACGGAACGGACACCAACCGCGGCGAGGTCAAGCGATGAAGCGGGAATACCTCAAATGGGCCGCGCGCTATGATGCACTGCAGTCCCGTGAACGCTGGTTGGTGGCAGCGGCTGTGCTCGGCGGGATCGTTCTGCTCGGTTACACACTCTTCGTCGAACCGGCGCTGAAACGGTCGCAGCTGGCCGAGCGCAGCATGATTGAACAGCAAACGCAGCTTGCCGGTTTGCAGGCCCAGAGTGTTGCGTTGCAGTCCCCGGAACGGGATCCCGATGTTGCCGCACGCGCCGAGTTGGCCAGCCTGAAGAAACAATTGGCCGAGCTTGGCAGCCGCCTCGTAGCCATGGAAAGTTCGCTGGTTCCTCCGCAACGCGTGCCCGGTTTGCTGGAAGACATGATAGGACGCAAATCCAGTCTGCGTTTGCTTAGCCTAAAAACCCTGCCGGTGGCGCCGCTGCTCGACAAGAAGCCCGGTTCCGAAGAAACTGCGACGGAAAAGTCCGCGGGCAATCCGGCAAATTCCTCGGCAGGCCTCTTCAAGCATGGGATTGAGATCAGGCTGGAAGGAAGCTATGAGGAATTGGCCGCGTATCTCGATCGTCTTGAACGGTCGAAGTTGAAACTGATTTGGAGCAGCGTTTCACTTTCTGCCAACCGGCATCCGAAGCTGGTGCTTACGCTGACCGTCTATACCTTGAGTCTGGATCGCGCATGGCTGATCGTCTAATACGCCTCCATCTCGGATTGTTTCTGATGCTTTCTGCGCTAGCCAGTGGATTGTCGGCACAAACGGGCATCTCTGATCCGACCCGCCCACCGATCGGATTTTCCGTCCCAGCGCCGGACGCGGGGGAAGTAACAGGCCCTGTGTTACAGTCGGTGATGATTCCAAGAAAGGGCAAGGCGATCGCAATTATCGGAGGGCAACAGGTCAGGCTGGGCGAAATGTACGGGGAAAGCCGCCTGACCAAGCTGTCTGAACGGGAAGCCATTCTCGAAGGACCGGCCGGAATCGAGCGTCTGATGCTGACACCGGGCATCGAAAAAACAAACATCATTACAAGATCGCCTGCGGCGAGACGGGCGCAGAGCGGGGGTAAACCATGAAGCGAGAACTGATTCTGCTGGCGGTACTGCTCTTTGCAGGATGTGCGACACATCAGAACGATCCGGGAGCCACCTTTGACCGCATCGGGCGGGAACTGCAAGGCGCCATTGCGGCCAAACCGAAAACGGGTGACGAAGCCCTCAATCAAGCGATGGTTCCGCCCTTGCAGCTTGATCTTCCGGATTCGGCCAAGAGCGTCGAGCCGCGTTTCGATCTGGCCGTGAGCAATGCACCGGCCAGCCAGGTCTTCATGGCGCTGGTCAGCGGGACGCGCTACAGCATGCTGATCACCCCTGACGTGTCCGGCAGCATTACGGTTAACCTGAAGAACGTAACCGTGCGCGAGGCGCTGGAAAGCCTGCGCGATCTCTACGGCTATGAGTTCAGGTTTCAGGGGACGCGCATCTACATCCAGCCCAATACCATGCAGACCAGAGTCTTCCGGATCAATTATCTGGACGGGAAGCGCAAGGGCGAATCCGAAGTGCGGGTCACTTCCAATTCCATGACCTCAAGTTCGCCCTCAAACACCGGCACCACGGGTGCGCTGCCAACGCCTTCTGCTCCGGGCTCCACCGGCGGCGTCGTCTCGGGTCCGCCGAGCAGCAAGATTTCGACCACCACCAACAGCGATTTCTGGCACGATCTGAACAGCGCCCTCACCAGCATTGTCGGCACGCAGGATGGACGCGCGGTAATCGTCAACCCGGGTCCCGGCGTGGTGTTGGTCAAAGCGTTTCCGGCAGACCTTCGCGCGGTCGAGAATTATTTGCGAATCACCCAGCTGATCGTCGAACGGCAGGTGATGCTCGAAGCCAAGATCCTCGAAGTTGCGCTCAATGAAGAATTCCAAGCGGGCGTGAACTGGAATCAGTTTGCCGGATCGAACAACCGCCTTGCCTACGGCGTCGTGCAGCCCGGAACCATTTTGAACACAAATAACAGTGCCGGCCTCGATAGTTCGGGGATTATCCAGAGAGGGGCGGGCGCAAATATCGGACAGAACGTCGGGGTAGTGGCCGGCGCCGGGGGGCTTGCTGTAGCAAGCGCGCTGGGCAAAGGCTTCTTCGGGCTGGCTTTTCAAAGCGCTAACTTTTCGGCGCTGCTCAATTTCCTCGAGACGCAGGGAAATGTTCAGGTGCTTTCGAGTCCGCGAATCGCCAGCATCAACAACCAGCAGGCGGTGCTCAAGGTCGGTACCGACGATTTCTTCGTGACCAACGTGAGCTCGACCGTCACGTCGACCGGAACCAGTAATGTAACGACGCCGTCGATTACTCTGCAGCCTTTCTTTTCCGGGATCGCCCTGGATGTCACGCCGCAGATCGACGACGAAAACAATATCGTCCTGCACGTTCATCCGTCGATTAGCGTGGTTACGGCGAAACAGACGGTTATCGACCTCGGAACCCTCGGCACATTCACCCTGCCGTTGGCCAGCAGTGCGGTCAACGAGACCGATAGCATCGTGCGCGTGCAGGACGGCAACATCGTCGCCATCGGCGGCCTGATGAAGCAGGAGCAGGCGTCGGACTCCAATGGCTTGCCGGGGACGACTTCATCCTCTGGCTGGGGTTTGCTGTTCGGGGCGCGCAACAGCTACCTGCGCAAACATGAACTGGTGATTTTGATCAAGCCGACGATCATTCACAATGAATCGAGTTGGAATGACGATCTGATCGAAACGCAGAGTCGTACGCAGCAACTCGACCCGCGTCTGGCACGGCCGCAGGCAAGCCAGTGATGAAGTTATCGCTGCGGAGCTGGCGTTGTATCTGAAACATTTCGGTCTCACCGAGCTGCCTTTCGGTATCACCCCGGACACCAGTTTCGCCTATTTGGTCCAGGATCATCAGGAAGCGCTCAATACCCTGCTCCTGGCGCTCAACGAAGGGGAGGGCTTCGTCAAGATCAGTGGCGAAGTCGGCACCGGAAAGACCTTACTTTGCCGACGCTTATTGCAGGTGCTTGGCGATGGTTGGGTAACCGCGTATTTGCCCAACCCGAATCTCGACGCGAAGACCCTCTTCCTGGCCCTTGCCGAGGAACTGGACATCCCGGATGCTGCTGGTCTTGATCAGTTCCATTTGATACGACGCATCAACCATGTGCTGCTTGACTATGCACAGGCAAAGAAGCGGGTCGTCGTGTGCATTGACGAGGCACAGGCGATGCCGGTTGAAACCCTCGAAGCATTGCGCCTGCTTTCAAACCTGGAAACCGAGAAGTGCAAACTCGTGCAGATCGTCCTTTTCGGTCAGCCGGAACTCGATCAGAAACTGCACCGTCCGGAAGTGCGCCAGTTGCTGCAGCGCATCGCTTTTCACTACCGACTGGGTGGCCTGAAGAAGAGCGAAGTCGGAAACTATGTAGCGCACCGCCTGCGCGTCGCCGGATACCGGGGAGATGGCCTGTTCACAGCGGCAGCACTGCGTGCGCTGCATCGAGCCAGTGGCGGAACGCCCCGCTTGATCAACATTCTGGCGCATAAATCGCTGATGTCGGTTTTTGGCGAGGGACGTCAAACCGCCAAGGTGCGTCACGTCAGACTGGCGCGCAAGGATACCGAAGGCGCGCGCCACGTCGGGTGGTTGTGGGGATGAGCATGTGATGAGGTGGTCATGAGTCTGATCAACCAGATGCTGCAGGATCTTGACGCGCGAAGGGCCGCGCATGGCGTCGATACCAATCTGCCGAATGACGTGCGTCCTTTGCCCAAGCCTCAGGCTTCACGCTTCCCGCTCGTTTTGGCAGGCGTGCTGCTCACCGTTCTGGCCGGCGGATTCGCGGCCTATCATTGGGAGATTCAACGGCAAACTGTGTCTGTGCCCCTAGCGATTGAAAAGGCCGCCGATACGCCGGCGCCGCAATCCACCACGGCACCGCCCACGGCCGAACCGGAGCACAGCGCGCAGCCTGATTTGCCTCGCGCAGCGCAAGAAGCACCGGCCGTTTTATCCTTGGACAAGATCGACGGCAGTCTGCGTATGGCAGATTTCATCAAGCCGCCGGCGGCAGAGAAGGACGATACGAAGTCTGCTGGTTCTGCTTTGCCACCCGCGGTGGCCTCACGCGCGACCGCTGTTTCTTCGCAGCGGCCGGTGCTTGCCGAAACGAAATCCGCTGATCAGCGCAGTAAGAAAGAAGCAGCAGAACGACAGTCCACACCGCCCGGTGCTATGGCGCAAGAAACGGCGGGACGATCGACCAAGACGCCCATGATCGAAAGAACCGATTCCGTCGGAACACCGCGCGATCGTGCCGAAAGCGAATACCGCAAGGCCATCGCCGCAGTCAACCTGGGTCGGGTTGCAGAAGCCATGGAAGGTTTGCGTAACGCCCTGCGTCAGGACGACATGCATGTCGCTGCCAGGCAATTGCTGGTCAAGTTGTTACTTGAAGCCAAGCAGCCGGATGAAGCGGTTCAGGTGCTTCATGACGGCTTGCAAGGGCAACCGATGCAAATTGGCTGGGCAATGAGCCTAGCCCGTTTGCAGCTCGAACGCGGCGACATTGCGGCGGCTTGGCAGACACTTGATGCGTCCCTGCCCGCTGCCGGCCGCAACGCCGATTATCAGGGTTTTGCGGCGCACGTTCTGCAACGGCTCGGGCGCAACCATGAGTCTGCCGAATACTATCTGGCCGCAACCCGGCTCTCGCCCGGAGAAGGGCGCTGGTGGCTGGGCCTGGGCTTGGCACGTGAAGCCGAAGGACGCCCCGCCGAAGCGCGTGAGGCTCTTCTCCGCGCCAAGGCAAGCGGAACTCTGGCCGCCGAACTCGCATCGCTGGTCGACCAGAAGCTCGGCAAGTTGACCAATTAGCCGCTCCGATTCCGCGCAAAAGCAAGAGCCCCGATCCGCCGATCAAACAGCCGATCCCCACGTCCAACGACAAGCGAGTCTGACCGCGGCGAGGCGATATCCAGCAATGCCGTGGCTGCTGCTAGAATCGTTGCTTTCCGAACCAGACAAGAAGAGCCATGCACCCGGATTATCTCGAAAAGATCCTCAATGCGCAGGTCTACGATGTGGCCATCGAGACGCCGCTGGATATTGCGCCCAACCTTTCGGCGCGCATCGGCAACCCGATACTGCTCAAGCGCGAGGACATGCAGCCGGTATTCTCGTTCAAGCTGCGCGGGGCGTATAACAAGATCGCCCGGCTCTCGCCCGAGCGCCTGAACCGCGGTGTCATTTGCGCTTCGGCCGGAAACCACGCGCAAGGTGTCGCGCTGTCGGCGGCCAAGATCGGTTGCCGCGCGGTGATCGTGATGCCGACGACGACGCCG
Source organism: uncultured beta proteobacterium (assembly GCA_903886975.1). Taxonomy (GTDB): domain Bacteria; phylum Pseudomonadota; class Gammaproteobacteria; order Burkholderiales; family Rhodocyclaceae; genus Propionivibrio. The sequence goes on from CAISOB010000064.1 coordinate 116,731, forward strand.
GCGATCAAGGTCGACGCGGTGCGAAGCCGCGGCGGCGAAGTCGTACTGTTCGGCGACTCCTACGACGAATCCTACGGGCACGCTGTCGAGCTCGAAAAAGCCGAGAAGCTCACTTTTGTTCATCCTTTCGACGATCCGGAAGTCATCGCCGGACAGGGAACGATAGGTCTGGAAATCCTGCGCCAGCACACCAAGCCGATCCACGCCGTCTTTTGCGCGGTCGGCGGCGGTGGCTTGATTTCGGGTGTCGCGGCGTGCATCAAGCGGCTGCGGCCGGAAACGAAAATCATCGGCGTCGAGGCTGTCGACGCCGACGCCATGACGCGATCGCTGCATGCCGGCAAGCGCGTTCGCCTCGAGCACGTCGGCCTGTTCGCCGACGGCGCGGCCGTGAAATATGTCGGTGAAGAGACCTTCCGGCTGTGCCAGCAGTACGTCGATGAAATGGTGCTCGTCGACACCGACGCCATTTGCGCGGCGATCAAGGATGTGTTCGAAGACACGCGCGCCGTGCTCGAACCGGCCGGGGCGATGGCCGTGGCGGGCGCCAAGGCGTATGCGGCGCGGCACAAACTGAAGGGCAGGACGCTGATCGCCGTGGCCTCGGGCGCCAACATGAATTTCGATCGTCTGCGCTTTGTCGCCGAGCGCGCCGAGGTCGGCGAGCAGCGCGAGGCGGTGCTCGCCGTGACCCTGCCCGAGCAGCCGGGCGCCTACAAGAAATTCCTCTCACTGATCGGCGTGCGCAACATCACCGAATTCAACTACCGCTATAACGACCAGCAGGATGCGCATGTTTTTGTCGGCATCCAGGTCGCCTCGCGCGGCGAATCGCTGAAACTTGTCGAGCTCTTGCGCAAGCATGGCTACGCCACCCTCGATCTGACCGATGACGAAATGGCCAAGGGTCATATCCGTCACCTCGTCGGCGGTCACTCGGCGAACGTCGACGATGAGCTCATCTATCGCTTCGAATTCCCCGAGCGGCCGGGCGCTCTGATGAACTTTCTTAATCAGATGAGCGCCAGCTGGAACATCAGCCTCTTTCACTATCGCAACCACGGCGCCGATTACGGCCGCGTCCTGGTCGGCATGCAGGTGCCGGACGCCGAGATGGAAGAATTCGAAGCCTTTTTGAAGAAGCTCGGGTACTCGCACTGGAACGAGACCGACAATCCGGCGTACAGGCTGTTCCTGGCTTGACGCGCAACCAAGGGCGCAAGGAGAGCACATGAAAATCGCCAGCAACGTCACCGAACTGATCGGCAATACCCCCCTGGTCCGGCTCAATCGCCTGGCCGCCGGCATCGCAGGCACGATTGCCGTCAAGCTCGAGTTCTACAACCCGGCGCACAGCGTCAAGGATCGCATCGCCCTGGCCATGCTCGATGCCGCGCAGAGCGCGGGGCTGATCGCCGCGGACACCATTGTGCTCGAACCGACTTCAGGCAATACCGGAATCGGCTTGGCCATGGTCTGCGCGGCGCGCGGCATCAAGTGCTGCTTCACCATGCCCGAGACGATGAGCCGCGAGCGCCGTCTACTGCTTAAGGCTTACGGTGCCGAACTGGTGCTCACGCCGGGGCCGGACGGCATGGGCGGCGCCATTCGGCGCGCCATCGAGATGGCGGCCGCCGACAAACGCTATTTCATCCCGCAGCAGTTCGAGAACTCGGCCAATCCGGCGATACACCGCGCGACGACCGCCGAGGAGATCTGGCGCGACAGCGACGGGAAGGTCGATATCTTCGTTTCCGGCGTCGGCACCGGCGGCACGATCACGGGCGTTGGCGAAGTGCTCAAGGCACGCAAGCCGGGCGTACAGATCATTGCCGTCGAGCCCGACGCTTCGCCCGTACTCTCCGGCGGCGCGAAAGGGCCGCACCCGATCCAGGGGATAGGCGCCGGCTTTGTGCCCAAGGTGCTCAACACCGCGATCTATGATGAAGTCGTGCGCGTCAAGGCCGACGACGCTTTCGCCATCGCCCGGCGCATGGCGACCGAAGAAGGCCTGCTCGTCGGCATCTCGTCGGGCGCGGCGGTGTGGGCCGCCTTGCAGGTCGCGCGCCGGCCGCAGAACGCCGGCAAGTTGAGCGTGGTGATTATTCCGTCTTTCGGCGAACGTTATCTGTCTACACCGCTGTATGCCAATTTGGAGGTTTGAGCGCCGTACTACGCGGATGCCGGAGAAGGCCACCGTTACTTGCAGCCAGCCCGATGCCTGACCTCAAGTTCCGGTCTTTTGCGCCGTTGACAGCGTGTCCTGTTGCTTCCCTCATTAAGTTAGAAAAGTGATCATGCCGACTGCGTCACATTTTGATTTCGAGCGCGTGATTAATCGCCGCAGCGGCGATTCGCTGAAGTGGAACAAATACCCAGGCCGCGACGTGCTGCCCTTGTGGGTCGCCGACATGGATTTCGCCGCGCCGCCGGCGATCATCGCCGCGCTGGGGGAGCGTGTCGCCCAGGGCTGTTTCGGTTACCCCGTGCCGTGGCCGGCGCTGACCGAGAGCGTGCTCGCTTACCTCCAGCGCGAATACGCTTGGCATGTGGCACCCGAATGGCTAGTCTGGCTGCCTGGGTTGGTCTGCGGCATCAACGTCGCGTGCCGCGCCATAGACGGCGGCGTGCTGACTGCGACTCCGGTATATCCGCCGTTCCTGTCTGCGCCGGCGCTGTGCGGGCGTGATCTCGTCAAGGTTCCGCTACGCTTGTCCGGCGCGCGGTGGGGCTGGGACTTCGCCGCGCTGGAAGCGGGGGTGACCGCGGAGACCCGCCTGCTGCTCTTGTGTCACCCGCACAACCCGGTCGGACGCGCCTGGGATGCCGGCGAACTTGCCGAGCTCGCGGCTTTCTGCAAGCGCCACGACCTCTTCGTCTGTTCCGATGAAATCCATTGCGGCCTGCTGCTCGACGCAGGCCGCCGGCATCTGCCGCTGGCGCTGCTCGACGCGGAGATAGCCAGCCGCTGCATCACGCTGATGGCGCCATCGAAAACCTTCAATATTCCCGGCCTCGGCTGTGCCTTCGCGGTTGTTTCCGAGCCTACGCTGCGGCGCCGCTTCTGTGCGGCGATGCGCGGCATCGTTCCGGACGTGAACGTGCTCGGCCTGACCGCAGCGCAGGCCGCTTACACCGACTGCGAAGATTGGCGCCAGGCACTGCTCAGCGTGCTGCGCGGCAACCGTGATCGGGTGCAGGCGGTCGTCGGCGCGCTGCCAAGACTGGCGATGACCCCGGTCGAAGCCACCTATCTCGCGTGGATAGACGCGCGCGGCCTGGGTGTCGCCGATCCGGCGAAGTTTTTTGAAGACGCCGGCGTGGGTCTGTCGAACGGCGCCGATTTCGGCTTGCCCGGCTGGGTGCGGCTCAACTTTGGTTGCCCGCGCGCGACACTCGACGCCGCGCTCGAAAGAATGATTTCAGCCTGTTCAGCCGTTTCGCCATGAGGTATGGCGCACGCCCTGATGAATTTTTGGCTGCTGATCGCCGTGCACCGCTGCAAATGAGATTTTCCCGTCAATTGGGTCTGCACCGCTTTTACCGCTGGGCCATCCTGCTCGCTGTCGGTGTGCTCGGGCTGCTGATCACCGCCTGGGTGAGCCGGTCGCTGTCGGAAAGCGAACAGGCGCGGATGGCGCAGCGTTTCGAACTGGCCGCGCGAGCGCGAGTCGATGTGGTGATCACGCAGATGCGCCAGCCTTATGAGCATCTGGCAACCTTGCAGCGCTTGTTTGATAGCGTGGACCGCGTCGACTGGCCGGCTTTCGAGAAATTCACACGGCCGATGCTCAAGCAGGCGGGCGTGCGCAGCTACAACTGGTTCCCGCGCGTTGCGGCCGGCGATCGCCCGGCCTTCGAGCGAGAGGCACAGCAGTTGTGGGGCGCGCGCGTTACCATCGCCGAGCGCGACGGCGAAGGCAAGACCATTCCCGCTGGAGCGCGCAAGCGCTATTTTCCGCTGCTCTATTCGGTGCCCGAAGAGCTCGGACGCAAGAACCTCGGCTTCGACCTTTTGTCCTCTCCCGGGCGCGGTCAAATCATCGACCGGGCGATCGACAACGGCTTCGCGGCCGCCAGCGAAATCGGTCCGCTGCTCGTCGATGGCCAGCAAACCGATGCGATACTGCTGGTCGCGCCGGTTTATCGCGGCGACAAGACCTTGATGACGCGCGATGAACGGCGGGCAGCGGCCAGCGGCATCGTTGTCGCGCTGCTCAACGTCAAAGCGCTGTTCGCCGCAGCCAACAGCGGCACGCCGGAAGCGAGTTTCCGCGTGCGCTTGTTCGACCCGCGCAAAGCGCGGGAGAAACAGCTTATCGCTGTCTGGAATGAGCACGTTGCCGGCGACGTGCAAGCGGCAGGCGCCTCGCCAATGAGCTATTCGGAAGAATTCGAGTTGGCCGGCCATGTCTGGACGGTGCAAATCGAAGCCGCGCCGGTCTGGCTGGAGGACAACAACTTGGGCGGTTTGCGCCTCGTCATGCCGCTCGGCACCCTGGCGACCCTGCTGCTGCTCTACCTGCACACGCTGCTCGGGCGCAGCGCGGTCGCCGATACGCTCGAGGTAACGCACGAGGAGGATGTGCAGCAGCGGCGCGTAGCCGAGAATTGGGCCAACAAACTGCTGATGGCCGTCGACCAGAATCCGGCAACGGTCTATATCATCGACCTGGATCAGCGTATCGAGTACGTCAACGACAAGTTCGTCGAAACGACCGGCTACACGCGCGAGCAGGCGTTCGGCCAGAAAGCGCGCGAGCTGCTGCGGCCGCCGGGCGTCGATGAGACGATCTATCGCGACCTTTGGCAGACGGTCGAGGCCGGCAAGAGCTGGCGCGGCGAGGTGGAGACCCTGCGTCGCGACGGGACGGTGTGCTGGGACAGGATGCTCATGTCGCCGATCAAGGACCGCGACGGCGCGATCACCAGCTACATGGCGATCAAGGACAATGTCAGCGAGCTGCGCGAAGTGATGCACCGCTTTCAGGAAAGCGAAAGCCGTTTCCTGGGCGCCATGTCGGTGATGGTCGAGGGCTTGGCGATCATTGCGCCGGACGGGACCTTCATTTTCGCCAATCGGGCGGCCAACGAATTCATGCGCGACCCCGCCGGCGGATTGCAAGGGCGTCGGCCGCAGGAAATTGCGCTTGAACGGCTACGCGAAGACGGGACGCCATGCCCGGTCGAGGAGACCCCGGCCCTGATCACGCTGCGCGAGGGGCGCGGCGTCTATGGCGCGGTGCTCGGCTTTCGTTATGCGGACCGCACGATACGCTGGGTGGAAGTCAATACGACCTCGCTGCGCACCGGCCAGGACGACCGCTGGGGTGTGGTGATGACGCTCTCGGACATCACGGCGCGGCGGCGCGCCGAAGAGCAACTGAAGCTTGCTTTCGAGGCCATTAGATGCAGCGGCGAAGGCATCCTGGTGACCGATAGCGAGCGGCGCATCCTTTCCGTCAATCCGGCTTTCGAAGCCGTCACCGGTTATACCGCCACGGAGCTGATCGGAAAGACGCCGGCCTTTGTCGCCTCGGCGCGCTGTGATGAGCGCTTTTACGGCGCCATGTACGAAGTCCTCGAGAGCACGGGCCACTGGCAGGGCGAAGTCTGGAACCAGCGCAAGGATGGTGAGGTTTATCCGGAGTGGCTCGGGGTATCGGCGGTACGCGGCGACGATGGTCGGCCGAAGAATTATGTCTACATCTTCTCCGACATGACTGAGCGCAAGGATGCGCAGCAGCGCATCGAGTTTCTTGCGCACCACGATCCATTGACCGGTCTGCCCAACCGGCTGCTGCTGCGCGATCGTGTCGAGCAGGCACAGACACTGGCAAGCCGCCTGCAAAGCCGTGTCGCTCTGCTCTTCCTTGATCTTGACCATTTCAAAACGATCAACGATTCACTCGGCCACCCGGTCGGCGACGATTTGCTCAAGGCCGTCGTCGAGCGGTTGAAGAACTGTGTGCGCGAGTCCGACACGATCAGCCGGCAGGGCGGGGACGAGTTCATCATTCTGCTCAACGACGTGCGCGACAGCGAAGCGGTGGCGCGTGTCGCCGACAAGATTCAGCAGCGCATGGCCGAGCCCTTCGTACTCGGCAATCATTCGCTGAGCAGCACTTTCTCGATCGGCATCGCGCTCTACCCGGATGACGGCGAGGACTTCGACAGCCTGCTGCAAAAGGCCGACACGGCGATGTATCACGCCAAGGAGTCCGGCCGCAACAACCACCGCTTCTTCACCGCGCAAATGAACCTGCAGGTCGTCGAGCACATGACTCTGCAAACGCAGCTGCGGTTGGCAATCGAGAATCAGGAGTTCATCCTGCATTACCAGCCCCAAATGGATCTCAGTGATGGCAAGATTTACGGCGTCGAGGCGCTGATCCGCTGGAACAGTCCGGAGAACGGCCTGGTCGATCCGGGCAAATTCATCGAGGTTGCCGAGGACTCCGGTCTGATCGTTCCAATCGGCGCTTGGGTCTTGAACGAAGCATGCCGGCAGGCGCGCGCCTGGCAGGATGCCGGCTTGCCGCCCTTTGTAATCGCCGTCAACCTATCGGCCGTGCAGTTCAAACGCCTCGACCTCGTGGCCACCGTCATCAACGCCCTAGTGCTCTCGGATCTGGATGCGCAGTGGCTGGAGCTTGAACTGACCGAATCGATCCTGATCCAGGACGCCGAAGCGACCCTTGATTCGGTGCGCCGCTTGAAAGCCCTTGGCGTAAAGCTGTCGGTCGATGACTTCGGCACCGGTTACTCGAGCCTTACTTACCTCAAGCGTTTCGCCGTCGACAAGCTGAAGATCGACCAGTCTTTCATTCGTGACCTGGCGACCGATCCGGACGATGCGGCGATTGTCCGCGCGATCATCCAAATGGCGCGCAGCCTAAAGCTCAAGACGATCGCCGAAGGTGTCGAAAGCGAACAGCTGATCGGCCTGCTGCAGGCCTTCCAGTGCGACGAGATCCAGGGTTACTGGTTCGCGCGACCGATGCCGGCGGAAGACCTGGCAACTTTCGTCCGCAGTCATCAGCTCAACAGGCCGCAGTTAGGCGCCACTTATCCGCACGTATCCCACGTCCATGACGAGCAGAGCTGAGTCACGCAATCCGCTGCGCATCGCGGTGATCGGCGCAGGCGAATGGGCGAGGCAATACCACTTGCCCGCACTGGCTGTCCTCGCGAAGGAGTCGGCCGTCGAGATCGCGGGGATCTGGAATCGGACCGTGGAGACGGCGGATCGGGTGGCGCGACAATACTCAATTCGCCGCGTTTATCGCGCCTTTGAAGACCTGCTGGCCGATGAACATCTGGATTGTTTCGCTGTTCTGGTCAATTCAAACGTGCTCATGGAAGTCATCGGCAAGCTGCTGGTGCGCGGCCTGCCCATCTTTACCGAAAAGCCGCCGGGCAGTACTTACCAGGAAGCATTGATGCTGGCTGACCGGGTCAAGGTTCCCAATGTCGTCGCCTTCAATCGCCGGTACATGCCGATCAATCGTCGGTTCAAGCAACTCGCAGACGGTATAGCAGGCGCTTACTTTGCCGAGTGTCGCTTCTATCGTAACGAGCGGCTCTACGATCGCTTCGTGCGCGAGACGGGCGTGCATGGCATCAACTACATGGAATACGTGTGCGGCCCGATACGGGCGGTGCGCACCGAAACCGGGAGAATCGCAGCGAACGGTTCCGACTATTGGATCAGCTCGGTCATCTTCGAATCGGGATCGCGGGGCATCCTCAAATTCTTCCCGTGCTGCGGATCGAGCGTCGAACGTTACGAAGTGCACGGCCAGAAGACTTCGATCTACCTGCACTGCCCGCAGTCCTACACCAGCGACCATCCCGGCAGAATCGAGATCCACGAGAAGGGTGGATTGCTTTCCGCCCACCACGACGACGAAGAAGGCGGGCCGCTCGTCAGCATGGGGATCATCGACGAGTATCGCGATTTCATTCGCGCCGCCGGCGATCGGTCAAGCACCGAGTCCAATTTTCACAACGCTGCCAACACCATGCGAGTGGCTGAGGCCATTGAAGCGGGCGCAAGCCTGGGTACGTGGCAGTGAGCGGCTGCGTGTTCAGGCAAGCGGGAGCTGCTGGTACACGATGTTCTTGCGGTTCCAGGTGTAGGTCAAATGCAGCCGGCTCGCGTCGGCAATGATGGCCGGGTAGGAGAATTCTCCCTCTTCAGTTTCCAGGTCGAGAATCTTCGTCCAATTCGCACCGTTGTCGGATGAAAATCCGAGCGAGATCGGGTAGCGCCGGCCCCAATTTCCGGCCACCGGGTTGTAGGCGAGGACGAGACCGCCGTCATCCAAGCGCACGACGTCGATGCCGCTGTTGTTGTTGGGCAGAGCCGTCGCATACGCCGGGCACCAGCTGCGCCCATAGTCGGATGAATCGCTGCGATAGATGAAACCGCGGGTGCTGCGCATCAACATGTGCACCCGGCCTGGAGCCGACTCCCACAGCGAAGGCTGGATGACGCCATCCCACTTGAAGACGCGCTTCACGTCGGTCTCCCACAAAGCGTTGGCTGCCAGACCTTCCCACGGATCGACGTTGGCGACCGTATCATGCTGGCGGTGGTCAATCGGCACGTCGTACTTACTCCAGCTTCTTCCCAAGTCTGCCGAGATGTCAACGAAGCAATCCCAGACCGCTTCGGTCTCCAATGAGCCCGGTGCAATCCATTCACCATTCGACAGGACGATCAGCTTGTTGCGCACTGGTCCGCGTGGCAAAGTGTCGCCAGGAACGAGCGCCAGCGGTAAGGCCCAGTTGCGGCCCAGATCGCTCGAAACGGTCCACCGGGTAACCCAGGTGTGAACGGAGGCGCCGACCTTGTAGAACAACCAGACCTTGTCGCCGGCACCGTGCAGAACCGGGTTCCAGCAGGCGAGACCGTCTTCGGCGAGCAGGCGTACGGGCATTTGCCAGATGCCATTTTCCGTCCGGGAGAGCCAGATTCCCACATCCCTTTCACCTTCGCGCAGGCCGGCAAAAAATGCGGTCAGGAGTTCGCCCCCTGGCAGGGTTGTTATGCTAGAAGCATGGCAGTTGTTGAACAGCGTGTGACCCTGCGGCAGCAGAAAGCGCTTTTCCGAATCGATCAGCTTCATACCAACGCGTTCCTGTATTGAGAGCCGCAGGTCATCCATCACGCGCCATGCTCGGTTCGAGCATCAGGCGGCCTGAGCCGCAGGCGGGGTCTCACTGCGATGCAGCACGCCCTGGCTAAAGAAGATTTCGTTGATTTCGTTGCAGTAATCGGAGAAGCGCTGGTCGCGCCGCGCGTCCAGGCCGCGTACGCGCGGCAAGTCGATCGGCAGTTCGCGCACGATTCTGCCGGGACGCGGGCTCATCACGAGGACGCGGTCGGCGAGCAAAACGGCTTCATCGACGCTGTGCGTGATGAAGATCACGGTCTTCTTCGTCGACAGCCAAAGCTGTTCGAGATCGAGGCGCATCTGTTCGCGCGTCAGCGCGTCGAGCGCGCCGAAGGGTTCGTCCATTAACAGCAGGGGCGGGTTGTGCAGGAGTGCGCGCGCAATGGCGGCGCGCTGGCGCATGCCGCCCGAAAGCTCGTGCGGGTAGCTCTTTGCAAAGTCTTGCAAGCTCACCTGTTGCAGCAACGCCATGGCACGTTCGCGATATTCCTTGACCGGCAGGCCACGAATGTCGGCTTGGAACAGCACGTTCTCAAGCGTGTTGAGCCACTCGAGTAGAACCGGGCTTTGAAACACGATCCCGACCTCGGTGACCGGTCCATTGACCACATTGCCCTCGACCGTGATGCTGCCCGTCGTCACCGGTATGAGGCCGGCGACCAGACGCATCAGTGTCGATTTGCCACAGCCCGACGGGCCGACAACGGCAAGAAACTCTCCGGGCGCGATGTCGATGTCGACCTCTTGCAGAGCCAGCGTCTCCTGCTTGCCGCGCTGGTAGCGTTTGGTCACACCCTTGATCTGTATACCGTTCATGAGCTTGTCTTCCTGGCGGGCGCTATGCATTGAGAATCGGTTCAAGCGGCATCGAGCAGCGGCGGGCCGGTGCGCGGCCAGACCATGCCAAGTTTGCCCGCCGTCTGGTACAGCAGTTCGCTGAGTTCCCGGAAGCGCTTGTTCCCCATGCGCAGCACGGGGCCGGCGATGCTCATCGTGCCGAGTACGCGCTGGTTGTCGAAAGCGCGTATCGCGACAGCGATAGCGCGCACGCCGGGCTCGGCTTCCTCGTTCGACAGGCCGTAACCGCGAGCTCGCGTGGCGGCGAGTTCGCGCAGCAACTCATCGACTGTGCGTAAGGCCCGCGGACTGACTGCTTCTCCGGCCTTGGGCGGCTGACCCAGGCCATTTTGCAGGGCGAGGCGGATGGCGTCCTCGTCGCTCATGGTCGCCAGCCACGATTTGCCGTTGGCTGTGGTGTACAGCATCGGCCGGCCGCGCAGCGACGGTTGATACATCAGACCCGGCTGCGCGCCCTGCGACGAGGTCAACCAGTGCAGGGTGTGTCCCTGCACCACGGTCAGCGCGACAAACTCGCCGCATTGCTCCGACGCCTCGTCGAGGATCGGCTGCACCAGCCCGGACAAGCCCGTTCCGCGCAAGTATTGCTGGCCGAGGAGCGCGAGCTTCAGGGTCAGGCGATAGCGCTCGGTCGCCGCATCCTGTTCGATCCAGCCGAGTGACGCCATTTCATTCACCAGTCGATGCGCCGGCCCTTTCTGCAGGTTTAACGCATCGGCAATGTCCGACAAGCGACGCCACTGCGGGTCGACGGCCAGCAGTTCGATCGCTTCCAGACACCGCTCAAGCAAACCCTTGACAAGCCTCATTTCATGGAACAAACTTCTTATTGGAACGCAGTTACTTTAATGACGGGACCTTGCGCTGTCAAGCAATAAAGGTCCGAAAGAGACAAAACCATGAATCTTGACCTCGGGCGAGTCGTACAACAACTCGCACAACCGATACGCGTCGCCTTGGCCTTTGTCGGCTTCCTCCTAGTCTGGGAAGTCTTTGTGCACCTGACCGGCATCAAGTCATACATTCTTCCGGCGCCGAGCGAAATCATGACCGCTATGTGGGACAAGGCACCCCGCCTGGCCAAGGCCGCCAGCTTCACGGTCCAGCCCATGTTGCTTGGCTTCCTGGCGGCGGTCGTGCTCGGGGTGATCATCGCCCTCGGCATCGCCTTCTCGCGGCGCATCGAAGGCATCGTCTACCCTTTGCTGGTCTTCTTCCAGATCATTCCGAAAATCGCCGTTGCCCCGTTGTTCATCATCTGGTTCGGTTTCGGACTGATGCCGAAGGTCCTTCTGGTGTTCCTGCTTTCCTTCTTTCCTGTCGTTGTCAGCGCCATTACCGCTTTCCGTTCGGTGGACGCCGACATCATGGACCTGGCGCGCTCCACCGGTGCGGGCCGGCTCCGAACCTTCTGGAAAGTGCAGTTGCCGCATGCCCTGCCGACCCTGTTCACCGGCTTCAAAGTCGCTGCGGCGCTGTCGTCGACGGCGGCGGTGGTCGCGGAGTTCGTCGCTTCCGATCAGGGGCTCGGCTTCCTGTTGCTCGAATACAATGGCGCTCTCGATACGACAATGACATTCGCTGCGATCATCGTGCTAAGCGCTCTCGGGCTCGCCCTCTATGGGGCCGTCGAATTGATCGAACGCTTCACCATTCCCTGGCACGTTTCGCATCGGCAACCGGCCTTGCAGGTGCAGCCGGGAAGCGCACACTGAACTTATAATTCCGCAATCCCCAACCCGAGGAGACATTGATGAAAAAGTTGTTGCAGGTTTGCACCTTCATGCTGGCTCTGGCCTGCGCCAGCTCGGCCGTGGCGCAAGAGGCCGCATCGTTGCGTCTGAACTGGCTCTATTACGGTTTCCACTCGTTCTTCCCGCTGGGCGTCGACAAGGGCTTTTACAAGGAAGAGGGCATCGACCTGACCGTCGGCGAGGGTCAAGGCTCAGGCCGCGCGGTGCAGATCGTTGGTTCAAAATCCGATACCTTCGGCCTCTCCGACGGGGCCAGCGTTATCGGCGGCGCGGCAAAAGGCGCGCCGATCGTCGCCGTGATGGGCATCATGAACAAATCGCCGTTCGCCGTCATTTCGCGCGCGGATGCCAACATCAAGACCGTCAAGGATCTTGAAGGCAAGAGCATCGCCGCGACCACCGGCGAGGCCGGACTGACCATCTTTCCGGCGATCGTCAAGGCCAACAAGCTCAACGGCGATTCGATCAAGTTCGTTCGCGTCGACGGCGCGGGAAAACTGGTAGCCATGCTGGAAAAGCGTGTCGATGCGATGCTGGGCGGCCTTGAGAACCAGTCGCTGATTCTCGTACAGCGCGGCCTGGCCGTGACCAATATTGCCTATTCCGACGTCGGGGCCAACACGCTGGGCCTGGTCATCCACGTCCATAAAGACACTCTGGAAAAGAATCCGAAACTCGTGCAGGCCTTCATTCGCGCGACGCAAAAGTCCATCGCCTATGCCGAGAAGAATCCTGACGAGGCGATCGCCGCCTTCGCCAAGATCAAACCCGATCTCGATCGAACGCTGGCCATGCAGCAACTCAAGGCGGGCCTGAACCTGGTGCGCGCGAAGGACGGGGAAAATCAGCCGTTAGGATGGATGAATCCGGCCGACTGGGATATGACCCTCAATATGGCACGCGAATATCAGGAACTGAAAACCGATATGAAGCCTGGCGACTTCTATACCAACGCCTTGATCAGCGCCAAGTAATCGAACGCGCTTAGCGCAAAAGCAACGGGCCCGCCGGCAAGGCGGGCCCGTCTTTTGAAGCCCTTGATCGGAACTACACGAGGTCGACGCGCACCTTGTGATCCTTCGTTTCCCTGATGAACAGCGTGCCGATCACCAGGGTCATGACGGCGACGACGATCGGATACCACAGGCCATAGTAGATATCACCGGTCCCCGCCACCATCGCTGTGGCCAGCAGCGGCAGCATGCCACCGAACCAGCCGTTGCCGATGTGGTAGGGCAATGACATCGACGTATAACGGATGCGCGCGGGGAACAACTCGACGAGGAATGCCGCGATCGGCCCGTATACCATCGTGACGTAAAGCACCATGATGATCAAAATCAGTTCGGTCATCACCCAGTTGACCTGCGCCTTGTCGGCGCTAGGCGGGAAACCGGCGGCCTTGAGCGTATCGCCGTAGCTCTTGGCATTGAAGCCTTTGAGTTCGACGTCACCGATCTTGGCAACGACGGTATCCATGCTGCCTTCCGGCAGGGCGACCGACTTGAACGAGATGCCTTGCTTGGTCAAGAAGTCCTTGGCCTTGTCGCAGTCGCTGAACTTGGTCAGACCGGTGACGAAGACATGGAAGTTGCATTCGTTCGCCGCGACCGTGATCGGCGTCTTCAATGTCGCCGCTTCGAGCGCCGGGTTCACATAGTGGGTGAGTCCGGTGAACAGCGGGAAGTAGGTGACCGCGGCGAGCAGGCAACCAGCCATGATGATCTTCAGTCGGCCGATCTTGTCGGACAGCCAGCCGAAGAAAATGAAGAAGGGCGTGCCGATGACGAGCGAAATGGCGATCAGGGCGTAGGCGCTGGCGTAATCGAGCTTCAAGGTGATGATCAGGAAGAACAGCGCATAGAACTGGCCCGTATACCACACCACACCCTGGCCGGCGGTCGCACCGAGCAGCGCCAGCAGAACGATCTTGCCGTTGCTCCAATTGCCGAAACTCTCGGTGAGCGGTGCTTTCGAGGTCTTGCCTTCGCCCTTGATCTTCAGGAACACCGGCGATTCTTCGAGCTTGAGCCGGATATAGACCGAAAAGGCGAGCAGAAATGCAGATACCAGGAAGGGAATACGCCACGCCCAGTCGGAAAACTCCTTGGTGCTAAAACCGGTGCGGCAGGCCAGGATGACGAGTAGCGCGAGGAAGAAGCCGAGCGTCGCCGTGGTCTGGATCCAGGCCGTGTCGATGCCGCGTCGATTTTCAGCGGCATGCTCGGCGACATAGGTTGCCGCGCCGCCGTATTCGCCGCCGAGCGCCAATCCCTGCACCAGGCGCAGGATGACGAGCAGCACCGGTGCGGCCCAGCCGATCGACGCATAGGTCGGCAGGAAGCCGACCGCGATAGTCGAAAGACCCATGCATATGATGGTGACGAGGAAAGTGTATTTGCGCCCGACGATGTCACCGACGCGGCCGAAAACCAGCGCGCCGAAAGGACGGACCAGGAAACCGGCGGCGTAGGTGGCGAAGGCCGAGAGCAAAGCCGCCGTATCGTTGCCGCCGGGAAAGAAAAGCCCCGCAAAGAACGGCGCCAGGATTGCATACAAATAAAAGTCATACCACTCAAATACGGTGCCGAGCGAGGAGGCAAAAATGACTCGCTTTTCTTCCGGCTGAAAATCTTGTGCTTGGGGAGTTTTCGGTTCGATACCCCGCGTTTGCGCTAGCGTTGGCATGCTTGACTCCTATAAGGACAGACCGCTGAAATGACATCAGGCTAAATTCGCCCTGCTTTGATGCAGGTTTTTAGATGCCTCTCCCAGCGGGGAGTTCCCTGTGCGGCCACCCGGGGCAACGGTTCGGCGCTCCGGCGAGGCGCGACCCCTGCTCGCCCAGCGCGGCGCGCGCCTCAGGCCAAGTGCCGGAAGGCGCCGGCCTCGCTGACCATGGCGTCGAGCCGAATGTCGTGCGGCAGCGGCCCGATCGAATCGACGCGCGCCAATTCATATCCGACGCCGATGGCGAGCGGCGCGGGCTTGAGTGCCGCCAGCGTGCGGTCAAAGTAGCCACCGCCGTAGCCGATGCGAAAACCGGCGGCATCGAAGACGTTGACCGGCAAGAGCAAAGCCTCAGGTGTGAGGAACTCGCCCGATTCCGGCGTGGGGATGCCGTAGCGGTCGACCAGCAAGCGGGTGCCGGGCGTCCAGGCGCGGAAAGCTAGGGGGCTATCGAGTTCGACGACGACCGGCAGCAGCGCCGCAAACCCGGGATCTCCGGCGGCGAGCCATGACGTCAGCAATGGCCGCAGATCGGGCTCATTCTTTACCGGCCAGCAAAAACCGACACGCATCTGCGCAAGTTGCGGGAATTCTTTGCGCAAGAACTCGCAGACCTTTGCCGATAATTCCGCACAGGCGTCAACCGATAGCGCCATGCGCCGTTCGATGAATTGCCGACGCAGCGACCGGCGATCGCGTTCAGGCGTTTCGATGGTCCGTTCAAGCCGCGCATGCGGCGTTAAGTCGGCGCTCATGTGGTATGCTCAAAGTCAGTGTTTACAGGTATTTCAGCTTATCATGAAGTTTCGCCTGGTTGTTCTTATCCTGGCTCTGCCCCTATTGGCTCAAGCTGCGGTTGTGGCGTTGAGTGCCGACGAGCGCTTCCTCGCCGCGCGCGACGCCGCCCATGCCGGCGACCGCGCCAAACTCGAACGGATTGCGGCGGAACTCAAGGGCTACGAACTCGAATCCTACATCGAATACTGGCGACTGCAACTCGCTCTGGATAGCACAGACTCGGCCACCGTCAAGGCTTTTCTCGTGCGCAATGATAAAAGCTATCTGGCCGAAAAGCTGCGTGCCGAGTGGCTGAAGCAACTGGGCAAGAGAGCGCAGTGGACCGATTTTGATGCCGAGTACCCGGTGATCGCACAGGCCGATCAGGAACTCGCCTGTTATGCCTTGCAAAGACGCTACGCACAGGGCGATAACAGCGTCCTCGATACGGCGATGGCCCTGTGGCAAAAACTGATGGAGCCGCCCGATTCGTGCTATCCGATTCTCGAAGCGCTGATTCTCGAGAAGCGCGTTCTGGCCGATGGCGTGTGGGAGCGCATCCGCCGCCTGATCGAAGCCAACAAGCTGACTGTCGCACGCTACACTATGAACTACCTGCCGGCCAGCCAGACGCCCGACGTGCGCGTCGTCGCCGCGGTGATCGACAAGCCGCTGCCCTGGCTCGCCAAGTTGCCGGGCAGCATTTCCGGCAACCGGATGAACCGCGAGCTCGCTGCCCTGGCCATCGCCCGCATCGCACGCAATGACCCGTATATGGCCTACGAGCGCCTTAGCAAGATCGAAAACCAGTTGCAGGCCGGCGAAAAAGGCTGGGCGTGGAGCCAGATCGGCTGGCAAGCCGCGCAGCAGCATCTGCCCGAAGCGCTCGAGTGGTACCGCCGCGCCGGCGATGCGCCGCTCTCCGACGAGGCGGCGCAGTGGAAAGTGCGCGCCGCGCTGCGCGCGCAGGACTGGGCGATGGTGCGCACGGCGATAGAGCAAATGCCACCGGCGCTCGCCGAGCAGCCGACCTGGACTTACTGGCTGGGGCGCGCCTACCGTTCAGGCGGTCGCGTCGAAGATGCCGACAAGCTTTTCGCACGAATTGCGGGCCAGCCGAATTTCTATGGCAATCTCGCCGATGAAGAGCTCGGTCGGAACATCGCCACGCCGCCGCGGGCCGCGCCGCCGACACGCGAAGAGATCGCCCAGATGGCAGCCTATCCCGGCCTGCAGCGTGCGCTCGCGTTGTACCGCGTCGGCTTGCGCAACGAGGGCGTCAAGGAATGGAACTGGTCGCTGCGCGGCATGAGTGATCGCGAACTGCTGGCCGCGTCGAGCATTGCCGAGCGCGCCGGAGTCTACGACCGGGCCATCGCCGCGGCTGACCGCACGACGAACGAACATGATTACAGCCTGCGCTATCTGTCGCCGTTCAGCGATCAGGTTCGTCCGGCGGCGAAGAATCAGGCGCTCGACGATGCCTGGGTATATGGCCTGATGCGTCAGGAGAGCCGCTTCGTGACCAGCGCCAAGTCGAACGTCGGCGCCTCCGGCCTGATGCAGTTGATGCCGGCGACGGCTCGCTGGGTCGCGAAGAAGATCGGCTTGAAAGACTTTCGCCAGGGTCAGGTCAACGATCCCCAGACCAATCTGCTGCTCGGAACGAGCTATATGCGGCTGGTGATGGAGAGCCTCGACAACCACCCGGTCCTGGCGTCCGCCGCGTATAACGCCGGCCCCGGCCGTGCGCGCAAGTGGCGTGCCGCAACGCCGCTCGAGGGGGCAGTCTATGCCGAGACGATTCCGTTCAACGAAACCCGCGATTACGTCAAGAAAGTGATGAGCAATTCGATCTACTACTCGACGCTGTTCGACGGCAAACCGCAATCGCTCAAGAGCCGGCTTGGCGTGATCGGTCCGCGCACGACGAGCGAGCCCAAGGGCGAGGAATTGCCGTAAAATTGATCCTTTCAAATTTTTTCATCGTCAGGTGGCCATGGAGCTAAAGAAGGTAGTGCTGATCGGCGGCAGCGGTTTCGTCGGTGGCTGGATCGCCAACCGCCTTTCCGAACGCGAAATCCGCGTCGCAATCCCGACGCGCCATCGCGACAACACCAAGCAGCTGATCCTGTTGCCGACGATCGACATGATCGAGACCGACGTGCACGATCCGCAGGCGCTCGCGGCGCTGCTGCGCGGTGCTGACGCGGTGATCAATCTGGTCGGTATCTTGCACGATCGCGATTCCCGCGAACCCTATGGCAAGAATTTCGCTGCCGCGCATGTCGAACTGCCGACGAAGATTCTCGCAGCGATGCGTGCGAACGGTGTGCGCCGGCTGGTGCACATGAGCGCCCTCAAAGCAGCTGCCGATGCGCCATCGGCCTATCTGCGCTCAAAGGGCGAGGGCGAAGCGCTGGTGCGGGCGGCGGGCGCTGAGTTCGATGTCACGGTGTTTCGCCCCTCGGTCATTTTCGGGCCCGGCGATTCCTTCCTCAATACCTTCGCCTGTCTGCTGCGCTTCGCTCCGGTACTGCCGCTTGCCGGCGCTACGGCGCGCTTTCAGCCGGTCTACGTCGGCGATGTCGCCGACGTCTTTGCCGCCTGCCTGACCGATCCCGCCACCTTCGGCCAGACCTACGACTTGTGCGGCCCGAAAGCCTACACATTGCGCGAACTCGTTTCTTACGTCGGGCAGGTGACCGGTCATCGCCGTCCACTGTTCGCACTGCCCCATGGACTTGCGGCGCTGCAGGCCAAGCTGCTGGGCCTGCTGCCCAATCCGCCGATGTCGCCCGACAACCTGCGTTCAATGCAGGTCGACAATGTCACCGATGGCCGGCAGAACTATCCGGGCTGGAACCCACAACCGCTCGAAGCGATGGCGCCGCTCTACCTTTCGACCATTCGGCCCAGACTGCGTTTTGACAGTTACCGGCATCGCGCCGGACGTTAGAAGAAAGACTCGTCCCATGTTGAAACTTGTAATCGGCGACCGCAATTATTCATCCTGGAGTCTGCGGCCCTGGCTGGCGATCAAGCAGGCAAAACTGCCTTTCGAAGAGATATTCATCCGCCTGCGCGAAACCGGAACGAAGGCGGCGATCTTCAAATATTCGCCGTCGGGCAAGGTGCCGTGCCTGATCGACGGCGACACGGTCGTCTGGGAGTCGCTGGCGATTTGCGAATATCTGGCCGAAAGCGAACCCTCGCTGTGGCCGGCCGACCGCCGGGCGCGCGCCGAAGCGCGTTCGGTCTGCGCCGAGATGCACTCGGGCTTCGGCGCCTTGCGCCAGAACCTGCCGATGCAGATCAGCGCGTCCAAGCCTTATGAAGAGCGCAACGCCGAAGTCAAAGCCGACCTCGCCCGAATCGTCAAGATCTGGGAAAGCTGCCGCGCCCGTTTTGCCGCCGGCGGGCCGTTCCTGTTCGGACCCTTCACGATCGCCGATGCGATGTACGCGCCGGTGGTCTGGCGTTTCGTGACCTACGCGGTGGACGCCCCGGCGGCGTCACGCGCCTGGCTGGACACCATGTGCGCGCTGCCCGCGATGCAGGAGTGGCGTGCCGCGGCGCTGGCCGAAAAATAAGCTCTCCATTGCGCCATTTTCGGCCCATGCAAATCTTCACCGTCGGCGGCGCTGTACGTGACGAGTTGCTGGGCCTGACGGTACAAGACCGAGATTACGTGGTCGTCGGCGCGACGCCTGCCGAAATGCTGGCGCAAGGCTTCAAGCCGGTCGGCAAGGACTTCCCGGTTTTCCTGCACCCGAAGACGCACGCCGAGTACGCACTTGCTCGCACCGAACGCAAGTCCGGCCACGGCTATCGCGGCTTCGCTTTCGACGCGGCGAGCGAGGTGACCCTCGAAGAAGACCTGGCGCGCCGCGACCTCACGATCAACGCCATCGCGCGCGCCGACGACGGCACGCTGACCGACCCCTTTCACGGCGTTGCCGATTTGACCGCGCACGTGCTGCGCCATGTCGGCCCGGCCTTCGTCGAAGATCCGGTGCGCATCCTGCGCGTCGCGCGGTTTGCGGCGCGCTTTTTCGATTTCTCCATCGCTCCCGAGACCATTGCGCTGATGCGTGAGATGGTCGCGAGCGGCGAGATCGATCATTTGGTTGCCGAACGCGTCTGGCAGGAATTCGCCCGCGGCCTGATGGAAGAGAAGCCCTCGCGCATGCTCGCCGTACTCGACGAATGCGGCGCACTGGCGCGGCTGCTGCCCGAAGTCGATGGCGGCGAAAACGTCGGGTTGGCCCTCGACGAAGCCGCGCGGCGCGGGCATGAACTCGCGATCCGCTATGCCGTTCTGCTGCACGATCCCGGGCCGGCGGCGTTCGACGCGGCGCTGCAGGCCGAGCAGGTGGCGCGCAAGGTCAAGCGAGTCAACGCGGTCTGCGCCCGGCTCAAGGCGCCGGCCGATTGCCGCGACCTCGCGCTACTCGTCGCCCGCTATGAAGCAGACATTTGGCACGGCGCACAACTCTCGGCGGCGAGCCTCGCGAAGCTGCTCGAGACGACCGATGCCTTGCGCCGTCCGCAGCGCTTCGAGCAACTGCTTGCGGCCAGCGCCTGCATTCATTATGCCGAGGGCGCAGCGCGGGCCGCCGCTGCAAGCGAGCTGTTCTTGCGGGCGCTGGCAGCAGTACGCGCTGTTGACGCCGCAACGATTGCGCGTGCCAGCAACGACGCATCGCAGATTGCGCAGCGTGTGCACACGGCGCGGGTGGCCGCCGTCAAAGCGGCTTTGACACTTACCGAATAGGAGAAGAACAATGATCACGCTCTACACCTGGAGTACCCCGAATGGCCGCAAGGTATCGATCATGCTTGAAGAATGCGGTTTGCCTTACGGCGTCAAGGCCGTCGATATCACCAAGGGTGAGCAGTCGCAGCCCGACTTCGTGGCGATCAATCCGAATTCGAAGATTCCGGCCATCGTCGACACCGAGGGACCTGAAGGCGCGCCGATCACCCTCTTCGAGTCGGGCGCGATCCTCGTCTACCTCGCGGCCAAGACCGGCAAGTTTCTGCCGGCCAGCGAGCGCGGCAAATACGCAGCCCTGCAGTGGCTGATGTTCCAGATGGGCGGTGTCGGACCGATGTTCGGACAGGCGCACCACTTCCTGCGCTTCGCGCCGGAGCCGCTGCCCTACGCGATCAAGCGCTACAGCGCGGAAACGGCACGCCTTTACGGCGTCCTCGACAAGCGCCTAGGCGAAGCCGAGTATCTGGCCGGCGAATATTCGATCGCCGACATCGCCACTTACCCCTGGGTCGCGCGGCACGAGTGGCACAAGATTGCCCTGCCCGATTACCCGAACGTGGCGCGCTGGTTCGCGGCAATCGGCGCCCGTCCGGCCGTGCAGCGCGGCATGGAGGTCCCCGGCTGAACGCCGTCGCCGGCGCACGGCGAAATATCCGCTGCCGGCGTTCAACCTTTTCGGGCCCTGACCGTTAGTTGGCTACCATCCATTCATTTGACTGGATGATCAGCAAATGGTGACCGTCATGGATATGAGTTCCGGCAAGGACTTGGACGAAGCGTGCAATCACTACAACGACGTCTATAGCGACGAAGTCCTGTACGCCTCGTGGGCCGAGGC
Organism: uncultured beta proteobacterium; assembly: GCA_903886975.1. Lineage (GTDB taxonomy): Bacteria > Pseudomonadota > Gammaproteobacteria > Burkholderiales > Rhodocyclaceae > Propionivibrio. The sequence continues at coordinate 137,650 of CAISOB010000064.1, forward strand.
GCCGCGCGCCGGGCTGCAAGCGGTCGCCGCGCCGGTCGCCGGCGCTCCGGCAAGCGCGACCGGCGTCGCTATCGAAGGCTTCCTGGCGCGGCTTTACGCCAGCCAGGGTCAGCAAGGCCGGAGCCGCTGACAGCGGCTCGTTTTCTATAGCGTCGCGTTGCGGTTGCCCTGGGCAAAGCCGATCAGCGCCGGGCTGATGCCCTTGCCGAGCGCGACGACCTTGAACAACTCGCCCATCTCGGCGGGCGAAATCAGTTTCTGCGCGGCCTGCGCCTCGCGCAGATAGCGCAACGAATCCTCGGCCGGGATGCGCGCGAGCACCGTGTCCAAGCCGCAGCTGAGCAGGAAGTTCGCCTGCGTCGTATAGCCGAGGAACTCGAATCCCGCGTCATACCCGGCATCGACGATCGTCGTGAAATCGACGTGCGCCGTGATATCCTGCAGGCCGGGAAGAAAGAACGGCTCGCCGTGCGCATGATGGCGGTAGTGGCACATCAGCGTTCCGGCATCGCGCTGCGGGTGGTAATACTCGTGGCGCGGAAAGCCGTAATCGATGAGCAGCAGTGCGCCTCGGCCGATGATCCCGGCCCACGCCCTTGTCCAGTCCGACGCCGCCAGGCAGATTTCGCTCAAATAGCCGCCGGCCAATTCATATTCTTCGGCGAGCGCCTCCGCGCGTTCGAGCACGCGGCCCTGCGCCGGCCGGTCGCGCCAGACGAAAGCCTCGTCCTGCCAGTCGACGCCGCGCTCGCTGATCGACCGATCGTCGCCCCAGACCACGAGGTGCACCGGCATCGCGTCGAGCACTTCGTTGGCCACTACCAGGCCGTCGAAATTTTCGGGCAGCCGGTCCAGCCACTCGACGCGGCCGAGCAGCTGCGGTGCGCGCCGCGCGAGGGTTTCGCGCTGGCGGGCGCGCAATTCGCCGGACAGGTCGAGGATGCCGTAGCGTTCGGGAAGCGCATCGCGCCGTTCGAGTTCGAGCAGCAGGTCGGCGGCAAGACGGCCCGACCCGGCGCCGACCTCGATCATCCGCGGCGCGCTTTCGGCGAGGATCTGCGCGACCTGCGCCGCGAGCGTCGCGCCGAAGGCTGCGGAGATTTCCGGTGCCGTGACAAAGTCGCCGGCGCCGCCGAACTTCTGCGCGCCGCCCGAGTAATAACCCATCCCCGGCGTGTAGAGTGCGAGCTCCATGTAGCGGTCAAACGCGATCCAGCCGCCCGCCGCGGCGATCTCGTCGGCGATGCGGCGCTTGAGCATCGCGCTGCAGGCCAGCGCTTCGGGTTCTGGTTGCGGCAAGCTCATGATATTGGAATATGAGAAAGGATTCTTTCCCTGTCGATCAGGGCGCCGATTATACGCCCGCCGCCATGCTAAGCTTAGTGTCCACGGTAGTTGTCAGGCGGATCGAAGGAGACCTTCATGTACAAGCGAATCATGGCGGCCATCGACGACAGCTTCGCCAGCGGCAAGACGCTGCCAGCGGCGATCGAGCTGGCCGCACTGTCGGGCGCCAAGCTGGCCCTCTGTCATGCGCTCGATCAGTCGCTCTTTGCCCAGCGCCGAGCGGAAGCCCTGCTTTCGAACAGCGTCAGCCAGGCCGAGCAGAATCTGCACAAGGGCGCACAGGAGTTTCTCGACCAGGCTGCCGCATTGGCGCGCGTCGCCGGGGTCGATGTCGAGACCCGGATCATCGACTCGGAAGTGAAGCAGGTCGCTGACATGCTCGCCATCGCCGCCGACGCGTGGCAGGCCGATCTGCTGGTCGTCGGAACGCACAGCCATCGCGGTCTGGAACGCTTCTTCGTCGATAGCGTCGGCGAAAGGCTGGTGCAAAAAGTGACGACCTCGCTGCTCGTCGTGCGCGATTAGCGGCTTTAGATATCGGCGGCCTTGAGCGGCAGCCACTGCGCCAGACGTTCGAGGTCGAGGCTCTCCTCCACCGCGTCGGCCAGGCGCTCGAGGTCGCGCTCGCGGCGCTCGTCGGGGTCGAAGCGCACGCTCGTCTTGTGGCCCGCCCAGCCGAGCAGCGTTGACAGGGCTTCGGGCGTGTCGAACAAACCGTGGCAGTAGGTGGCCATGATCTGGCCGTCGGCGGACAGCGCGCCTTCGGGTTCGCCGGCGAGGGAAATTGCCGGCCGCACCATGTCGGGGCCGCTGGTCACGCCCATGTGGATGCGGTAGCCGGCTATGCGCGGCGCTTCCCCCAGCGCCAGGGTGCCGCTCACGTTCTCGAGCGTCTTCTCTTCTGCCAGCGTTGTCTCGAAATCGAGCAGGCCCAGCCCCGGCGCGCTGCCGGCCGGCCCTTCGATGCCGAGCGGATCATGCACCTGCCGGCCGAGCATCTGCAGGCCGCCGCAGACGCCGATCACCTTGCCGCCGTAGCGCAGGTGGCGACGCAGCGGTTCTTCCCAGCCCATGGCGCGCAGCCAGGCGAGGTCGGCCTGCACGGCTTTCGATCCGGGCAGGACGACGAGGTCGCAGGGCGGCGGCGTGTCGTGCGGACCGATGAAGCAAAAATCGACCTCGGGATGAAAACGCAGCGGGTCGAGGTCGTTGTGGTTCGAGATGCGCGGGTAGGCCGGCGCGATGACCTTGAATTTCGCGTCGATCTTCGCTTCCTTGCCGCGCGGCAGCGCGTCCTCGGCATCGAGATAGAGGCCGTGCAGATAGGGCAGCACGCCGAGCACCGGTTTGCCGGTGCGTTCTTCGAGCCAGCGCAGGCCCGGCTCGAGCAGCGCGATGTCGCCGCGGAAGCGGTTGACGACGAAGCCGACCACGCGCGCCTGCTCGCTCGCCGAGAGCAGATCGAGCGTGCCGACGAAATGCGCGAAGATGCCGCCGCGGTCGATGTCGGCAATCAGCACGACCGGGCAGTCGACGGCTTCGGCAAAACCCATGTTGGCGATGTCGCGATCGCGCAGATTGATCTCCGCCGGGCTGCCCGCCCCTTCGACGATGACGCACTCATAGGCCGCGATCAGCCGCTGCCACGATTCGAGGACGGCTTTCATCGCGCGCGGCTTGTACTCATGGTAGGCGCAGGCGTCGAGGTCGGTGAGCGCCTTGCCGTGGATGATCACCTGGGCGCGCGTGTCGGTCGCGGGTTTGAGCAGTACCGGATTGAAATCGGTATGCGCCGGCACCCCAGCAGCGAGCGCCTGCAGCGCCTGTGCCCGCCCGATCTCGCCGCCGTCGATGGTCACCGCCGAATTGAGCGCCATGTTCTGCGGCTTGAACGGCGCAACGCGAACGCCGCGGCGATGCAGAATGCGGCAGAGCGCCGCGACCAGCGTCGTCTTGCCGGCATCCGAGGTGCAGCCCTGGACCATTAGTGATGCGGCTGTACGCTCGCGCGTGTTCGGCTCTTGCCCTGTATTCATCGTAAAATCCCGAATTCCTGATTTGCTCGCGGTAAGCACCGATTTTCTCATGCGCGACTGCATCGCTCGTCATTCTCGCGACAATCTCTTTGCTTGGCTTGGGAAATTTCCCCGTGCTTGAGCACGGCGGCCAATTGCGCGCAGCCGCGCAGCGCTACGGTATCGCGCTCGCCGACTGGATCGACCTGTCGACCGGGATCAATCCGCAGGCCTACCCGGTCCCGGCGATCGATCCGCAATGTTGGCATCGCCTGCCGGAAGACAACGACGGGCTCGAGGCCGCCGCCGCGCAATACTACGGCAACGAGCGCCTGCTGGTGCTCGCCGGTTCGTCGCCGGTGACACGCGCCTTGCCGACGCTGTTCGCGCCGGCGGCGGCCGCTTTCCTGACGCCGGTCTACGCGGCGCAGGCGCAGGCGTGGGAGCAGGCCGGCCACGGCCTGCGCCGCCTGCCGACGCTGAAGCGCGCGCTCGCCGCGGCAACGCCTGTCGTGCTGCTTTCGAACCCCAACAAGCTGACCGGCGCAACGCTGCCGCGATCCGCCGTGCTTGCGGCCGCTGCGGAACTTGATAGTCGCGGCGGCTGGCTGATCGTCGACGAGAGCTTTGGCGATCCGCAGCCCGACAATTGTGTCGCCGCGCTCGCCGGCAGCGCGCAAGCGACTCGGCTCCTCGTTCTGCGTTCGCTCGGCGAATTCTTCGGGCTGGCCGGCGCGCGCGTCGGATTCATTTTCGGCGCTGCGGAGAAACTCGATACGCTACGCGAAATGACCGGCCCGTGGCCGGTCGCCCACCCTTCACGCGCAGTGGCGCGGCATGCCCTGCAAGATACCGCCTGGCAAGATGCCGCGCGCGCGGCGCTCGCCGAGAATTCCGCGCGCCTTGGCGACTGCCTCGCGCCGCTCGGCACGGTGAGCCGCACCGGGCAGTTCTGCACGCTGAGCACCACGCATGGCGAAGCGCTCTTCGACCATTTTGCCCGCCGCGCGATCCTGACGCGCCGCATCAAGGAGCTGGGCATGCTGCGCATCGGCCTACCCGGACGCGAAGCTGACTGGGAGCGCCTGGCGCAGGTGCTTGCCGAATGGGAGTCTCCCGCTTGAAACGCCTCTTCGCTCTCGCGCTTTTCGCCTGCTGCAGCATCCTCCACGCCGAGATCGCCGTCGTCGACGACACTGGCGCAACCGTGCGCCTCGCGCAGCCGGCCAAGCGGATCATCAGCCTCGCCCCGCACGTCACCGAAAGCCTGTTCGCCATCGGCGCCGGCGATCGCATCGTCGGCACCGCCGAATACAGCGACTACCCCGAGGCGGCGAAGAAGATCCAACGCATCGGCGGCTACGCGAGCCTCGATCTTGAAGCCATCGTCGGCCTCAAGCCCGACCTCGTGATCGTCTGGGCAAGCGGCAACGTCAAGGCGCATGTCGAGAAACTGCGCGCCATGGGCTTTACGCTTTACGTCACCGAACCCAAGCGCATCGACGATTTGTCGGGTACGCTAGCGCGCCTAAGTGAGCTTGCCGGGACCACCGAAGTCGGGCGCAAGACGGTTTCCGACATCCGTCGGCGTCTAGACGATCTGCGCCACCGTTACAGCGATCGGCCGCCGGTGCGTACCTTCTACCAGATCTGGAAGCAGCCGCTGGCCACGGTCGGCGGCAAGCAGATCATTTCCAGCGTTATCCGTTTGTGCGGCGGCGAAAATGTTTTCGGCCAACTGAAGACGCTCGCGCCCATCGTCAGCGTCGAAGCCGTGATCGCCGCCGACCCCGAGGTCATCATCGCCAGCGGCATGGACGAAGCGCGTCCCGAGTGGCTCGACGATTGGCGGCGCTGGACATCAATCACCGCCGTGGCGCGCGACAATCTCTTTTTCGTCCATCCCGATCTGATCCAGCGCCACACCCCGCGCCTGCTCGACGGCGCCGAGCGTCTCTGCCGACAGCTCGAAACAGCGCGCAGCCGCAGGCCGCGCGAATAGTTTGCGGCGCAATCGATGGTTCCGCTAAACCCCGTACGATGGACGTCGCGAGCCAAACCGGCTATGCTGCGCAGTCTCGCGGCGCCCGTAGCTCAGCTGGATAGAGTGCCACCCTCCGAAGGTGGAAGTCGCACGTTCGAATCGTGTCGGGCGCGCCAAATATCAAAGCCGCTGATTTCTCGCTGAAGTCGGCGGCTTTCCATTTACCAGCTACGCTGTGCGAGCCAGCAGAACCGATTTACGGAGTAGCACCTATGGCCTCTTTGCAAGATCAATTTTTGAAAGCCGGCTTGGTCGACAAGAACAAGGTCAAAGTGGCCAACCAAAACAAGAGCCAGCAGAAGAAGGTCGAGCGCCGGACCGGGACGTACAGCGTCGATGAAGCACGCCTCGCCGCACTCGAGACGCAACGCAAGAATGCCGAGCGGGCGCGCGAACTCAATGCCGAGCGCGATGCGGCCGCAACCCAGAAGGCGATCGTCGCGCAAATTGCGCAGCTCGTGCAGAAGAATCGACAAAGCAAGGGCGCCGGCGACATCGCCTACAATTTCACCCGCGATAAGAAGATCGAGCGGCTGTACGTGTCCGCCGCGGTCCAGTCGCATCTGATGGCCGGACGCCTGGTGATCGTCTGCCAGGGCGGCGTCACCGAACTGGTGCCCAGGCTTATTGCGGATAAGATCGCCGAGCGCGACCCCTCGCTCGTCGTTCGGGTGAACAAGACCAGCGGTGAAATCGATGCGGACGATCCGTATGCCGCGTTCCAGATCCCCGAGGACTTGATGTGGTAGCTCGGGCGTTTGCCTATCGGGGTATTTTTCGGGTATTGCGGCTGATGAGGTTGAAATGGCTTTAAAGGTTGTCGCGCGGAAGAGCGGCCTTCACGGCAGGGGCTTGTTCGCTGCCAGGGATCTGGTAACCGGGGAAAGGCTAATCGAGTATCACGGGAAACGTTACGAAAAGGGAGCGCTGCCGGACCTGGAAATCGATGGGGTCACCAAGTTCCTCGGATTATCGGATGGCACGGGCATCGACGGGACAGGATGGGCGGCTCTCGCCAACCATGGATGCGAACCCAACTGCGAACTTCGTGAGCATGAAGGCAGAGGGCAGTTAAGGGCATGGCTTTACACCCTGCGGGACATAAAGCAAGGGGAAGAACTGGTATGGGACTACCGTCTGGATGTGAGATCAAGAAAGCAAGCCTATTCGTCCTGGGCATGCGCGTGCGGCGCAGAAAACTGCCGGAGAACCATGGCCGATCCGGACAGGTTCAAGAGCACAAGGAATAAAGTAAGAGAGATCGCAATCGCTGATGGAAATTCGGAACACCGGATTTCTTGATGATGTCATGAAGCTCAAATCGATCGGACCGCAGTTAGACCTTACCGGACGCTGCAGATCCAACCACCCATGATTTGCAACTGTTCGGTATCAATTCGGGATCGCTTGAGTCTTCAGCCGCCAATCCTGGCTACTTATTGACAAATCCTTGAAGCCCCGCATAGATCGAAGCAGCGGTCGTAGCGGCTGCGGTGATAGAGCTGCCGAAGTCGTGGAATTTATTGGCCGACGACTGAATCTGTTCAGTCTTCGCGGCACCGCTACTGATCAGGCGGGCGAGTGCCAGAGATGCCCCGGAGGCTTGTCGCGCCTGTGCTCGCGCCTTGAGGCGGGCCATGCGGCCGACGATCATACTGCTGGTATAACTCAGCGCGATGCTCATCGCGTACTCGAAAAACTCGCGCCACTCCCGCAGCCCGACCGGTAGTACTCGGGTCCCATCGACCATCGAAGTGACCCCACTCATTGCCAGCACGGCAATGCCGGAAAGACTAATCGCCATGGCGATAAGCAGCAAGCGCGGGCGCCGTTCCTGCGCGACCAGCAGTAGGCCGAAGGGTAGCGGGATCAGCAAGGACACGATGCGAAGATAGAGCGTGTTCAGGTCGTAGAAGACCGTAATCAGTCCATGCGCCGCAATGAGCAGCGCCAAAGGCATTAGCCAGTAAATCAGCCAGGTGGAAAGATGCGTCGTGGCGATCGGCTCGCATTCCGCTTGGAGTACGGTAACTTCCGGGACGTCTGCCGTCGTCTTGACTGCCGGCTCGCTTGGAAGAGCCCGCGCTTCTTCGAGCGTGGCAACCGTTTTTTCCAGTGCTTCGATTCGCGAAAGAAGCGGTTTGACCAAGTAGAGATCTCGCCGGCAAACCGCACAAACCAGGGCTTCGTTATTGATTTCGCTGAGGCAGTATGGGCAATGCACGATTTACTTGACCACGGACAGGTTGATCACGGTATTCGATTGGCGCCCTTCACTATCCTGAACAGTGACGCGGATCTGGTGATCGCCAGGCGGCACCTCCGCCGAGGCGACTTCAATGCCCTGCTCGGACAGCCCTTTGCGCACACGGTCCAGCAATTCGATGCTCGGGCTCTTGAGATAGGTCAGCCGGATCGAAGACAGATCGATCTTCGATCCGCCGCGAGGTTCGAATGCAATATGCAAGGTGAAAGGCGAAGTAATCTGCGGGGTCGCAGCGTCCGGGGAAATAACGCGGATTCCCGGCCCCCTCGTAATCGAACGGGTCGTGATTGAAGCCGCCGACGGCGGGAGTTTGGCCTCCGATTCTTTGATCAATGTTTCGGCCATTGCACCAGAGCATAACAACAGTAATCCGACGACACTGGCTATTGCGATCCTGACCATGTGCTCCCCCTGGTTATAGATTTGGCAACGGAAAAGCATGCGGCAATATTCCCAACAAGTCTTCCGTGCCGCAATTCAAAGCTACTATACTATGACCTAGGCATCCCGGTTGCTTGAAATATTTTGGCAGTAATCTTACAACAATAATCGAGGGGGCGATTGTGACTCGGGTTCTTCATCAATCCCCGAATTGCCGGGAAGTTCTGCCGATCGCGCTGCTATGCCTTTTCGTCGCGCTGGCTTCGGGTTGCGCAAATCTTCGGGAAGACATCGTTCGCGCACCGTCGCAGGCGTTCTCCGATCCGCAGCAGACCAATCTCGGCCACAGTTACGAAACCGCACAGGCGAAACACCCCCGTCTCTCCGCATTCCGCTTGCTCAATAACGGCGTCACCGCATTGCTGACACGCGGTGCCCTGGCTGACCTTGCCGAACGATCGATTGATCTTCAATACTACATTTACGACGCTGACGAAGCGGGCGCATTCCTGCTCGAGCGATTGATCGCGGCCGCCGATCGCGGCGTCCGCGTGCGCATGATTCTTGACGACTTTCTGCTCGGTCTCGACGACCAGACCTTGGAGACGCTGAACGCCCATTCGAATATCGAAATCCGGATTTTTAACCCCTTCCACGATCGCATGCGTTGGTCACGCTCCCTGCAGATGGTCTTGCAGGCGGACTCGCTTGGGCACCGTATGCACAACAAGGTGTTTGCCGTCGACGGCCAGATTGCCATCCTCGGCGGACGAAACATAAGTAATCACTATTTCGAGGGGGCCGCGGACGCCAACTTCCGCGATATGGATATTCTCGCCGCGGGACCGGTCGTCCGCGACGTCGGACAGAATTTTGACGAATATTGGAACAGCCCCATCGTGGTACCTGTTGCTGCGTTTGGCTCCAGTACACGCGTCGGGGAGGCTTATGAACGTTTCCTGGCGTTGAGGGCACAGGCGCTTGCCGAGGTGGGTGCCTTTGCGGAGTATCGACGGCACAAGCCCGAGATTGTTCGACAGCTGCTCACCGAGGCCGACAATATGACATGGGCGCCAGGCCGGGCGATCGCCGAGCCGCCTGTTCGGAAGGAGACAGGTGCAACGAAGTCGTCTTCGGTGATCGCAAAGGCGCTGGCGATTGCAAGACAAGACACGCAAAACGAGATTACCTACGAAGTGGCGTACTTCGTGCCGGGGAAACGCGGGGTCGAGGTCATGCAAGACTTGCAGTCGCGTGGCGTCAAAGTGCGCATTCTGACCAATTCGCTGGCCTCTACCGACGTGGTCGCGGTGCACGCCGGTTATGCGCCTTACCGCGACGCCCTGGTCGCGGCCGGTGTCGATCTGCACGAATACCGTCCCGACGCAACGAGGCCGGAACCGCAGGGGCATCGCATGCGTATGGGGAGTTCGGCATCGGCTTTGCATGCCAAGGTCGTTATTCACGACCGGAAACTGATTTGGGTCGGCAGCGCCAACTTCGACCCGCGCTCACGCCATCTGAATACCGAGACAGGACTGTTGATCGAAAGCCCGGCACTCGCCGAACGGGTGCTCGCGGGAATGGAACGCGACTTCCAGCCACAGTACAGCTGGAAATTGGAACTCGAGACCGTCCCGGAAACTTCGACGCGTCAACTCATATGGACCGGCGAACGTGGCGGCAAACCCGTGGTGTTTCACAATGACCCCGACGCCAGTCTGTGGCGCAGGGTAGGCGTTGGCTTCTATTCGATATTGCCGGGTCTCGAGGACTTGCTCTGAACGGCAACAATTCAGCCGGGCACTATGCAGGACTTCGTGACGGACAATAAACCGAATATGTCACTTCGCGATGAAGCCAATTCTCATCAAAGACGCGCCGAGCGTGGCTGGCTCGTTTCGTTGCTCCAAGGGCCGCCGCGGCAGTTCAACAGCAACTCATTAGGGAGAGCGAAGCATGGGCAATGTGATTAGACCACTGGTCTTGTCCACGCTTGTTGCGTGCTTGGCGACCGGAAGCGTAATCGCCCAGGAAGACGATTCCTCCAGCGAATCTTTCGACCTGAACCAGACCATGCAAATGGAATTGGAGCGGCAGATCAGCCTCCCTCCGCCGGAAACAAACGATCCGCAGGGGCAGTGTGTTTACTACCACCAGCGCGGAATGGCAAATTACAGGCTGGGCAAATACGACCAGGCGATTACCGACCTAAAGAAGGCGATCTCATTACGCCAAGCTGGCCAGATTATTCAAAATGCGTTATGTGATCGTTGGCGCATGCAAAGCGACTTGTCCGCTGTTCTCTTGGCCTCCGGCGACCTATTTGCTGATATCGAGCACTTGAAAACCATCGCCCCGGAATGGAGAAAGACAAATTTGCGCGTATATCTTTACACGCAGCTGCGTCTGCTCGCACCCTACCTTGCTTTGGGGATGCTTAAGGAGGCGGATGAAACACTCAATCACGTGACCGATGTCCTTTCCGATGTCAAGAGGCGGAGAGATTGGAATGCCTTGCAGCACAACATAATGCAAGGCTACGAGAGCGCTTCGGCAAGGCTGCAGGATACGCGGGGGAATCGGGTGGAGGCCGAACGCTTTTGGCGCTCCGCGCTGGCTCACGGGACGGAATGGGTAGAGGAGAGTTCAAAGCGGATCGGAAGAGATTCCCAAATTACGAAAGCCGCTCGTGAGAATCTGATCAGCATTATTCGTTCGCTGTCGGTCAATCTCGCTGCGCAAGGAAAGCACGGCGAAGCCGAGTATCTGGCGCATGAGGCCTTGCGTCAGACGCTAGCCTACTCAAGCTTCAATACGACGGCAACGAGCGTTTCGCTAGCGACACTGGCGGGAATAAAGCTCCAGCAGGGGAATCTGAATTCTGCCGAGCGTTATTCCAGATTGGCTGTTCAATCTATCGAAAAGGCCAATATCCAAGCGTATTCGATCCGATTGGCTACGCTGCGCCGGCAGCTCGGACAGATCCTAGTCATCCAGGAACGCTGGCAGGACGCCCTCAAGACCTACGACATCCGCAACCAGGGTCTGAGAAGCAATACCGAGCAGTTTGCGATGCGCGGTTCGGCTGACTTGAACTGGGCATTTGCGCTGCTCAGAACCGGGCAGGGCCAGAGAGCGATTGGAATGCTGCAGAGTGTTCTTGACTCCAGTCTTAGCAAGGGTTTCATCGATCCCGTATTCGTGGCCCAGCTGCGTGGTTATCTCGGCATTGCGCTGACCGGTCGAGGCAGCGATACGCGAGCCCTTGGCGAATTCAAGGAATCCCTGAAAGTCCTGCTCAAGCGTGCGCGCGAAGCGGCCAGCGACGACGACGCCAGTTTTGTCGATGCCTACCGTTTGCGCCTCATCATCGAGGGCTACCTCGAACTGCTCGCCGGGCTGCATAACTCGGGGCAAGTTCTCGCCGGCTCCGATCTTGTCAGTGAAACCTTCATGCTGGCTGACATCGCCCGCAATTCTTCCGTCCAGCGCGCAGTGAGCTCCAGTGTCGCGCGGGCTACGCTACCTGATCCTCAATTGGCTCAACTGGCCCGGCGCGAGCAGGATGCGAGCAATCAAAAGCAGGCCCTCAGCAAAGTGCTGGCGCGTCTTGCATCAGCCGCGGAAGAAAAGCGCCTGCAAGAAGTCATCAAGGACATGCAGCGTGAAATAGAGAAACTTGGCCAGGAGCAAGTCGCATTGCGTAAAGAACTGCTCGATAAATTCCCCGGCTACGCTGCCCTGATCGATCCGCTGCCGGCGACGCCGGTAGATGTCCGACAGCATCTTACTGCCGATGAAGCGGCGATCTCCATCTACAGCGGCGAACGGCAAGCCTACGTCTGGACCATTACGGCGGACAAGGTCAGCTTCAGGACGGTACCCCTGACACGCAACGAGATTCAGCGGGAAGTCGAAAAAATTCTGCAAAGTGTTGACCTGACCGGTGAGCAGCCCCGGTTCTTCGAAACTGCCGCTGCACAAGGACTCTACGCCAGCCTGCTGGCTCCGGATGCCGGGCAGCTGGCCCGGACCACACTCATCAACATCATTCCGCATGGGGCACTAGGACAACTGCCGTTTGCCTTGTTACTGACCGAACCGATCAAACCATTGCCCAACCAGGCACAACCGTCCTATCGCGACATGCCGTGGCTGATCAACCGCGCCGCCATCGCCCAGCAATCTTCCGCCAGCGGCTTCCTGGCACTGCGCCAGGCGATTCCGCCCAAGCTCGAACGCCGGCCCTTCGTCGGATTTGGCGACCCGATATTCCTGGCCGATGCCGCCGCTGGCACGCAGCGCGGCAATCGCGTCCGCAGTATCTCGATCGCCACTGCGGGTGACGAGACCCTGAACGTTCTTGAGCGCGCCATCGGTTCGGAAGAGCCCTTGCACAGCGCGGCCTTGCGCCAGCGCCCGACACTTGCCGAAGCTTTCTCCTTGCTCCCGCGCCTACCCGACACTGCAGAGGAACTGAAGGAGATCGCCGAGGCGACCGGAGGCAATATCGCAAACGACATTTACTTGGGCTCACGTGCGACGGAGACCAACGTAAAGACTGCCGATCTTTCGCGTTACAGGGTCCTGGCCTTCGCTACGCATGGATTGGTGCCAGGCGAACTGAGCGGTCTGGACGAGCCTGCCCTGGCACTTTCTAATCCTGTCTTGACCAAGGAAACAGATAACGACGGCTTCCTGACTCTCGAAGAAGTGCTCGGACTAAAGCTCAACGCCGATTGGGTAATTCTGTCGGCATGCAATACCGCGAGTACCGATGGGCAGGCCAGCGAAGCGGTGTCGGGGCTCGGCCGGGCGTTCTTCTACGCCGGGACACGCAGTCTGCTGGTCTCGAATTGGGCAGTGGAGAGCGTTTCGGCGCGCCTGCTGACCACGGGGGTGTTCAAACTGCAATCGAGCAATCCGGCAATTACCCGCGCGGAAGCACTTCGACAATCGATGCGGACGGTCATGAAGAACAAGACGACGGACTACGGTCATCCAGCTTTCTGGGCGCCGTTTAGTTTGGTTGGGGATGGCTTAGTGCAGTGAAACGGTAGGGGCGCCGATTTCAAGCGCTGTGCGGGCATGTGGAACCGGAGCCCATGAACACTTTAGGTCAGTACCGCCTTTTGAGGCAGACATGATGTCTGTAGCATGCCGGTTATGAAGCATTCTTTCGGCTTCCTGCTTAGGGGCTTCCTGCTGATTGTTGCGGGCCTTGTCATCATCTGCGAGAGTGGGGTGCTATCGCGTTTCGAATGGCGCTGGCTTGACTGGCAGATGCGCTTTCTCGCAGGGCGCGAGCATGCTTATGCCGAAGATCCCGTCGTCGTTGTCGGAATCGATGATGCAAGCCTTGCCCAATTCGCTGTCCCCTTAGCGACGCTGCATCGCCAGATCGGCGGTTTTTTGGAGGCCATGGCCCTTGCCCATCCGCGGGCTGTCGGCGTGGATGTCGTGCTGCCTCAAGCTTCATACGATCGAATTCAACCGGGTCTTGATGCGGCGTTGGCACGTGGCATCCTCGCCCTGCGGCCCGCAGCCCCGCTGGTACTCGGCATGACCGCCGCCGCGGATGGGCGGCTGAGGCCGCTACACCCCCTGTTTACCAATCTTGCCACCCCTGCGGGCTTGGGCCTCGTCTTTGTATCCAAGGACGACGATGGTGTGATCCGTCGCCACGACGAACGACTTGTCGATACTCAAGCCAAGATGCGCAGTCTGGTCGGACAGCTCGCGCAGCGCATTGAGATTCCGATGCAGAACGGCCTGATTCCGTTCTTCCGCGGCCCACGTTTTGGCTACTTCCCACTCAAGGATGTGAATGCCGGAATGAAAGGTAGCCACGTGGCGGTGTAGTGGGAGCCAGTCCTGATGCCTAATCTTTGATCTGTGATGGATCGAGGAAGGCAGAGAGGATGTACAAAGTGGACCTATACGCCAAAGTGAGGCGGGCC
>CAISOB010000065.1 GCA_903886975.1 uncultured beta proteobacterium
TATCGAGGACGTGGCGGCAAATCGAATCCAGTTCAGGTTGCGCACCGACAAGCACAACTGGCGAATGCCCGAGGCAATGGAAACGGACTTGCCCTTGCAGTCGCCTCAACTGCCAAAGCCAAACGGCGGTTTGACCGAGAGAAGCCTATTCTCGCCCGTTTATGCCGCCGACTACAACGACGACGAAAAGGAATTCGCTTGCTATCTGGATGAGGAAAAAGCCCTTGTCTGGTGGCACCGGAACGTTGCCAAGACAGGGCAATACAGCCTCCAGGGCTGGCGCAAGCAGAAGATTTACCCTGACTTCATCTTTGCCGTGAAGCGGCAGGGTACGGCTAACAAGCTGGTTTGCATTGAAACCAAGGGCGACCAGTTGGAAGGCAACCTGGACACCACCTACAAGCGCAAGCTGTTGGAGTTGGTAACCCAGCACTATCGAGGTACTTGCAAAACCCTGATTCCGCGTCTGATTTATCGATTTTCGGGGTAAAAATCGAGGCGCGGGCGTGCCATTTCTGGCAAAATGAAGTTCTCAAAAAATCACCGATCGCCCGCAAGATGGATACTAAATCACAAGACTTGATCATGCAACGGTGGAATGTGGTTCAGCATGAACTCATCCCCGAACTGCGAAACGATGTGGGCACCTTGACGCCGAAGTTGGAGAAGGTCATCCATATACTGGATTGGGTACGTATCGAAGAATTCACCGGACCAGGATGGTGCGGTGTAGGTCGCCACCCGCATGAACGCGCCTGGCTGGCGAATGCCTTTGTGGCCAAGGCCGTGTTGGGACTGGCGACCACGGCGGCGCTGATCGAGCGCTTAACCACAGATCGCGCCTTGCGGCGCATCTGTGGTTTCCCAATGTGTAAGAAGTTGCCCTCCGAGGCCACCTTCTCGCGCGCTTTTGACGAGTTCGCCGAAGGGAAACTGGCAGAGCGTGTCCATGGAATGCTCGTTGAGGAGTACCTTGGCGACGAACTGATTGGCCACCTTAGCCGGGATGGCACGGCCATCGAGGCGCGCGAGCGTCCGAAGCGGTGCGAGGCCGAGGTGCCCGTAGCTACGGAACCACCCGATTTGCTCTCTACCCAGGACAAGGCCGCGACAACACCTGTCACGCCGGCTCCGGCAAAGAGACGGGGACGCCCCCGGCATGGTGAGAAACGCGCTCCAGCCAAGGAATCTCCCATCAAGCGGCAACGTCAGCAGACACTGGCGCAGATGATGGCCGAGATCCCCACGGATTGTGATCGCGGCACGAAGTGCAATGCTCAAGGCTATAAAATCAGTTGGAACGGCTACAAATTGCACATCGATACCGCCGATTGTGGCGTTCCGGTCTCGGCCTTGTTGTCTTCTGCGTCGATGCACGATAGCCGTGCCGCAATTCCCTTGTCGCTGATCAGCGCGGCACGCGTGACCAGCCTCTATGACGTCATGGACGCCGCCTATTGCAGCGGCGAGTTGCATGAGCATTGCCGGGGCCTGGGCCATGTACCCTTGATCGACCACAATCCGCGCGGCGGTGAGAAAGAAGAATTCGAGCCGACCGACGCGGTTCGTTACAACGAGCGTACCGTCGCAGAACGTAGCAACGCTCGGCTCAAGGACGAATTTGGTGGTAGGACCGTGCGAGTCAAAGGCGGCACCAAGGTGATGGGTCACCTGATGTTTGGCATCCTGGCGTTGTCCGCCGACCAGTTGATGCGATTGCGACAATGACGATCCACTCCAGTCCGTTTCAATACCCTATGCATCGGCCGATGCAGGGAAACCCTTGCGTAAAATCATGAACTACAGACCGTCAGGATAAGAAAACTGCCGAAATTGATCCGGTAGCATCAAAAAATCGCCTCAGAATAGGCGAGTATTCTGGTCGGGTATTTTGTGGTCGGGAGTTTTGCAAGATGCTCA
>CAISOB010000066.1 GCA_903886975.1 uncultured beta proteobacterium
ACGCTACGCCCGCTGGCCAAGGCAAGACAAAAACCAGCAGCACAAGCTGGACTCTCAGGAGTCCATTTCAAGCAATCGACTGGCTACCTTTTGCTCCGCCTCGCTGGCTCCCAATTCCGCGCCATTCACACCCTCTTGGGAGTCTGTCGTGTTCTCTCAATTAGCGCTACGCACGCAATCTCTCCCGCTGTCAGCGGTAATCGCTGCGGGGCTTTCGATTTCCGGATTGGAGAACGAGCAGAATCGTGCGATCAGCGTGCGTCACTTCTCGGTTTGAGAAGGAGATCAGTTGACGCCGGCCCGCAAGAACCGACCCAGATCATGAGCGATTCCATCTATCTCGGCTTGATGTCCCCGCTGACCGGAATCGTCAAAATCTACGGGCCGGAAATTGTCTGGGCGGCCCAAATTGCCTGTGATGAGATCAACGAAAGCGGCGGTGTCCTCGGCCGCCCTCTGAAACTCGTCGTCGAGGACGATGGGAGCGCCCCGGCGACGGCCGTTCCCGCCGCGGTCCGCTTGATCGATGAACATCACTGCGTCGCCATTATCGGCAACCTGCTATCCAACGCCCGCATTGCAATAGCCACTCAGATCGCCGAACCGAAACGGATTCCCTACCTCAACTTCTCGTTCTACGAAGGCAGCATCGCCAGCCGCTATTTCTTTCATTTTGCCGCCTTGCCCAACCAGCAAATTGACAAGATGATCCCGTACATGGCCGAACACTTCGGCCCGAAGATATTTTTCGCCGGCAACAATTTCGAATGGCCGCGCGGCTCGATCGACGCGGGCAAGCGCGCGCTGTCGCGGCTCGGCGGCGACGTCGTCGGCGAGGAGTACATTGCCGGCGGCGAACTCGCGGAGATCGACCGTTTGCTCGGCCAACTCGAGCGGTCCGGTGCGGACGTCTTTGTGCCTTTCTTTTCCGGTGACGACCTGATTGCCTTGCTGACGCGTTTTACGGCAATGGGACTGAAGCAACGCATGGCAACGGTCATGCTCCGTTACGATGAAATGATCGCCAGCCAGCTCCCGGCGCCGGTTCGCGAGGGCTTCTATTCGAGCAACACCTATTTCATGTCGCTGGACAACCCGGAGAACCGGAACGTCCTGCAGCGCTTGAGCCGTCGGCCCGACGTCGACGGCATCTGGCCGCGCGGCAACGGGGTGCTGACCAACTACGGCGAAGGCGCCTACCTGTGCGTGCATGCCTTCGCCAAGGCCGCCGAAGCCGCCGGTTCGACCGATGCCGAGGCGCTCGTCGATGCGCTGAAACAGGTGCGCGTCACCACGCCGCAAGGCAGCGTCGTCATGGACCCCGCCACCCATCACGCCAGCGTAAATACCCTGCTCGCACGTTGCAATCGCGACGGCACCTTCAGCATCGTCGAAAGATTCGGCTGCAACCCCCCCCGGATTCCCGACCGCTACCAGCAGCAGCTGAAGGCCGCTCGACTCAACGAGGCCGCCCGTTCACCGGAAGCGACAGCCGGTCTGCCGGCCGAAGTCGGCGTCGCCAGACGCGGGATCATTACGGCAAGACAAATCATGTCCATGACAGATGTGGCGATTCTCGCCACAGATGCCGATGGCTTAATCGCCGAAGCCAACGGCGTGGCTTGCCAACTGTTCGGATATGAAGAAGCGGAACTGCCCGGCTTGTCCGTGCATCTGCTGCTGCCCCCGAATTTTAGGCAGCGGCATGTCGAGCTAATCGGACAATTTGTCGCAGGCACGGACACCGAGCGTCGGATGGGAGAGCGAGAAGATCTCGTCGGCTATCGCAAGGATGGCAGCATCTTTCCGCTCGAGGCATCGATCAGCAAGTCCTTCATTGACGACAAGTGGCTCCTCGTGGCTACCTTGCGTGATCTGACCAAACACAGGGAAGCGAAGGCCGAGCTGACGCGGCGGACGACGCATGATCGTCTGACCGGTCTTCCGAATCGTGCGCTGATACAGGAAAGAATTGACAGCGCCTTGCAACGTTCGCGACGCACCGGCATGAGCGTCGCTTTGCTCTTCGTCGACCTCGATGGTTTCAAGGCGCTTAAAGGAAGTTACGGGCATGAAGCCGGGAACCTGCTGCTCAAGACCGCGGCGAGTCGGCTTGTCGAAGAGGTCAGGCCGGGCGACACCGTGGCACGGCTTTCGGGAGACGAGTTCGTCATCTTTTGCGAGCAGGTCGAACAATCGGCGGCGATGTCCGATCTCGCCGCAAGGGTCAATGCCGCCCTGCGCCGTCCCGTCGAATACGAGGGCATCCTTCTCTATCTGACCGCCAGTGTGGGCATCGCTATCGGACACGGCAGCACGCATTCGGTTGACGATCTGCTGCGCCATGCCGATACCGCGATGTCCGCGGCGAAAGGAAAGGGACGCGACAACTGGCAGTTCTTCAGTGACGACCTTCACGACCAGGCCAAGCAGCGGCTGGTCATAACGAATGGCCTGCGCTCGGCGATCGAGAACGGCGAGTTGTCGCCACGTTTTCAACCGATCGTCGCGGCTGAGAGCGGCCGGATCGTCGGCGCGGAACTGCTGCTGCGCTGGAATCCTCGCGAGGGTGAGATTTCCCCTGCGGTGTTCATCCCGATCGCCGAGATGACCGGCGCTATCGTTCCAATCGGGGCCTGGGTGTTTCGCCAGGCCTGCCGGGCCGAGGCGGATTGGCGTCAGCGCTGGGGGAGCGGGGCGCCCTATGTTTCGGTCAATGTCTCGGTGCGGCAATTGAACGAAGAATCACTGGTCGATGATTTTGCCGCCATCCTGCGCGAGAGCGAGGCCGACCCGGCTCGGCTGGTCCTTGAAATCACCGAAACAGCGTTGATGGCGGACGTCGATGCCAATCTGCGCGTCCTGCGCCGCTTGACCGATCTCGGCTTGCGTCTGGCCGTCGATGATTTCGGCACGGGCTATTCGTCGCTCGCTCAGCTCACGAGACTACCCGTGAATGTGCTGAAGATCGACCGGGCATTTGTCGACGGTATCGACAAGAGTTCGGAAAGTCGAGCCGTCGTCCGTGCGGTGATCAGCCTGGGCCGCGCACTCGGATTAAGACTGGTGGCGGAAGGGGTCGAGACGGAAGCGCAGCACCGCGAACTCAGCGCCAGCGGCTGTGATTTCATCCAGGGTTACTATTTCCACCGCCCCTTGTTCGAAGAAGTATTTATCGATACCGTGGAACGAGAGCGTCACGGGAGCTCGCAACACGATGCGCCGTCGCTCCACTTCCTGATTTATGTCAGCCAGGCTGTTCAGCCAATGTCGATACAGGATCTTGATGAATTGCTGAACAAATCCCGCGTGTTTAACCGTTCGGCCGGTCTCACCGGTTGCCTGATTCACCAGGACGGCGACTTCATGCAGATGTTGGAAGGCGAGCGGACGGCGGTGTTGGCGCTGATGCAGAAGATCGAGGCCGACCCGCGCCACCACCATGTCCGCGTCGTCATCGAAGGATCGACTCGGCAGCGTATGTTTACCGATTGGGGCATGGCCATGCGCGACCTTAGGGAGGGGGCAGATGCGCCGGATTTCGGTGACTGGCATGGTCGCCGGATCAGTTTCCTCGATTTGGCCGATGACGCGCGTCTGTGCTACTCGTTCGTCACCGCCTATGCGCATGATCCGCAATGAAATTTGTGAAGCAGCGAAGACGCAAGAAGATGACAATGCTTCTGCTCCCGCAATCACTATTGCGAGTAAGCTTCCAACGCACTGCAACTTAAGCCAGGAAGCCATTGGCGGCGGCGGGCAATCGGGGGGAATGATGGATGCGGGTCAGCAAGTCCGGCAGCAGGTTGCGAAATATCGTGCCTCGGCTGCGCATAACCTTAATCGGACGGCGGGCGTTCTGGGGATTCTCGTCCTCGCCTATGCGCTGGCGATTTCGTGGTATTCCTGGCAGGACGAAAAGGCTCGGCAGATCAGCTATCTGACGACCGTCGCGGAGCTCGAAGCCAAGGCAATCAACAACTATTTCATGCATCTGGAAACAGACCTGCAGAGTCTGGGCGAGGACATGATCCGCGCTGATGATCGGATCGACCTTGATCAAGCTCATGAATTGGCAAAGAAGTTCAGGCTGCTGCATTCGGAACTGCTCAACGTCACGCTCCTGCAGGCCGATGGAAGCGTGCTGCTGACTGCGAAAGCGCCGCATCAAAGCGCTCGTGGAATTTTGGCTAAGGAGGCATCGTTCATCAAGTTCCTCGAAGCGGTCAAGCAGGGTACGGCTCTGGCGATCGGTCAACCATTGATCGAAGGCATGGGCAAGGAGGTCATCGTTCCCGTCCGTTACGCGGTCAAGGATCGCCAAGGGAATCTGACCTACATCTTGAGTGCCAACCTGCCGCAGGAATATTTGCGCTCCTTCTGGGAGGACGCGCCGATTACGCATACGGCGGCACTTGGCCTGCTCAGCGATAAAGGCTATATGCTGAGCCGCTATCCTGTGCCTGCCAATTTCTCACTGGAACAAATCTACGGGCAACAGAGAACAGGGCCGCTATTCACTTTCCTGCAACAGCAGAATTTTCCCGATCGCGGCCATGTGGAAGGATCGAGCATGCTGGGCGGTCCGAATACGCTTTTCGCATTCCGTCGGCTTGAGCAGAACCCCGTGAGTCTATTCGTCCTTATTCCCATGTCGGAGATCTGGCTCGCCTGGTGGGACAGGGTTGCGGGAATCTATCTGTCCTTGCTTTTCATGACCGCCGGCGCCTTTGCAGCCTATCGCTATGCGCTTCGCCGTCAGCACGCATCGAATCTTACGGAGAATCGTCTCGAGGACGCACGTTACGAAATCGAACGACGCTACCGCGCCGTCGTCGAGGATCAAACGGAACTGATCGCTCGATTCCTTGCCGATGGCACCCTGATTTTCGTCAATGAGGTCTTTGCCCGCTTCTTCGGCCAGACTGCAAACCAACTCGTCGGCAGGAAGTGGCATCCGGAAGCCCATCCTGGCGACATTCCCCTTGTCGAAGCGAAACTCAAGACCTTGTCGCCGGACAATCCGGTGGTTGAAATTGAAAATCGCGTCTATTCGGGTGACGGCGAGCTTCGCTGGATGCAGTTTGTCAATCGCGCGTTCTTCGACGCCAATGCGCAACTCGTCGAGATTCAGACCGTCGGGCGCGACATCACCGCGCGCAAGGAATTCGAGAATGCATTCAATCGAGCCAACGAAAAAACAGGCGCACTCCTGCGCAATGCCAGTGATGGAATTCACATTCTCGATTTGAGCGGCTACCTCATCGAGGCCAGCAATTCGTTTTGCACGATGCTCGGCTACAGCCGCGAAGAAATGCTCGGAATGCACGTTTCCCAATGGGACGCGGAATTCATC
This sequence comes from uncultured beta proteobacterium, assembly GCA_903886975.1. Taxonomy (GTDB): domain Bacteria; phylum Pseudomonadota; class Gammaproteobacteria; order Burkholderiales; family Rhodocyclaceae; genus Propionivibrio. The sequence goes on from CAISOB010000066.1 coordinate 5,357, forward strand.
GGCGAGGACCTGAACCGTTTGGTGGCGAGGAACTTTTCCAACGGGCGGCGTGAGCAATTCGAGACGCGTAATCGGCAAAAGAACGGGTCAACCTTCGATGCCGAAGTCAGCACCTTCGCGCTTGAATGGGAAGGCCGGCCCGTGCTTTTCTGTTCCACGCGCGACATCACGGAACGCAAATCGAACGAGAAGCGCATGGCCGAACTGCTGAACGAAAAGCAGGCAATTCTCGACAGCCGTCTTTTCGGTATCGTGCGTGTCAAGAATCGCCGGATCGCCTGGGCCAACGCCGCCTTCGCGACGATGTTCGGATATTCCGAGGACGAACTCATCGGACAGCCGACCCGTATCGTCTACCCCAGTGATCAGGCCCATGCCGCGTTTGCGGAACGGGCGTTGCCTGTCATCAAGAGCGGCGGAGTCTATCGAACCGAGATCGAGCAGGTCCGCAAGGATGGAAGCCTCGGCTGGTACGAAATCAGCTGCGGATTGCTTCATCCCGGCGCCGAAGAACAGATCGGCGTACTTCTCGATTCGACGGAGACGAAGCGCCTTCGCGACGAACTTGAACAACATAAATTCCAGCTGGAACGTCAGGTTGAAGAGCGCACCGCGGACCTGTCCGTTGCCAAGGAAGCGGCCGAAGCGGCCAGCCGGGCCAAGACGGCCTTTCTTGCCAACATGAGCCATGAGCTGCGCACGCCCCTCAACGGCATCATGGGCATGACGGCGGTCGCCCTGCGCAGCACCAGCGACGCCAGGCTGAAGGATTATCTCGGCAAGGTATTGCACTCGTCGGAGCGGCTGCATGGCCTGATTAACAACATTCTCGACATCGTCTGGATCGAGTCCGAACGCTTCGATCTGAAGCCGACGGATTTCGAGCTTCATGGCCTCCTCGCGAAACTGACCCAGCAGCAAGGATCGATGGCGCGAAAGAAGGGGCTCGTGTTCGCCATCGATCTTGCCCCTGGTTTGGAGAAACGACCACTCAAAGGCGATGCGCTTCGCCTCGGTCAACTTTTGGCCCACCTGACCAACAACGCTGTTAAATACACGGATAGCGGCACCGTCATCATCCGCATAACGGTAGCCGAGGAGACCCCGGCCGATCTGCTGGTGCGCTTCGAGGTGCGCGACACCGGCATCGGAATATCGGAGGAACATCAAAAACGCCTTTTTATAGCCTTTGAGCAGGCCGACACATCGATGACCCGCAAGCACAGCGGGACGGGTTTAGGACTCACGCTCAGCAAGCGCCTGGCGCAGGCCATGAGCGGCAGCATCGGCGTCGAAAGCCGGCCTGGCGAGGGTAGCGTCTTCTGGTTTACCGTCCGCCTTGCCAAGATCGCGCGCTTGGCCGACACGGAGTCTTTGAAGGACCCGCGTACCGCCGAAGAAGCCTTAGTCGCGTCCTATTCGGGCGCCCGCATTCTGCTGGCCGAAGACGAGCCGTTCAATCAGGAAGTGACCAAGATCCTGATGGAAGAAGCCGGCCTGCGCGTCGATGTGGCCGACGATGGCGCCGAGGCCGTGGCGATGGCGAGAGAGACGGATTACGATCTCATCCTGATGGATCTGAGTATGCCCATACTCAACGGGATCGATGCCGTTCGGCAGATTCGCAGCCTTCCCGGTCGATCGAAGACGCCGATACTGGCATTGACGGCCAGTGTGTTTACGAAGCACAGCGACGAATGTTTCGCGGCCGGAATGAACGACTTCATTGGCAAGCCGGTAAGTCCGGAGAGCCTGTTCGCAACTTTGCTCAAATGGTTGGAATCAGCGCGCCCGGCATGACGAGTCCCGCGGCAGTCCATCGCTATTGCGGCGGCTCATGAACTTTGGCGCTCGATGATGGAAATGCCCACCTTGACGATCTTGTTGACGACTTCCCGGCCTTCAACTCGGTCGAGAATGAACTGTGCCGCTTTCGCGCCCACGATAGCGCCGCCAAGCCGGACGGTCGTAAGACTCGGATGGAGAGTCGCAGCGAAATCGAAATCGCCGGTGCCGACCACGGCCAAGTCACCGGGTATGGCGATGCCGCGTACTTGTGCCTCGGTTAGAACACCCATTGCGCCGACGTCGCTGCTGCAATAGACGGCATCCATCTTTGAGTATTCCGCCAGCAACTCGGCGAATGCGGTTCTCGCTTTGCCGTGGGTCAGCGGAAACGGCATCGACTTAACAACCGGCGTTTCGAGTCCTATCTTGCGCGCTGTTGCCAGGAATGCTTCGTTGCGTCGCAGCGCGCGAGGATCGTTGTTGCTGATGAGCGCGATATTCTTTCGGCCGCGCGCAACGAGAAAATTACATACCGCTGAACTGATCTCTTCATGCGAGAAACCCACGAGCATATCGATTGGCGTTGGCGTCAAATCCCATGTTTCGACAACCGGAATTCGCGATTGAATCAGCAGACTGCGCGTTTCCGGCGAATGCTCGACGCCCGTAACGATGATTCCGTCAGGCCTTCTGCCGATAATCGCCTGCACGAGGTCCGCCTCCCTCAAGGTGGAATATTCGGTCTGTCCAAGAATGACCTGATAACCCTTCGACGTTAAAGCCTCTGAAACCGTCTGGATCATCTCGGCGAAGTGGCCGGAGAAATAGGGAGTGAAGACGGCAATCAGGCGCGTCTTGGCCGATCTCAAACTGCCCGCCGTCAAATTCGGGACGTAACCGGTTTCCGCGACGACATCAAGAACCTTTCTCAAGGTTTCGGGCGAGAGTTTTTCGGGACTGTTAAGCGCACGAGAAACCGTCATCAAAGACACGTCGGCGAGTCTTGCCACCTCAGACATCTTGACCGGAGAAACATGGCGGGTCTTGTCTGTCTTAACCATTAGTCTGACGTCATCAACGCGGGGATCTTTGATTGTCTTATATTTCTTGGTATTCGGCACAAGTCTTTTCGCCTGGCTGAATCATCCTGCGGCGTGGGCTTGGCAGGGTGCCAAGGATACACTCGGCGCGAAGTTATCGACGGACGCTTTCGCGATCCGCTCAAGCAGCAATACGATCAAGGCGATCAAGGGTAAATTGCGAATCGGTCGAGCGGAGAGTGACGCTGGCGCAGCGAGGACTTCAAACCCAGCATGATGGTTCGTGTGGCGGACCGCGTGCAGATGCGACGGACGAGAGAGCGCACATCGCTTGTTTCACCGAATACCGTGAAATTCGCCGCTGCGGCCCGTTCTTGAACAGATACACAGGCTTCCGGCCATATTGAGGGTTCGCTTTGCCGAAAACTCAATTAATGGGGTTGCAAATATGAATGATAACGTTATCATAAGACCATAAAACTAAATGTTATCGATCGCATCATTCAATTTACGGCTATTTTAGCCTTGCCTATCGAACTGGTCGCCCGGTCAGCAACTTGATTTACCGATCCTGTTGCGTCGTGTCAGTTCCCTCTTTCGGGCTGTATTTGAAGGTGGAAATATTCGATCAACCAACAATAGGGAGCATAAAAGATGGAAAGCAGGCGAGGGTTCTTATGGAAATTTAAGTACACGATGTTGGCAATATGTTGGACTGGCAATATGGTTTCGTATCTGGATCGTATGGTGATGGCCATTGCCATTCCTTACATTGCCACCGAGTTTGGCTTGTCCGCGACCAGCATGGGCGTCGTCATGAGCGCCTTCTTCTTTGGCTATGCGACCTGCCAGATCCCCGGTGGCATATTGGTCGATAAATTTGGTGCACGCAAAGTCATGATCGGAACGATCCTCTTTTGGTCGGGCATGACGGTCGTTTCCGGAGCAATGTGGAGCCTTACTTCACTGGTCGTGGCCAGGGTCTTCTTTGGTATTGGCGAGGGTCTGCAACCGCCTTCGGCGCACAAGACCATCAGTCACTGGTTCACCACCAAGGAAAGGTCATTTGCCGTAAGCACGATGATCACCGCGAATGTCGTCGGTTCGGCATTCGCCCCGCTCATCGCCGTTCCGATTGTCGCCAACCTGGGCTGGCGGCCGGCGTTTTACGTTCTTGCGCTGCCCGGCGTTTTGCTCGCCACCTGGATCTGGTTCACCTTTACCAACACGCCCGAAGAGAAGAAAGGGCTACCCCAGGCGCAACTCGATGAGACCAAAGACGAAGGTATCGTGGCAACTAAGGCCGACGCCTCGCAAACTTTCTGGCAGATTCTGGCCGAACCCATCGTCTGGAAGTCTTTCCTGGTCATCTTCTTCTACAACATGACCCTGTGGGGATTCTCTTTCTGGTTGCCGACCTATCTCGTCAAATCGAGAGGGCTTAGCCTAGCCGCCATGGGAATTGCCAGTGCCCTGCCGTTCATGGCGGGCGCCGTCGGTCTGCTGCTCAGCGGCTGGCTGTCCGATCATGTGTTCAGCAATAATCGCAAGATTCCCGTCATGATCAACGGATGGTGCGGCGCCGCCTGTCTCTATTTCATGTATACGGTGGGTTCGATGGAAAGCTTGCTGGTCTGGCAAACCGCCGCCGGATTCTTCATCTGGGGAGGCGTCGGCGTCGCGTTCGGCATGCCTGTGTCGATCATTTCCAAAAACATCATGGGCCGGGCCATGGGCATCGTGAATACGGCCGGGCAGATATCGGGTTTCATCTCTCCGATGGTTGTGGGTGGCCTGGTCGACCATTTCGGCGGCAACTTCGACGTTGCCTTCATGTATCTCATCGGCAGCGTCATTGCTTCCACGGTCTGCTGCATGTTGTTGCCAAAGAACAAACCGGAAATGCAGTTGGCCAAGGCGGTGGCCTGATCTTCCAATTCTTCTGACAACGATTTCCAGAAGACCCAGAAATCCGCGGTGAGCCTCGACTGATACGGTCGAGGTTCGCCGTGGCACCCTTTTGAAGAGGTGGTGTCGCTATGGTCAATAGCAATCAAGGTGGGCAAGACTTGCCGAATACGCTAGCGGTGAATGTCGTCTCGCCTGCAGACAAGAAGATCTTTCCCGCGACGCTGTGCTTGAATACTGGCGGCTGTACGCTGCAAGCCTCAGATGGTTTCTCACAAGCATCCGAATATCTCTTGAGTCCCGGGTGGATAGACATTCATGCGCACATCTATCACGGGGTTGGAAATCTGTCCATCCCCGCCGATGTTATCGGCATCGGAACTGGGGTTCACTTGATAGCGGACGCCGGCAGCGCGGGTGAAGAGACGCTTCTTGGATTCAGAAAATACGTGGCGCCGACCTGCGAGACGGCGATCAGGGCCTGGTTGAACATCAGTTCCATCGGTTTGGCATTTATGCCGGAAGTATCGGACATCGCATTGATGGATGTGGGCAAGACCATCAAGACCGCCAATGACAATCGGCCTTTTGTATGCGGCATCAAAGTCCGTGCGGAAAAACCTACGGTCGGCGCGCTGGGAATACAACCGGTAAAGCTCGCTGTCGCCGCCGCAAGGGCGACTGGATTGCCGCTGATGGTACACATCGGGGCGCCGCCGCCGAACATCGAAGACATATTGGATCTTCTGATCGCGGGCGATGTCGTGACGCACTGTTATCACGGCAAGACCTGCACGCCGTGGCAGTCCGATGGAAGACCCATACCGGCTTTGCAAAACGCACTCGATCGTGGCGTGCTGATGGATGTGGGCCACGGTGTCACAAGCTTTGATTTTGAGATTGCAAAGAAGGCTATTGCCGCTGGATTCCCGCCATTTTGCATCAGCACGGATGCGCATTCGATGAGCGTGCGCGGCCCCGCCTTCGACTTGCCGACGACAATGACAAAGATGCTGGCTAGCGGCATGAACCTGATCGATGTGATCTCCGGCGTAACGCTGGCGCCGGCCAAAGTGTTGCAGTTGCAAAATTGGTGTGATTTGAGCGGTAAGGTGAAGCAAGCGACCTTGTTCAAGTTAAGCGCAGCGCCACCGCCGGGAAGGACCTATACGGATTGCGCCGGGAAAGAAATTTCTCCCGAAAATTATATTGATCCTTCCGCGGTAATAACCGAGAAAGGATTCAAGTGGCTTAGGCGCTAAGTGCGTTCAAAGACGCAAAGATTGAATGGCCGACCGGCGAAGACGTGAACGCAAGGCCCGTCTTGCCGGTTGCAAGCCTTTCCTGCGTCAGCGCTATTCCTTGATAACGTAATCCTTTAGATTCACATCCTTGAACTGCGTACGCTCGAATGCACTGGTTCTCGGGAAGGGCGCCGTCGCATCGATCCCCACCTTTGATACGAGGCCTCCCTTGACCATCGGGTTGAGGATGTGGCCTTCCTGGTCGGGCAGGATGATGAAGCCTTTCTTGGCGTCGAAACGGGTGGTGAATGCCCACTCGACGTCGATCGGGTCGTAGATGTTCACGTCGGTATCGACGGCGGTCACCCACTGCAGCGAGGGGAAGGCCTTGAAGGTTTCGCGGATGGCGAGGTCCTGGACGCCTTCCTTGCTCTTGTCGAGCTGGATCACCGCGCCATAGAAGCCGGAGCCGCCGGGCGGCAGGAAGACCGCCTTCAGGTCCGGCACGATCTTGTTGACGATGGAGAAGATCTTCGCTTCGGCGGTCAAGCCGACGGCGTTCCAGACTTCCTGCCCGGACAGCAGCGAGTGGAAGACCGGGTTCTTGCGGTGCGTGATGGCCTTGACCTGCATCACCCAGCGGTCGTCGCGGGCGCCGTAGTAGCCGGTGACTTCGGCGAACGGGCCTTCCGGCTCGCGGACCTTGGGCAGAATTTCGGCTTCGATCACGAACTGCGCGTCGGCGAAGGCGGGGGCATCGACGGTCTGCGCCTTGATGAATTCGATCGGCCGACCGACGAGATGGTTGGCGATGCCGATTTTGCCCGGTCCTTGCCCCGGAATTGCGGAAACGAGCCAGGGCGCCAGGCTCATGCCATTGTTGATCGTGACCTGCAGCGCCTTGCCTTGCTTTTCCATGATGTCGAGATAGGCGCCAAGGTGCCGGCCCGGGTCGATCAGGAAGGTGAGCCGGTCCTTGTCGGTGATCATGATGCGATGCACGGAGAAATTGGGCTGGCCCGTCTGCGGATCATTGACGACGACGACCGAGCAGTCGAAGTAGCGGCCGCCGTCCTTGATGGCGTGGATGGGAACCGGCAGGTCGTCGAGGCTGAAGCCCTCGGTCTGGATCACTTCGTTGGCCGGTCCCTTGTCGAGTATTGGCGAGGTAAGAACCGTCTTGTCCTTGCGCCAGGCACCGATGGCATCGGCGATCACGAAGGGGATTTTTTCCTTGGGCGTGGCGAAGAGGCCGCCGATGATGTCGCGGTTCCAGACGAGGCCCATGAATACCGGATAGGCGCTGCCCTTGACCTTTTCAAACAGAATGGCCTTCTTGCCTTCGTATTTCTTGGCGATGCCGGCGAGTTCGAGATTCGGGTCGACCTCCGAATTGACGCGCACGAGATTACCGGTCTTGTCGAGGTATTCGATGGTCTTCCGGATATCGACGAGCCGGTCGCCGACTTCGCGCGGCACCTGCGCGAAACCGCCGCTCGGCAGCATGGCGGTGCTCATCGCCGCGGCAACGAGAATCTTTCGGATATTTCTTTTCATGCCCCTCTTCCTTAATAATTGGAACTACAGGCGCTTCTCTACTTGCCGGTCCAGCGCTTGAAGAGTTCGTGCTCAATATCGAAAAGATCGAGGATCTTGCCGACCGAGTGATTGATAATGTCATCGAGCGTCGCGGGCTTGCCGTAGAAGCCCGGAACCGGCGGAAAGACGATGGCCCCGGTTTCCGAGGCCTGCAGCATCAGGCGCAGATGGCCCGTATGCAAGGGTGTCTCGCGCACGGCCAGCACGAGCTTGCGTCGTTCCTTGAGGCATACGTCGGCGGCGCGGGTGATCAAGGTTTCGTTGAACGAATTGGCCACGGCTGACAGGGTCTTGATCGAACAGGGCAGTATGACCATTCCGTCGGTACGGAAGGAACCGCTGGATATCGACGCGGCGAGATTATGATCGTCATGCACGACGCTGGCCATTGACTCGATGCGCGCGATTTCCCAGGATGTTTCCAGGGAAATCGTCCTCTTCGCCGCCTCGGAAATGATCAGGTGCGTTTCGGCCTTGCCCTGCAGGGCTTCCAGCGCGCGAATGCCGTAGATGACTCCGGAAGCGCCGGTAATGCCGACGATTATCCTCTTCATTCCGTTTCCTTTTTCAGTGCATCGATGAAGTCTTGTGTGAGTTCCGCGCAGACCAGGCGAACGGTGTCGATCTTTTCAATGGACATGTCGTCCCAGTGCATGCCCGCCGATACGACGACCGTGCAGTTCAGCGCGGCCGAGAGCCGTTCGGAGAAGCCTTTCACGATTGCGTCCTCCATGTGGCCCGGACTCGTCAGGACCGACGAGGTCGCGCTTGTGACCGACTTGTCTTTGAGGCTTGGCCGGGGGATCGCCATGGCGACGGCCCCGATGTGCGGTGCCGAGCCGCCCCAGAGGATTATGGCAACGTCGTTACCGATGAGCAGCGCCTCGCCGTCAACGGTGAACATACCCCGGGTGTGTGAAAGACTGAAGCGCTTCATGCGTAATGAATGAGAGTGCGGGGGAGCAGCTAGCGACCTGGCTCGAGGATTCCACCATTAGAAATATAACATGTGCTTGACGTCCTGAAGCACGCGCTCCAGCGAGGGATGAGGGGCAAAGCGGCGGGCGGAAAGATCGCCGGTTCGAAACTCGTTCTGGTAGCGGTTCAGATGAATTTTCGCCAGAATGGCTTCGAAATTCGAGCGCCTGGCACCTAAAGCGACAAGCGCTTGTGTGCTGACCATGTCGTCTCTTTCCACCTGATAACCTGGCGCACTGATGTAAGCGTGCGCAGCGCGATCCATTTCGGAGAACGTCGAAGGTCGCCTGGGAGTGATCAAGATCATGACATGGCGGTCATAGTCAAAGTCCGTATGGGCCGAGAACAGATATTGCAACACAGGCAGGTCACGCAACAGGGGCACGCCATCCTTTGACTTCTCGGTTTCCCGTTCGCGCAACCCGGAGAGGATAAGGGTCTCTCCGAAGCCCATAATGACATTTGCAAAGACGGTATTGTTGCTCAATGTGAGCGCCTGATCGAATCCGGCGAACTGGGTTGGCTCGATGAATGAGCGCGCAGCCTTTACCGTCAGAAGCAGGTGATCATCGTCGATGAAAGTCGGCGTAACAGAAAGACTTACGCCGATATTCCGGTCAGCCATTGAACCGCCGTATTGTCCAACCATCGCAACGGAAACGCTTTGGCCGGAAAAGAAAGTCGATGGTGTGCGGTCAAGCGCCAGCAGGCTCGGGCGTGCAATTACCTCGGCTGTCGTATCTTGCGCATTAAAAATATTAAGGGAATAAGTGATGCCCCCTTGAGGGAGGCCAAGGCTGCGCGTAATGCTGGTGCTGCGCGTATTTCCGCCGGCAAGCGTTGATTGGTGTGTTCTCTCCCAATTGCCGCCAAGTACGATCTTCAATCCGTCAAGCAAATTGACGCCTTGCCTGTATTCGGTCGTATCCTGTGTGCGGATCAGGGTGGCGTCTAACACGGCCATGCGCGGCAGTGGCATGCCCTTACACGGAGATGGTAAGGCTACAAGTCGTTCTGTACCATCACTCAAACTGCCGCCTCCCCAGCCGCTGTTGTTTCCACCGCCATAACTGCTTGCGGCTTGAGTATTTGCCGCCGATTGGATGCAATCATTCCATGCCGCTGCCAATGGACCGGGATCCACGGGGAGGGCAATCGTGCTTCCGCCGCCGGGCGCACCGGCAGGGCTTCGATCTTGCGGAGTGACCGTCGGCATCCCGTTTGACGGATCGGCAGGTTTGCTCGGCGCGGTGACGTTGGGGTTTGAATCGATCACGCTAGCTTGTGCGTAGGTATCTTCCCAAGCATGGATGCGGTCATCGAGAAATTCCGCCTCCGCGGGGCGAACCGCCCGGAAACGTTCGAGAAATCCATGGGCGTCAGACTGTATCCCTAGTGCGGCGCTCGACAGTGCGGCGATGCGCAGCGCTTCCGGGTCACTCGGACGCAATGCGAGCGTATTCTCGGCTGCCCACAATGCGACCGGAACGTCACTGGCCAAATAGGCCGATCCGGCAAGTGCCAACTGGATGTCCGGATTTCGTGGCCGCAGCTGAACCGCCTTTGCGAGTGATTTCCGCGCCTCTGTGTATTGCCGCTGTTCGACTTGCTGCAATCCCAGATGCCAGGCCGCCAGCCAATTATTTGGATCGAACTCCAGGGCCAGCCGATATCCGGATTCCGCAAGGTCCGATACGGCCTCGCCGTGGTCATGCACCTGTTCGCTATAGGACAAGCCATTGAGGAAGTGCAGATTGGAATCGGAAGGCGCGCGGGCCAAAGCCCGGTTGAACTCCGCGTTCGCCTGCTTTGCCCGGCCTTCGGCGAGCAAAGCGATACCTTTTTCCGCACCGGCATTGCTTGGCGCGCCTACATCACCCCGCGTTGCGAATTGTTGGCCTGCGCACCCCACGAGGACAAGTAGTACAAGCAAAGGTAGACGTGAAAAGACCATTTTGCGCATGCTAGCTGACTCCCCCAGTCAAACCATCATCGATGGTTTCTATTTTCTTCTTGCTCTCGGAATTGGAGAGCGATGCTTACGGCGGATACGCATTCATGTCGATTTTGTATACGCTCCTTGCCATTCCAATTCCTCCGTAATTGAAAATAGCGAGACGCTTGTCAGAATGATCTTTAGGTACCCCTGTTTCCGATTCCGTCTTCTTAGGATGGCCGGAGAAATCCAACTTGCTTGACGCAGTTTCAATAGCTGAAGCACTTATGTCGAATTGCCATTCAGCTTTGAACGTCCGAAGAAAACCACAACGGTGTCGTGAGATGAATGCCGGCGCATTCGATTATGACAGGCCAGTGGGTATACATCTAAGTCTTTTTTCAGATTCGGATCGGGGACTGGCTTAGGGCGACGAAGAAAGACGAGGCTCGGCGCGAGTTACTGATCAATAGCGGGTTCGTTGTTCATTCCGGCCATCCAAAAGACACGGAGTCGGCGGCAGCTTTCGCCGAACCGCTGCCGGAGGTTGATTTTGGCGAGTGGGCTGTTCGGCGCTCTGTGCGCTGCGATGCCAGAATCGATCACCATTGCTCCTTTACACAGCTTTGCACCAATTTACAAAGAAGAGCGCACAGCTTCACCCGGTCCGGCCGTTATTCCTATTAAGGAGCTTAACGGGATAGCGGAAAGGATTCATCATGGCGAACACCATTGGCGTCAACATCAGCAGCTTGACAAGCACCAGCAACGTCGGCAGCAATTCCCAGATCGCCGCCCTGCAAAAACAAATAGCCGCACTCCAAAAGCAACTGGCCAACGTCGAGAAGAGTTCCGCCAAAGATGCGGCACAGCAAGCCGAACTCATCCAACAGCAAATAACGATGCTTGAGGCAAGACTCGCGCAGTTGGAAGCCGATCAGGCAAGCAGTTCGACCTCTGGATCCAAGGATGCGAGCAAAGCGACCACAAGCTCGTCCGCTTCAAGCAGTGCGGCATCGACTTCGACCAATTCATCAAACGCCACGCTGGGAAACTATGCCGATGAATATGTCTAGCCGAGTCGAACCGGAGGCCGCCGTTTCGAGGATTCGGTGACCAGGCACGCCGCACCGCATTCGCGCGGCCGGGGTGCGGGGAATGACGGTCGGCGCGCGAGGAAGCAGACAGTCCTGATCCTATCGTATGACCGGATGAAAGTGCCGCCGTTGGAATGCCCGGAAGGACGTCTAAGGAAGGGCTGATTAAGTGGAAATTCGTCATTCCGGCGAAAGCCGGAATCCAGTAGAGGCGACGAACTGGACACCGGCCTTCGCCGGTGTGACGAGTTAATCAGTGTTTCCCTAAGCCACTAAACTTTGCAGCGCTGTGTCAGCGATTTCCGAAAATCCGCAACTCGTCCTGCACGAAGCGATTGCCCGAACCCAGAATACGGGGCTGCTCGTCGATGATAGTCCGGCTGGTGGCTTTGAGTGGGCTGGTACCGGTGCTGCGCTTCTTGGTAACAACGGTGATCGTGCGGGTAGGACGCACAACGTTCTTCTCAACTTGCATTTGTCTCTCGTGTGATTTTAGGGGGATTGAGCGCGCAGTGACGATATGATCCCGGCGCCGGGTGTGCATCGAATGGTGCTGAACGATTGTTCGGCAGCGCGTAGCGCGCATGCTTGCACGTCGGTTAGTCCTCATGGCCGCTAATTAGTTTCATCAACCGATCGGCGCCGTACATGATGGGCTGATTTCATCACTCATCTAATAACGCGACCAACGTACCGCACGGAACCTTGACCCGAACCGTGCTGTGATGATTGTTCAGCGGCTTCGGATCGCTCGCGATCGGGTGCATTCTCATGGCCGTCGCCTTCGTAGCGGCATTTGTGAATGGCGCGGAATTGGGAGCCAGCGAGGCGGAGCAAAAGGTAGCCAGTCGATTGCTTGAAATGGACTCCTGAGAGTCCAGCTTGTGCTGCTGGTTTTTGTCTTGCCTTGGCCAG
>CAISOB010000067.1 GCA_903886975.1 uncultured beta proteobacterium
GGCCCGCCTCACTTTGGCGTATAGGTCCACTTTGTACATCCTCTCTGCCTTCCTCGATCCATCACAGATCAAAGATTAGGCATCAGGACTGGCTCCCACTACACCGCCACGTGGCTACCTTTCATTCCGGCATTCACATCCATCTCTGGTTCTTCCGATAGAGCTACTCTGAGGCACTGTGGGGCGTCTATTGATCGACGGCGTTCCCTATGTTGATTCGGCCGGACGTCGAAGTCGGATTCGGCTTTCGGCCAATTCATCAATCGATTTAGCGTTTCCTTAAGTCTGTCTTAAGTTCCATGGGCGCACGCTCCTGATCGTCAGCAAGCGATCCGCTTGAACAACGATCATTTAAGGAGACACCCAATGAACGTGAATGGACTGAAGCTCACCGTTGCCGCCGCTGCCGTTGCGGCGGTACTCACTGCGGGATATTCCTACGGCAATTTCCCACTCATGACTAACGCCATCGCGGCCGGCCAACCTGCGACAGCTGCCGCGCAGTCTCTTTCGCCGATGGCAGCGCTACCGGACATGAGCAGTATCGTGGCCCAGAATGGCCGGGCAGTGGTCAATGTCAGCGTTTCCGGCACGCGCAAGGCAAGCGCGGGCGTGCCGGATATCCAGCAACTCGATCCGAACGATCCGATGTACCAGTTCTTCCGCCACTTCGGCGGACCGCAACAGCGCGGCGACGCGCCGACTCACGGACTGGGATCGGGCTTCATTGTCAGCACCGACGGTGTCATCCTAACAAATGCTCACGTGGTGGACGGCGCTGATGAGGTCAATGTCAAACTCACTGACAAGCGCGAATTCAAGGCCAAGGTGCTGGGCATGGACAAGGCCAGCGATGTGGCGGTACTGAAGATCGACGCCAAGAACCTGCCGGTGGTCACGAACGGCAGTGCCGCCAATGCACGGGTCGGTGACTGGGTCCTGGCCATCGGATCGCCCTTCGGCTTCGAGAACAGCGCCACGGCCGGCATCGTCTCGGCCAAGTCACGCTCCCTGCCGGACGGCGGTTACGTTCCTTTCATCCAGACCGATGTCGCGGTAAATCCTGGCAATTCCGGTGGACCATTGTTCAATATGAAGGGCGAAGTGATCGGCATCAATTCCCAAATCTACTCGCGGAACGGCGGTTATCAGGGCCTGTCATTTGCTATCCCCATCGAAGTTGCGATGAACGTGGAACAGCAAATCGTCTCGCACGGCAAGGTCCAGCATGGCCGTTTGGGCGTCTCCATTCAGGATGTCAATCAAGCGCTGGCTGACTCCTTCGGACTCAAGACGACGGCTGGCGCCCTGGTAGGCACGGTGGAGAAAGATAGCCCGGCAGCCAAGGCAGGTCTGGAGTCAGGCGACATCATCCTCGGTGTCAACGGCACGGACATCACTTCCGCCAATGAGCTTCCAGTCATCATCGCCAGCATGCCTCCGGGTGAGACCGCCAAGCTGCAAATCTGGCGCAAGGGGAATACTCGCGAAGTTGATGTTCAGGTCGGGACGCTCAACGCCGAAAAGCTCGCGAGCAATGACAAATCGCAGGCCGACAAAGGTCGCCTCGGCGTAGCGGTGCGCGATCTGACGCCGGAAGAACGCAGGCAAGCCGATACCAAGGGGGGTGTGGTCGTCGAGAACGTGGCCGGCGCCGCCGCCAAGGCGGGAATCGAGCCCGGCGATATCGTCCTGTCCATCAATGGCGAACCGGTGACCAAGACCGAGCAACTGCGCGCCTTGGTCGCCAAGGCCGGGAAGCGCATTGCTGTACTTGTTGAAAGAGGCGATGCCCGCATCTTTGTTCCGGTCGATCTGGGCTGATGCTATTGTCATTCAATCGTCATTTTGATAGAAACTAATGCACCACACGATGCCAACGGCGAGAGCCGTTGGCATCAACATGTTACGAACATCTCGGCCAAGCAATTGATCATTGTTTAGAGGCTGGACACTACAAACGTTTTCCTGGGCTTCTCCGCAAATTCGCACGAAAGGGAGTAACCGTGGATTGGAATCACGAACTGCTGGCCACTCTGATATGGCTTGGCGAAGCCTTCATCGTGAGCTTGATCGGACTGGCCATCACGGTCGCCGGGCTAAGCCGATTCACCGTATGGGGCCGCCAGTTTCGACGAATTACCTCAAGTTACTTCAATCCGCAACGCAGCAAGCTGCCTTTGATCTGGCTGGCGGTGATTGTCTTCATGACCCTGTTCGCAGTGCGTCTGAATGTTCTCTTCTCGTTCTGGTACAACGGCTTTTACAGCGCGATGCAGGAGCTCGATGCCAAGGCGTTCTGGTTCATGCTGATGGTCTTCGCGACGCTGGCCACGATCCATGTTGGACGCGCTTTGCTGACTTTCTACCTGCAGCAGGCGTTCATGATCCGCTGGCGAGTCTGGCTGACGAACTCGCTGATCGAACGCTGGCTTGAAAAGCAGGCCTATTACCGCAGCCAGTTCGCAACGCAAAGTGCCGACAATCCGGACCAGCGGATTCAGCAGGACGTCGAAAGCTTTGTCGCCAATTCGCTCACCCTGTCAATGGGGCTGCTCGATGCCACCGTTTCCCTCTTTGCATTCAGCATTATTCTCTGGAACCTGTCTGGGTCATTGAGCGTGTTCGACCTGGAAATCCCGAGGGCGATGGTCTTCATGGTGTACTTGTACGTCATTGTGGCAACCGTGTTCGCGCTCAAGATCGGCCGACCGCTGATCAATCTGAACTTTCTCAACGAGCAGCTCAGCGCAAATTTCCGCTATGCGCTGATTCGGCTGCGCGAATACGGAGAGAGCATCGCCTTTTACCGCGGAGAAGCCGTCGAACGAGACAATTTGCTGGCGCGCTTCTGCCGCGTGATCGGCAATATGTGGGCGATCGTCTTTCGTTCGCTCAAGTTTCAGGGCTTCAACCTGGCGATTAGTCAGACCGCCGTCGTATTCCCCTTCATCGTCCAGGCGCCACGTCTGCTCAGCAAGCAGATCACCCTGGGCGATGTGATGCAGACCGCACAATCGTTTGGCCAGGTCGAAGGCGCGCTCTCGTTCTTCCGGACTTCCTATGACAGTTTCGCCAGTTACCGTGCCGTCATCAATCGCTTGTCCGGCTTCCTTGATTCGATCGATGCCTCTGAACAACTTCCGAATGCTCAAATCGAGTCCGGCGTACAACGACTGGCGGTCCAGTCCTTAACCGTGCGAACACCGGCCAACGCCGTGCTGGTGGACCATCTCGACTTCGCCTTGTCGCGCGCCTCGTCGATCCTGATCCGCGGTCAGTCCGGTATCGGCAAGACCACCTTGCTGCGTGCAATCGCCGGCTTATGGCCTTACGTCGATGGCAAGGTCATCCGGCCGCTTGAAGAGCAGTCGCTCTTCCTGCCACAGAAGCCGTACTTGCCCTTGGGTACGCTGCGCTCGGCGCTGCACTATCCAGCCGCCGCGCAAGCTGGCGATCAGGCCGCCGAGGTCTTGCGACTATGCCATCTCGGGCATCTGGTGACGCGCCTCGATGAAGAAAACGACTGGGCAAGGATCTTGTCGCTCGGCGAACAACAGCGTGTGGCGATCGGCCGCATCCTGCTCAACGGGCCACAGGTGATGTTTCTCGATGAAGCGAGTTCAGCCATGGATGAAGGTCTGGAATACGCGATGTATCAACTGCTTCGCCAATCACTGCCGGACGCCATCGTGGTCAGCGTCGGTCATCGCAGCACCCTGCTGGATTTCCATTCGCACGAACTTGAACTGCTCGGCGCGGGCAAATGGCGTTTGCGCGATCTGCAGTTGAACCCCGCGCAGAGCGTCTGAGCACGATCACTCTCTCAGGAGCCGGTCGTTACACCAGGAACCCACGGCCGATTTATCGATGGCTGGTTCGATATCGCCAGCCAAGAAATGGTTCTGTGCGATTGCGAACAGAATAGGGTAAGGCGATGCGGATATTCTTGTGCAGAGTCTACTTTGCCAACCGATTGCGGCCATTGTGAATTGGGCCGGGTAAAGGGCCACCATGAAATCCGAACCTCAATCCGCGCCGTCCACGCAAGCGATCAACAAGAAGCCCGACATCGCTTCCACATCCATTCCCGACACGCTCGCGGCGCTTCATGTCAACTCTGATCTCGGGCTCTCGCGTGCTGACGTGGATGCTCGCCGGAAGGAGCATGGCTACAACGAAGTCACCGAACAAAAGGGACACCCGGTTCGCAAATTCCTCGGCAAGTTCTGGGGCCTATCGGCGTGGATGCTCGAGCTGATCATGGTCCTGTCGGCGGCCCTCGGGAAATACTCCGATTTTGCTGTGGTCGGCGCGCTGCTGGTGGTCAACGCCGTGTTGGGCTTCATGCAGGAACGCCGCGCCGCCGGCGTCGTTGAGGCTTTGCGGCAACGCTTGCAGGTCAGTGCGCGGGTCCGGCGCGATTCGAGCTGGCAGGTTGTTCCGGCGCGCGAACTGGTTCCCGGCGACATCGTTCGGGTGCGGCCCGGCGATATCATTCCGGCGGACGTAAAGCTCCTGAATGGCGCCTTGAGCGTCGACCAGTCCGCCCTGACCGGCGAGTCGAAGGATGCCGACAAGGCGCCTGGCGAAGCAGTCTCTTCGGGTTCCGTCGTCCGCCGCGGCGAAGGCGATGGCGTGGTCATGCTGACCGGGGCGAAGACTTATTTTGGGCGCACTACGGAACTGGTGCAGGAAGCGCGTCCGAAGCTGCACATTGAGGCGGTGGTGGCCAAGGTCGTGCGCTGGCTCTTCATCATCGTCGGCGCGCTGCTGGCCGTGGTGGTCGTGTTGTCCCTGATCCGCGGCGTGCCGCTGCTGGAGATGGTTCCCCTGATGCTGGTGTTGTTGATGAGCGCGGTGCCGGTTGCCCTTCCGGTGATGTTCACCGTCAGCATGGCGGTGGGGGCGAAGGAGCTGGCCAAGCGCGGCGTGCTGGTCACGCGCCTTAGCGCTGCCGAGGATGCCGCGACGATGAACGTCCTCTGCGTGGACAAGACGGGCACGATCACCATGAACCAGTTGACTGTCACCGGCGTGATCCCGCTGGAAAAGGCGACGGAGTCCGAGGTGCTGTCAGCCGGCGCACTCGCGTCACAGGAATCCAATCAGGATCCGATTGACCTGGCGTTCCTCACCGCCGCAAAAGAGCGCCACGCCTTCGAGGGCATGCCTGCCGCCACGCCTGTATCCTTTGCCCCATTTGATGCCAAGAATCGACGCACCGAAGCCGTAGTCGAACAGAATGGGCAGCGGCTACGCGTGATGAAAGGCGCGGTGCGCACCGTCGCCGAGGCCTGCGGACTGCAAGCCCCGGCGATTGATGCGCTGGAGGCGCGGGTGAGCGAGTCGGCCGCCAAGGGCTATCGGACCCTGGCGGTGGCGCGCGGGCCCGAGACGGGCGCCCCGGTATTGCTCGGCCTGGTGACGCTGTACGATCCGCCGCGGCCGGACGCCGGGCAACTCATCGCCGAGCTCCGCGGCCTCGGTGTTCCGGTGAAGATGCTTACCGGCGACGCACTGGCGGTGGCGCGCGAAATCGGCCAGGGAGTCGGCTTACCCAACATCCGCCGCGTGGCGGACCTGAAGGCGGCGGGCGCGCAGTCCGGCAACGAATCGGCGGACTTGCTGGCGGGCGCCGACGGCTTCGCGGAGATCTATCCGGAGGATAAATACCTCGTGGTGCAGCATCTGCAGGCGGCGGGGCACGTCACCGGCATGACCGGCGACGGCGTCAATGACGCGCCCGCGCTTCGCCAGGCCGAAGTGGGCATCGCCGTCAGTTCCGCCACCGATGTTGCCAAGGGCGCCGCCAGCGTTGTTTTGACCGAGCCCGGCTTGACCAACATCGTGGCCTTGGTCGAGCAAGGCCGAACGATCTACCAGCGCATACTGACGTGGATCATCAACAAGATCAGCCGGACGATCCTGAAGGCCGCCTTTGTGGCCATTGCTTTCATCGTGACCGGCAAGTTCGTCGTCTCCGCCTTTGCCATGCTGCTGCTGGTGTTCATGACGGACTTCGCAAAGATCTCCCTGGCCACCGACAATGTCCGCTCATCGAGGACGCCGGAAACCTGGAACATCGGAGGCTTCATCACCGTGTCCGTAGTGCTGGGTGTCGCGATGGTGGTCGAAACGCTGCTCCTGTTGTGGATCGGTTGGACGCGTTTCGGTTTGGCAAGCAACGACAATGGTCTCTACACCTTCAGTTTTCTGACCTTGCTCTACTTTGCCGTATTCTCCATTGTGTCGGCGCGGGAGCGCCGCTGGTTCTGGACGACAATGCCCAGCAAGACCTTCCTGGCAGCCCTCACGGCGGATGCGCTCCTGGGCACGGTCCTGACCTTCGTCGGACTCCCGGATCTCATGCCCTTGCCTTGGTGGCAGACGCTCTCGATCTTTGTCTATGCCTTTGTCGCGTGCCTAGTCGTCAACGACAGCGTGAAGGTTGCCATGATCAAATGGCGTGTGGTTAATGCGGTGGCCGAGAAGCCAGCCGATGTCACGCCGCAGATCGCCAAACGTGCCTATCAACTGTACGAGCAGCGAGGTCGCCAGGACGGTCGAGCATCGCAAGATTGGGAGCAGGCGGAGCGGGAGATTCGGAAATCCGAGACCCCGAAATAGCCAAGCGCGGACAATACCAGTAGCCTTATCGAAGGAATGAAGATGACAACCAACTCGAAGGATTTTCGTGTAGATGAAGGCGAGGAGGTCAAGCTCCGGAAGTGGCCGACGAAGATCGAGCCTGTGTATCGGTCGAAGAAACAGTATCAAAAATTTCTGAGAGAGCACGTTGCGCTATTGAGTGCGCAGCAGCAACTTCTCTACGCATCCAACCGTTACGCGATCCTCCTGATTTTTCAAGGCATGGATGCGGCAGGTAAAGACGGTGCTATCAAGCATGTGATGTCGGGAGTCAATCCGCAAGGCTGCCAGGTGTTCAGTTATAAACAACCCAGCCTGGCCGAATTGCAACACGATTTTCTTTGGCGAACGACCAGAAATTTGCCGGAACGCGGACAAATCGGCATTTTCAACCGATCGTACTACGAGGAGGTCCTGATCGTTCGGGTGCATCCCGATATCCTCCGAAGCGAAGGATTCCAAAGTGCGTCATTCGACAATAAGACGGGTTGGCAAGACCGCTATCGTTCCATCGTAGACTTGGAGAACCATCTTTACCGGAATGGCACGCGGATTATCAAGTTCTTCCTTCACCTATCCAAGGAGGAACAGCGAAAGCGCTTTCTTGATCGCATAGACCAACCCGAAAAGAACTGGAAATTCAGTTCTGCAGATATCGCCGAGAGGAAATTCTGGGAACAGTACATGGGGGCCTATGAGGACTGTCTGAGCGCCACGAGTACCCAAACCGCGCCCTGGTATGTGGTTCCCGCCGATGACAAGGAGAGCGCTCAGTTGATCGTGTCAGGGATCATCGTCGATACGATCAAGTCGCTCAAACTGCACTTTCCAAAAGCCGATGGCAAACGACGGCAGGAACTGTTATCGGTCCGAAGGCAGCTTGTGAAGCAGATCTGATGCCGAGCGATCATGTGTGAGCTTACTGCTGATTAAGGCAGTGACCGGATAGCTTAATTGTCGGTCTGACGCTGCCCATCACGCAGATCCCAGATCAAAGGGACTCGCGCAGATCACGGTTTGCGAGCAATAAGGCCGATCAATGCCGAGCGCCCGTTGTGTCTCAATCCTTCTGCAATCTCGTCCTCGTATTCCAAGAGTTCCTCGATTTCCCAATCGTCAAACGCAGCGCACAGAATGTCTTGAGTGTAGAGGTTTTCAATGACCGAAGGTCCGCCGGTCTTGTACTCGAGTTGCTTGGGCGTATAGCCATGCAGCAGGATTCGTCCACCCGGACATGCAAGTTGCTTCATGGTTGCAAACTGCCTCTCTCTAGCCTCCAGACCCGCGAACTGGATGAAAATGCCAATTACCCAGTCAAAAGCGTTATGCAGTTCGGCAGGCGGCCAGTTTGGTGCAAACATGTCCGTCCGGACAAATCGGACAACCACCTTGCGCCCTGCCGCGAGTAGTCGAGCCTTTTTCACTGCAACAGCCGAAAGTTCCGTAGCGGTGACCTCCAATCCTTGCTCGGCAAGCCAAACCGAATTCCTGCCCTCCCCATCGGCGATCGAGAGTGCAGTCTGACCGCCATGAAAAAGCGCTCTGCGATGCAATAGAAAACGGTTCGGCTCAGTTCCGAACAGATACTGCTCACCCGCTTCCCGGTAGCGATTACTCCATTCAAGTTCCTCGCTCACCTAAATCCTATCTTTCCCGTCAAATTTCATGGCGCAGTTTTGGAAGCGTTCGCAAGACATCCGGTATTTCGGCGTAACTTAATATGACCCGCGGCAGCCAATCGCGACATAAATCTCCGAGTAGTTCAGTAGTACCGGGCTTAGCCAGCATAACCGAACCAATCTTTGATCAAGTGTCGCTGAAAGGCTGTGCAAAGGCAATATAGGCCGAGGAGTATGGGGCACCGGGACAAAGCACACCCATCGTTTGATCCGCACTCTTAAGTTTGTTTTAAGTTTAGTGGGCGCATGCTCTCGATCGTAATCGGACATATCGCGTGGACAACGACCATTCAAGGCGAACCGCCATGAATGTGAATGGACAGAAACTTGCCCCTCCTTGTTAGGAGTAGACCGCGTTGGCTGGGAATAGCGATCCCATTGTTTCAAATCAAACCTGAGGGCAAACTGTCCAGCAACTGGATATGGGGGATTCTTGCCGGTCCCTCTTGGCAATCGACAAGTGAATTTGGATGGCGCCAAGGCGCCGGTGTGCCAAGATTTTCTCAAGGAGAAAGCCGTGAGACTGCATCTATCCTCTGCCAAATCACTCGCTCCAAATTGCGGATTTCTATTGGACTCTAACAACGAGAAATCCGCACAAAAAAAACTGAAGAGAATTCTTGGTGTCGTTCTGACTTCAGTTTTTGTCATGAGCCCAGTTCACGCACGTGAATTCCGTTCTGCCGATGTGCATGCATCCGATTACCCGACCAATATGGCCGTAAAGTTCATGGGCGATGAACTGTCCAAGGCGACGGGTGGAAAATACACCGTCAAGGTCTTTGGTAACAGCGCGCTGGGATCTGAACCGGATACCGTCGAGCAGGTCAAGATTGGCGCGATCGACATGGTACGTGTCAGCACAGCGGCGTTCCACGGGATCATTCCGGAGTCGGTCATCCCGTCGTTCCCCTTCATTTTCCGCGACATCAACCACTTCCGGCATGCCATTTACGGCGCGCCGGGCGACAAGATTCTGTCCGCGTTCGACAAGCACGGTTTCGTGGCGTTGTGCATGTACGAAAGCGGCGCGCGCTCCATGTACGCGAAAAAACCGATCAAGTCCGTAGCAGATATGAAGGGACTGAAGATTCGTGTTCAACAGTCCGACCTCTGGGTTGACCTAATCAGGGCGATGGGAGCCAACCCGACGCCTATACCCATGGCTGAAGTCTATACCGCCTTGAAGACGGGGCTTGTCGATGCCGCCGAGAACAACTATCCAACCTACGAAGAAGCAAAGCATTACGAGTCCGCGCCGGTGTACAGCGAAACCATGCACGTGATGTCGCCGGAAGTCCTGGTTTTCTCGAAAAAGGTGTTTGACACCCTGACCCCGGAAGTTCAGGCCGCAGTGCGCAAGGCCGCCAAGGACTCTGTCGCCTACTACGTCAAATTGTGGACCGAAAAGGAAAAGCAGGCCAAGGCCGATGTCATCAAGGGCGGTGCCAAGATCATCGATGCGAAGGACATTGACCACAAAAGCTTCGTGGATGCGGAAAAGGAGGTCTGGGCCAAATATTCCTCCACGCCAGAACTCAAGACACTGGTTCAGGAAATTGTGAATACTAAATAGGCTCGGCTTTGAAACCACTATTGAATCGAGTCGGAGGCACTTCTGGTGCCTCCGGTTGATTGTGATGGAGGTGTAGCAATGAACGAAAAGCGTCAGAACTTGAGATTTGACGAGTTGATTAATAAAGGGCTAGCTGCGGCTTTGCTGACTGATGTTTCCGCCGGGATAAAGATCATGAGCGAAGGGGGCATTCCGCCGCTGGTTATTTCTCGCGTGTTCTTAGCACCGCACTTGCGTCGAACCACGGACTGGAAACACTGATATGGCTTTTTTTGTCAAGAAGCCGAAAGTACCCCGCCTCGCGCGCACGCGAGGAAACTTTTTCCGGTCATCAAGCCGGATAGGCAACGCGACGGAGCCGGTGATGCGCGACGGTCTGATCACGCTGATATTCGTGGA
>CAISOB010000068.1 GCA_903886975.1 uncultured beta proteobacterium
GGCCCGCCTCACTTTGGCGTATAGGTCCACTTTGTACATCCTCTCTGCCTTCCTCGATCCATCACAGATCAAAGATTAGGCATCAGGACTGGCTCCCACTACACCGCCACGTGGCTACCTTTCATTCCGGCATTCACAGACAAGGTTACAATGGCCATCTTTTTAAACACAAAATAAACACAAAATCGTTGAAAGACGCTCCGGTTTTGCTGTTTCGCGCTCGTAACCCTGACCATCGCCGGCATCACCGTCGGCGCCTGTCCGGCACTTCGACGATGCCGACCGAGGGATCGATAGTGCCTTGAATACTAAGGATTAACCCATGAGCCTCAAATGCGGTATCGTCGGCCTGCCCAACGTCGGCAAATCGACCCTCTTCAACGCGCTGACGAAAGCCGGCGTGGCGGCGGAGAATTACCCCTTCTGCACTATCGATCCCTCGGTCGGCATCGTTGAAGTGCCCGATGCGCGGCTTGACAAACTCGCCGCGCTGGTCAAACCGCAACGCGTCATACCGGCGGTGACCGAGTTCGTCGACATCGCTGGCCTCGTCGCCGGCGCTTCGAAAGGCGAGGGCCTAGGCAACAAGTTTCTCGCCAACATCCGCGAGACCGACGCCGTCCTGCACGTCGTGCGCTGTTTTGCCGACGACAACGTCATCCACGTCTCCGGTGCTGTGGATCCGCTGCGCGACATCGAAATCATTGATACGGAACTCGCGCTGGCCGACATGGCCACCGTGGACAAGGCCCTCTCGCGCTACCGCCGCCCGGCCAGCGCCGGCGACAAGGAAGCCAAGCTGCTCGTCGCCGTCATGGAGAAGTGCCTGGCCCAGCTCGACCAGGGCAAGCCGGTGCGCGCGCTCGATCTGTCGAAGGAAGAATGGGCCAACCTCAAGCCGTTCTGCCTGATTACCGCCAAGCCGGTGCTCTACGCCGCCAACGTCGCCGAAAAGGGTTTCGAGAACAATCCGCATCTCGACGCGGTGCGCAAGCACGCCGCAGCCGAGGGCGCGGAGGTAGTCGCCGTCTGCGCGGCGATCGAAGCCGAGATCGCCGATCTTGCCGACGACGAAAAGCAGCTTTTTCTGGCCGACCTCGGTCTTACCGAACCCGGCCTCGACCGTCTGGTGCACGCCGGCTACCACCTGCTCGGCCTGCAGACCTACTTCACCGCTGGACCCAAGGAAGTGCGCGCCTGGACCATTCACAAGGGCGATACCGCGCCGCAGGCCGCGGGGGTCATCCACACCGACTTCGAGCGCGGCTTCATCCGCGCGCAGACCATCGCCTATGACGATTACATCGCGTTGGGCGGCGAGCACGCGGCCAAGGAAGCCGGGAAAATGCGCGCCGAGGGCAAGGAATACGTCGTCAAGGACGGCGATGTCCTGGAATTCCTGTTCAACGTCTAATCAAGGGCGCGGAATTTCGCGGAATGCAGAACCAAGCGCCAGGGATAGCGGGGACGTAGCGACGGGGACCAGTCTCCCCGACTAAGGGAGAAAGATTGCCTTCATTTTTGAAGAGCCCGAATGAGGGAACGGGTCAGCAATCCGCGTTGACGGATAGGGAAAGCCGCCTGTGCGCGAGAGCACGATGTCACTCAGCAGCCCCGCAGAAGTAGTCTATGGCGGAACCGGCAGGATTGCTTTCAAGCACATGGTCGGAAGAAGGCCTATTTAACCAACCGATGGGTGGGATTGGGCATGAATCTATTTGAAGGAACTCGCGAAAGAAATCTGAATCGCCAGTTGTCGTGGATCAATGAACCGGACTCATGGAGCTTCCATGACGGAAAGCTACACATCGATGTTCCGGAGTCGGCTGATTTCTTCAAGGATCCAGCTGGAATCAATGTTCGCAGTTCAGCGCCTTTTCTTTATTGTGATGCACAAGGCGATTTTTCGCTAACAGCGAGAGTCGATGTGGACATGCTGGATGCCTATGATTCGGGCTGCGTGATGGTCATGGTCGATCAAGGGAATTGGGCAAAATTGTGTTTTGAACTCGTGAATCAGGTACCGACAATCGTCAGTGTCGTAACCAGGAATCTATCCGACAATTGCATATCGGAACAAATTGGCAACGTCAAACCGTATCTAAGGATTCTCAGGGCTGGCAATTGCTTCGGCTTTCATTACTCGCTTGACGCAATCAAGTGGACTCTGATCAGGTTCTTCGGTCTGGATGCGCCGATAGAAGTGAAAGTCGGCGTGGTCGGACAGTGCCCGGCGGGGAAAGGCACGAAAGTTCGTTTTGAAAGCTTTGACTTCGAAATGACGAAAATCAAGAGTGCAAAGGCGGTCGAATAGAGTCATTCGTGCATGGGATGCGGCAGGACTGGAAGACCTTCACTTCTACCAAGACCAATCCAAGCCTGAACAGATCAGGAGCGCAATCGCTCGGCGTTTTGACCGAAAGCTATTCCAATCGGGCAACATGCACACCTCCCGCCGAGCCCGAAAGATTGAATTGCCGTCAATTCGATCAAGAATGACCAAAATCAAAGCCCGCAAAGATAGTGCAGGGATTTTGTCGTGTTCGGACGACACTCCCCTCATGCCAAAAAGGGGCTCAGGATACGATCTCAGCAAGGATGGTTTCAACCGCAAATCAACGATGGACTTGTCCGAGCTATTTATCGGAGACGGATGTGGGTGCAAGACGTAGGTTTCGGCAATCGATGTTGTCGGGTGCTCAATCAGGCGATGGAGGTGCAGTGATGAACGAAAAGCGTCAAAATTTGACCTTTGACGAGCTGATCAATAAGGGGCTCGCCGCGGCCTTACTGACTGATATTACCGCCGGGATTAGGATCATGCGTGAAGGCGGTATTCCGCCGGGTGTAATTTCCCGGATGTTTGTCACACCGCAATTGCGACGCGGTACAGACTGGAAACATTGATATGGCTTTTTTTGTCAAGAAGCCGAAAGTACCCCGCCTCGCGCGCACGCGAGGAAACTTTTTCCGGTCATCAAGCCGGATAGGCAACGCGACGGAGCCGGTGATGCGCGACGGTCTGATCACGCTGATATTCGTGGA
>CAISOB010000069.1 GCA_903886975.1 uncultured beta proteobacterium
GGCATCGGTGCGGCCATGATCGGCTGGTATGGCACAGCCATGCTCTGCTACGTCACACCCAAGGAACACCTGGGGCTGCCCGACAAGAACGACGTCAAGGAAGGCATCATCACCTACAAGCTCGCGGCGCACGCCGCCGACCTCGGCAAGGGGCATCCGGGCGCGCAAATTCGCGACAACGCGCTGTCCAAGGCCCGCTTCGAGTTCCGCTGGGAAGACCAGTTCAACCTCGGCCTCGACCCCGACAAGGCCAAGAGCTTTCACGACGAGACGCTGCCCAAGGAATCGGCCAAGGTCGCGCATTTCTGTTCGATGTGCGGCCCGCACTTCTGCTCGATGAAGATCACCCAGGACGTGCGCGACTACGCCGCAGCGCAGGGTCTTGACGAGAAAGCGGCGCTGGAAAAAGTGGCCGCCGAAGGAATGGAAGTGAAGTCGGTCGAATTCGTCAAGAGCGGCGCAGAGGTTTACCGCAGAGTTTGAGAGTGCAACAGTAGACTAACGCTGCACACGCGCCGATGCCGCCAACAGAGCGGCAAGGCGAAGCGCGCACATTGCAGGATCGCCGGGGAGCGGGATAAGGGACAGGCACCAGGAGGCCACTGGAAATCGGCATGTCGCTGCACACGTTCCTGACCCGGCTGATCGTGCTGTGCATCGCGCCGCTGGTGCTGCTCGCGGCGTATCTGACTTTCGATCAGGTGCGAACCCTGGGTGCGGCGCGCGATCTTGAAGCGGCGCAGCGCGCCAAGAACTTCGCCGCCACGGTCGACCAGTTTCTCAATTCGCGCATCGCTGCGCTGCAGATTCTCGTCGCCTCGCCGCTCGCCGGCGAAGTCCCGCGCTGGAGCGAACTCTATCAGGAAGCCCAGGGCTTTCGCCGCAGCTTTGGCAGCCACGTCATTCTCGCCGACAAAGACCAGCGTGTCGTGTTCAATACCCGCCTGCCCTATGCCAGTGCGCCAGCCGCGTTGGCGCAGCGCGGCGGTGGCTCCGCTGCGACGGCGGCGCTGGCAAGCGGAGAGCCGGCGGTCGGCGACGTTTTCATCGGGTCGGTCACCGGCGAAACACTGGTCGCCATTGCCGTACCCGGCCTGCGCGACGACAAGCCCGCTTTCCTGCTGCTCACCCCGCTGGAGACACAACTCTTCCAGCAGCGCATCGAAAAAGTGGCGCTGCCGGCCGGCTGGACGCTCGCCCTGCTCGACGGCAATGGCGAAACCATCGCCAGGACGCCATCCGCCGCGGCGTCTATCGGCAAGGCCGAGGCCGGTGGTCACTTCGTCGCGCATTCGGAGGTCGCGCCGTGGACCGTGGTGTTGGAGGTTTCGCGCGAGACGTACCGCGCACCCCTGGTCGAGGCCAGCGTTGCGCTGGCTGTCGCCCTCCTCGGCGCAACGCTGATCGGCATCCTCGGTGGCATGCTGGCCAGTCGCCGGCTGGCCAGATCACTGGCCTCGCTGGGGCAGCAGGCTGGAACACTGGCGCCGGATATCGCCGAAATCGCCGCGGTGCGCCGCATGCTCGACGAGTCGGCGCTGCGCCGCGACAGCGCCGAAGCGGCGCGGCGCGAAAGCGAAATGCGTTTCCGGGCGGCCTTCGAGCAGGCTGCGGTAGGGATCGCCCTGCGTTCTCCCGATGGCCACTGGCTGCGCGCCAACCCGAAGCTGTGCAGCGTCGTCGGCTACACTTCGGACGAACTCCTGGGCAAGACTTTTCACGAAATCACGCATCCCGATGATTTGCCCGCGGAGATCGACTACCTGCGCCGCATGCTGGACGGTGAAATCGACACCTACTCGATGGAGAAGCGTTACCTGCGCAAGGATGGAGGCGCCGTGTGGACCAATGTGACCGTCACTCTGGTGCGCAAAGCCGACGGGACGCCGGACTATTTCATCGCGATCATCGAGGATATCGAGGCGCGCAAACAGGCCGAGGAAGAAGTCCGCAATTTCAACGCCAGCCTCGAACAGCGTGTCGATAAGCGCACCGCCGAATTGATCAATGCGAACAAGGAACTCGACACCTTTGCCTACGCCGTTTCGCATGACCTGCGCGCGCCGCTGCGCGCCCTGAACGGCTTTTCGCAGGCGCTCGCCGAAGACTATGGCGGCGAGCTCCAAGGCGAAGCGAAGAACTACCTCGAGCAGATCGTCATCGCCAGCCGCAAGATGGGCGAGCTCATCGACGGCCTGCTCGCGCTCTCGCGCAGCACGCGCGGGCCATTGCGCCACGATATGATCGATCTGTCGGCGCTCTCGGCGCGCGTGTTCGCCGATCTGGCGAAATCCTATCCCGAGCGCACGGTGGCCATCGCCATCGAGCCGAGCCTGAGCGTCGAAGGCGATGCGCAGATGCTCGAGGCCGTGATGCTCAACCTGATCGGCAACGCCTGGAAGTACACCAGCAAGACCGCCGCACCGGCCATACGCGTCTATTCCGCTGAAATCGACGGCCGGCGAGCCATCTGCGTCGCCGATAACGGCGCCGGCTTCGACATGGCTTATGCCGCGCAACTCTTTCAGCCTTTCCGCCGGCTGCATCGGCAGGACGAGTTCCCGGGCATCGGCATCGGGCTCGCCACAGTGCAACGCATTGTCCGTCGCCACGGCGGCGAGATTCGCGCGACGGCAGCGCTCGGCGCGGGCGCGACCTTCTGCTTCACGGTCGGCGAGAGGGGCGAGGCCCCGGTATGATACCGGCCCGCGACCGCTTCATTGCGCTGACCGCCGCGGCTTATACGGTGCTCGCCCTGGCCTGGATATTTCTCTCGGACCGGATGCTCTCGGCTTTCGCCGACGTCGAGTCGATGCGCTGGCTATCAACGGCCAAGGGCGTGTTCTTCGTCCTGGCCAGCGCCGGCGCATTCTTTGTCGCGCTGCATGCGGTGCCGCCGCCGGCAAGCCGGGGCGGCGAGCGCCGCCTGCTCGAGACCCTGGCCGCCGAACTCGCACCGGGACGGCTGCCGCGCTGGCTGGCGCTGGCTTTTGCCGTCGCTGTCACACTGGCCATGTTGCTGCTGCGTGACCATGTCGCCGTGGCCTTCGGCGACCGGCCGCTACTTATCCTCTTCATGTTCCCGATCATTTTCAGCGCGCTGCTCGGCGGTCTCGGCCCCGGCCTGGTGGCGACCGCGGTGGCGGCGCTCGGCGTGGATTACTTGGGTATTCCGCCGCTGCACAGCTTCAATATCGAAGCCGGCCACGACCTGCTGCAATGGGTCTTCCTGATCGCCAATGGAATCGCGGTCAGCGTCCTGAGCGAAGTGTTGAGGCGCACGCTGGCCAGCGTTGAGATCAACCGTCGCCTGCTTGACAGCGTCATTTCAGGAACGTCCGACGCGGTCTTCGTCAAGGACAGGACGGGGCGCTACCTGCTAGCCAATGCGGCCACCGCCCACGTTATCGGCCGCGCTGCCGACGAGATTCTCGGGAGCAACGACAGCGATCTCTTTCCCGAGCCTGCGGCCCGCGAGCTGATGGCCAGGGATAGCGCGATCATGGCTGCCGGCCGGACGCAGACGCATGAGGAAGAAGTCTCGACCAGCGATGGCCGGAACCTAGTGTAGTGCGTCATTTAGAAGTGCTCTTATTTAGTTTGGCCCGCGCTCGGGTGACCTTGGCCAGGATGTCCGACGCCTTGGCCGTCCAAATGAAAGGCTTAGGATTGGCGTTGTGGGCTGCAATGTATTCGTTAA
>CAISOB010000070.1 GCA_903886975.1 uncultured beta proteobacterium
ATCGTCCTACAATTCTCTTCGCATGCATGGCCCGCCTCCATCAACGTTTGGTCACCGAGATGAAGGACTTATCGGCACCATGCATGCACCTCTTTACCTAACCCAATGTTTCTTCTCGTTTGTTCGAGGGGAAACCTCAGGAACACACTCTAGCAGGACCACATGCCAAGCTTTGTCAGGCCTTTTTGCCCGCGCCGATCTTGGGCTCGGTGCCGGCCATCAGCCGCTGCAGGTTTTTCCAGTGCCTGCCGATCAGCGCGATGGCGATGACGCCGACGACCATCAGCATGGTATCGCTGCCCCATAGCAGGAAGGCGTAAAAGGGTGCGGCCGCGGCCGCGAGCAGCGCAGCGAGCGAGGAATAGCGCAGCGTAAAGGAGATCAGCAGCCAGGTGGCGAGCGTCGCCAGGCCGAGCCGGAAATCGATCGCCAAGAGCACCCCGGCCGCCGTCGCGACGCCCTTGCCGCCCTTGAATTTGAGGAACACCGGAAAGAGGTGACCGAAGAACACGGCGAGCGCGACGCAACCGACGAAGGCATCACCATAGCCGTACTGGGCACCGTATTTCTGGGCCAGCAGGACCGCAGCCGCCCCCTTGGCCATGTCACCGATCAAGGTGGTGATCGCGGCGGCCTTGTTGCCGCTGCGCAGGACGTTGGTCGCGCCGGGATTCTTCGAGCCATAGCTGCGCGGATCGGCAAGCCCGAACAGGCGGCTGCAAATCACGGCAAACGGAACCGATCCGAGCAGATAGGCCAGCACGACGGCAAGCGGGGCGTTCAGGCTATTGGGCATAGGGGATCCGGAAGCTGGGTTAGAATGCGCTCACTTTCGGGCTGTTTGCGCCCGTTGAAAACGATTCTACACTGAGCCGGGCCACTGCCGCATGGACATCATCTTCATCGACGATCTTCGCATTCCCACGCTGGTCGGCATCTATCCGCGCGAGAAGGCAATGCCGCAGACGGTCGAGATGTCGCTGCAGATCGGCATTTCAACGGCATGCGCGGGGAGCAGCGACGACATCGGCGACACCATCGATTACGCCGCGGTCGTCGAACGCCTGCGCGACGAACTCGCGGCGCAGCACTTCAATCTGCTCGAGAAGCTTGCAGAGTTCGTGGCGGCCCTGCTGATCGACGACTTCGGCGCGATCTGGGTGCGCGTCTCGATCGCCAAGCTCGGGATGATGCGCGGCGTGCGCCGCGTCGGTGTGGTCATCGAGCGCGGCACGCCGCAGTAATTTTGTAAGACGCGCACGGGTCGCAAAATACGCCGTCACACCGGCGAAAGCCGGTGTCCAGTGCGTACGTCTGGATTCCGGCTTTCGCCGGAATGACGTGTGGAGTTTGGTGCCAGCCTCGCCGGAATGACGCGTCAGCCCTTGAGCGCCACTTCGACAACCGTCGGCGCGAGCACGCGCAAGAGGTCGTGTGGATGCACGCCGACCAGATAGCCGCGCCGGCCACCGTTGATGTAGATCAGCGGCAGGTCGAGGACGCTTTTCTCGACGCAGATCTGCATCTTCTTTTTGGTCCCGAACGGGCTGGTGCCGCCGACCATGTAGCCGGTATGACGCTGGGCAACTTCCGGCTTGCACGGTTCGATCTTCTTGCAGCCGATCTGGCGCGCCAGCTCCTTGGTCGACACCTTGCAATCGCCATGCATCAGCACGATCAGCGGCTTGCCGTTCTCGTCCTCCATGACCAGGGTCTTGACCACCGCATGCTCGTCGACGTTGAGTTCGCGCGAGGAAACGGCGGTGCCGCCGTGCTCCTCGTAATCATAGAGATGATTGGAGTGGGCGATGCCGTTCTGTTGCAGGAATTTGGTCGCCGGAGTTTCCGGCGCGTTTCCAGATCGCATAGGGCTATTTCATATCCGAAGCAGATACCTTCAGCATAGCAGAACGCCGGACCGATCGTCGAACCGGCGCGAGCCCCAAGGCGACTGCATGAAGGCTGGCGTCCTATCTAAAGACCGTCATCCCGGCGCAAGCCGGAATCCAGCTTGTGCCACTGCCTGGATTCCGGCTTGCGCCGGAATGACGGGCAGGTTCAGCCGCGCGGATGATGCGCCGCGTGCAGCGTCTTCAAGCGCTCGCGGGCGATGTGCGTGTAGATCTGCGTCGTCGAGATGTCGGAATGGCCGAGCAGCATCTGCACGACGCGCAGGTCGGCGCCGTGATTGAGCAGGTGCGTCGCGAAGGCGTGGCGCAGCACGTGCGGCGACAGCCGGGCGGGATCGATTCCGGCCAGCATGGCGTAGCGCTTGATCAGCTGCCAGAAGGCCTGGCGCGTCATCGCATGCCCGCGCGCCGTGACGAAAAGATCGTCGCTCTGACGCTCGCCGAGCAGCGTGCGCCGCGCATCGCCAAGATAGGCGCGCAGCCAGTCGATGGCTTCCTCGCCGAGCGGCACCAGGCGCTCCTTGCCGCCCTTGCCGAAGACCCGGATCACGCCCATGTCGAAATTCACTTCATGCAATTTGAGGCCGACGAGTTCGGAGACACGCAGGCCAGTGGCATAAATCGTCTCGAGCATGGCGCGGTCGCGCGCTCCGAGCGTCGCTGTGGTCGGCGGCGCGGCGAGCAGGGCTTCGACCTGCGCTTCCGAGAGCACCTTGGGCAGGCGCGAAGGCCTGGCCGGCATGGAAATCTTGAGCGTCGGATCGGCTCTGATCCGCCCGCGCGCCAGGAGGTGGCGGTAGAAGCGGCGCAGCGTCGAAATGTAGCGCGCCTGCGAGGTCGCGCGCAGCGTTTGCGAGAGCATGGCGATGAAACGCAGCAGCGCGAGTTCGTCGACATCGCTGAGCGACGCGAGCCTTTCCTGCCGCAGCCAGTTGGCGAAGTGGACCAGGTCGCTGCGATAGCTCGCCAGCGAAGCCTTGGCCAGCCCGTCTTCGAGCCACAGCGTATCGCAAAAGGCGTCGATCTCGGCATGTTCGCCGGCATCGATTTCAGTGGCGTTCATGCGCCAGCAGCCAGCGCTTCACGTCGAGCATGAAATCGCCGCGGTTACGGGCAAAGCCGCCGAGCGCGCCGCCCGCGGCGATGACCCGGTGGCAGGGAACAACGAGCGGGAAAGGGTTGGCGCCGCAGGCCTGTCCAACCGCGCGCGGGGCGTTGTGCAAGGCCTTGGCGACCTCGCCGTACGAGCGCGTCTCGCGCTTCGGGATGGCCGCAATCTCGTTCCAGACGCGGCGCTGAAAAGCGGTGCCGGACGGGCGCAGCGGCAGGCTGAAATCGAAATCGGCGTCGGCGAGATAAGCGCGCAACTGGCGCACGGCCTCGGCGGCCAGGGCGTTCGTCGGCGCGATTTCGGCGCACGGCTTGAGATAATCGAGCGCGTGGATTTCCATTTCATCGCAGCGCACGCCGATAGAGAAAGTCGGTGCGCGGACGATGGCCTGGTAGCGGGCGGCGGCGGGCGCTTTCACGGCCTATCGCTCAGAGGGCCTTGCCGAGCAGCGCCTGCTTGAGGTCGTCCTGCACCGGCTTGTCGCCGAGCCAGATCCTGAGCAGTGCGCGGTAGAAATCCTCGCCCGCGATGTCGGTGCCCTTGACCTGACCGCTGACGGTCAGGCGCGTGCCGGCCTCGGGCAACCAGTCGATTTCGATCAGCGTTCCGCTCTTCGCTTCGCCGATCGTGAGCATGACATCGGAAAACTGCTTGAGCCTGTCCTTGATCGCGGCCATTTCGGCGGCGCTGTGGTTTTCGGCTAGTCCTTCCTGCATGGCCTCGATGAACTGCTGCGCCGTGAGATCGCGCAGCAGGCTGATGCCGATCCGCTTCGGTCCCTTGACGTTGAGCGCGCCAGCCGCTTCGCGCTGCTTCTCGGGCAGGTAGAGCACCATCGCATAAACCTTGAAGAAAATCTTCTTGCGCAGGCCGGCGCCGTTGGCGACGATCTCGCGATTGCCGATCTGGACCCAGTCGTCGAATTTGACGCCGGCCACCTCGACGGCGTTGGCGAGATTGATGCCGAGTGCGGTGGCCAGAGCGATCAGCAGAGATTTCATCCCGTCTCCTCCGGCGAACGGCTAGCGGCGCACCTGCCCGGAACCGAGCACGACCCATTTCTGGCTGGTCAGCCCCTCGAGCCCGACCGGGCCGCGCGCGTGCAGCTTGTCGGTCGAGATGCCGATTTCCGCGCCGAGGCCGTATTCAAAGCCGTCGGCAAAGCGTGTCGAGGCGTTGACCATGACCGACGAGGAATCGACTTCACGCAGGAAACGCATGGCCTGCGTGTAGTTTTCGCTGACGATGCATTCGGTATGGTGCGAGCCGTAGCGGTCGATGTGCTCCATCGCCTCGTCGAGCCCGGCGACGACCTTCACCGAGATGATCGGCGCGAGAAACTCGTTGGCATAGTCGGCCTCGGTCGCCGCTTTGGCTGCCGGCACCAGCGCCTGCGTTTCGGCACAGCCGCGAATCTCGACGCCTTTGCCGATGAGCATTGCGGCGATCGGCGGCAGTAGTTCGGCGGCGCGCGAACGCGCGACGAGCAGCGATTCGGCGGTGTTGCAGGTGCCGTAGCGCTGCGTCTTCGAGTTCTCGACGATGGCCAGCGCTTTTGCCGCGTCGGCGTCGTCATCGACGTAAACATGGCAGTTGCCGTCGAGATGCTGGATCATCGGCACCCGCGATTCGGCGAGGAGGCGCGCGATCAGGCTTTTTCCCCCGCGCGGAACGATGACGTCGACGTATTTGCGCAGGGTGATCAGATAACCGACCGCGGCCCGGTCGGTGGTGTCGATGAGCTGCACGGCGTTGGCCGGCAGCCCGGCGCTGGCCAAGGCCTCGTGCACCAGCGCGGCGATCGCCCGGTTGCTGCGGATGGCCTCGGAGCCGCCGCGCAGGATCGCCGCATTGCCGGACTTGATGCACAGCGCCGCGGCGTCGGCGGTAACGTTCGGGCGGGCCTCGTAAATGATGCCGATGACGCCGAGCGGAACGCGCATCTTGCCGACCTGGATTCCGCTCGGACGAAACTTGAGTTCGCTGATTTCGCCGACCGGGTCGGCCAGCGCGGCGACTTGCTCGACGCCCTCGGCCATTGCCGCGACGCCTTTGGCGCCCAGCGTCAGCCGGTCGAGCGAGGCCGGTTCGAGCGCGGCGGCGCGCGCCTCAGCCAGGTCGTCCTGATTGGCGGCGATCAACTCGGCGGCATCGCGCCGGATCGCTGCGGCCAGATAAGTCAGCGCCGCGTTCTTGGCCTTGCTGTCGGCGCGGGCGACCAGACGCGAAGCGGCACGCGCCTGCTCACCGACCATGTTGACGTAGTGCTCGATTTCCATATCGCCCTGCTTTGGTTGGGCCAAAATGGAATTATAACGATGGACCGCAAAAAAACCTTATTGAACCAATGGAAAGAGATACACTCTCATCGCTATCGAATTTTGCCGCCGATTGGTCATGAACAAAAAACTGATAATTCCTGCGGAAATAAAGATTTGCGCGACCTGCAGCTATTGGGATGGCGAGCGCAAGGTGGACCCGGAACTGCGAGTCGTGGTCATCGAGGATAGTTGCAAAGGGGAATGTCTGGCACAGGGCGCATGCTGCCAGGGCCTCAACGATGAGGCCGAATGGCGGGATGATTGCCTGTGGGAGCATCTTGCACCCGACGAGCCGGGCAGCGACGACAAGGGCGACGAGAAGTAACAGGTAATCGTCGCACGCGGCAGTCCGCGGTCGTCGAATTCCCTCAGCAGATCCTCAAGCCAAGACGCAGGAACTCGTTCCACACGTCGCCGGGCGCACTCGCCCCCTTGATCATGCGGTCGATTCGCGCCGCGTGAGCCAGCGCCGCGTTGCTGCGTGCGCCCTCGACGCGCTGCACGGCGCGTTTGAACGGCGTGGTGCGCGCCCCCCAGACGCGGGCGTCCTTGAGCAGCGCATCGAGCGATTGCTTCTTCTTGAGCCCGGCCTTGACCTGCGCCAGCGCGCGCAGTTCTTCACTCATCGCCCATAGCACCAGCGGCGGCGCTTCGCCTTCCTGCTGCAGGCCATCGAGCGTCCGCGTCAGACGCACCACGTCGCCGAGCAGCAACGCTTCGCGCAAACCATCGAGATCGTAGCGCGCGACGTTGAGCACGGCGTCCTGCACCGCCTGCAGCGTGAGTTCGCCGGGCGGATGCAGCAGCGCGAGCTTGAGGATTTCCTGATGCGCGGCGAGCAGATTGCCTTCGACGTGTTCGGCGATGAAGCGCAGGGCGTCGCTGTCCGCACTCTGCTGCTGGCGGCGCAGGCGGCCGGCGATCCACTCGGGCAGTTCGGCGAGCGTCGGCGGAATCAGCTTGACCGCCGCGCCGGCATCGGCGAGATCCTTCAGCCAGACGGCCTTTTCCTCGGTCCAGTCGAGTCCGGGCAGGGTCACCAGCAGCAGCGCGTCAGGCGACGGACGCGCGCAGTAATCGTGCAGGGCGGCGGCGCCTTCGCGTCCCGGCTTGCCGGTCGGGATGCGCAGGTCAATCAACTTGCGGCCGCCGAACAGCGACATATTGCCGGTCGCGTGATGCAATTCGAGCCAGTTGAACCCGGCAATCGCGGTGAGCACTTCGCGCTCGTCGAAACCGCCGCGGCGGGCCGCGGCGCGCAGCGCGTCGGCGGCTTCGATGACCATTAGCGGTTCGTCGCCGTAGATTACGTAAACGGGTTTCAGCTCACCTTCCAGATGGGCCGCGAGCTGCTCGCCCCTAAGCTGCATAGCCAACCCGCATCGAGTCCTAATCCTCCGCCGGTGGCGACGGCTTGGCGGCGGCCAGGCGGCGCATCAGCTGCTGCACGAGGTCGGTCTCCATGTCGCGCCACAGCAGTTCTTCCTCTTGCGTCTTGGCCAGTACGTCCGAATCGGCGTAGGTCAGGTCGCGTGTCAGTTCGATCGCGCTGGGCAGCACCAGATCGCGCCCCTTGGGGTCGATGATGCGATAGCCGTAGCGATAGCGCAGCCGTTTTTCGCGCACGCGGCCGGCGCTCGACAGCGAGAGAATGATCGGCTCGCGCGCCTCGGCAGTCGGCAGGAAAGTGGCCTGCGCATCTTCGGCCTTGTCGGCGAGGCGCGTCGATTTCGAAGCCCTGATCGCACGCTTGAGGTTGGCGCCGATCACCGACGTATCGGCCACGGAAATGAAAATGCTTTCATAGGGCAAGGTATAGGAACCGCGCAGTTGAAAACCGCAGGCGGCAAGACCAGCCAGCACCAAGGCCAGGAGTGTTACACGAAGCACTGAGCGCATTGCGTCATTCCTCCCGATTCGACTTTCTCTAGGCGACGATATTGACCAGCCGGCGCGGCACGACGATCAGCTTCTTCGGCGCCTGCCCGGCCAGGTGCCGCTGCGCGACCTCGCTGGCCAGCGCGGCAGCTTCGATGGTCGCCTGGTCGGCGCCCGCCGCGACGCGCAGGCTGCCGCGCAGCTTGCCGTTGATCTGCAGCATCAGCTCGATCTCGTCCTGCACCAGCGCGGCCGCGTCGGCTTTGGGGAAGCGCTGCGTGGCGGCAATCTCGCCGGGTTTGAGTTCGGCGTAGAGTGCTTCGCAGACGTGCGGCACGATCGGATAGAGCAGGAGCGCCACCGCTTCGAGCGTCTCCTGGCGCACGGAGCGCACCGCGTTGCTGTCACCGGCAATCTTGGCGTAGGCGTTGAGCAGTTCCATGACGGCGGCAATCGCCGTGTTGAACTGCTTGCGCCGGCCGTAATCGTCGGTGACCTTGGCAATGGTCTGGTGCAACTGGCGGCGGTAAGCCTTGAGTTCTTCACTCAGATCCCCGCCCTTGCAGGCGGCGATGAGGCCGCCCGAAACGTGTTCGAAAACGATTCGCCAGACGCGCTTCAAAAAGCGGAAAGCGCCTTCGACGCCGGCGTCGGACCACTCGAGCGACTGATCCGGGGGGCTGGCGAACATGATGAAAAGGCGCGCCGTATCGGCGCCGAATTCGTCGATCAGCGCCTGCGGATCGACACCGTTGTTCTTCGACTTCGACATCTTCTCGGTGCCGCCGATGATCACCGGCAGGCCGTCGGCGCGCAGGCTGGCGCCCACGGCGCGGCCACGGTCGTCATGCACGACGTCGACTTCGCCCGGGTTGATCCAGTCCTTCTTGCCGCTGCCGTCTTCGCGATAGAAAGTCGGCGCGACGACCATGCCTTGCGTGAGCAGGTTGGCGAAGGGTTCGCCGAGCGCGAAATCCTTTCCGAACAGGCCGGTGTCGCGCATCAGCTTGGTCCAGAAACGCGAATAGAGCAGATGAAGGATGGCGTGTTCGATGCCGCCGATGTACTGGTCGATGCCGCCCTTGCACCAGTAAGCGACGCGCTCGTCGACCATCGCCTGGTCGTTGTCCGGACAGCAGTAGCGCAGGAAATACCACGACGACTCGACGAAGGTGTCCATCGTGTCGGTCTCGCGGCGCGCCGGCTTGCCGCATTTCGGGCAGCGGCACTCGTAGAACGACGGCATCTTGGCGAGCGGGCTGCCGGCACCGGTGACGGTGACGTCTTCGGGCAGCACGACGGGCAGCTGCGCGTCGGGGACCGGCACGTCGCCGCAATCGGCGCAGTGGACGATCGGGATCGGGCAGCCCCAGTAGCGCTGGCGCGAGATGCCCCAGTCGCGCAGGCGGAACTGCGTGCGCTTGGCACCGAGATTCTTGGCCGCGAGGTCGGCGGCGATCGCATCGAAGGCGGCCGGATAATCGAGACCGTCGTACTTGCCGGAATTCACGCAAACCCCGGTTTCGGCGTACGACTCCTGCCATGCGTCGGTCGAAACGGATGGTTCGGGATCGATGCCAAGTGCGTCCTTTGCCAGATCGACCAATGTTGGCGGATTGAGCGCTATGACCTGTTTTATCTTTAGGCCAAACTTCTTCGCGAAAGCGAAGTCGCGTTCATCGTGCGCCGGGACGGCCATCACCGCGCCTTCGCCGTAGCCCATCAGCACGTAGTTGGCGACCCATACCGGCAGCTTCTCGCCGTTGAGCGGATGCACGACGAAGAGGCCGGTCGGCATGCCCTTCTTTTCCATCGTCGCCATGTCGGCTTCGGCGACGCCGCCGCGCTTGCATTCCTCGATGAACGCGGCGAGCGCCGGATTGTGGACTGCAGCCTGTGTCGCCAGCACATGTTCGGCGGCAATCGCGACATAGGTCGCGCCCATCAGCGTGTCGGGGCGCGTGGTGAACACCTTCAGTACGCCGGCGCTGCCGATCGAAGCCTCGTCGTACGGAAAACCGACGTCGCAACCGACGCTCTTGCCGATCCAGTTCTTCTGCATCAGCTTGACCTGTTCGGGCCAGCCCGAAAGCCGGTCGAGGTCGGCGAGCAGCTCCTCGGCGTAGGCGGTGATCTTCATGTAGTACATCGGGATTTCGCGCTTCTCGATCAGCGCGCCCGAACGCCAGCCGCGGCCGTCGATCACCTGCTCGTTGGCCAGAACGGTCTGGTCCTCGGGATCCCAGTTGACGGTACCGAGGCGCTTGTAGATCAGGCCTTTTTCATAGAGACGGGTGAACAGCCACTGCTCCCAGCGGTAGTAGTCGGGCTTGCAGGTGGCAAGCTCGCGCTCCCAGTCGATGGCAAAACCGAGGCGCTTGAGCTGCCCTTTCATGTACTCGATGTTGGCGTAAGTCCATTGCGCCGGCGGCACCTTGTTCTGGATCGCCGCGTTCTCGGCCGGCATGCCGAAGGCATCCCAGCCCATCGGCTGCATGACGTTGTAGCCCTGCATCTTGTAGAAGCGCGATAGCACATCGCCTATCGTGTAGTTGCGCACATGCCCCATGTGCAATTTGCCCGACGGATAGGGAAACATCGACAGGCAGTAGTATTTGGGCCGGCTGGCATCTTCAATGGCGCGCGCGGCGCCGGTCTTCATCCAGTTCGCCTGCGCGGCGACTTCGATTTGTTGTGGCTGGTATTTTTCCTGCATGGCTGGGCGGCGGTCAGAGAAGAACTAAACCGCGAATTATACGCGGATTGCCATACGCAGCCGGGGCGTCAAAGCGCCGCAGGTCGGCTTACATGAGTGCCGCGCGTTCGCTCGCCGGCGGCGGCGTCCATTGGTAGAGCCAGGTTTCACTGAGCGCCTCGCCGTCGAGGCGGAGGAAGAGGCGCAGATTGATCGGCTCGGTGCTGTCGTCGCCGGGCCGCAGGTCGAAGATGGCGCGATAGCCCTGCACTGCGGCGAGCGGACGCAGCGAGGGGATTTCGACGGTGCCGCGCGAGACGCTGATCACCGGTTCGATGCGCGCCGGCATGCCGGCCATGGCCAGCGCGCCACCGGCAAAATCGACGACGAAGCGCCTAGAGAAGTGGTCGCGGCGGCGACCGATGATCCCGCCAACGCCGCTACGCGTCGCGACCACCTGCGCGAGCGGCACTTCGTACGGCAGGCGCGAACCCCACCACAGGCCATACGAATAGAGGAGTTCCTGGCCGGGCTGCGGCGCTTCGGCCGGATTCCAGTAAGCGACGATGTTGTCGCTCGTCTCGTCGGCGGTAGGCAATTCGACGAGTTGCACAGCGCCGCGCCCCCAGCTCGAGCGCGGCTCGATCCAGACGCTCGGCCGGCGGTCGTAGAACACGCCGTCGTCCTGGTAGTGGTCGAACTGGCGGTCGCGCTGGAGCAGGCCGAAGCCGCGCGGATTCTCGTCGGCGTAGGCATTGAAGCGCAGCTCGCGCGGATTGACGAGCGGCCGCCAGATCCGTTCGCCGCCGCCGGTCCACAGCGCCAAGCCATCCGAATCGTGAATCTCCGGGCGCCAGTCGCTTGTGATGCGCGTGTCATTTTCGCCGCGCTCGAACATGCTGGTCAGCGGCGCGATGCCGATGCGCTCTATCGCACGGCGCGGATAGAAGGCGGCATCGACGTCGATCAAGAGCGGCGCGCCCGGCGTGATGTCGAAGCGCAGGGCGCCGGTGATGCTCGCCGAATCGAGCAGCGCGTAGACACTCAGCCGGTCGGCACCCGCTGCCGGGCGTTCGAACCAGAAGGCGGTGAACAGCGGAAATTCCTCCGGCCGGTCCATGCCGCAGTCGATCGCCAGCCCGCGCGCCGACAGGCCGTACTGCATTTCACCGCCGACCGCGCGAAAGTAGCTGGCGCCGAGAAAAGCGACGAGGTCGCGCTGCCAGTCGGTATGAAAGTGCACGCGGAAACCGGCAAAGCCGAGGTCGGCGGGCAGCTGCTGGCCGCGCAAGCCGCTGGCGCCGTAATCGAACATCGCAGCGTCATAGGCGAGCGTCTGTGCCAGGCCGGCATGCACTTCATGCAGGCGTACCGGACTCTGGTAATACAGCCCGAGATGAAAGAACTGCAAACGGAAATTCGAATCGGCCTGCGCCCACAGCGCATGCTCGGGGCGAAAGTGGATCGCCTGGTACTGGTCCCAGTCGAGGGTCTTGATCGCCCGGTCATCGGTTTGCGCCGGCGCGCGATAGGCGCGGCCGGCCAGCGTGCGCGCCTGGCCCTTGAGCCAGGCGTAATCGAAGGGCTGCGGCGCGCCGAGCGCAACGACGCTGCCGACGGCCGCAGGCAGTCCGAGACGCTCCGACAGGCGCGCCGCGCCGAGCGCGGCCCAGCCTTTGAGAAAATCGCGGCGGCGCATCACATCATTTCCAGAGCGCGTTTCCACACCGGGTGCACGGTGTCCGCCGACCACACGCGATAGTGCAGCGCCGACAGCTCGTAGGGATCGTCGATCAGTTCGAGCTTCTGCGAGTCACTCAGCGATTCCGGGCCGCCGGCGAGCGCTGCGGCGACGAGCGCCTCGCGCCCGGGCTGCCGTGCGCGGCGCGCCGCACGCGGCCTGCTCGCGGCGCAGACGAGGGCGTTGGTCAGCGGATCGATTACCGCGGCGACGAAGCCGGCCGGCGCCGGCGATTTCTTCTGCGCGAGATGCAGGCAGCGCAGTTCGAACGGCGGCCGCGACTCTTCGGGAATCAGGAACAGGCGCTCCCGACGCAGCCGGCGGCCGAGTTCGATGCGGCTCGACCAGACGGAAATCGGGATGGCCAGGATCAGTGCGCCGACCACCGGCAGCAGCCACCACAGGAATGACGGGTTGAGCCAATAGACGACGGCCGCCCAGACGATGCCGAGCAGCGTCTGTCCGCCGTGCTGGCGCAGCGCCTCGCCCCAGCCGGTCTGGGCATTGTCGCGCGTCGGCGAAGTCCATTTGATTTCCCAGCCGGCCAGCGTCGCCAGCACGAAGCGGCTGTGAAAGAGCATGCGGATCGGCGCAAGCAGTACCGAATAAGCGGCTTCGGC
Source organism: uncultured beta proteobacterium (assembly GCA_903886975.1). Taxonomy (GTDB): domain Bacteria; phylum Pseudomonadota; class Gammaproteobacteria; order Burkholderiales; family Rhodocyclaceae; genus Propionivibrio. The sequence goes on from CAISOB010000070.1 coordinate 12,277, forward strand.
GAGCGCGCTCGCGGCCACGCGCTGCGCTCCGCCGAATTCGCGTGCGCCCTGCCAGCAAAGCAGCGCGACGCTGAGCAGCTTCGGCGCGAAGAGCAGGGTGGCGGTCGCGGTGAACAGCAGCAGCGCCCATTGATTGTTCCATTGCGGCCAGACCGGAAAGAGCTGATACGGAATCACGAAATATTTGGGCGGGACCAGCGTCTGGATGGCGAGCAGCAGCGTCGACAGCATCAGGAAGAGGAACCACAGCGGCGCCGACAGGTAGGCCATGATTCCGGTCGCAAAAGTCATCCGGTGCGCAGGATGCAGGCCTTCGGCGAGCAGCAACCGCGAATTGATCAGATTGCCCTGGCACCAGCGGCGGTCGCGCTGCAATTCGTCGAGCAGATTGGGCGGCATCTCTTCGTGGCTGCCCGGCAGGTCGTAGGCGATCCACACCGACCACCCGGCGCGGCGCATCAGCGCCGCTTCGACGAAATCGTGCGAGAGGATTTCGAGATTGCGCAGGCCGCGGCGCGGCAGGCGGCCGAGCGCGCAATGGCGGATGAACGGTTCGAGGCGGATGATTGCGTTGTGGCCCCAGTAGTGCGCTTCGCCGAGTTGCCAGAAGTGCAGGCCAGCGGTGAATAAAGGCCCATAGACGCGGTTGGCGAACTGCTGGATGCGCGCATGCAGGGTTTCACGCCCCGAGGCGCGCGGCGCGGACTGGATGATACCGGCCTGCGGGTTGGCTTCCATCAGGCGCACGAGCGCGGTTAGGCACTGCCCGCTCATCACGCTGTCGGCGTCAAGTACGATCATGTAGCGGTACTGGCTGCCCCAGCGCCGGCAGAAGTCGGCAAGGTTGCCGCTCTTGCGCTTGATACGGTTGCGCCGCCAGCGGTAGAAGACGCGGCCGAAGCTCTGCGTCTCGCGGCACAGGCGCAGCCAGGCGTCGAGTTCGGCGATGCGCATTTCCGCTGCGCTGCTGTCGCTGAGCACGAAGAAGTCGAAGGCGGCGCTTTGCCCGCTGCGCATGAGCGAAGCGCAGGTCGCGCGCAGGCCGGCGAAAACGCGGCCCACCTCTTCGTTGCAGATCGGCATGACGATCGCCGTTCGCGCGCCGTCGGCAATCGGCGCGTCCGGTGCGGCGGTCGCCGAAATCGCATGGCGGTCGCGGCCGAAGAGCAGTACGACGAAGCCCATCAAGGCCGTCCAGAATCCGACCGAGACTCAGAGGAAGAGAATGGCGAAAAGGATCAGGATGGCGATCTCCATCGGCCGGCCGCCATGGTAGGGAAGAATGGCGGTCATCGACCAAGTGGCAAGAGCAGTCTGGCCCAAGGTGAGCAAGGTCAGCGCGGTACGCCGCAGGGTCCCGTCGAAGCGGCGCGAGCGCGATGCCGTCACGGCTTCTTCCGCCACCGGACGCGACCATAGAGATTGGCGCAGCGGCCAGCGCCGCGGTGCCATCGTCGTGCGCCGGATCGGCGGCGCGGTTGAAAGGCAGCGATTATCGGCGCGCCCGCTTGCGTCCGACGATACGCCGACGGCCAGCGCCAGGCGCGCCGCCAGCGACGCTTCGGCCGGACTGTCGATAGAGCCGGCGCCATCGCCGAGCGCGCAGTGCACGGCGTGCATGGCGTCTTCAGGCGCCGCGCCGGCGATCACCTGCTGCAACTGCGCGCGCCGTTCGGCGCTGATCGGCAGACGCTCGAGATAAGCCTGGCAGCGCATGACCTGCGCCAGGCTCGCTCTCACTCGGGAGGAAGAATGTAGTTCCATGTTTCCGATGCCGGCTTGTTTTCGCGCACGAGGTAGGCGCGCATTTCGACCGGTTTGGCCTGGTCGATGCGCCGCAGGACCAGCGTCAGCCGCCAGCCGCCGCTGAACTCGTTGCGTTCGATGCGGCTTTGCAGCAGCGTCGCGTTGTTGCCGAGGTCGGTGACCGCGCCGATACCGCTCTCGGGGCGCGGGGGCGCCGCCGCGATCGCGGCAGCCGGCGTGACCAATCCGCCGTCGCCGCGCGCAGCGCCAACAAAGTCCACGGCGAACACGATGGTGTTCTCCTGCCGGTGCAGATGGTCGGGACCGCGCCGCGTCTGCATCACCCACAGCAGCGGCGGGCGACGCTCCTTGTCCTTCTGCCATAGGATGCGATAGCGCAACTCGTAAGGCTGACGCGGCTGCGGCGGCTTGTCGGGGACCCAGTAGGCCATGATGTTGTCATTGGTCTCGTCGGGCGTCGGAAGCTGCACCAGTTCAACGCGTCCGGCGCCCCACGAACCCTGCGGTTCGATCCAGACGCTCGGGCGCAGGTCGTAACGGGTCGCCAGTTCCTCGTAGCTCGAAAAGTTGCGGTCGCGCTGTTGCAGGCCAAAGCCGCCGAGATTGCCGGTGGCGAACGAGGTGACCAGCAAGCGCTTGGGATTGACCAGCGGCCGCCAGATCCAGTCGCCGTTGCCGGCGCTGATCGACAATCCGTCGGAATCGTGGACTTCGGGTCGATAGTCTTCGTCGCGCGCGGGCTGGTTCTCGCCAAAGAAATACATGCTGGAAAGCGGCGCGATGCCGAGCTTGGCGATGCTCTCGCGCGGATAGAGACGAGCGCTGACCTCGATGCTGGTCTCCGGTCCGGGTTTGAGGATGAAGCGGTAGGCGCCGGCCACACGCGGCGAATCGAGCAGCGCGTAAATGGTAAATTCCCGCGCCGCCGGCGCCGGGCGGTCGATCCAGAATTCGACGAAACGCGGAAATTCTTCGCCACCGTTCTCCGCCGTGTTGATCGCCAGCCCGCGCGCCGACAGGCCGTAGACCTGGCCGCGACCGAGGGCGCGAAAATAGCTGGCGCCGAGGAACACCAGCACTTCGTCGTTCACTCGCGGGCTGTTGATCGCGTAGTGCACGCGAAAGCCGGCGTAGCCCAGGTTGCGCAGCTTGTTCGCCTCGATCCGGGTGGGGCCGAAGTCGAAAGCATCGGGCGTGTATTTGATTTCGTGAACCTCGCTGCCGACCAGTTCATTGATCTTCACCGCCTGATCGAAGGCCATGCCGCGGTGAAAGAAAGCCAGTTCGATCGGCAAGCCCGCGCCGTGCCAGTAGGCGTGGTCGGGCTTGAAACGGATATTCTGGTATTGCTCGTAGGTGAGCTGGCGCAATTCCGCAGGCAAATTGGCATCGGGCTTGGCGAAAGTGGCGGCCGCCAGCGCCTGCGCGCGCTGCTCGAGTTCCGGCCAGCCAAAAGCCTGCGCCGCGAACGGGCAAATGCCGAGCACGACGAGCGCCACCCGGACCGTACGCAGAACCTGTTCCCGTCTCATAGCCACCCGCCGTGCCGAGTCAAGAGTAATTCTTACGGCGCCACTGAAGAAATTGCGGCATGCCGCGCCATACCAGCCTGCGCTACGCCATGCCATGAAGATAATCCGCGCACCCGACGTCCCGGCGCACGTTCATCGCTTGCGCCGGCGCGCCTTATCGGCCGCGGCTTCGGGCGCCCGCGCCGCGCCACCCGGCGTTCCGCTGGACATGCCCGCTTCTTCGCGCGACGATCCGTTTTCGTCGCGCGGTGCGCGCCGCCGATCAACCGTTTGCACCGCGATCTGCTCGGCCAGGGCGTCGCTCTTGCCTTGCTTCCTGATCGTTTCCTTGATGTTCCCGTAGCGGCGTTTGGACTTTGCGCTCATTGGCCCGCTTGGCATGGCGATCCTTTCCATGAAGAATCCTGGGTGGAGGCCTCGCCGGCACCCCGCCGGCGGATGCGACGCGACGGCTCAGTGCGCGCAGGCCGCCGGCATCAGGTGGTCGGTCTGGCGTTTGACGACGGCATAGCATTCGCAAACATGCCGTTCCAGCGCCGGGCGATCGACGACGGTGATGTGCCCGCGGCTGTAGTTGATGATGCCCAGGCGCTGCAGATTGCCGGCCGCTCCGGTCACGCCTTCGCGCCGCGCGCCGATCATGTTGGCGATCAGCTCCTGGGTCATGTACAGCTCGTTGCCCGGCAGGCGGTCCAGTGTGGTCAGCAGCCAGCGGCAAAGCTGGTTCTCGAGCGAGTGATGGCGATTGCATACCGCCGACTGGGCGAGCTGGATGAACAGCGATTGCGTGTAGCGCAGCAAGAGCTGCGTCGCTTGCGGGTTTTGTTCGAACTCGCGGGCGAGCAGGCTGGCGCGCAGTTTGAGCAGCGAACCGCCGGTCTGCATCACGGCGCTGCTCGGCGACGTTTGGCAGCCCATGATCGCCGAAAAGCCGACCATGCCCTCGGCGCCGACCATCACGGTTTGCGCCGAGTCGCCGTTCTCCATCACATAGACGAGGGAGACGATGGAGCGCAGCGGGAAATACACGTAGCGGGCCTGCGTGCCAGTCTCGTAGAGCACCGTCTCTTGTGCCAGTTCGATGCGCTCGAGGTAAGGCGCGATGTGTTCGAGAACTTCGCGTGGCATCGCGTTAAGCAGACGATTCTCATAGCTCGGCGGTGGCAAGGCAACCAATGACGGCGTGTGCGCCGACAAGGGATAACGCTGGGTTTGCCGCTCGACCCTCAAGGCGAGTGATTGCATGGCTTTCTCCGGTGAAGTTTGGTATTGGGCGGGCGCGGGTTCGACTGCTCTCGCGACCGCGATTACGGCCTTGCCAGCGATTGAGCAAGCCACATGCCCGATGCGCCGGATGGCCGCTGCTGCGGGCGTTCCGTGCCACCTGATGGTGTCTTCTGGACAAGCTAGACCGGGCGCGGCAGGCCGCTCACAAATATGCTTTTGTCCTGTCTTGACGAACGCGGAAACGGAAAGCAGATCGGCGGGTCGAAGTTATTGCGGGCACTGCGGGCACGAGAGCTGCTCTGCCCCGAGGACAATGCCAGGGCATTGGTGGCGTGCCGTCGCCGACGGTACGCAATCATCACTGACAGGGGCATCAGCATGAATCACAACGAGACTATTTCGATTCTCAAGGGCCTAATCACCACCTGCGACGACGGCGAGTACATGTTTCGCTATGGTGTGCGGCGTGCCCGTTCGGGCGAACTGGCGATGACCTTCGCTTGTCTTGCCGACAATTGCCAGCAGGGTGCGCGCGAGTTGCAAAGGTATGTTGTGCGTCTCGGCGGCCCGGTGGTCGCCGGGCGCCGCGCTTCATCGCTGCTGCGTGGCGTCGCGCTGGCCGTGCGCCGACTCCTTGCCGGCAACGACGACCTGGCGCTGCTGGAAGCTTGCCGACGCGTCGAGGAACTCGCCGTCTTGAACTACCGCCGGGCACTGGAAAATTCGCTGCCGGGTTCGGTGCACGTGCTGGTTGAACGCCACTATCGCGGCGTCAAGCTTAACTATATCCGCATCCGCGATCTATTCGTCATGCACGCGGCGATCGGGCCGGTGAGTTACGCTGGCGCGCCAAATGTCGTCGCGCTGCGCAGCGCGTCCGAACGCGCCGGAACACCGGTTGCCGAGCCGCTGGCGCAACGCAGCCGCGCCTGAAAATACGGGCCGTGCGCTGCGGGAAAAATTGCGGAAAAAATTGCAAATTTGCAGCAGGATCTCACCGCGTCGTGCGGGGGCCGTGCGTCGATTCGTCGCCCGCCGCATCCGGCACGGCACCGCCTTCTCCTTCCCAGGTTTGCAGCGGCGGCGGCAAAGCCGTGGCGGCACGCTTCGCAGCGCGCCGGCAATGCCCGCCGTAGGCGACAAGAGCGTACAGCGCGAGGCAGACGCCGACGACGGGAAGGATAGAATCGCGCGACATGGGGCGAGCGCTCAGGGGGCTTCCGGCAAATGATCCTTGTCGAAGCCCGGCGCGTCCTCGAAGCTGGCCTTGTCGGCATTGAGCACGCAGCATTTTCGCGCGGTGTCGAGGGCGAGCGAATACCAGGGCAATGCATAAAGCCGTTCGCCGATGCCCATGAACCCGCCCGAGGCCATCACCGCGTAAGCGATGCCGCCTTCTTCGACGTTGAGCATGATGTCGCTGATAGTGCCCAGCGTTTCATCGTGGCGGTTGACCACGCGCGTGCCGGTAAGGGTATTCGCGGTCAGCAGGCGCGGACCGACCGGATTGTTTTCCAGCGCCTCCCAGGCGCCGAACTGCGGCGTGATTTCACCGCTCTCGCCGGACCGGCCTGCGCCGCTCGCCGCATGCTTGCTTTCGTTCATCGATCCTCCTCTCGGCATCCCGGCCGGCCGTCAAACCAGCACGATTGTCATTGCTGCCGCCCCTGGCGCGGCATTGCCCGACGCAACCAGGCATGGCGCGTCCGTAGCGTGCTATCGGCGGCGTTCGGAGCCCTGGTGGCAAGCGCCATGCCCGTTTATCAAGATCTACCGGGCCCCGGCGCAAATTGTTCCAAAAATGCGAATCTTTTCCGTGCGCCACGCTCTTAATAGGCTGAGCGTATTGCCGGATTGATTTGACATGAGCGAGGCGCTGTCACGAAATCCCCACCGCCGCTGGCTGGCCTGGCCAACCGCCTCGCTGCGAACCTATCTCCTGGTGATGATCCTGCTTTCGATCCTGCCTTTCTTTGGGTTCACGATCTATCAGACCGTGGCCAACGCGAACAGCGAGCAGCAGCGCATGTACGACGACATCAGGCGCGAGATCAAGGCTTTCGAGGAAGACGTCGATCGCGAATTCAAATCGACGATAGCCTCGCTCAATATGGTGAGCTATTTCGCGCCTATCCAGAACGGCGATTTCGCACAGTTGCGCGAATTGCTGCACAGGCAGCCGGTGCTGCGTCCGAACTGGAGCGGAATCTACCTCCTGTCGCCGACCGGCACGGTGCTCTTCGATTCCGTAGCGGAAGGGCAGCGCGCCTATCCTGGCGATCGCGACCTGGCCGAATTCTGGAGCCGCCCCGCTGCGCAGCAGGTCTTCATTTCCAACCTGCTCGGCGATGACGAACACGGCGGCTATATGACGGCCGTCGAAGTGCCGGTGCGCGTCAATGGCCAAGCGCGTTACCTGCTCGGGGCGCGAATCCCGGTGGCGGTGTGGCAAGGCCTAGTCGCCGCTTCGGGCATTCCCGAAGAAGGCAACGTCACACTGTTTGACCGCGACAACCGCTTCATCGCGCGCTTCCGTTCGCCCGAGCGTTTCGTCGGCACTCAGCTGCCAGCCGGCAGCCTGAGGCAAATGGCCGGGCATGGATCCGGCAGCGGCCGTCTGCCCAGCGCCGACGTCGGCTGGGCCTACGGCGCCTGGGATACGATGCGGCTCTCCGGCTGGGGCGTCGGCATCGGCATGCCGGCCGGGCCGATCGAAGCTGCCCGCCAGCGGGCGGTCAGCGTCGCCCTCGGGATCGCGGCAGCCTGCCTGCTGCTCGGCGTATTGCTCGCTTTTTCGGTGGCGCGGCAAATGGCACGGCCCTTGCATAGATTGGCGCACAACGATATTCCCCACCCCGACGAGCCCATCGCGGTGCGTGAAATCGACCTGCTGCGCAATGCCTTGGCCGCTTTCGAGACCGAGAGCAGAACCGCACAGGAGCGGCTCGAGAGCAAGCGCGATCTGCTGCAAAAGCGCGCTGACGAATTCGAGACCCTGCTCAGCAGCAGTCCGATCGGACTCGCTTTTGCGCAGGACTCGCGATGTCGGCGCATCACCCACAACGCCGCCATGAACAGGGTATTCGGCAGCCCGGATTCGCACGCCTGCGGCTTCGTCGAGGTGCTCCATGAAGGCCTGCCGCTGACGGCCGACAAGCAGCCACTGCAAATGGCGGCGGCATACGGGCAGACGACGCGCGGCCTGGAACTCGAATTGCGCATCGACGGCCGCCCGCCGGCATTCGTCATCGTCAGCGCGGTGCCGCTCTGGGACAGCGCCGGACAGCCGCGCGGCGCCATCGGCGCAGTCGTCGACATCACCGAACGCAAGGCCGCCGAAGCCCGGCTGATCGACGCCGAACACGACTTGCGCGAGAGCCAGCGCCTGATCGAACTCGCCCAGGAAGCCGGCCACGTGGGTTTCTTCCACTATGACGTCGAGCATGACGCGCTGGCATGGACTCCGGGGCTGGCCAAGCTTTTCAAGCTCGCCGCAACGGCGCCTGGCCCCACTCGGGCCGCGTGGACGCAGTTCATCGACAGCGATGACCTTGAACGCATCGAGCGCGAGTTGCGCCGCGACCTGTCCGCCGGACAGGAAAAGGACAGCTTCGACTACGGCGTTCGACTGGCCGACGGAACGGCGCTCTGGCTCTCTTCGCGGATTCAGATTCTCTACGCCGACGACGGCCGGGCGCAACACATCGTCGGCGTCACCGTCGACCTCACCGAGCACAAGGAAGCCGAGCGCGAGCGCGTGGCGCTGACTGCGCGAGAGCAGGCGGCGCGGCTCGAAGCCGAATCGGCCAACCGCGCCAAGGATGTGTTTCTGGCGATGCTCAGCCATGAACTGCGCAATCCGCTCTCGGCGGTCAGCGCCGCGATCGAACTGCTCAACCGGATCGGCTCGCAGTCGGATTCGGAGGTCAACGCGCGGCGCATCCTGCGGCGGCAGACGCAGCACCTGACGCACATGCTCGATGACCTGCTCGACGTGGCCCGCGTGACCTCCGGCCATCTCGCGCTGTCGCGACGCAACTTCGACCTCGCGGCGCGCGTCCAGCACCTCGTCGACACGCTCGAGATCACCGGTCAGCCGTACGCGCACGAGCTCACGCTCGATCTCAAAGAGGTCTGGATAGACGCCGACCCGACACGCGTCGAGCAGGTGATCAACAACCTGCTCAACAATGCCATCAAATACACGCCGCCCGGCGGACGCATCAAGGTCCGCGTCGCCACGCAAGCTGACCAGGCGCTGCTCGAAGTCAGCAATTCCGGCCCCGGCATCGCGGCCGAACTGTTGCCGCGCGTGTTCGACTTGTTCGTCCAGGGCGAGCGCACGCTCGACCGGCGCGACGGCGGTCTGGGCGTCGGGCTGACCCTGGTCCGGCGCCTCGTCGAACTGCATGGCGGCAGCATCCACGCCGAAACGACTGAACTCGGCACGGTCATCAGCGTGCGTCTGCCGGCCATTGCCGCGCCGGCAATACGCGTCGAGCGCCGGACCGCACCGCGAGCGGCGCAACGGCGCATCGCCGTCATCGAAGACAACGAAGACGTGCTCGATGCGCTGCATAACGTGCTCAAAGTCGACGGCCACACGGTGTGGACCGCAACCGACGGCATCAGCGGCCTCGCTCTGCTGCTCAATGTACGGCCCGAAGTGGCGATCGTCGATATCGGACTGCCCGGCCTGACGGGCTTCGCCGTCGCCAAGCGCAGCCGCGCCGGCGGCTATGCCGGCAGGATGATCGCGCTCTCCGGTTACGGACACCTGCCCGACATGGAGCAGGCGTTGGCCGCCGGCTTTGATGACTACCTGCTAAAACCGATCGACCTGGAAAAGCTGCAGGGAATTCTTGCCGCCGAACCTGACTGACCGGGCAAGAGCGCCGGCGGCGCTGCACGCGTAAGCCGCCGCGAAATTGGCGCGAACTTTCCGGCGATTTTCGCGTCATCAACTAGGCGCTGCGTGTCGTCAAACGCGCGGCGGCTTGCTATGGCTTGTGATTCGCTGCTTCCGCGCCAACCGTATCGCTTAAGAACGAGTACCTTATGAGCCATGCCTTAGTCGTTGATGACGATACCGATTCGGCGGAGATGCTCGCCGCGCTGATCGCGACCGATAGATTCACCGTCGCCAAGGCGCATTCGCTGCGCGACGCGCGCCGCCAGATCACCTTGCAGCAACCCGACATCATTCTCCTCGACCTCGTGCTGCCCGACGGCAGCGGTATGGAGCTGTTCAAAGATCCGAACCTGCTGGCGGCATCCGAAGTCGTGCTGATCACCGGGCATGCCAGCCTTGAAAGCTCGATCCAGGCGCTGCGCCTTGGCGCCGTCGATTACCTCGTCAAGCCGGTGAATATCACCCAGCTGCAGGGCGTGCTGTCGCGCGTGACGCCGCCGGCCGCCCTCAAAGCCGAGGTCGATACGCTCAACGCGCAGTGGCACGAAAGCGGCCATTTCGGTCAGCTATGGGGCCGTTCGGCCGTCATGCAGCGGATCTACCAGCAGATTTCACGCGTCGCGGGCACTTCGGTGACGGTGCTGGTGACCGGCGAAAGCGGCACCGGCAAGGAGGTCGTCGCCCGCGTCGTGCATGATCTCTCGCGCCGGCGCACGCGGCCGTTTCTCGCCGTCAATTGCGGTGCGATTTCGCCGAACCTGATCGAAAGCGAAATTTTCGGCCACGAGAAGGGCAGCTTCACCGGCGCCGAGCGCCAGCACCAGGGCTTCTTCGAGCGCGCCCACGGCGGCACCCTGTTTCTCGACGAAATCACCGAGATGCCCCCCGACCTGCAGGTCAAACTGTTGCGCGTACTCGAGACCAGCACCTTCATGCGCGTCGGGTCGACGGTGCTGCAGGATGCCGATGTGCGCGTCATCGCCGCCAGCAACCAGCCGCCCGAACAGGCCGTCGCCAGCGGCAAGCTGCGCGAGGATCTCTATTACCGCCTCAATGTGTTCCCGATCGCCTTGCCGCCGTTGCGCGAACGCAGCGAAGACGTGCCGCTGCTCAGCGAACACTTCCTGGCCCTGGTCTGCGAAAAGGAAGGGCGCAGCAAGCGCTTTTCGCCCGCCGCGCTGACGCGCCTCGCGGCCTACCGCTGGCCGGGAAACGTCCGCGAACTGCGCAACGTCGTGCAGCGCGCCTATGTGATGGCTGCGGGCGACCTGATCAGCGAAGAGTGGCTGCCGACCAACGGCCCGGGGACGCCGGCCGCCCCGCCGGCGCGCGCCAGCGCCGACGAGGCCGCAGCGGACGCGCCGGCGGCGGCCGGCGTCGTCACCATCCCGGTCGGGACCTCGATGGCCGATGCCGAATGCCTGCTGATACTGGCCACCCTGCAGCACTTCAACAATCAGAAGGAACGCACCGCCGCCGTCCTCGGCATCAGTTTGAAGACGCTCTACAACCGTCTCAAGGACTACGCCGCCGAGAAGACGCCGAGCCCCGCGGCCGCGAGCGAGCCCGACAGCAAGGAATGAGCGCTGGCCCCTGGCCACGCTGCGATTCGCGGACTGGCGGCCGCCCGGACGGGTTGCGCCGCTATGTCTCGTTGCGCACAGACGCCGCACCGCGCAAAGCCGAGCATGACGCCTCATCCGGCCGCCGCGACGCCCTATGAAACTGGCTCAGTTCATCACCGCTCACATCGAAGAGATCCTCACCGACTGGGATCTGTTTGCCGAGACGCTGCACCCGGCCGCCGGGGAATTATCGGTTGCCGAGCTGCGCGACCACGGCAAAGGGGTTTTGCGCCAGATCGCCCGCGATATGGAAAACGAGGGCAGCGTCGAACAGCAAGCCGAAAAAGCGCTGGCCGGTCCGCCGGCGATCGACAGCAGCAGCGCCGCCGCCGCGCATGGCGAGGCCCGACACGAGCACGGCTTCTCCCTGCTCCAGCTCACCGCCGAGTACCGGGCCCTGCGCGCCAGCGTGCTGCGCCTGTGGATGCCGCGCATCACCAGTTTCACCGAGCAGCGCGCCAACGAACTGGTGCGTTTCAACGCGGCCATCGACCAGGCCATGGCCGAGTCGGCGTGCACGTTTTCGGAAAAGAACGCGCAGGTGCGCGACACCTTCCTGGCCATCCTCGGCCACGATTTGCGCAGCCCGCTGGCGACCATGAGCATGGCCGGCGACTATCTGACGCGGGCCGGTGTCGGCACCGAGGCGACGCTGCATACCGGCACGCGGGTCAAGCGCAGCGCGGCAACGATGGTCAGGATGGTCGGCGACCTGCTCGAATATGCGCGCTGCCAGCTCGGCGGCAAATTGCCGATCACGCGGCAACTCGCCGACATCCAGGAAATCTGCCTGGCGGCGCTCTCCGACGCGCAAGCCGCGCACCCGGACTGCAGTTTCGAGTTCGAGTTTTCCGGCGAACTCTGCGACGACTTCGACAGCCCGCGCATGCAGCAAGTCTTTTCCAATCTGCTCGCCAATGCGGCGCAATACCGCGCCAAGAATTCCGCGGTAACCCTCAGGGCGCGCGGCGAAGCGGCCGAGATCATCGTGCAGGTCAGAAATTTCGGCCCGGTCATTCCGCCCGCATCGCGGCGGGAAATATTCAAGCCGCTGGTGCAGCTGCATGGCGAAGACGGCCTGGCGACGAGCCTCGGTTTGGGACTGTTCATCGCCCATGAAATCACCCTCGCCCATGGCGGCAGCATCAGCGTCGAATCGGACGCGACGTCCGGAACCGTATTCACGCTGAGCTTTCCCAGGAACCAGACGCTAGCCTAGGGTGTGTTGCACGGAGTCCGGTCATATACTTCAAGGTATCGTTCGCACGAGGCCGATGGAAAGCCGCCGATCATGAAGTTCAATGCGCCGTGGGCCGCTCGCGGCCCCCTGTTCAGCCCCGGAGTCGCTGCCGCCCTCGCTGCCGCGCTGCTTTTCGGCGCCGGCACGCCGGCGGCCAAATGGCTGTTGCACGACATGCGGCCGTGGCTGCTCGCCGGGCTGTTCTACCTCGGCTCCGGCATCGGCCTGAGCGCCTTTCGCCTGCTCAGTGGCGCAGCGCCGGTGCGTCTTGCGCGCAACGAATACGCGAGCCTCGCCGGTGCGGTCGCCGCCGGCGGCGTCGTCGCGCCGGTGCTGTTGATGTTCGGATTGTCGGCCATGCCGGCCTCGGGCGCCGCCCTGCTGCTCAACGCCGAGGCCGTGCTGACGGCGGTCATCGCCTGGGCGGTATTCAAGGAGAACATCGGCTGGCGCATCGCGCTTGGCATGGCGGCCATCGTCACCGGCGCGCTGCTGCTCAGCTGGCCGGGCGAAGCACGTCTTGCCGGCGCCTTGCCGGCGCTCGCCGTCCTCGCCGCCTGTCTGGCCTGGGCGATCGACAACAACCTGACGCGTCAGGTCGCGCTCGCCGATGCGTCGTGGATCGCCGCGGTCAAGGGCCTGGTCGCCGGCAGCATCAACCTCGCTCTCGCGCTGTCGCTCGGCGACCGCCTGCCGGCCTGGCCCGCCGCCCTCGCTGCAGCGGCCGTAGGATTCATTGCCTATGGGCTCAGCCTGGTGCTTTTTGTCGTCGGCATGCGGCAGCTGGGCGCGGCGCGCACGACCGCCTATTTTTCGCTGGCGCCTTTTTTCGGCGCCTTGCTCGCGCTCGCCGGCGGCGAAGCGCTGACGCCGCGGCTCGTCACAGCGGGCCTGCTGATGGCCGCCGGCATCTGGCTGCACCTGACCGAACGCCATGAGCACACGCACCGTCACGCGGCGCTCGAGCACCAGCACGCGCATCGCCACGACGAGCATCACCGCCATCCGCACGACTTTCCCGTCGACGCCGCGCTGACCCATACGCACAGCCACCGGCACGAAGCGCAGACGCACCGCCACGCGCATTTTCCCGACGCGCACCACCGCGATCACGAGCATTAGGCAGGAGGAGCTTGGCCGACATGCAAGACACGCCTTCCGAATTTCCCCTGCAAGAAGTCAAGGCGCTGGTTTTCGACGTCTTCGGCACCCTCGTCGATTGGCGCACTTCGATCGCCAGGGAAGCGCAGCTTGTCCTCTCGCCGCTGGGCATCGCGCTCGACTGACTGGCCTTTGCCGATGCCTGACAGCGGCATTATCAACCAACGCTCGAAGAGGTGCGCTCGGGACGCATGCCCTTTACCAAGCTTGACCGCCTGCACCGGCACAACCTCGATCTCGTCATCGGCGAATTTTCCATCGACCGGCTCGACGAAACGGCGCGTCGCCGTCTCAACCTCGCCTGGCGCTGCCTTGATGCCTGGCCCGATGCCGCGGCCGGCCTTGCCGCCTTGCGGCCCAATTACCTGCTGGCGCCGTGCTCGAACGGCAGCATCGCGCAGATGGTCGCGCTGGCGCGGCGCAACGGCTTTGTCTGGGACGCCGTTCTCGGCGCCGAAACGGCGCGCGATTACAAACCCAAACCCGGCGTCTACCTGAACGCCGCCGCCGCACTCGGTCTCGAACCGGCGCAACTGATGCTGGTCGCGGCCCACTCCAGCGACCTCTCGGCCGCCGCGTCAGCCGGTCTGCGCACCGCTTTCCTGGCCCGTCCGGGCGAGTTCGGAGCCGGCCGAGGCGAGGCCGGCGTTGGCGGTCGATTTTTCGGTGTCCAGCCTGCCTGAACTGGCCCCGATTCTAACCCGCCCGGAATAATGACAAAGTCCTTTTTGCGGCGGTAAAAACTGCCGCCCGTAAGGAACATTGGCTATTGCCCTACAGTCATTGCTATCATTCGTGGTTTGAATGGGGGAACTGTCCGTGTCCATGGTTCAGTTGGCGTTGCGCCGGCCTTACACTTTCATCGTCATGGCGATGCTGATCGTGTTGGCGACGCCGTTTGCGCTGCTCAGCATGCCAACCGACATTTTCCCGGAAATCAACATTCCGGTGATCAGCATCATCTGGAATTACAACGGCTTGCCGGCGCAGGAAATGGGCCAGCGCATCGCCGGCCAGAGCGAGCGCGGGCTGACGACGACGGTCAGCGACATCGAACACATCGAGTCGCAATCCCTGGCCGGTGTCACCATCATCAAGGTCTTCTTTCAGCCGACGGCCAATATCCAGACGGCCATCGCCCAGGTCGTCGCGGCAATGCAGACCCAGGTGCGCCAGCTGCCGCCGGGCATCACGCCGCCGCTGGTGATCAAGTACTCGGCCTCGAGCATCCCGGTCGTGCAACTCGCCCTGTCGAGCCCGACGCTGCCCGAGAACGCGGTCTTCGACGCCGCGGTCAACACCCTGCGCCCGCGCCTGATCACCATCCCCGGCGCGGCCATTCCTTTCCCCTACGGCGGCAAGAACCGCATCGTCTCGATCGACCTCGACACGGCGGCGCTACAGGCGCGCGGACTCGCGCCCGCCGACGTGGTCAATGCGGTCAACTTGCAAAACCTGATCCTGCCCTCGGGCACCGCCAAGTTCGGCGGCACCGAGTACACGGTCAAGATGAACGGCTCGCCCGACGTGCTGAACGGCCTCGGCGAGCTGCCGGTGCGCACCACCGGCAATGCGACGACTTATCTGCGCGACGTGGCACAGGTACGCGACGGTTTCTCGCCGCAGACCAATATCGTCCGCCAGGACGGCGCGCGTGGCGTGCTGCTCTCGGTGCTCAAAAACGGCGGCGCGTCGACGCTGGATATCGTCGCCAACTTGAAGGCGATGTTGCCGCGTGTGGCGCCGGTGCTGCCGCCGGACGTCAAGACGACGCTGCTCTTCGATCAATCGCTCTTCGTCAAGGCTGCGGTCAAGGGCGTTGTCGTCGAAGCGCTGATCGCCGCCGCGCTGACCGCGGCGATGGTGCTGCTCTTTCTCGGCAACTGGCGCAGCACCCTGATCATCGCGCTGACCATCCCGCTGTCGATCCTCTCCTCGATCCTGGTGCTGAAGATGCTCGGCGAGACGCTCAACCTGATGACGCTCGGCGGCCTCGCCCTGTCAGTCGGCATCCTCGTCGACCAGGCCATCGTGACCATCGAGAACATCGAGCGCCATCTGCATATGGGCAAGCCGCTCGTCGAAGCGATCGATACCGGCGCCGGCGAGATCGGTGTCGCCGCTTTCGTCTCGACGCTGTGCATCTGCATCGTCTTCGTACCGATGTTCTTTCTCAGCGGCGTCTCGCGCTTCCTGTTCGTGCCGATGGCCGAAGCCGTCGTGCTGGCGATGATCGCTTCCTACATCCTGTCACGCACGCTGGTGCCGACGCTGGTGATGCTGCTGATGAAGAACCGCGCAGCGAGCACGGCGCCGCAAAGCACCGGCCTGCTGCAAAGTCTCTACCATTCGTTCGACCGCAGCTTCGAGCGGGTGCGCCGCGCCTACACCCTCTCGCTCTCGGCGCTGCTCGCCCACAAGCGCGGCTTCGCACTGCTGTTCATGGGTTTCTGCCTGCTCTCCTGCCTGCTCTACCCGGTGCTCGGGCGCGACTTCTTCCCCAACGTCGATGCCGGCCAGATCCGCCTGCACATGCGCGCGCCGACCGGCACCCGCATCGAGGAAACGGCGCGCCTCGCCGACGCGGTCGAAGCGGTGGTTCGCGAGATCGTTCCCCCCAGTCAGCTCGAGACCATCCTCGACAACCTCGGCGTTCCGAACAGCGGCATCAACCTCTCGTACAGCAATGCCGGCACCATCGGCACCCTCGACGGCGAGATCCTGATGTCGCTGCGCGACGGCCATGACCCGACCGAAGATTTTGTCGCCCGCCTGCGCTCCGAACTGCCGAAGCGTTTCCCCGGCGTCGAATTCTTCTTCCAGCCGGCCGACATCGTCACCCAGATTCTCAACTTCGGTCTGCCGGCGGCGATCGACGTGCAGTTCACCGGCGCCGATCTGCCCGGCAATGCGCTGCTCGCCGCGTCCCTGACCGAATCGATCAAGCGCATTCCCGGCGCCGTCGACGCGCACGTGCATCAACGCCTCAACGGCCCGGCGCTGAACCTGCAGATGGACCGCACGCGGCTGCAGCAGCTCGGCCTGTCGGCGGCCAACGTCGGGCAGAACGTGCTCATCTCGCTGTCCGGCAGTTCGCAGACTTCGCCGGCGTTCTGGCTCAATCCGCAAAACGGCATCGTCTACAACGTCGCCGTGCAGACGCCGCAATACCAGGTCGATAGCCTCGACGCGCTGCTCAATATGCCGGTCGCCAGCGGCGCCGGCCCGGCCGCGGGCAGCGCTGCAAGTGCGGGCAACACGCAGCTGCTCGGCAACCTCGTCGAAGCGACGCCGAGCCAGATGCTCGCGGTCGCATCGCGCTATA
Organism: uncultured beta proteobacterium; assembly: GCA_903886975.1. Taxonomy (GTDB): domain Bacteria; phylum Pseudomonadota; class Gammaproteobacteria; order Burkholderiales; family Rhodocyclaceae; genus Propionivibrio. The sequence goes on from CAISOB010000070.1 coordinate 29,066, forward strand.
ACATCCTGCCGGCGGTCGACGTCTATGTCAGCGTGCAGGGCACTGATCTGGCGAGCGTCGCGGCGCGCGTCAATCAGCTCGTCGACGAAATCCGGCCCAAGCTGCCGCGCGGCAGCGAGGTCGTGCTGCGCGGCCAGGTCGAGACGATGCAGGCTTCGTTCATCGGGCTCGGGGTCGGACTGGTGATGGCCATCGTCCTCGTCTACCTTCTGATCGTCGTTAATTTCCAGTCCTGGACGGATGCCCTTGTCATTATTGCCGCACTTCCCGCGGCCTTGGCCGGCATCGCCTGGACGCTGTTCATCACCGGCACGACGCTCAGCGTTCCGGCGCTGACCGGCGCGATCATGACCATGGGCGTAGCCACCGCCAACAGCATCCTGCTGATCTCGTTTGCGCGCCAGCGCCAGGAGGCCGGCGTGCCGCCGCTCGCCGCGGCGCTCGAGGCCGGCGCGACGCGCATCCGCCCGGTGCTGATGACCGCGCTGGCGATGATCATCGGCATGATCCCGATGGCCCTCGGCCTCGGCGAAGGCGCCGAGCAGAATGCGCCGCTCGGCCGCGCGGTGATCGGCGGCCTGCTCTTCGCCACCGTTTCCACGCTCTTCTTCGTCCCGGCGGTGTTCGCCGGCATTCACCAGCGGCTCGAGCAGCGCCGAGCCGCGCTCACCTCGCCTGCTACACTTCCCCGTCCCCAGGAGACCTGATCGATGACCGAGAAACGCCATTCGGCCCTGGGCTTGCACCCCATCGAATTCAAAGACGGCGAAGACCACGCCGAGCTGCTCAAGCGCCGCCAGATCGTGCGCCGGACCAAGATCGCGGGCCTTATCGTGCTGCTGGTGCTGGTCGTCGGCGCTGGCCGCACGGTATTCAGCCGCATGGCCAATGCGCGCGTCCTCGACGCGACCAGCGCCGAGCAGTCACGCCAGTACGTGCAGACAACGCTGGCCAAGCGCGCCGGCGACGGCCAGACGCTGGCGCTGCCCGGCACGCTGCAGGGGTTCGTGCAGGCGCCGATCGCGGCGCGCGCCAGCGGCTATGTCAAGCGCTGGACCAAGGATATCGGCGCCAAGGTGGCCAAGGGCGAACTCCTGGCCGAAATCGAAACGCCGGAAATCGACCAGCAGCTGAGCCAGGCGGTGGCCGCGCGCGAGCAGTCGGCTTCCAACCTCGCGTTGGCGCGGACCACGGCCGATCGCTGGGAGGGCCTGCGCCGCAAAGACGTGGTGTCGCAACAGGATCTCGACGAGAAGCGCAGCGCCGTCGCGCAGAACCAGGCCAACCTCGCGGCGGCCGACGCCAACATGCAGCGCCTGCGCCAGCTCGAGGATTTCAAGCGCGTCGTCGCGCCGTTTGCCGGCGTCATCACGCGGCGCAATTTCGACGTCGGCGACCTGATCGACAGCTCGCGCCTCTTATTCACCCTGTCGCAGACCGACCCGCTGCGCGTCTACATCAGCGTGCCGCAGGCCTATGCGCAACTCGTCAAACCCGGCCAGGAAGTCGTCGTCACGCAGGCCGAACTGCGCGGCCAGAAATTCACCGGACAAGTCGCGCGCACCTCGGCGTCGATCGATTCAGCGACGCGCACGATGCAGGTCGAAGTCTCGCTGCCCAATCGCGACGGCCGCCTGCTGCCCGGCGCTTACGTGCAGGTGACGCTGCCGCTGCAGGCCAGCCAGTCGCTGGTGGCGCCGAGCAATACCCTGCTCTTCCGTGGCGACGGCACGATGGTCGCGGTCGTCGATGGCGAGGGTCGCGTCACGCTGCGCCGGGTTCTCGTCGGACGCAATTTCGGCACCGAGTTCGAAGTGCTCGACGGCATCAGCGACAAGGACCGCCTGATTCTCAACCCGCCCGACTGGCTGGCCGACGGCCAGACGGTCGTGCTGGCCCCGGCCAAGGCGGGCTCGTGACCAGGCCAATGAGCGCGCGCGCGGCATTGCTCGCCGTCTGCGCCTTGCTCTCCGGCTGCGTGGCCGGCCCCGAGTACAAGAAGCCGGTGCTCGAGATGCCCGTCGCCTGGAAGGTCGACTCGCCGTGGCGCGTCGCCACGCCCGAAGATGCCACGGCCAAAGGCCCGTGGTGGCAGGCTTTCGGCGATCCCGAACTGAACGCGCTCGAAGAGCGTGCAAGCGCCAACAACGCGACGCTGGCCATCGCCAGTGCGCGGCTGACCCAGGCCCGGGCGACGCTGGCCGCGACTTCGGCGAGCCTGTTCCCGCAACTCGGCACGACCGACCGCGTCCAGCGCCTGCAGATTTCGGCCAACCGGCCGCTGACCAATTACAAGAGCCCGAACTATTCGACGATACAGAACGAGACCACGCTGGCGATGGCGGTCAATTACGAACTCGATCTCGCCGGGCGCGTTGCGCAATCGATCAACAGCGCCAAGGCCTCGCTCGAGCAATCGGCCGCCGACCTTGAAAACACGCGCCTGCTGCTCAGCGCGGACCTCGCGACCAACTATTTCAACCTGCGCGAAATCGATATTGAGACCGACGTACTGCGCCGCGCGATCGGACTGCAGCAGCGCTCCCTTGAACTCATGAGCGCGCGCCACGACCTGGGTGCGGCAACCGGCCTCGATCTTGCGCAACAGCAGGCGCTGCTCGACACGACGCTGGTCCAGCTCGACCTGCTCGCCCGCCAGCGCAGTCAGTTCGAACACGCGATCGCGACGCTCGTCGGCACCCCGGCCGCGCAGTTCGCCCTGCCGGTCAGCGAACGCGTCGTGAACGCACCGCCAGTGCCGCTCGGCCTGCCCTCGGATATTCTCGAGCGCCGCCCGGATGTCGCTTCGGCCGAGCGCGCCATGGCCGCAGCCAACGCCCAGATCGGCGTCGCCAGTGCCGCCTATTACCCGAGCGTCATCCTCGGTGCGTCCGGCGGCTTCGACGCCGTCGTGCTGCGCTCGCTCTTCGACGCGCCGAGCCTGATCTGGGCTTTCGGCGCGACGCTCGCCCAGACCCTGTTCGACGGTGGCCGGATAAAGGCCAATGTGGACTTCGCCAGCGCCGGCTACGACGCGACGGTCGCCAACTACCGGCGCGTCACGCTCGTCGCGATGCAGGAAGTCGAAGATGGCATCACCGGCCTGGCGACCCTCGAGCACGCGACCTTGCAGGCGGGTATCGCCGTGGACACCGGACGCCGCGTACTGGATATGACGACGGCGCGCTACGAAGGCGGCGCCTCGACCTCTCTCGAAGTGATCATCGCCCAGCAATCCTTGCTCAACAACGAACGCCAGGTCGCCCAGTTGCGCGGCCAGCAGCTCGTGACCGCGGTCTTCCTGATCAAGGCGCTCGGCGGCGGCTGGCAGGGCGAGTCGCTGGCGAGTTCGCAGGGCAGTGCTACGGCCCGTTGATACGGTCGGGCGGCTGAATTAGGAGTCGTCATTCCGGCGAAAGCCGGAATCCAGATGTCACGAACCGGGTCCCGGCTTTCGCCGGGACGACGACGTCTTTCTGGTCTTACAGGCGCGAAGAAAGAATTGCCGTAAGTTCCGCGTCGGTCAGCACGATCGGATTGGTCTTCATGCTGCCGGCGCGGCTGGCCGCGACGATGCGCGGAAAATCAGCCGCGGCAATAGCGTAAGCGGACAAGCGCGGCAGATCGAGTTCCTTTTCCCAATCGCGCAGCGCCTCGACGAGAAAGCGGCGCGCGTCGGGGCCGTTGAGTCCCTTCTGCATCGCGAAGCGGCGGCCGATCTCGGCATATTTCGGCAGCGCCGGGCTGTCCGCATCGCGCGCTTCGAGCGCGGCGACGTTGCTCGCCGTGGCGCTCGCCACGAGGGTGCCGCAAACGACGCCATGCGGAATCGGAAAGAAAGCGCCGAGCGGCGAAGCGAGTCCATGCACCGCGCCAAGGCCGGCCTGCGCCAGGCAAATGCCCGAATTCAGCGACGCGTAAGCCACTTGCGCCCGCGCCGCGGCAGATTGCTCACGATGCAGCGCCGAGAGCCCCTCACGGGAGGCCATGATGCCCGCGCGGGCGAGCGCATCGGTGACCGGATTAGCGCGCAGCGACACGAAGGATTCGAGGAGCTGAGTAAAGGCGTCCATGCCGTCAGCGGCGATCAGCGCCGGCGGGCAGGAAGAGAGCAGGTCCGGATCGACGATCGCCCATTCGGCGACCAGTTTGTCGTCGCGGAACGACTTCTTGAAGCCGCCGCGAACCGAGAGCACGGCGTTCTTGGTCGCTTCCGAGCCGGTACCGGCGGTAGTCGGCACGGCGATGAAGGGCGTTGCCGGCCCCTGATAGGGCAGCTCGGGACCGACGCCCTCGAGATGGTCGATGACTGAGTTGCCCGGTCGCAGCAGCCCGGCGATGGCCTTCGCCGCATCGAGCGCGCTGCCGCCGCCGATGCCGACGACGCAGTCGATTCGCGCACCCTGCAAAGCCGCGACGCTGGCGTCGACGAAGTCGGGCGAAGGCTCGCCCGACACCTTGACCTGCTCCCACGACAAGCCTTGCGCGCGCAGATCGGCGAACAAGCGCACGCCGGCCTCCGATTCGGCAAACGAGCGCAGGCCGGTGACGAGCAGCAAATGCCTGCCATAAGCGGCGGCGATTGCCGGCAGCTTCTGCAGACTGCCGCTGCCGAACTCGATGCGCGGCAGGCGGGCGATCGAAAAAGAATTGGCGCTCATTCCGGGAACAATCCGTTCATCGTTTCGCCGCGCCGTGGCTCGGCCATCGTGCCGGCGACTGCGTCGCGCCAGGCCAGGTAGTGTGCAGTCTCTTTGTGCGCAGCGGCGTCGGCGGCTGATGCATAGGCTTCGTAGAGAATGAAGCGCGCCGGATCGTCGGGCGCCTGCAGCACGTCGAAGCGGCGGTTACCGGGTTCGGCGAGCGCGCCCTGGTGATTGGCCCGCGTTGCAGCGATGAAGGCGGCGACCGCGTCGGGCTTGACGCGGACGTGAACGAGCGTGACGTGCATGCGGGTCTCCGGTGGATGGACTGCTGGAAATTCTACACTCGGCGCACCGACTAGCGGATTCCGGCTTTCGCCGGAATGACGCCAAATTGAAAGCCCGTCGTCCCGGCGAATGCCGGGACCCAGGGGCACCACAGGCTTGCGCCTGAATGACGGGCTGTTCTTAGGCTAAGGCGTCTATTTCGGCTGCATCAGCAGCGTCGGCAGCCAGAGCGTAAGCGGCGGCCACAGCGAGATCGCCAGCAGCACGACCAGCAGCGGGATCAGCCATGGCAGGATCGCGCGCGACATGGTTTCGAAGCTGACGCCGGCGATGCGGGTGACCACGAACAGCACCACGCCAATCGGCGGATGGATCGTGCCGAGGATAAGGTTCAGCACCATGATTACGCCGAACTGCACCGGGTCGACGCCATACAGCGTCGCGGTGGGCACGAGGATCGGGATCAGGATCAGCATCGCGGCGAGCGCTTCCATGAAGCAGCCGATGAACAGCATCAGCACGTTGGCCAAAAGCAGGAAGGCCACCGGGCTGCTGATGGTCGACACGATCATCGGCGTGAGGGTTTGTGGCAGCCGCGAGATCGACATGCACCAGCCGAGCGCGCCCGCCGCCATCACCAGCACGACGACCAGCCCCGTAGTCTCGGCGGTTTCGATCAGGATTTCGGGAAGCTGCTTGACCTCCAGCGTGCGGTAAACGACAAAGCCGAGGAACAGCGCATAGATGCACGCAATCGCCGCGGCTTCGGTCGGCGTAGCAATGCCGCTGAACATGCTGCCGAGGATAATCACGGGCGTCATCAGCGCGAAGAAACCATCAGCGAAGGTGCGGGCGATCGCGCGGAAGCCCGCAAACGGTTTGCCGACCATGTGAATGGCGCGGAATTGGGAGCCAGCGAGGCGGAGCAAAAGGTAGCCAGTCGATTGCTTGAAATGGACTCCTGAGAGTCCAGCTTGTGCTGCTGGTTTTTGTCTTGCCTTGGCCAGCGGGCGTAGCGTAGCGGAGC
>CAISOB010000071.1 GCA_903886975.1 uncultured beta proteobacterium
CGAATTGCCAGCAATCTCGACGACATTCGAATTGACACTCCTGAGCCCGTACAACCCAAAACTCGAGACCGCCGCACAGGTCGCCATGGCAATCCCGACAAGAAGCCAGATCTTTCTGCTGATCAACATGATTGCATTTCCTTAACGTAATGTTATGTACTGGTGTCCAGCAGCGCCAGGGACATGACTACGTACTCATGTGCCAGCGCAATGTTCGGGTCGATCGCGCGCCATCTTTCGCGAGCCGATCGAGATGGGTGATCACTCTATCCTCGCCAACTCATCTTGTGCATCCGTAGTTTCCGCAAAAGTCTCTCTTGATGGTCGAATTCGTGTGTTCTTGGAGCTATTGCAGGAAACGGCACGCCAGGGAGACTTGTTGGCATCGAATATACTATCCGGTTTGCAATAACGGCGAGGCCATCGATGCTTTCTGCAATCACGCAATTGCTCATTTTTCAACTTGTCGGGGAAGTGCTGGCGCGATCGCTTGACTTGCCGATACCCGGGCCGGTCATCGGGATGGTATTGCTGCTCATCTCTTGTCAGTTGCGCGAAGGCCCCGGCAAGGCGCTTAAATCGACCAGTCAGACCATTCTGCAGAATCTGTCGCTGCTCTTTGTCCCCGCCGGCACGGGAATCATGGTGCATCTGCAGCGCGTGGCCGACGAATGGCTTGCGCTGTTGCTGTCGCTGCTGATCAGCACGGTGGCGACCCTGGTGGTCACGGCACTCGTCATGCGGGCCTGCCAGAAACTGCAGCGGAGGCCTCAATGAATCGGGATATCATGGGCTTGTGGGTCTATCTGTCGGCATCGCCGCTGCTTTGGCTGACCCTGACCTTGCTCGCCTATCAGGCGGCAATCTCGATTCATCACCGCACCAATAATCATCCGCTGGCCAATCCGGTGCTGATTGCCGTGGCGATTCTGGTGCTGTTACTGACCGCGACCGGGACGAGTTATCAAACCTACTTTTCCGGTGCGCAGTTTGTGCATTTCCTGCTCGGACCCGCGACGGTGGCCCTGGCCATTCCGCTCTACACGCAATTCAAGCGCGTCAAGGCGATGTTGCTGCCCGTGATCGTCGGCCTCGTGGCCGGCAGCCTGACGGCTATCCTGTCCGCGATCGCCGTTGCGCGCTGGTTCGGGGCCAGCCTGCCGACACAGCTCTCTCTGGCGCCAAAATCGGTGACGACGCCGATCGCCATGGGCATCGCCGAAAGAATAGGCGGCATCCCATCGCTGACTGCGGTGGTGGTGGTCATCACCGGCGTCCTCGGTGCAGTCGGTGCCCGCTACGTATTTCGCATGATCAAGATTCATGATCCGGCAATTGAAGGCTTTGCCATCGGTCTTGCTTCGCACGGAATAGGGACGGCCAGAGCCTTTCAGCTCAATGAACAGAGCGGTGCTTTTGCGGCGCTCGCGATGGGACTCAACGGCGCGCTCACGGCGCTATTGCTGCCGAGCATCGCCAGCTGGCTGAAGACCCTCGCGTGACCAGGGCGCGGATGGCGCGGCCAAGGCCTAGCCGCCAGCGGCTCTTCTGATCGCCTCGCGAATCTGCGGCAACGCCGCCTGGGCCGCTTTTTCGCCTTCAAGGATCGCATCGTGGCGGGCCAAAAAATCGGTCGCGCCGAAGCCGTCAACTTGCGGCCGGATCACGACATCCGCGTCCTTGAGCTCGTAGCGGGCGAGATTCTGTCCCATGATGGTGAATGTTTGCAGCAGGATGTCGAGGGTGCCGCGGATCGGTTGATTGCCGGGGCGCGCCGCGATGTCGACGGCGATCACCACGTCGGCGCCCATCTGGCGCACTGCGTGTACGGGAATCAGGCTGGCCAGGCCACCGTCGACGTACTCGTGACCGTTGATGCTCACCGGCCGGAAGATTCCCGGCACCGTGGCCGAGGCACGCACGGCCATGCCGGTATTGCCGGTGCGAAAGACGACGCTTTCGCCGCTTTGCAGATCCGTGGCGATGACAGCGAGAGGCTTCTTCAGGCCTTCCAGCGGGCGCTGGCCGACGGCGTCATTGACGAATTGCTGCAGTGACTCGCCCTTGAGAACGCCGCGATCGGGAAGCGACCAGTCGCTGATCTTCGCTTCATCGAGCCGGTGCGCCAGCTTTTGCAATTCGAATCCGTCATTGCCGGCAGCGTAGAGCGCGCCGACTACCGCGCCGGCGCTCGTCCCGGCAATGAAATCGGGCGCCAGGCCCTGGGCTTCGAGAACCTTGATCACACCGATGTGGGCGAAGCCGCGCGCCGCACCGCCGCCGAGGGCAAGACCGATCTTTACGGGTTTCGGGGCAGCCGGTGGAGGTGGCGCCAGAGGCTTTGTCGCGCAGCCGCAGACCAGGAGCGCGGCGAGGAAGAACTTCGGATAACGCAGGTGCATGTTATTTTCATTCAATGAAGCGCGATTGTAGCGCGTCTGGCTGCGGCCCGTCGCGTTGCGGCGATTCCAAGTCACGCCAGCGGCGCGTGGTCGCGCGCCAGGACGATTAGACGAAAGCCATGCCGCCGAGCGAGCCGAAGAACACGACGAGCTGGAAAATCGCCCACCACAGGTAACGCCGGGCGAGCTTGTCGGGATCGATATTGGTCAGCAGGTAGAGCTGTCCGTCGGGCGGGCAGCTCAAAGTATTGACATCGGCCGCGTTGCGCGCCTCGCGATGCAGCTTTTCCACCTCGCGTCGCGCCGCCTGGCGCGCCAGGGTCCACTCCTGCATGTCGAGGGTGCCGTCGGCATTCAAGTCGAAGCGCTTCAGGAGCTCGGGCTTGTTCTTCTTCCATTCACCGAGCAGGTTGGCCATGTCGGTATTCGTATCGAGTTCCACCGTGCCGCCGCCTATGGTCCGGAATTCGCCGAGCGCGTAAACGACGTCGTCAATCAGCAGCTTCCATTCGGTATTGCGGTAACCGTCACTGACCCAAGTCTCCTTATGCCGGGTGAGGATTTCGGCATTCTCGACATCGACCACGCAGCGGCCGCTGCCGTCGTCGATGATGAAGGACGCTTCGCTCTGGCCATGGTTGACGGTGCGCCACTTGCCCTCGCTGTTCTGTTCCTCGACCAGATAGCGGTACCACAGGCAGGGCAGGGCGGTCAGATGCGAGAGCAACGGCGGTTCATCGAGCGCCTTTCCGCGCCCGAACAGCTCGACATAACCCTGCGCCGCCGAAGCGATGCGCGAGGGCGGCGTGTCCGCCAGGGCGCGCCGGCGCCTCAGCAGCGCGGCCCAGGCGAAAACGCTGATCAGGGCCATCAGGACGAGGCAGACGTACCAAACGCTGCGCGATTCGAGCTTGGCACCGACGACGAGCAGCAGGAGCTGTCCGCCCGAAGTGATCAGTTGCCCGTACTCGCGCCGGATGCTGACGATCATGCGCGCCGTCCGCTAAGGAAGCCTGGCCGGCCGGCTAGCTGAACAGCTGCTTCAGGTCAACGTCGGCTTTTTCGATCGTCGAGAATTCGAGCAGGGGCTTACTCTCGAAATTGAACATGCGGGCGATGATCGCGTCGGGGAACTGTTCGACGCGAACGTTGTTGATGTTGACCGCGTCGTTGTAAAACTCGCGCCGGTCGGCGATGCCGTTTTCAAGGCTGGTGATGCGCTGCTGCAATTGCATGAAATTCTCGTTGGCCTTGAGTTCGGGATAGGCTTCGGCAACGGCGAAGATCTTCCCGACGCTTTGCCGCAACAGGCCTTCCGCATCGCCGAGCGCGCCGATGTCCTGGTTTTCGCGTGCGGCCTGAACGCCCGCGCGCGCCTGGATCACGCGCTGCAGCGTTTCCTGCTCGAACTGCTTGTATTGCTTGCAGACCTCGACCAATTTGGGCAACTCATCGTGGCGCTGCTTGAGCAGCACGTCGATATTGGCCCAGTCCCTGGCGACCGCGTGCTTGAGGGCGACGAGGCCGTTATAGAGCATGACGGCATAAATTGCGATGACGGCGATGGCGCCGAGAAACAGCATGCTGCTGATGGCCATTTGAGTCCCCCTGAAGTGTTAAGCTATTGATCCCCTGATGCTGTGTTGGCCGCCAGCGCCTTGGTAGGCGGCGCTTCGCCCTGCTGCGCTTCGGCGGGTCGATAGAGCGGAATGAAGTCGGCCGGAATGTCCAGCCGGTTGATCAGCGCTTCGCGGCTCACATGCAGAAGTTTCTCGATGGCCGTCAAGTCGTCGGGCAGCGCCGCGTCGTCCCAGCCGCCAGTCGAGTGGCGGGCGAGATTGACGGCCAGGGTAACGTTTTGCACGCGCGGCAAGTGGGCGTTGGCGTCGTCCATCAGCGTCTTGAGCAAAGCGGGCAGGTGCCAGGCATCGCAAAGCGCCAGCTGCAAGTCGTACAGGCGGATGCCCAGAACCTGTTCCTGGGCGGCCGCGCTGCGCAAGGCCTTGTCGGCCTGCTGCCGGTTGCGGATTTCGATCGCCAGCTTGGGTGCGAAACACCACAGCAGGATCTCAGCAAGATCGTGCAGCAGCGCCGCGAGCGCTACCTCCTCGATATTCAGGTCATGGCGCAGAAAAGCCCAGTCGTTGGCGTAATGCGACGCGCGCTGAACGCGGCGGACGACTTGCAGAAGGCCGAGCAAGGCCGGTGCTTCGTCCTTGAGCGCGGCTTCGATGGTAACCGGCGTTTCGAGGCGCGCGAAGAAGGGCTCGATGCCGAGCATCATGACCGCGTTGGCGATGGTCGTAATGTCTGAATGCAGATGCTTGCCATGCAGGGGCTGGATGTAGGCCAGCACGCGGATGGCCATCAGCGGATCCTGCAGCACGATCGCAGCGACATCGCGGCCGCTGATCTTGTCGATATTCTGGCGGGCTTCTTCAAGCCGGCGCGCCGTTTGGCGCAATACCGGCATCTCGGCGCTGCTGAAGAAATTCACCCAAGCTTCGAGGTCTTGCAATGGCTGGCTGAGCATAGTCCCTGACTTCAAGAAGCGTTCAAGTTGATGCGGCTGGCTTTGCAATGGCTGCAACGTTTCTGGCGCATGTTACCTGTAGCCCCGGTTGCCGGCAAGCTACCCCGGAAGAAAGCAAACGGCCTCTAGCGCAAAGAGCCCGCAAGAGATATGCTAATAGCATGTTTGCATCGGATTTTTCCGGCCCGGCGCGCGAACTTTTTCGGGAATAGCGACTCAACGCGTCGGGTATTGACCGATGTTCAACCGTTTTGAAGGAGGAATACCTTGAAACGTACAACAATGCTTATCGGCTTGCTCGCCGCCGCGCTTTCCGCTCTTCCCCTGCTCGCCGCGGCGCAACAGCCCATTGTCATCAAATTTAGCCATGTGGTGGCTACTGGAACTCCGAAAGGCAAGGCCGCCGACCTGTTTGCCAAGCGCGCCGGCGAGCTGACCAAAGGCGCGGTCAAGGTCGAGGTCTATCCCAATTCGACGCTTTACAAGGACAACGAAGAGATGGAGGCGCTGCAACTCGGCGCGGTGCAAATGCTGGCGCCGTCGCTGGCCAAGTTCGGCCCGCTCGGCGTCAAGGAATTCGAAGTCTTCGATCTCCCTTATATTTTCGACAATACGGCGGAGTTGCACAAGGTAACGCAGGGCCCGATCGGAGCGGCCCTGCTCGCCAAGCTCGAGTCGAAGGGCGTCAAAGGCCTGGCCTATTGGGACAACGGCTTCAAATCGTTTTCGGCCAATAAGCCGCTACGGACTCCGGCCGATTTCAAGGGACTTAAGATGCGCATCCAGTCGTCGAAGGTGCTCGAAGCGCAAATGCGCTCGCTCGGCGCCTTGCCGCAGGTGATGGCTTTTTCCGAAGTCTATCAGGCATTGCAGAGCGGGGTTGTCGACGGAACCGAGAATCCGCATTCGAACCTCTACACGCAGAAGATGTATGAGGTGCAGAAATACGTGACGGTTACCGATCACGGCTATCTCGGTTACGCGGTCATAACCAACAAGAAGTTCTGGGACGGCCTGCCGGCCGATATCCGCACTCAGCTCGAGCAGGCGATGAAAGAGGCTACGTTCTATGCGGATAGCATCGCCCAGGAAGAAAATGACAATGCGCTGGAGAAAATCAAGGCGTCCGGCAGGACCGAGGTCTATGTCCCGACGCCGGCGGAACGGGCGGCGCTCAAGAAGGCCATGATCAAGACGCACGCCGAAATGGCTTCGCGTATCGGCAAGGAAACCATTGACGCGATCTACAAGGCGACTGGCTTCAATCCGGCCAAGATGTAGGAGGGGAAGCGCCGGCCGCCGAAGGCCGCGCTTTTCATGAGAGTTCGTCAATGAACAGGTTTCTGAATCGCATCGAGGAATGGCTGATCGCCTTTCTGATCGGCGGCGCCGTCATTCTCATCTTCTTCTCGGTCGTCCACCGCTATTTGTCGGCCTTGCCGATTCCCGGGGTCCAGGACTGGATGCTAGCGCTCAACTTCAGTTGGGCGCAGGAGTTGTGCATCATCATGTTCGTGTGGATGGCCAAGTTCGGCGCCGCCTACGGCGTGCGAACCGGTATCCATGTCGGTGTCGATGTGGTGGTCAACCGGCTGGACGAGCGGAATCGCAAACGCTTCGTCAGTTTCGGCCTGCTCGCCGGCGCGTTCTTTACCGGCTGCATCGGCTTTCTGGGCGCGCTACTCGTGTGGCGGAACGGGGCGCACTACGCCTTCCTGAATCTCTTCGGCATGGCGCCAAGCGATCTGCCGGAGGGTCCGACGACGCCCGATCTCGAGTGGCCAACCTGGATGGTCTATCTGGCCATACCGCTCGGATCTTCGCTGATGTGCTACCGCTTCCTGCAAGTCGCCCGGGTTTTCTGGAGGACCGGCGAATTGCCCCGCCACGACCACGCGCAAGTCGTCGGTATCGAGGAGGAAGGCGCGCTGGTCGGCGAAACCTTTGCCGATGGCGAGAGCATCGCGCATGAACGCCGCGGGCGTCCGCGCGCGGGTGGCGACGGAATCCCGGCGCATGAGCCGCCGCCGAAGACAGACGGCGACGCGTCAGCATGAATGCCGCGATCCTTTTCGGTCTGCTGATCAGCCTCATGCTGACCGGGATGCCGATCTCGATTTCGCTCGGCCTCACGGTGCTCACCTTTATCGTCACGATGACCAATGTGCCCTTCGAGTCGGTCGCTCTGAAACTGTTTACCGGCATCGAGAAGTGGGAAATCATGGCCATTCCGTTCTTCATCCTGGCGGGCAATTTCCTGACCCACGGTGGCGTCGCCCGGCGCATGATCAACTTCGCCACCTCGCTGGTCGGCCACCTGCACGGCGGGCTTGCCCTGGCGTCGATTCTGGCCTGCGCCATGTTCGCGCTGGTCTGCGGCTCGAGCGTCGCGACCGTCGTGGCGATCGGCTCGATCGTTCTGCCGGCGATGGTCGCGCACGGTTATCCGATGCGTTTCGGCGCCGGTGTGATCATCACCGCGGGTTCGCTCGGCATTCTGATGTTGCCGTCCATCCCGAAGGTGATCTACGCGATCTCGACCAATACCTCGATCGGTGCACTCTTTGTCGCGGGCCTCTTGCCCGGCAGCCTGCTCACCCTGATGCTGTGTGCGGTGACCTGGTATCTGGCGCGAAAGAACGACTACGCGCGCCTGCCGAAAGCGACCTGGAGCGAGCGTTGGTCGGCTTTCCGCAAGAGCGTGTGGGGGCTGATGCTGGTCGTGATCATCGTCGGCGGTATTTACTCCGGGCTGTTTACCGCCACCGAGGCGGCCGCCATGGCGGCGGTCTACGCGTTCTTCGTGGCCATCTTTGTTTATAAGGACCTGTCGATCAAGGATGTGCCGAGGGTTTTGCGCGATTCGGCCAATATGTCGGCGATGCTGCTCTACATCATTACCAACGCTGTACTCTTCTCTTTCGTACTGGCCAATGAAAACCTGCCGAATGCGCTGGCCGAATGGCTGCTGAGCAAGAATCTCGGGCAGGACGGCTTCCTCCTGCTGGTGAACTTGGTCCTGCTGATGGCCGGCAATTTCATGGACCCGTCTTCGGTGATCCTGATCATGGCCCCGATCTTCTTTCCGGCAGCAGTCAGGCTGGGAATCAATCCGGTGCATTTCGGCATCCTGGTCGATGTCAACATGGAGGTCGGTCTCTGTCATCCGCCGGTCGGGTTGAACCTTTATGTCGCTTCCGGCATTTCCCGGCTGGGCATCACCGAGTTGACCAAGGCCGTGTTGCCATGGCTGGGAACGATGGTGATCTTCCTGATGATTGTCACTTATTGGCCGTGGCTGACCCTGGTCGTACCGCGCATGATGGGAATGCTCTAGCCGAAAGGCATAACTGGTCAGACTACAATGAGTTCTTGCTCGCCGGTCAGGGGCGCGAGGAAGTTCACCCGAGATGACAATCCTATTTCTGGTTCCGGCTTTCATGATCGTCGCCGTTCTCGTCTATATGGCTCGCTACAGCGGCCGTTTGCGAGTGGAGGAGACGCGACTGATCGCTGTCCCGGTCGACGTCGTCTATGCGCATGTTGCCGATTTTCGCACGTGGCATGAATGGGCGCCGTGGCTGGAACACGAACGCGATGCGCCAATCGCTCTGCGTGCAGACCCGGCGGGCGTTGGCGGAATCTGCGCCTGGCTGGGCGCCGGCACAGGCGCCGGCGAGATTGAACACCAGCGACTGGTCGCCCTGCAGCGCATCGAGCAGCGCATCGACGCGCGCCGGCCATTTCGCTTTCAGGGACGCAGCGCATGGACCTTCGCCGCGCACTGCGGCGGCACGGAAGTGAACTGGGTCTTGCAGGGCCGCGTCGGATTTGCGCTGCGCGCCTTTGCGCCGACCGTGCGCAGCGCGATCGCCCTCGATCAGCGCTATGCCCTTGACCGACTCGCCGGTCTCCTCGAGCCGGCCGCAGGCCCGCATGCGCGGGCGCATTATTCGCTGACCTATCTGGGGGTGCGCGAGGTATTGCCTTGTTATTATGTCTGCCGCAGCTATAAGGGCCCCCTGGCTGGCCTCGCCCCGGCCTTGCGCGAGGGCTTTGCCAAGCTGCGCGAAGAAATCGCCGCCGCGGATCTGTGCCCGGCTGGCGAGCCGCTCGCAGTTTACATCAAGACCAATGTCAAACTGCGATCGACCGTTTGCTACATGGGCATTCCCATCGCCGGGCCGGCGCCCGAAGGCCTGGCAAGACGCCATCTTCCTGCGCATCGCGCCTACGTCGTGCGCCTCACCGGCAGCTATTCGGCGCTTGAAATCGCCTGGTACCAGGCCATGTAGCGCGTGCGCATCGAAGGCTTGCAGGTCGATCAGCGCGTTGAACCCTTCGAGCGCTATCTGAACGATCCCGACGCCGTAGTCGAGAACGAATGGCGGGTCGATGTGCACATCCCGCTGCGGGCCACCGCTCGATAGTCTCTCGCGGGCGCGCAGCACCGAATTTGCCTGCGCAAGCAATTTCCGCATTCCCGCTAGAGTGTTGGTACAATACAGGGTTATCCGGTACTTAACTGATTTTTTAACGTTTTCAGCTCGCTTTCCGCGCTGGGGAGAATTGATTTTATGGCGATAGAACGAACACTTTCGATCATCAAGCCTGATGCGGTGGCCAAGAACGTGATCGGCAAGATTCTTTCGCGTTTTGAAAGCAATGGGCTCAGGGTCAGTGCCGCAAAGATGGTCTGGCTCTCGGCGCAGCAAGCCGGCGAGTTTTACGCGGTGCATAGAGAGCGTCCTTTTTACGCGGACTTGGTTAGCTTCATGAGCTCCGGCCCGGTGATGATCCAGGTGCTCGAAGGCGAGGACGCGATTGCCAAGAACCGCCTGCTGATGGGGGCGACCGATCCGAAGAAAGCCGACGTGGGAACGATTCGTGCCGATTTTGCGCAGTCGATCGACGCCAATGCCGTGCATGGGTCCGACGGACCCGACACGGCGCGCTTCGAAATCGAGTTCTTCTTTGCCGGGATGAGTGTTTATTCCGGCCGCTAGGCCGGGGGAATTCCTAACAATCCATCGTCATGACCGTCAATCTGCTTGATTTCGATGCCGCGGGGCTCACGGATTTTTTCGCCGAGCAAGGCGAGAAGTCGTTTCGCGCGCGCCAGGTGCTGCGCTGGATACATCGATGCGGGCAGGGCGATTTTGCCGCCATGACCGATATCGCCAAGACCCTGCGCGCCAAGCTCATGGCGGTGGCGGTTGTCGCGCCGCCGGCCATCGTCTCGGACCGGCTCGCCGACGATGGCACGCGCAAATTCCTGTTCGATGTCGGCGGCGGCAACGCCGTCGAGACCGTATTCATCCCGGAAGACGACCGGGGCACCCTGTGCATTTCGACGCAGGCCGGCTGTGCACTCGATTGTTCGTTCTGTTCGACCGGCAAGCAGGGCTTCAACCGCAATCTCACGGTCGCCGAAATAATCGGCCAGTTGTGGCAGGCGAATCGTACGCTGGAAGCCGACCGAGACCGCGATGGTCAGCTTGCGGAGGACGCCGAGCGCATCATCAGCAACGTGGTGCTGATGGGCATGGGCGAGCCGCTCGCCAATTTCGAAAACACCGTCACCGCCCTGCGCCTGATGCTCGACGACAACGCATACGGCTTGTCGCGCCGCCGGGTCACCGTGTCGACCTCGGGTTTGGTGCCGGCGATCGACCGCCTGCGCGACGAGTGTCCGGTGGCGCTGGCCGTTTCGCTGCATGCGCCGAATGATGCGCTGCGCGACGAACTGGTGCCGGTCAATCGCAAATACCCGCTGCGCGAGTTGATGGCCGCATGCAATCGTTATCTTGAAAAGGCGCCGCGTGATTTTGTCACCTTCGAATACGTCATGCTCGATGGGGTGAATGATTCGGACGCGCAGGCGCGCGAACTGCTCGCCCTGACACGCGAGGTGCCGCGCAAATTCAACCTGATCCCGTTCAACCCGTTTCCGGGAACGTCCTACCGCCGTTCGCCGGCGCCGCGCATTCGCCGATTTGCAGAGATCTTGATGGAGGCGGGGGTGGTGACGACCACCCGCAAGACGCGCGGTGACGACATTGATGCGGCCTGCGGCCAGCTGGCCGGGCAGGTGCTCGACAAGACGCGCCGGACGGCGCGCCGGACGATTGTCTTGAACGAGGTCGACGCACGATGAACCCGCTGCGCAGCTTTCTTGCCGTTTTCTGTCTCTGCGCCGTGTTGCTCGCAGCGGCGTCGCCAGCCCAAGCGCAGAACGCCGCTCCGCCCGCCTCCGATACCTTTTCGCCGTCAACGTCGGTGCCGAAGGATGCGCGTACGCGGGCGCAAGTTCATACCGAATTGGGCTCGCTCTACTTTCAGAGCGGCAACCTGATCGTCGCGCTTGAAGAACTGACCATCGCCACCTCGATCGATCCGAACTATGCCCCGGCGTTTAGCACGCGCGGTCTTGTCCTCTACTACATCAAGGAGTACGAATCGGCTGACAAGGACTTCCGGCGTGCCTTGAGTCTTGATGAAAAGGATCCGGAGATCAGCAACAATTACGGCTGGTTTCTCTGTCAGATCGGCCGCGAGAAAGAGTCCATCGCGCAGTTTCAGCGGGCGATCAAGAATCCGCTGTATCAGACGCCGGAAGTCGCGTACCTGAATGCTGGCACCTGCTTCCTTAAGATCGGTGACCTGGCTTCGGCCGACGACTACGTCCGGCGTAGCCTGCGCCTTTCGCCGGAAAACCCGAAAGCACTGTTGCAACTGGCCAGAATCAGCTACCAGCGCGGCAATTATGACGCCGCCGCGCAACATCTGAAGGACGTCGTTCGTCTGAGCGATCCGGGCGCCGAGACGCTCTGGTTGTATCTGCGCGTTTCCCGCCGCTTGAACGATGCGCAGGCCGAAAGCAGTTTCGCTGCCCAGTTGCGGCGAAGATTTCCTGACTCGCCCGAGTACGAGCAATTGCTGAAAGGAAACTACGAATGAGCGGGCAGATCGTTCCCCTCTGCGTAAACGGCGACGCAGCGTCGGCGAGCCCGGCGCTCGGCGACGGTCAGAAAGTTCCCGTCGAGGCCATGCTGGCCACGAGCGTCGGTCAGCAACTGCGCGCGGCGCGTAGCACCCAGGGGCTCAGCGCCGCCGACATCGCCAAGAAGCTGAAACTGAGCACGCATCAGGTCGAAGCGCTCGAGGCCGACGACTGGTCGCGTTTGCCTTGCAATACGATTATCCGCGGCTTCGTGCGCAATTATGCGCGTCTGCTTGGCCTCGATTCCGACGCCTTGATGGCCATGCTCGACCGATTGCAAATGCCGCACACGCCGGAACTCGAGATGCCGGTGGGAACCAATGTGCGTGTTCCGCAAGAGGGCGGGGTCGAGCGGCGCGACTATCTTAGGGTGTTTGCCGGCCTGGCCGTGTTGGGCTTGGTGGTATTGGCCTATTTCCTGTTTCCGCAGGACTTGTTGCAATCGACGGTGGCTACGCTGAAAGCGATGACGTTACCGCGCGAGGCGACGGTCGCGAAAGCCGTCCCGGCGCCCACTTCTGTGTCCGTTCCGGCCAAGGTGCCGGAAGCGCCAGCTACGACGCCACTCCCAGCGACTACGGCGCCCGCTCTTGAACCGGCGATCCCCGTAGCACAGCCGGCGGCCATACCCGCTCAGCTTGCACCACTGGCTAGCATCAACCCTCGACCTGCAACGCCGGCCAGCATTGCGCCGACCGCCGACACGCCATCCCGCAGGAACCTCAAGTTCACCTTTAACCAACCTTCGTGGGTGGAGGTTCGCGACCGCAGGGGCGAGGTCGTTTTTTCACAGTTGTGCCAGGCCGGGAGCGAGCGCGAAATCGAAGGGCAACCGCCTTTTGCGCTGGTGATTGGCAACGCCAGCCATGTGACCCTGCAGTACAACGGTAAACCCGTCGATCTGTCCAAGCGCAGCAAGGAAGACGTCGCGCGTGTTACCGTCGAGTGAGAGTGAGCGTTTGTCAGCAGATCCAGCAGCCAGCAGAGCCCGGCGCCGCCCGACGCGCGCCGTACGTATCGGTCCGGTGACCGTGGGCGGCGATTCGCCCGTGGTCATCCAGTCGATGACCAATACCGATACCGTCGATGTGCTCAAGACCGCAATCCAGTGCGCCGAACTCGCGCGCGCCGGTTCCGAGATCGTGCGCATTACGGTCAACACGCCGGAAGCGGCGGCCGCCGTGCCGCAGATATGGGCGCATCTCGAGCGCATAGGCGTGCACGTGCCGTTGATCGGGGACTTCCATTACAACGGCCACCGCCTGCTCGCCGACTATCCCGAATGCGCGCAGGTCCTGGCCAAGTACCGCATCAATCCGGGCAACGTCGGGCACGGCAGGAAGCGCGACGAGCAGTTCGCGCAAATGGTCGAGATCGCCTGCCGCCATGACAAACCGGTGCGCATAGGGGTGAACTGGGGTAGTCTCGACCAGGATCTCTTGGCGCGCATCATGGACGAGAACGCCACGCGCGCCGAACCGATGGACGCCATCGAAGTGATGCGCGAGGCGATGGTCGCCTCGGCGCTGGAGTCGGCGGCAAGGGCCGAAGAGATTGGTCTGCCCGGCGATCGTATTATCTTGTCATGCAAGGTCTCCGGCGTGCAGGACCTGATTGCCATCTATCGCGAACTGTCGCGACGTTCGGACTACCCGCTGCATCTTGGTTTGACCGAGGCGGGCATGGGTTCGAAAGGCATCGTCGCGTCGACGGCGGCGATGGCGGTGCTGTTGCAGGAAGGTATCGGCGATACGATTCGCGTTTCGCTGACGCCCGAACCTGGCGGCGATCGTACGCAGGAAGTCGTCGTCGCGCAGGAAATGTTGCAGACCATGGGTTTGCGCGCCTTTACGCCGATGGTCGCGGCCTGCCCGGGCTGCGGCCGGACGACCAGCACCTTTTTTCAGGAACTTGCGCAGTCCATCCAGAGCCATGTGCGTGCGCATATGCCACAGTGGCGCATCGAATACGACGGCGTCGAGAACATGACGCTGGCCGTCATGGGCTGCATCGTCAATGGGCCGGGGGAAAGCAAGCACGCGAATATCGGAATCAGCCTGCCGGGAACCGGCGAAGCGCCGGCGGCACCGGTCTTCGAGGACGGCGTCAAAACGGTGACGCTGCGCGGCGACAACATCGCCGAAGAATTCACCGCCATCGTCGAACGCTATGTGGCACGCACTTACAAGAGAAAGATCGCCTGACCATCATGAGCCAAACCATCCAGTCCGTGCGCGGGATGAACGACATCCTGCCCGGCGAGGCAGAGTTCTGGGAGATTTTCGAGGAAACCATCCGCTCCTGGCTGAAGAGCTACGGCTACAAGCCGATCCGCCTGCCCATCGTCGAGCCGACGCCGCTCTTTAAGCGCGCCATCGGCGAAGTCACCGACATCGTCGAAAAGGAGATGTATTCTTTCACCGACAGCTTGAACGGCGAAACCTTGACCTTGCGCCCTGAGGGTACCGCGGGCTGCGTGCGCGCGCTGATCCAGCACAAGCTGGCGGCACAGCAGCCGCAGCGGCTCTACTACATGGGCCAGATGTTCCGCCACGAGCGGCCGCAGAAAGGGCGCTACCGCCAGTTCAACCAGGTCGGCGTCGAGTCCTTCGGCTATGCCGGTCCCGACATCGATGCCGAGCAGATCCTGATGGGCGCGCGCCTGTGGGACGACCTCGGCCTCGACGGCATCAATTTGCAGATCAATTCGCTCGGGCAGCCAAATGAGCGCGCCAATCACCGCGTCGAACTCATCGCGCATTTCGAAAGATATGCCGACGTGCTTGACGAGGAAGCAAAGCGCCGCCTGCACACCAATCCGCTGCGCATCCTCGACAGCAAGAACCCGTATATGCAGGAAGTGATCGCCGCAGCGCCGATTTTGGTCGACCATCTGGGCAGCGAATCGCTGGCGCATTTCGAAGGCGTGCAGCAGGTACTGCGCGACGCCGGCCTGCCTTACGTGCTCAATCCGCGCCTGGTGCGCGGCCTCGACTACTACAACCTCACCGTTTTCGAGTGGATCACCGACCGCCTGGGTGCGCAGGGAACGGTCTGCGCCGGCGGCCGCTACGACGCGCTGGTCGAGCAACTCGGCGGCAAGCCGACGCCGGCCTGCGGATTCGCCATGGGCGTCGAGCGCCTGTTGGCGCTGATGCGCGAAGCGGGTGGCGAACCCGCGCTCGAGGGCATTGATGTCTATCTTGTGCATCAGGGCGAGGCGGCTTCGCGCATGGCGCCGCGCGTTGCCGAAGGCTTGCGCGACCACGGCATCGATGTGCTCTTCCATTGCGGCGGCGGCAGTTTCAAGTCGCAGATGAAGAAAGCCGACGCCTCGGGAGCCGCTTTTGCCGTTATTATCGGCGACGACGAAGCGCAGGCCGGCGAAGTGACACTCAAGCCCCTGCGCAGCCAAGGCGATCAGCCTAACGAACAAAAGCGGGTCGGCGTCGATGCGGTCGCCGACGAAATCATGAATTCATTTATAGACTGGGAAGAAGCGTAATGGCGACCTACGACCTCGAAGAGCAGGAGCAACTTGACGAAATCAAGGTGTGGTGGAAACAGCATGGCAACCTCTTGATCAACGTCCTTACCGGCGCGGCAGTGATCGTCATCGCGTGGCAGGGCTGGAACTGGTATCAGCGCAACCAGTCCGCGCAGGCAGCCAACGTCTTCAATGTCCTGCAAAATGCGGCGCAGGACAAGGATACGCAACGATTGAAGGCGGCCAGTGGCGAACTTGTCGAGAAGTTTGGCGGAACGACCTATGCGTCACTGGGTGCGCTGACCACCGCCAAGGCCATGATCGATGCGGGCGATGCCAAGACCGGCAAGCTGCAGTTGCAATGGGTCGTCGAGCACGGCAAGGACGAGTTGCGCGATCTTGCGCGTTTGCGTCTGGCCGCCGTGCTGCTCGACGAAAAGGCTTATGATCAGGCTCTGCAGCAATTCGATGGCACAGTCAGCCCGAGCTTTGCGGCGCGTTTTGCCGACAACCGCGGCGATGTGTTGAGCGCGCAGGGCAAAAAGGCCGAAGCGGTCACCGCGTATCAGGCCGCGCTCGCCAAGCTCGACGAGAGCGGCCGTCAGGGCAACGGAGGCTGGGAAGGGCAATCGCATGCCGTCTATCGCGAACTCGTGCAGCAGAAGCTCGATGCGCTGGGCGGAGCGAAATAATGAGGAGAGGTCTTGCCG
Organism: uncultured beta proteobacterium; assembly: GCA_903886975.1. Lineage (GTDB taxonomy): Bacteria > Pseudomonadota > Gammaproteobacteria > Burkholderiales > Rhodocyclaceae > Propionivibrio. The sequence continues at coordinate 16,136 of CAISOB010000071.1, forward strand.
CCGCGGCGCTGGCAATGCTGTTCGGACTGTCGCTGGTCGGCTGCTCGACGCTGGATTCGATCAATCCCTTTGCCAGCAAGGGGCCGAAAATGGCCGAGTTGTTGCCGATCAAGACGACGGTCGAAGCGCATATCGTCTGGCGTGAGAAAGTCGGCAAGAGCGACGTCTATGCCTTTACCCCGGCAATCGTCGGTCGATCAGTCTATGCCGCCGGAAATGACGGCAACCTGATCCGCGTCGATGACGGCAAGCTGGTCTGGAAAATCAATGCCGGGCAAGCACTCTCCGGCGGCGTGGGGGCCAACGCCGAGATGGTCGTCGTCGGTTCGCCGAAGGGCGAGTTGCTGGCTTTTGCCAGTGCCGACGGAAAACTGCTTTGGAAGGCCAAGACCACGAGCGAAATCCTTTCGCCGCCGGTCCTCGGCGATGGTTTCGTCGTCGCGCGCAGCGGCGACAACCGCCTGGCCGCGTACGATGCCGTCGATGGCAAGCGCAAATGGATTTATCAGCGGCCAACGCCGGCGTTGTCGCTGCGCGTTACGACCGCGCCGGTCATCGACCAGCAGTATGTTTTCGCGGGTTTCCCCGGCGGCAAGCTGATCGCCATCAACAGCGCCAACGGCGCAGCGGTCTGGGACGGCACGGTAGCCTTGCCGAAAGGTGCGACCGAACTCGATCGCGTCGCCGACATCACGAGTCCCCCGGTTATTGCCGGACGGTTGATCTGCGCTGTCGCCTTTCAGGGTCGCGTCGCCTGTTTCGAACTTGGCAACGGCAACCTCGCCTGGGCACGCGACATGTCGAGCGCTGTCGGTCTGGCGATCGATGCGCGCTACCTCTATGTCAGCGACGACAAGGGCGCAGTGCATGCCCTCGACCTGGCAAGCGGCGCCAGCATCTGGAAGCAGGACAAGCTGCTCAATCGCCGCGTGACGGCGCCGCAGGCGCTGCGCGGTCTGGTCGCGGTCGCCGATATCCAGGGCGTGGTCCACTTCCTAAATCGCGACGACGGTTCCTTTGTCGCGCGCGTGACCACCGACGGTAGCCCCGTCGTTGCGCCGCTGCAGGCGCTCTCAGGCAACCTCCTGGTGCAGACGAGCAACGGCGGTGTTTTCGCCATCGAGGCGAACTGATCCTTGAAACCTACCATCGTTCTCGTCGGTCGCCCGAATGTCGGCAAATCAACCCTCTTTAACCGCCTGACCAAGACGCGCGACGCGCTGGTCGCCGATATCCCGGGGCTGACCCGCGACCGGCATTACGGCCACGGCAAGCTCGGCAGCAAACCTTATCTGGCAGTCGATACGGGCGGTTTTGAACCGCTCGCCAAAGACGGCATCATGCACGAAATGGCGCGCCAGACTGAGCAGGCGATCGCCGAAGCCGATGCCGTCATATTCGTCGTCGACGGCCGCACCGGCGTCACCGCGCTCGACAAGGAGATCGCCAACAAGCTGCGCAAGGCGGAGCGCCCGGTGTTCGTCGCGGTGAACAAGTCCGAAGGCATGAACGAAGGCATCGTCATCGCCGATTTTCACGAGCTTGGTCTTGGCGAACCGCAGGCCATTTCGGCGACCCACGGCGAGGGCGTGCGCAGCCTGATCGAGCTGGCGCTCTCGCCGTACCCTGAGCCGGAAGAAGAGCCCCAGGAAAGCGACGTCCTGAAAGTGGCGATCGTCGGGCGGCCGAACGTCGGCAAGAGCACGATGATCAATTCGTTGCTCGGCGAGGAAAGAGTGATCGCCTTTGACCAGCCGGGAACGACGCGCGATTCGATCTATGTCGATTTCGAGCGTGCCGGCAAGCAATACACCCTGATCGACACGGCCGGGCTGCGGCGCAAGGGCAAGGTTTTCGAAACCCTGGAAAAATTCTCGGTGATCAAGACGCTGCAATCGATCGAGGATGCGCACGTGGTGATCCTGGTGCTCGATGCCCAGCAGGATATCTCCGATCAGGACGCGCATATCGCCGGCTTCGTCGTCGAATCGGGCCGCGCGCTGGTTGTCGCCGTGAATAAATGGGACGGCCTTGATTCCTACGTGCGTGATCAACTCAAGAGCGATCTCGAAGCCAAGCTCAAGTTTCTCGATTTTTCCGACTTCCACTATGTCTCGGCGCTCAAGGGACAGGGCCTGGGCGCCGTCTTTCGTTCGGTCGATGCGGCCTACAAGGCGGCCATAGCCGACCTGTCGACGCCGCAATTGACCCGCACACTGATCGACGCGGTGGCCAGGCAATCGCCGCCGCGCAGCGGCATCTTCCGTCCCAAGCTGCGCTATGCGCATCAAGGCGGCCGCAATCCCCCTGTCATCGTGATCCACGGCAATGCGCTCGACAAGCTGCCGGACGCGTATCGACGCTATCTCGAGCACGTGTTCCGTGACGTCTTCAAATTGCATGGCACGCCGCTGCGTATCCAGTTCAATGTCTCGCAGAACCCTTTCGCCGATCGCAAGAAACCGGAGCAAAACCGGCGTAAGCCAAAAGCCGAAGAAAAGCCGCGGCCGAGGGCCGTGCCGTCCTCCAAACCCGAGGCCGGCGCGAAACCCAGCCCAAAGCCGCGGCCAAAACCCAAACCGCCGGCGGCCTGATTTCCTTGTCAGGACAATTGCATAGGCAGGCCAAGGACAAGGGAAAATCGAAAAGAAGAGCAGAAATCAGCGGCGATTCGCAACTTATTCTGCACTTCTTTTCACGGCCATTGTCCTAGCTCGGTGCCTTCGCACCTCTGCGGCGAATTTTGAAGCCCGGCGTGATTGCTGTTTCCAATCCGGTATGGCAAACGGAAGAAAAATCAATTAAGCTAGGTAGCCGCAACAACTACGAAACATGGAGCTTAACCATGAGCAATAAAGGGCAACTGTTACAAGACCCGTTCCTCAATGTGCTGCGCCGCGAGCATGTGCCGGTCTCGATTTATCTGGTCAATGGCATAAAACTGCAAGGCCAGGTCGAATCTTTCGACCAGTATGTCGTGCTGCTCAAGAACACCGTTACGCAAATGGTATATAAACACGCCATTTCGACAGTGGTGCCTTCGCGGCCGGTCAGTGTCCAGCAGGATGACAGCGACGAAGCCTGAGACGCGCTGCCGTTGACACGCAATTGGCATATTTGTCGGCGCAGTTCGTTGTCGGTTTCCTGGCCTGGTTTTTTGTCGGCCGGTTGTGGCAAGCGTTCGGTTCGGCCAGGCGCCCTCTGGTAAATTGCCGGCATGTTTGAGCGCCCCGCCGCTGGTGAACGCGCGGTCATCGTCCAGCTCGATTTTGGTGTCGCCGATATCAGCGAACAACTCGCCGAAGTTCGGCTGCTCGCCGCTTCGGCGGGTGCGCTAGTCTGCGCCGAAGTCTATGGCAAGCGCCATGGGCCGGACGCGGCGACCTATGCCGGCAAGGGCAAGGTGCAGGAAATTGGCGCCGAACTCGCCGCGCAGGGCGCCGATCTGGTCATTTTCAATCACGCGCTGTCGCCAGGCCAGGAACGCAATCTCGAACGCGTGCTGCAATGCCGCGTCATCGACCGCACCAGCCTGATTCTCGACATCTTCGCGCAGCGCGCCCAGAGTTCCGAAGGCAAACTGCAGGTGGAACTCGCGCAACTCGATCACATGGCGACCCGGCTGGTCCGCGGCTGGACTCACCTCGAGCGGCAAAAAGGCGGGATCGGTCTGCGCGGCCCGGGCGAAACCCAGCTCGAAACCGACCGCCGCCTGCTCGGCAAACGCGTCAAACTGCTCAAGGCCAGGCTGGTCAGGCTTGAACGCCAGCGCGGCGTGCAGCGCAAGGCGCGCGGACGCGCCGAGGTGCTCAACGTTTCCCTCGTCGGCTACACCAACGCCGGCAAGTCCACCGTATTCAACGGGCTCACCCACGCCGGCGCTTACGCGGCGGACCAGTTGTTCGCCACGCTCGATACGACTTCGCGCAAGCTTTGGCTGGGCGAGGGTTGCAGCATCGTTCTCTCGGACACCGTCGGCTTTATCCGCGATTTGCCGCATGCCTTAGTGGCGGCTTTCCATGCCACTTTGGAAGCCACCGCACAGGCTGATCTGCTCTTGCACGTCGTCGATTCGGCGAGCCCGGCGCGTGAGGACCAGATCGCCGAAGTCGACAAGGTCCTCGCTGAAATCGGCGCCATCGAGGTGCCACAATTGCTGGTGCTCAACAAACTGGATCTGACCGGGCTTCCAGCCGCCGTCGAGCGCGACGAATATGATAGAATCACGGCGGTTCGGGTCAGCGCGAAATGCGGGGACGGTTTGCCCCTGTTGCGCGATGCACTGACCGAGATGGCGCAAGAGAAACTGCATAATGCGCGTGGTCGGCGGCTGGCCGATAATGCATTGCCTAACCCTGATACTGTTTTGGAGTCCGATTCTTCCCTATGATTTCTTGCATTGGAGCACTTATGTCGCTCAACGACCCGCAATGGGGCAATCGCGGCAATGATAGCGGTGGCGGCAAGCGACCGAATCAGGGTCCGCCCGACCTCGAAGAAATGTGGCGCGATCTCAATCGCCGCCTGTCCGGCCTGTTCGAGAAGAAGCGCGGCGGCGGCAACGGCGGCGGCGATCGCCCGCCGACCGAGTTCAACCCGAAGTTTCTCGGCGGCGGCATCAGTCTGCTCGTCGGCTTGATCGTGCTGGCCTGGCTGGCCAGCGGCTTCTATATCGTCGATGCTTCACAGCGCGGCCTCGTCCTGCAGTTCGGCAAGTACAAGGAAAGCACGGAGTCGGGGTTGCGCTGGCGTCTGCCTTACCCGATCCAGTCGCACGAACTGGTCAATATTTCCGGCGTGCGGACGCTCGAAATCGGCTATCGCGGCAGCGAAAAGAACAAGGTGCTCAAGGAAGCGCTGATGCTGACCGATGACGAAAACATCATCAATATCCAGTTTGCCGTGCAATACATTCTCAAGGATCCGGTCGACTACATCTTCAATAATCGCAATCCTGACGAAGCGGTAATGCAGGTGGCCGAAACGGCCATTCGCCAGATCGTCGGCCGCAACAAGATGGACTTCGTTCTTTACGAAGGTCGCCGGCAAATCGAGGTCAATACCTCGACGCTGATGCAGGAGATTCTCGATCGCTACCAGACCGGCATCCTGATTTCCAAGGTGACGATGCAGAACGCCCAGCCGCCCGAACAGGTGCAGGCCGCCTTTGCCGATGCCGTGAAAGCCAGCCAGGACCGCGAACGCCAGATCAACGAAGGCCAGGGCTACGCCAACGAGGTAGTGCCGAAGGCGCAGGGTACGGCGGCGCGGCTGAAACAGGAAGCTGATGGCTACAAGCAGCGTTTGATTGCCACGGCCGAGGGCGATGCCAGCCGCTTCAAGCAGATCAACGCCGAATATGCCAAGGCACCGGAAGTGACGCGCACGCGCATGTATCTTGAAACGATGCAGCAAGTCTATTCGAGTACCAGCAAGGTGATGATCGACGCCAAGGGACAGGGCAATCTGCTCTATCTTCCGCTCGACAAGCTGATGCAGGCGGCAGGTGCTCTAACCGGGACTTCCGAGAGCGTCGGCAGCAGCGCAGAAATGCCAGCGCAGGTTCGTTCGGGGCCGGGAATTGCCCTTGACGCGCCGCCGCAGGTCGTGGATAAGCCCGATGCGCGTTTGCGCGACGCCTTGCGTTCACGTGATCGGGAGATACGCTAATGAGAACCGGTTTGAATTTCACCGCCGCCATCGTCGCCGCGGTATTAGTTGCTCTCGGTTCGTCGATCTTTACGGTCGATCAGCGGCAATACGCGATTGTTTTCCAACTGGGCGAAGTGCGCGAAGTCATCTCCGCTCCAGGGCTTTACTTCAAGTGGCCCCTGATCCAGAACGTTCGCTACTTTGACAAACGGATTCTGACCCTTGATGCCGCCGAGCCGGAACTTTTCATCACCTCGGAAAAGAAGAACGTGCTCGTCGACTCCTTCGTCAAGTGGCGAATTGTCGACCCGCGCCTTTACTACGTTTCGGTCGAAGGTGACGAGGTGCGCGCCAAGACGCGTCTGGCGCAAACGGTCAACGCCGGACTGCGCGAAGAATTCGGCAAGCGTACCATCCACGAGGTGGTCTCGGGTGAGCGCGACAAGATCATGGAGGAAATGCGCAAGAAGGCCGACCTCGACGCGCTCACGATCGGCGTGCACATCGTCGACGTCCGCGTCAAGCGCGTCGATCTGCCCACCGAAGTCAGCGAGTCGGTCTACCGGCGCATGGAAGCCGAACGCAAACGCGTGGCCAACCAGCTGCGTTCCGAAGGTTTCGCCGAATCGGAGAAAATCCGCGCCGATGCCGACAAGCAGCGCGAGGTGATCGTCGCTGAAGCCTATCGCGAAGCCCAGAAGGTGAAGGGGGAGGGCGACGCCAAGGCGACCGCGACCTATGCCCAGGCTTTCAGCCAGAATCCCGAGTTTTATGCCTTCTATCGCAGCCTCGAGGCCTATCGCAACAGTTTCAAGAGCAAGTCGGACGTTATTGTCGTCGAGCCCGGTTCAGATTTCTTCAAGTACATGAAGAGCGTCGGACGCAGCAGCGACAAAGCGGGTAAATGACCAAAAGTCTGCTCGTTGCTTTCGCGCTGATGCTGGTGCTGGAAGGGATTGTGCCCTTCCTGTCGCCTGGCACCTGGCGCGAGACCTTTCGCCGATTGATAAAACTCACCGACGGACAGATCCGGTTTATTGGTCTGACTTCGATGCTGGCCGGAATTATATTGTTGATGATCTTCCGATGAACTGGCTATTGCCCGAATACCTGGCTGACGCGCTGCCGCAGGAGGCGGTCCGTGTCGAACGCCTGCGCCGCGCCCTGCTTGACCTGTTCCGCGTCCATGGTTATGAGCTTGTCATGCCGCCGCTGCTCGAATACCTCGATTCGCTGCTCACCGGAACGGGTTCCGACCTGACGCTGCGCACCTTCAAGTTGGTCGACCAGCTCTCCGGCCGCACGCTCGGCCTGCGTGCCGACATGACGCCGCAGGTGGCGCGCATCGACGCGCATCTGCTCAATCGCCAGGCGGTCACCCGCCTGTGTTACTGCGGCAGCATCCTGCATACCTTGCCGGCCTCGCTGGGAGCGAGCCGCGAGCCGATTCAACTGGGCGCCGAGCTCTACGGCTACGCCGGCATCGAAGCCGACCTCGAAGCCATACGCCTGCTCGCGGCGGCGCTAGCGACCGCGGGAACGCCCGCCTCGCGCATCGATATCGGGCACGTCGGCGTGTTTCGCGCACTGGCGCGGGCCGCTGGCCTCGATGGTCGAGCGGAAGCGGCCATTCTCCAGTACCTGCGCGTCAAGGATATTCCGAGTCTGCGCGAATGTTGCGCCGGGATCGCCGAGCCTTATCGCAGCGCCCTTCTGCGTCTGCCGGAACTTTACGGTGGCGCGGAGTTGTTGCAAACTGCCGCGCGCGAACTGCCGGAGCTGCCCGAGATCGCATCGGCGCTGGCCACGATGCAGGAGCTGCGCGAAGCCATGCCGGACTTGCCGTTATCATTCGATCTGGCGGATCTGCGCGGCTATCACTATCACAATGGCGTGGTTTTCGCCGCCTATTACCCCGGGTTTCCCAGCGCGATCGCGCTTGGCGGGCGTTATGACGGCGTCGGCAAGGACTTTGGCCGCTCGCGGCCGGCCACCGGTTTTTCAATGGATCTGCGCGAAGTTGCCCGCCTGGCGACCAACGGCAAGGCGACCGGTGCGATTCTTGCGCCCTATGCGTCGTCGTCTCCCAATGCTGCCGTGAATTGCGCCCTGGCGGCGCGCGTTGCAGCCTTGCGCGAACAAGGTGAAGTCGTCGTTGAACTCCTGCCTGGAGAGTCGGGCAGCGAGGGACCGCGGTGCGACCGGCAGCTGATCGAAAGCCAGGGGCAATGGGTTATTCAAGCATTGAACGGAAATTAAAATGGCAAGAAATGTGGTGGTGGTAGGTACACAATGGGGCGATGAGGGCAAGGGGAAGATCGTTGACTGGCTGACCGATCACGCGAAGGGCGTGGTGCGTTTTCAAGGTGGTCACAACGCCGGCCACACGCTGGTCGTCGGCGATAAGGTGTACAAGCTCAATCTGGTCCCCTCGGGCATCGTCCGCGCGGGGATCAATTGTTATATCGGCAACGGCGTCGTGCTCGACACGCACCATTTGCTATCCGAAATCAATGAACTTGAAACCGGTGGCATCGAGGTGCGCTCGCGCCTCAAGATCAGTCCGGGCTGCCCGCTGATCCTCGGCTACCACTCGGCGCTCGATCGCGCGCGCGAAGCGGCGAAGAGCGCCGGCACGAGGATAGGCACGACCGGCAAGGGCATAGGCCCGAGCTATGAAGACAAGGTGGCACGCCGCGCGCTGCATGTTTATGACCTCTTCCACCCCGAGCGTTTTGCCGAAAAGCTCAGGGAAAACCTCGAGTACCACAACTTTGTTCTGACCCGGTTTTTCGAAGGGCAGGCAGTCGATTACTCGAGTGTGCTGGCGCAGGCCATGTCCGACGCGGGAAAGATCAAGCCGATGGTCTGTGACGTTTCGGCCGCCCTGCACGCCGCCAACAAGGCCGGCGACAACCTGTTATTCGAAGGCGCCCAGGGCGCCTTGCTGGATATCGACCACGGGACTTACCCCTTCGTGACCTCGTCGAACTGCGTCGCCGGCCAGGCGTCGGCCGGCGCCGGGATCGGGCCGGGGATGCTGCATTATGTGCTGGGCATTACCAAGGCTTACTGCACCCGCGTTGGCGGCGGCCCTTTTCCGAGCGAGCTCGACATCGAGACCGTGGGCCTCCCCGGCCACCAGATGTCACAAAAAGGCCGCGAGTTCGGCACGGTGACCGGGCGTAAGCGCCGATGCGGCTGGTTCGATATACCCGCGCTCAAGCGCTCGATCCAGATCAACGGCGTAACCGGCTTGTGCATCACCAAGCTCGACGTCCTCGATGGTCTATCCGAATTGAAGATCTGCACGGCTTACGAGCTCAATGGCAAGCGTATCGATCTGCTGCCGATGGGGTCCGACGAGGTTACCGATTGCCGGCCCGTTCTTGAAACCCTGCCTGGCTGGAGCGTTTCGACGGTCGGTGCGACGACGCAGCAAGCCTTGCCGCAAGAGGCCCAAGCGTATCTAGCGCGTATTGAAGCTTTATGCGAAATTCCCATCGATATCATATCGACTGGGCCGGAGCGCGATGAAACGATACTACGTCGTCATCCCTTCGCTTGATCCGGCGGACGCCGCGATCCCTGGCCGTGTCATGACGGCGACAAGCTGCTGCCGCCCCCGGGCGGAGTAGTTGATGGCTATCCTCGACTGGTTCAAGAACCGGCCATCGCCACTCGACGTCGATCGCCGATCCGCGGAAACAATTATGCGGGCAATCGACAGGGCGGTCACGCTGACCAATCCGCGCTTGAAGTTCTTGCCGTCCTACCAGGAGCGCCTGGGGCCAGCGGTCGAAGCGAGTATCGCTTATTTGCGCGCCTTGACACTTTCGCTGCCGCCGCCGATCGAGGTCGCGGCCGCGCGCTGGGCTGGCGAACCCTTGCTGCGTGCCTTCTTTGCCGCGGCCCCGGATATTCCCGACATCCTCGGGCGCTCGCACAATCTGCGCACACTTTTCGACAAGTTTCCCGGACTCGATGCGGCGAGTTTTGTCCTTGCCGCGACGATGAGCAAGCGTTTGGTGTTTGGCCTGTCATTGCAGGGCGATGTCATGCAGCGCGATCATGCGCAGACGGCCGTCACCTTCTCCGACCATCAGGCGCGCATTTGCGGTCACGAGGATGCGGAAGTTCGCCATCTGCTCGCCACGCAGGCTTTCGAGTATCTGGTGGCGCAAGCGCTCGCGGAGATCGGCGCCGAGCGCAGCGAACGCCGTGAACTCGAGGAAAACCGCACCCTGGTTCGCGCACGCCTGCGCTTGCTGCAGCAGCAGGGCCCCGGCCTTGGCTCGCTATTCGCCGCGGCACCAGCGAACTCGGGTGCAGAGCAAGAGCTCGCGGCCCGGCTGCTCGACAACGAACACGAATTTGAGGCGATGGGCAGCGCGCAATCCGTTCTCGAGGCCGAACTCGAGGTATTGCGCGAGGTGCTTGAACATCCCGAACGCTATCTGCGTATCGAGGCCCGGCAGTTGCGGCTGAGCACGATGAATATTGTCGTCGATGCGACGAACGGCGATGTTGCCGCCGACGTCAGTTTTTCGCTCGCTGAGTTAATGGGCGAGCCGCACTTGCAAAGAGCATTCGTGTTGGCGCGTGTTGCACGTTCCGAATTGCCCGCGGTCAAAATGAACTTCGCCGATGCCGCACGCTATCTTTGAGCCGCAGTCCCGTCAACGCCGAATGCCGGGGCAACCCAAGAAAAAACCCGCAGGGCTTTGAGCCATGCGGGTCTTGAGGGTGTCTCAATATTGTTGTAATTGCTATCTTGGTGCCCAGGAAGGGACTCGAACCCCCACAGTGTTGCCACCACCAGGACCTGAACCTGGCGCGTCTACCAATTTCGCCACCTGGGCATTTCCAGAGAAGGCCGAATTCTAAAGGAACATCAGAAAATGTCAATCAAAAAACTTTCGCGAACAAGAAAGAAAGACCCGCATCTGGAGCGCGAAATGGCCAAATACGATGAGCCACTGCCATCGCGTGAATATGTCCTGCAAATCGTCGAGGAGCAGGGCAAGCCCGTGAGTTTCGAACTGCTGTGCGACTTGCTCGACATCAATAAGGGCGAATTTGAAATGTTCCAGCGCCGTCTCGCGGCGATGGAACGCGAAGCGCAACTGATGCGCAACCGCAAGGGCGCCTACATCGTTCCCGAGCATGCGAGCCTCATTGCCGGGCGCGTTGAAGGCCATGCCGACGGCTACGGCTTCCTCGTTCCGGACGATGGCGGTGATGATCTCTTCCTCGATGCCAAGCAGATGACCAAGGTGCTGCATCGCGACCGGGCGCTGGCCCGCGTTATCGGGGTCGATCGCAAGGGGCGGCAGGAGGGCGCCATCGTCGAAGTCCTCGAGCGGGCCAACAGCCGCGTTGTCGGCCGGGTACTGATCGAGCATGGGATTACCGTTGTCGTTCCCGAGAACCGGCGCATCAATCAGGACATTCTCGTCGCGCCGGAAAAAAAGACCAAGGTCAAGGCCGGTCAGGTGGTCATCGTCGAAATCATCGAGCAACCGAGCCGCCATGCGCAGCCGATCGGGCGCATCGTCGAAGTGCTCGGAAACTACGCCGATCCGGGCATGGAAATCGAGATTGTGTTGCGCAAGCACGATCTGCCGTTCGAGTTCTCGTCCAAGGCTGCGGACGAGACCAGGGCTCTGGCCGACAAGGTGAAGAAATCCGACTGGGCCGGCCGCAAAGACATTCGCGATCTGCCGCTTGTCACCATCGACGGCGAGACGGCCAGGGATTTCGATGACGCTGTATTTGCCGAGAAGAAAGGCCGCAGCTGGCGGCTGGTCGTCGCCATTGCCGACGTCAGTTACTATGTGCGACCGGGGATGGCGCTCGACGACGATGCGCTGGAGCGCGGCAATTCGGTCTACTTCCCGCGGCGGGTGATCCCGATGCTGCCGGAAAAACTCTCCAACGGTCTGTGTTCATTGAATCCCGACGTCGAGCGCCTGGCCATGGTCTGCGACATGGATATCGGCAGCAGTGGCGAGATCAGGGCTTATGCCTTTTATCCGGCAGTTTTCGTTTCGCGCGCGCGCCTGACCTACAACCAGGTCTGGGGCTGGCTGTCGCAGGCAGCGATGCCGGAGACCGAGGTGCACCGCGCGTTGCAGCCGCAGCTGCACGCCCTCTACGCGCTGTTCCAGGTGCTGCTCAAGGCGCGGCACAAACGCGGCGCGATCGATTTCGAAACGATAGAGACGATGATGCTGTTCAACGATCAGGGCAAGATCGACAACATCGTTCCGGTACATCGCAACGATGCCCACCGCCTGATCGAGGAATGCATGCTGGCCGCCAACGTCTGCGCCTCAGACTTTCTGCAGGCGCACAAGCAGCCCTGCCTCTACCGTGTGCACGAAGGCCCGACGCCGGAGAAGCTTGAAGCCTTGCGCAGCTTCCTCAAGGAGTTCGGCCTCGGCCTGCCCGGTGGCGAGAGCCCTACGGCGAAAGACTATGCGGCGCTGCTCGAGCGGATCAAGCCGCGCCCCGACGCCCAGCTGCTGCAAACGGTGATGCTGCGCTCGCTGCGCCAGGCCATGTACAGTCCCGACAACGTCGGCCACTTCGGCCTGTCGTATGAACACTACACGCATTTCACTTCGCCGATCCGGCGCTATCCCGACCTGCTCGTGCATCGCTCGATCAAGGCCGTGCTCGAAGGCGGGCGCTATTCGCCGGGGAAGTGGGACGAAATCGGCATGCACTGCTCGATGACCGAGCGGCGTGCCGACGAAGCCACGCGCGACGTCAACAACTGGCTCAAGTGCTACTACATGCGCGACCGCATCGGCGAGGAGTTCGAGGGGACGATCGCCGCCGTCGTGCCCTTCGGCGTTTTTGTCGCCCTCGATTCCGTTTATGTCGAAGGCCTGGTGCACGTCTCCGAACTCGGCGAGGATTACTTCCAGTTCGACAACGTCAAGCACCAGATGCTCGGCGAGCGCAGCGGCCAGCGCTATCGACTCGGCGACCGCCTGCAGGTCAAGCTGGTGCGCGCCGACCTGGAAACCGGGCGCATCGATTTCGTTCTGGCCGAGACGCCGGTGGCGCGCCAGGCGCCGGCTCCGCGGCTCGAGGCGACGCCCTTCTCCAAGCCGGCGCACAAACCGCTTGAGGCGGACGCCGGCAGAGCTTCATTGTTGAAGAAGACGCGTCACTGATATCCTGCGCCTCGCTGCGCACCGTTTTTCGCGTCGTGGGGCAAAACCAATTTCCCGCTTCGAGATCAATTCATGTCCCAGATCAGTTTCATCCACGGCTTCCATTCGATCATCGCCAAGCTGCGGCATCAGCCCGACGCCATTCTCGAGATCTTCATCGACACCGGGCGCCACGATGCGCGCGTGCGTGATTTGATGCGCCATGCCGAGCTGCACTCGGTGCGCGTCGTTCCGGTCGACGCCAAACGCCTCGAGGGCATGGCCGGCGGCGCGAGCCGGCATCAGGGCGTGGTCGCCAAGGTATCGGGTGAATCGCGTCATATCACGCTCGACGATGTCCTCGATACCCTCGAGGAGCCGGCTTTTCTGCTGGTACTTGACGGCATTCAGGATCCTCACAATCTCGGCGCCTGCCTGCGCGTCGCCGATGCGGTGGGCGCGCACGCTGTGATCGCGCCCAAGGACAGGGCGGTCGGCCTGACGCAAACGGCGATCAAGGTGGCGAGTGGCGCGGCGGAGAGCGTGCCATACATCACCGTGACCAACCTCGCGCGCACGCTGCGCGAATTGAAGGAGCGCGAAATCTGGCTGATCGGCACCGATGCCGACGCCAAGGACGATCTGTACAGCGCGCAGTGGCCGGTGGCCACGGCCTGGGTGATGGGGGCCGAAGGCGACGGCATGCGTCGCCTGACTCGCGAGACCTGTGACCAGCTGGTGACCATTCCGATGCTCGGTTCGGTGCAGAGTCTCAATGTCTCGGTGGCCACCGGCGTCTGCCTGTACGAAGCCAGGCGTCGGCGCGGCAATTGACCTAAGACGCGTCGAGCTTCGCGATCAGCGGCGCGATCTTCTCCTCACGCGAGGGGTCGACGCGAACGGCTTCGGCGAAAGCCGCGCGCGCCAGGTTGCGCTGGCCACTGTGCAGGTAGGCCAGGCCCAGTCCGATCCAGGCCTTGCTGTTCGTGGGTTCCTGGCTGATTGCTTGCTGGTAATTGGCGATGCTCGCCGACGTCTGCTGCTGCGCGAGTTGGAAACCGGCAAGGCGCAGGCGGACGGCGGTTGTGTTTGGCTCCGCCGCGACCGCTGCTTCAAAACGCGCTTGCGCCTGCGGCAGCTTGCCTTCAGCCCAAAGCCGGTCGGCCTCGTCGACGAGCGGGCTCGCCGACCCGGCCGCGGCCGCAAAACTGCAGAGCAATGCCCCGGTCAGCAGGGCGCGGCGGACGATCACTTCAGCGCGCCTTTGCCGTAACGTTCTTCGTAACCCTGGCGCACCTTGTCGATCGCTTCCTTGCTGATGCCGTTGAAATACCAGTCGTGGCCGTCGATCGGCTTGAAATACTTCTGCAGCAGTTCGTCGGCGAATTTCTCGTTGCCATCCTTCTTGCGCACGATTTCACGCATTTCCGGTATCCATCTGAAATAGGTGTTCTGCGCGACATCGTAAATACCGTGCCACCAGGTGTAGTCCGGCCCGCTCATCGCCGCACCGTGGCGCGCGCGACGGCCTTCGTGGTGCCACAGTTCCCACCAGGTCCATTCGATCTTTTCGTCGAAGGGGGCGGCGGTGATGTAGCCCTTGTCCTGCAGTTCCTTCATCGCCGCGGCGAGCGGTTTGGCGAACTTGTCGTTGTAGAGATCGACGACGTCGTCGAACTGCTTGTAGTGACCGGCGATCGTGTTCGGCGTATGGCAGGCCTTGCAGACATCCTGCATCTGCTTGCGCCGCTGTTCCCAGGGCATGACCTGGGTCACCCTGGCGCCGCGGAACTCGTCGCCGACCTTGGGCAGCGGCGTACCGGCCGGCAGGTCGAATTCCTTCTTGTTGTCGGTGCGCACCATATTGAGCTTGGCTGAAACGGCCGGGCGCAGAGTCCACGAAATGCGGTCGCCGACATCGTGCGTCACCTCCTGCCGCTCGGTCGCGCTCATGTGGCAGGTGGCGCAGGTCGGCGCGGCGGAATAGGTGACACCGGCGATCCATTTTTCCGACTTGAGTTTCATTTCGTCGACATGCGCGCGGTAGGCGATGCCGTGTTTCGATTCTTCGTAAACTTCCTTCTGCGGATGGTCGGGGCCAAGATGGCATTTGCCGCAGGCTTCCGGCTGGCGGGCCTGCGCCACGGAGAAGCGGTGGCGACTGTGGCAGGCCGAACAGGAGCCGAACGAACCGTCGGGATTCAAGCGCCCGATGCCGGTGTCCGGCCAGGTCTGCAGCGTCGGATGGTTGTTGGCGTCGAGTTTGACGGTGCCGCCGTGACACTGCAGGCAGCCGGCATTGACCGCCGCCGGACCGCCGATGACTTCGCCCATGATGTTGTCGAGCGAGGCGAGGATTTGGCCGGCGCTCGCGTGGTGCGAGGGCTGCTGCTGCTCGACTTCCTTGGCGTGGCAGTTGCTGCACCGCTTCGGCGAAACGACCGTGCTGATGAACACCGGCTGGTCCTTGTACTTCTTGTGCGCATAGGCGCCGGGTTCTCCTTGCTGCGCTTTGTGGCAGTCGTAGCAATCGACGTTCTTGCGACTGTGCTCGCTCTTCTTCCACTCGCTCACGAGGCCCGGATTGTCGTCACGGTGGCAGGAGATGCATTCCTTGCCGATGGCGGTGTCGATCGCCGATTTCTTCGCTTTGACCGCTTCGCCGGTCGCGGCGCAGGCCAGGCCTGCCGTCAGCAGACAAAAGATGGTAATGCTGCGCACGAGGCGCAGTGCGGGTGATCGCATAGTCTTCTCCCTGAGGTAATGATTGCTCGCCGAATTTAGGATCGACTTCAGCGCGAGTCTAACGCAAGAAGAAATATCTGCGTGCAAAATATCTCTGCAGGCGGCGTTCGCGAAGCGGGACTCGCAGCGATACAACACTTGCACGTTGCGCAGTGCGGAAGCCGTAACGGCAGTTAAAGCGGGAAGCGCGCGGGCGGAGATGCGTGGTATTCGGCTACCACGCAAGATACTGGCGGTTTTGCGCTGCGCTAGGCAGAATGTCGATCTGTCTCCAATCCGTTCGGGCTACGATTTACATGTCGGCAATGATGCGATTTATCCTGCTGGCGCTGTGCTCAGCATTTGCCATCAACAATGCACAAGCTGCCGAAGCGTGGCCGAGCAGGACGGTGCGCTTTGTCGTGCCGACGCCGGCTGGCAGTTCGGTCGATATCGTGGCGCGCGTCGTCGCCGAAAAGCTTGGCCCGATGATCGGCCAGGCGGTCATCGTCGATAACAAGCCGGGCGCCGGCGGGACCATCGGCGTCGACGCCGTTGTCAATGCCCATGATGGGCACACCTTTCTGCTCGGCTATAACGGGCCGCTCACTGTCGCCCCGTCGCTCTCGCCCAAACCGCCGTACGAGGTCTCCCGTGATCTCGTGGCCATCATCCTGGCGGTGACCCAGCCCAACGTGCTGGCCGTGCGCGCCGACCTCAACGTGAATTCAGTGAAGGAACTCGTCGCCCTGGCCAAGAGCAAACCCGGCTTCCTCGACTACGCTTCCGTCGGCATCGGATCGCTCTCGAACCTGTCGATGGAACTCTTCAAGATGAAATCGGGGACCTTCATGGTGCATATCCCCTACAATGGCGGACCGGCAGCGACGCTGGCCTTGTCCAAGGGTGAAGTGCACCTGCTTTTTGCTGCGCTGTCCAACGTGCAGCCATTGATCAAGACCGGCAAGATCAAGCTGCTCGCGGTGTCCAACGGCAAGCGCTCGGTGGCCATGCCCGAATTGCCGACGCTCGCGGAGCTGGGTTATCCGGGTTTCGACGCGACGACCTGGAACGGATTCCTCGCCCCGGCGCATACGCCGCCGGAAGTCGTGCAGCGCTTGAACAAGGCCATAGCGCAGGTTCTGGCGATGCCCGAAGTGCAGCAGCGGTTGCGAGCCGCCGGTGCGGAAACCGCAGGCGGCACGCCGGAACAGTTCGCGGCGCTGCTCAAGAACGAAACCGCGGCCTGGGCCTCGGTGATTGCACGTACCGGCATCAAGCTCGACTGAAAGTTCTGACAAGGCAGGCAAACCGTGCGGCATGCCCGTTCGAACCGGCTGGTTTCGGCGGGCTGGCCTGCGACCCGGGCGCCCATGAATTCCAACAGCAATAGAACCGAAAGATGACCATGCGCTTCAAGATGTCCGACAATTCCTTGTTTGCCTACCTGCTACGCGCGCCGTGGTGGATCAGCCTTTTGATCGCGATCGTGTTGGGGCTTTTCGCGCGCTTCGTTCTTCCCGACCTCTATGCCCCCTATGCGTGGTCCTTCGCGCTACCCTTCCTGGCGACCACCGGGATGGTCCTCTGGAAACAACGGCACACGCCGGGCGAGGCACGCGTGGCAGCGACACTCGAGGCCATCGCGGCGATGTCCTGGCGCGAATTTTCCGAGCTGATGGTAAAGGCGCTCGAGCGCGACGGCTACATCGTTACCCGTACCGAGGGTGCAGCGGATTTCCTGCTCGTCAAAGATGGCCGTACCTCGCTGCTCAGCTGCAAGCGCTGGAAAGCGGCGAGCCACGGTATCGAACCGCTGCGCGAGCTGGATGCCGCTCGGCGCGCGCAGGAACTGCAGGCGGCGATCTACGTCGTCACCGGCAACATCACCGACAACGCCCAGCGCTTTGCCGCCGATCGCCGGGTTACGCTGATGCAAGCGCCGGAACTGACGCACTTGTTGCGCCTGGGCAAAGGGCCGAAGCGCAAACCCTAGGCTGCTCAGTGACGGCGCGGCGGCCCAGAGCACGACGAAATCGGCAGCCGCCGGAATCATCCAGTAGGGGAGGCTGAATCCGATTTGGCCGGTCTCCGCGGACCGCGCTCGCGTCAGGCACAAGCTTGCTCACAATACCTTCGCACCTTTCTCGATAAAAAGTTCGCGCAGAATCGATCGATGGCAGCGGCTTACATCCTGGCAATAGCAACCGACCGAAAAGTTGCTCTCGTGCGAAAGCGCAGCCAGCAACTCGAGCGCACGACTTGCCTGCGGCAGAGACATCTCGCGCCGGTATTTCCCGGCGAACGCCGCCCACTGCTGCGGCGACTTGGCATCATGCCCGAGCTTCAGAGTCTCAAGGCGCGGGGCAAGCTCGGGAAACCAGACGTCGTACCAGTTCCGCGCAGCGAATTCGGCTTTTGGAACGCCTCTGGGCGGGCGGCGTACCGTGCCGATACGCGTGCCTTCGCCATCAATTCGCGGACTGCCGAGCCTGATAACCCGAATCGCCATGGACGGGGCGGTTTGGACGCACGGCGCAGACTTTGCTAGCCGTGTTGGACCGGCATACCGGCCGCGGCCCAGCCTTCAATCCCCGACGTGAGATTGACGACTTGCGCGAAACCCGCGGCCTGCAGCAAATGTGCGGCGGCCGGGCCACTCCCAGCCCCGCGGTTGCAGTAAACAATGACCGGCCTGGTTTTCGCCGCGAGCAGCCACGCCGGGATAGCGGCCCGCAGAACATCGAGAGGAATGAGAGTCGCGTTGGGCAGGTGCCGATCGGCAAACTGTTCATGGCCGCGAACGTCGATGACCGTCGCGCCGGCGTCCAGCAACGCTTTCGCCTCGGCGATGCTGGCTTGCGGAACCTCGTCACTGACCGAACTGGATTTCACGCGTCCCGCGACGATGCCGATGAGCGCGACGCCTGCCGCGACGGCGACCAGAAAACGGCGGCGATCCTGAAAGGATTTGTCCATTTGATATTCCTCGATGATGATGGAATAGAAGACTGAATCGGGGCCTTGCACGACGTGGGAGGCGCATACAATACTCGCTGACGCAGCAACCCGTCGATGCCTCGTTTAGAGTGCCTTCAATTGCTGCAGTTCCGCTTGGTGATCCGCTGCTGGGATGGGATCAGCTTTGTCTCAGCGTTACCGTTTCTGCTTTCGCTCCCAATCGGCAACGGGGCCGGGAACGACCTCGAATAGCGGGTGGCAATCGGGGTCTGCGGTCTTGCCCCACCGCTGATAGAGCGAGGGCGTCCGGAGGGCGAGCTTGTGCAGCAGATGTTGCCACTCGTACGCAAGTTGACCGGCAGTGACCGCGATTCTGGGCTGCACCGAGACCATGCCGATTTTGCCGCGGTCGAAGGAATACCCGCGCGCTACGGCCTCGGCGTGGATGCCAGCCAGGTATAGATCGACGACGCAAGCGGGTGCCGGCTGCGATTGAAAACGCTGTAGCTGCGGGTGATGGCGGTAGCCGCGCGTTTCGCCGCGCAGAACCGCGCGCGCCAGCAAGGCCTCGCGCCATACTGCGACGAGACCTTGCGGATCGAGATATTTCGGGTGCACCGACCAGAGTCGCACGTGGCGCCTTTGGAGTCTATCCGTGGCGGGCGGGGCTGAAGTGCCCGAATCGGCGGCGAGCCCCGGCTCCGAAAATCAGAGGATCATCCCGGCGCCGACGGTGTTGTTGCTCGATTCATCGATGACGATGAATGCCCCGGTCGCCCGATTGTCTGCGTAAGGGTCGACGAAGATCGGTTGCGCAAGTTTCAGGCTGACCCGGGCGATATCGTTCATCGCCAGTTTTTCGGCGGCCTGGTGCGCCATGGTATTGATGTCCATGCGAAAGCCAATGCCGGCGAGCATGGCTTTGCTCTCGCGCGTGGTGTGCCGAATGAGATACTTGCGGCGCGGATCGAGCGGCGATTCGGAGAGCCAGCAGAGCATGGCGTCTACCTGTTTGGTGATATTGGGCAGTTCTCCGCTTTTCACGATCATGTCGCCGCGCGAAATGTCGATTTCGTCGTCGAGCAGCAAGGTGATCGATTGCTCGGCGTAGGCTCGCGGCAGTGATTGATTGCTGACCTGGATGTCCTTGACCCGCGATTCGCGTCCCGATGGCAGGATGGTAACGGCATCGCCAACGGCCACCGCGCCGGATTCGACCCGGCCCATGAAGCCGCGGTAGTCGTGCAAATCGGGGTTGGCGGAGTCCTGCGGGCGGCAGACGTACTGCACCGGGAAACGGAAGCCCTCGGCGTGCTCCGTGTGCGAAGCGCTTGCCGCTTCAAGCAGCTCGATCAGCGTCGGACCCTGGTACCAGTCAAGACGCTCGCCGCGATCGACGACCATGTCGCCGTTCAATGCCGACATCGGAATGAAATGCACGTCCTCAATGCCGAGCTTAGCGGCGAAGTCGAGGTAATCGGACATGATCTGTTCGAAGACCGTTTGCGAGCAGTCGACGAGGTCCATCTTGTTGATGGCCACGACGAGGTGCGGTATGTTCACCAGATGGGCGAGGTAAGAGTGGCGGCGCGTCTGTGTCAGAACGCCTTTGCGCGCGTCGATCAGGATGATCGCCAGGTCGGCGGTCGAAGCGGCGGTGACCATGTTGCGCGTGTACTGCTCGTGCCCGGGCGCGTCGGCGATGATGTACTTGCGCGTGCCGGTGGTGAAATAGCGGTAGGCGACGTCGATGGTGATTCCCTGTTCGCGCTCGGCCTGCAGGCCGTCGGTGAGCAGCGAGAGATCGATGGCCTCGAGGCCGCGCTTCTTCGACGTGCGTTCGATCGCATGCAGGGTATCGACAAGGATGGTCTTGCTGTCGAAGAGCAGGCGGCCGATCAGCGTGCTCTTGCCGTCATCGACGCTGCCGCAGGTCAGAAAGCGCAGCAGGCCATTGTCCATGCCCGGAATATTCTCAATCGCTGACATCAGAAGTAGCCCTCTTTCTTGCGCTGTTCCATCGACGCGTCCGAAGTCTGGTCGTCGAGGCGCGTCGCGCCGCGCTCGGTGATCGTCGTCGTCGCCGTTTCGGCGATGATCTTGGCAATGGTGTCGGCATCGGATTCGACCGGCGCCGTGCAGGTGATGTCGCCGACGGTGCGAAAGCGCACGCGCACCGTTTCGACCGTATCGCCGGGTCTGGCCGGCGTGACCGCGGTCACCGGCAGCATGCCGCCTTGCCGGCGAACGACGGGCCGCGAGTGCGCGTAATAAATCGACGGCAGTTCGAGACGCTCGCGTTCGATGTATTGCCAGACGTCGAATTCAGTCCAGTTCGAGATCGGGAATACACGAATATTTTCGCCCTTGAAGCTGCGCGCGTTGTACAGATCCCAAAGTTCCGGGCGCTGGTTCTTCGGGTCCCACTGGCCGAATTCGTCGCGGAACGAGAAGATGCGTTCCTTGGCGCGGGCCTTTTCCTCGTCGCGGCGCGCGCCGCCGATGCAGGCGTCGAAGCCGAATTCGGCGATCGCTTCGAGCAGCGTCACCGACTGGTGCTTGTTGCGCGACTCATCGTCCGAATTGAGCACCACCGTGCCGCGCGCCATCGAATCCTCGACCGAACGTACGATCAGGCGCTCGCCGAGTTCGGCGGCACGGCGGTCGCGAAAATCGATGACCTCCTTGTAATTGTGGCCGGTATCGATGTGCATCAACGGAAAGGGGAACTTGCCCGGGCGGAAGGCCTTCTCGGCAATGCGCAGCATGCAGATCGAATCCTTGCCGCCGGAAAAGAGCAGCACCGGATTGGCGCATTGTCCGGCCACTTCGCGCATGATGTGGATGGCTTCGGATTCGAGCCAGTCGAGGTGGGTCAGCGCTTGTCGGGTTATTGTCGTCTTAAGCATCTTTAAACTTTCGAGAGCCATCAAGCCATCTTGACATGCAATCCGCATTCTTTCGATTGCTGCATTTTGGCTTCGGCCGGCGCATAGCGCCTTAACCTGGCTGCGCCAGGTTAGCCTTCGCCGAAACGCCGACGATCACGGGGTGGCCTTCAAATGAAGGCCACACTCTTTCGTGTCGGCGTTTTCCCACCACCAGCGTCCCGAGCGGATGTCTTCGCCCGGGGTGATCGCACGCGTGCAGGGCGCGCAGCCGATGCTCGGATAGAAGCGGTCGTGCAGTGCGTTGTAGGGAACCCCGTTGAGTTTGATATAGGCCCACACTTCCTTTTCGCTCCAGTCGGCGAGCGGGTTGAATTTCTCCAGGCCGTTGCCGGCGTCGAACGCGTGTACTGGCAGGCCCTCGCGCGTTGCCGACTGCTGCGCGCGCAGTCCGGTGATCCAGGCCTTCTTGCCGGCCAGGGCCCGTTGCAGCGGCTCGACCTTGCGCACATGGCAGCAGCCCTTGCGCAATTCGACCGATTCGTAAAAAGCGTTGATGCCGTTCTGGCGCGTGTATCCCTCGACGAGTTCGTGGCGCGGGTAATAGAGTTTGAGGGTGAGTCCGTAATGCGCTTTCACCGCGGCAATGAGATCGTAGGTTTCGGGTGGCAGGCGGCCGGTATCGAGGGAAAAGATTTCAATGGGAAGCTTCTCTCCGACGATCAGATCGGTCAGCACCATGTCTTCGGCGCCGAGGCTGTTGGCGAAGACCGCGGGCGAGAATTCGCCGGCGGCGCAGCGCAGCAGGCCGCCCGCGCTCGCGGTTTTCGCGGCCAGCGCATCGAGCAGCGCCGGGTCCTTCAAGTTGATCGTGACGGCCATACTTAAGCGGAGCGGCGGCGGAAGAGCGGCTGCGGCTGGTCGACCGCCGCCTGGTAGGACTCGCTGAAGGCGCGCAGTCCGGCCAGCGCTTTCTCGATGTCCTTGTCCTCGCGCACGGCGTAGGAATCGAAGCCACAGCGCTTCATGAAGTACAGTTGATCGCGCAGCACGTCGCCGATCGCGCGGATTTCGCCGCGATAGGCATAGCGCTCGCGCAGCAGACGGGCGATCGAAAAGCCGCGGCCGTCGGTAAACTTCGGGAAGTTGACGGCGATAAGCGCGAAGTGCTCGAGATCGCCGGCAATCGCTTCCGGTCCCTCGTTGCCGTCGAGCCAAACACCGATCGGCTTGCTGCGCGTGATGATTTCGTCCTTGCGCGCGAGCCACACGGCGAGCGGCACGATGAGTACCTCGCCGGTCAGATCGAGCGTCTCTGGCGTTTGGCCCTCGGCCAGTTTGACGACTTGCCAGTGGTCCTCGACGATGCGCTCGTTCTTGATGACCTTAGACATGTTGAACTTGCGCCTCCGCGCTGACTTGTTCGGCCGCGCTTCTGGCCGGCTTGTGTTTTTCGTGTCCGGCGTAGGCGCGCTGCTTGAAGGGTTCGAGACCGATGCGCTCGAAGGTGTCGATGAAGCGCTCGCTCGCGCTGCGCTGTTCGACGTAGACATCGATCAGCGCCTCGATGACCGGCGGCACTTCCTCGGCGTAAAACGACGGACCGATCACCTTGCCGATCGCCGTGGCGTTGCCCTGCTGGCCGCCGACGGTGATCTGGTACCACTCCTCGCCATTCTTGTCGACGCCGAGGATGCCGATATTGGCGACGTGGTGATGGCCGCAGGAATTCATGCAGCCCGAAATATTCACCGAGAGGTCGCCGATGTCATGGACATAATCGAGATCGTCGAATTTCTGGTTGATTGCGTCGGCGATCGGCACCGAGCGCGCGTTGGCGAGCGAGCAGAGATCGCCGCCGGGGCAGCAGATCATGTCGGTCAGGAGGCCGATATTGGCGGTCGCCAGGCGGTTGGCGCGGGCGATCTGCCACAGGTCGAAAAGGTCGCGCCGGCGCACGTCGGCAAGCACGACGTTCTGCTCGTGCGTGACACGCAGTTCGCCGAAACTGTAACGGTCGGCGAGGTCGGCGACGACTTCCATCTGCTGGTCGGTGATGTCGCCGGGCGCAGCGCCAGGAGCCTTGAGCGACAGCGTGATGGCCGCATAGCCCGGCACCTTGTGCGGGTGCACGCAGCGTTTGACCCAGGCGGCAAAGGCCTTGTCACTGGCGACGGCAGCGGCGAACGCGGTGTCGTCGCCAGGCAGCGATTCGTAAGCGGGCGGCGCGAAATGGCGGGCGATGCGGTCGAATTCCGCGTCGGTCAGCGTCGTCGGGCCGTCCTCGAGGTGTTCCCACTCTGCTTCGACCTGGCGCGCGAACTCTTCGATGCCGAGGGCATTGACGAGAATCTTGATGCGCGCCTTGTAGATATTGTCGCGCCGGCCGTAACGGTTGTAGACGCGCAGCAGCGCATCGAGGTAGGAGAGCAGATGCCGGCGCGGCAGGAATTCGCGAACCACCTTGCCGATCACCGGCGTGCGGCCCATGCCGCCGCCGGCAAAGACGCGGGCGCCGATTTCGCCGTCCGCGTTCCTGACGATTTCCAGCCCGACATCGTGGGCGCGAATGACAGCCCGGTCGTCCGTCGCCGCCGTGACGGCGATCTTGAACTTGCGCGGCAGAAAGGCGAATTCCGGGTGGAAGGTCGACCACTGCCGCAGGACTTCGCAATAAGGCCGCGGGTCGGTCAATTCGTCGGGAGCGACGCCGGCAAAGGGGTCGGTCGTGATGTTACGTACGCAGTTGCCTGAGGTCTGCACGGCGTGCATTTCAACTGTCGCGAGTTCGCCGAGGATCTCCGGGGTCTCTTCGAATTTCGGCCAGTTGAGTTGCATGTTCTGGCGCGTCGTGAAATGCCCTATGCTGCGGTCATAGCGACGGGAAATTTCGGCGAGTTTGCGCAACTGAGCCGCCGCAAGGGCCCCGTACGGGATGGCGATGCGCAGCATCGGGCCGTGGCGCTGGATGTACAGGCCGTTTTGCAGGCGCAGCGGGCGCAATTCGTCGTCAGAGATCTCGCCAGCGAGGTTGCGGGCGATCTGGTCGCGGTACTGCGCGACGCGCTCGTCGATCATTTGTTGGTCAATGCGATCGTAGCGATACATGGTGTTCCTTTTTACAGCGCAATCAGTTTGCCGCCGATCAGCACCAGCATGCTGGCCAGAAGGGGGCGCAAAAAGCGTTCGGGGACGCGGGCCGAGGCGTGGCTGCCGAGCCAGATTCCGGGGAGGGAGCCGAGCAGCAGGCTAACCAGCAGGGACCAATCGACGCTGCCGATGGCCCAGTGGCCGAGTCCGGCAATCAGCGTCAGCGGAACGGCATGGGCAAGGTCGCTGCCGACGATACGAATTGCGGGTAGTTTGGGGTAGAGGAAGAAAAGTACCGCCACCCCGAGGGCGCCGGCACCGACTGAGGAAACGGTGACCAATATACCGAGTAAAACGCCGGTGGCGACGGTGATCGGCGCCTGGAGTTCGGTGTGTGCGGCGTCTTGGGCGTGCGCCAGAGCGTAGCGCTGGAGGTTCTGGCGAAAGACAATGGCGCAGGCGGTCAGCACCAGGGCCACGCCAAGTGAGAGGGAGATGATGTGCGTCACCGCCGCACTCTGCTTCGGCAGCAATGACAGCGCCCAGATTGTCAGAAGCGATGCCGGTATGCTGCCGGCGGCCAACAGACCGGTGATGCGCCAATCGACGTGCCCTTTCCTGGCGTGCACGCTGGTGCCGCCAGCCTTGGTGATCGCGGCGTAAAGCAGATCGGTGCCGACCGCGGTCGCCGGATGGATGCCGAAAATGAGGACCAGCAGCGGCGTCATCAACGAACCGCCGCCAACGCCGGTGAGTCCGACGATGGCGCCGACAACGAAGCCTGAGAGTGTGTAGAGCCAGTCCATGAACCGTCACCAAGAAGCGAAGAGTCCGAATGGTAGCAAGCGAGGGCTTGAGAGAAAAAGACTATTCAGTTAGATTGCTAGAACTATTCGTTATTTAGGCTTCCCATGAAATTACAGCAGCTACGCTATCTCGTTGAAGTGGCGCGCTCTGGCCTCAACGTGTCCGAGGCTGCCGAGGCGCTCTACACTTCGCAACCCGGGGTCTCGAAGCAGATCAAGCTGCTCGAGGACGAACTTGGCGTTATCGTTTTCGAGCGCAGCGGCAAGCGACTGACGGCGATCACCGAGCCGGGCAAACGCGTTCTTGAAATCGCCGAGCGTATGCTGCGTGAAGCCGACAACATCAAACGAGTGGGAGAGGAGTATGCAGGCGGCGATTCCGGCAGCCTGGTGATTGCCACCACGCACACGCAGGCGCGCTACGCGTTGCCCTATGTCGTCAAAAGTTTCATCGAGCGCCATCCGAAGGTCCGCCTGTCGATGCACCAGGGCAGTCCGACGCAGATCGCCGAATGGACGATCAAGGGCGAGGCTGGAATCGCCATCGCCACCGAAGCGCTTGACCAGTATCCGCAACTGGTCATGCTGCCGTGCTATCAGTGGGAGCATTGCGTGATCGCGCCCGACGGGCATGCTATCCTCGCCGAAAAGACCTTGTCGCTGGCGGCGCTGGCCAAATGGCCGCTGATCACCTACGACCCGGCATTCGCCGGCCGTTCGCTGATCAACAAGGCCTTCGAGCGCGCGCAGCTGACACCAAACGTCGTGCTCGCGGCCATTGACGCCGACGTCATAAAAACCTACGTCAGCCTCGGGCTGGGGCTGGGCATCATCGCCCGCATGGCTTATGATCCGGTCCGCGATACCGGTCTGCAGGCGCTCGACGCCGGGCATCTGTTCGGCTCGAACACCACGCGCATCGGCTTGCGGCGCGGGACTTACATTCGCCAATACGAATACGATTTCATAGAGCTTTTCGCTTCACAACTCACCAAGAAAGCGGTCGATATGGCAATGGCCGGCCCCGGAGCAGACGATGAATATCAACTTTGATCCGGCAGGCCGGCAACCTCAGACTCTGCTGGCGCGCGTACTGGCGGTCTTGGTCGGGCTGCTGGCGCTGGCCGCCGCCTTCATGTTCTCGATTGTCATATTCGCCGGCGTGGCCATCGCCGGTCTCGTCCTGTGGCTGTATTTCCTGTGGAAGACGCGCGCTTTGCGCCAGCAGATACGCGAACGGATGCGTGCGCAGGAGGCCGCGCCTCGGGCTCCTGAACCGGCCGCCTCCGGCGAGGTCATCGACGGGGAATCGGTGCGTGTGGTGGACGAGAAGAACCGGCTCGGCGAGTAAGCTTTTCCCGGTCGCCGCCTAAGCCGCCACGACGCGGTTGCGACCGCTCTCCTTGGCCTTGTAGAGCGCCGCGTCGGCGGCCTTGATCAGCGCCAGGCTGTCGGCTTCGCGTCCGGTCGTGATGGCTACACCGACGCTCAGGGTGACCGGGATGTGCTGTCCTTCCCAGACGAACTCGGCTTTTTCGACCAGCGCCCGGATGCGTTCGCCGACCTGGGTGGCGACGCGCAGATTGGTGTTGGTCAGGATGGCGGCAAACTCCTCGCCGCCATAGCGGAAAACCATGTCCTCGGCGCGCGAGGTGCGCTTGAGGATGTCGGCGAGCTGGCGCAGAACCGCGTCGCCGGCCGCATGACCGTACTTGTCGTTGATCAGCTTGAAGTGATCGATGTCGAGCATCAGACAGGCCAGCGACGCGCCGCTCGATTGCGCGAATATCCATTCCGAAGCGAGAAAATCCTCGCCGTTGCGGCGGTTGGGAAGCTGCGTCAGGGTGTCGGTCAAGGCGTCCTGCAATAGCCGCTTCTGGGCGACGGCGAATTCATCGGTCGAACGCATGATGCCGATGCGCTCGCGATGCATTTCTTCCCTGAGCAGCAGCATGCGCGCCGCCATATTGAGATGCACGCGCAAAGTTTGGACGTTGAGCGGTTTGAGCAGCACATCGTCGGCGCCGGCTTCTATGGCTTCGAGAATGCGGCTCTCGTTGTCGGGCGAGGCCAGCAGCAAAGCGTAGCTTTCCTTGCCGGTCGGCGTTTGCCGCAGGTTGCGGCAAAAGTCGGCCACCTTCATTCCCGGCAGCGACATGTCGGCAATGATGATTTGCGCCGGCCGGCGCAGGGCTTGTATCAAGTCTTCCGGTGTGTCGTCGATCAGCACCGGCTGGTGGCCAAGTTCCTCGATCTGCTGCATCAGCGGCTTCAATTCGGCCATCGGGATGCCGATCAATTGGACGTGCATCGCCGGCGAACGGACACGCCGGTTCTCGCTGTCCGCGGCGCTACCCATGTGCCGGACCGGCGGGCTGGCGGCAAGGATTTGCGCGAACGGCGGAATATCCTGGGTGCGCACCTGCAGCTTGGCGCCCCATTCGCGCCAGCGCGCGACCATGCGATCGACGAGTTCGCTGAGCGCATCGCCGCCGATGCCCAGGCGCGCCGCGCGGGCGAGCAGGGCGGGCAGCAAGCTCCAGCGCGATGCCTCGTCAACCATGCACAGATGCGCAAGCGAACTGGCAAAGCTCAACGAATGGGTCAGCGTCTGCACCCGGGAGCCGTCGGCAAAACCGGCCGTATCCGGGCTTTCGTGATGGTAAGCCGCCTGAATGAGTACGTCGGGCAGACCCCATTCATCGAGCAGCGTCGCGCCCAACTCGAGATGATCCATGCCGAAACGTTGCTGCTCGAGCGCGGCGATTTCGTCGCGGCGCTCGCGGGTGGCCAGCAGGATTTCGGAGTACTCGTCGGGGAAGAGCGAAGCCAGCGCCAGTTCGCCGATGCGCGCCAGCAGACCGATGGTGAATATTTCCTCGCTTGAAATCTGGGCGAATTGCGCAAGTTCCTGGCAGGCGATGCCGGTGGCCAGCGAGTGTCCCCAGAAGTTCTCATAATCGAAACCCGCACACAGTCCGCTCTTGTGGCTGTGCATGACCGAGAGGCCGATGACGAGGTCGCGCACGCGGAACGATCCGAGCGCGACGATTGCCCGCTGCAAGGAAGCGATCGGCCGCGACCGGCCAAAGGCGGCGGCATTGGCGAAATAGAGAATGCGTCCGGCAATGGCCGGGTCCGACTGGACGAGTTGCACCAGGTCGGCGATGCGAAAATCGTCGCGCTGCAAGAGCTTGATGATCGAAACCGCGACGCCCTTCGGTGACGGGAGCTTGCCTGTTGCTTTTAGTGCGGAGTAACGATCTGGGTCGACAAAACGCATTGCGGACATGCTCCGATCCGGATATCGGGTTAAGCGGCTAGCTGACTCAAGGATACACCGATTATGACAGGCTACCGAAATCGGCGCGCCAGGCGGCGCATCGCGGCGAATATTGAGCGCCATCGACAAAGCGCTGAATTCCGCCCAGGGCCAAGCGGCTGCGATCGCCTGCTGGCGCAGGTTCAGATTTCGTCGGATTGGAATACCAGAAGTTCGACTCCGGCCTGTGCGAAATTTTGGAGGTCGGCTGCATCGGTCCTCCTGAGCGCAGCGCGCGGATGGGCGGATGCCGTTGCGCATTGTATTGCCGCAGGTCGGCGGCTTAGCGCATTGACTACGGACACAATGGCAAGTTCCAGGGCGCGCGGGCAGGCTGCCGGCGCATGGCGCGTTGATATGAGGAGCGGTGGGCTATTGGGCGGACTCGTCGTCATCGGGTAGCGCAAAGTCGCCGCGGTCGAATGCCGCGATGACCTGCCTCGCCTCGGCGGCATGCGTAGCAGGTACGAGGATGCGCACGCCGCCGGTGGCGATCGCCCAAAGCGCGTTGGTCTGCACCAGGTTGGCGTCAGCGACGAGGGCGGTGATTCCTGCAGCTTCCAGGCACGCGGTCACGATGTGCGCGTCGGTGGGGTCGAGAAAGCGCGCGACCGTCTCGAAATCGCCCTCATAGTCGGCACTGTCGTCCGCGCTCGACTCGGAACTGGCGCAGTAATCGATGAAATCACCGGGCATCGTCGTGTCGTGCATCGCAGTCCTCCTTCGTAAGCTACGGCCTCTTACTTAAGGTCGTCGCCTCGCGCGAACAGTAGCGGCGCAATGCTGTCGGCGAGCAGCAGCCCGACCGCTAGCACCGCGCCGGTCAGCAGCATATTGGTCATCAGGGTTACGCCGCTGGCATTGTCCTGTTCCATCAGCGCATGCACGCCGCGAAAACCCATGCTGCCGGGAACCAGGACGATCAGGCCCGGAATTTTCACCAGGATATCGGGCTGTCCCGAAAGATAAGTATAGACATGTCCGGCGCTGGCGACGGCGAGCGCACCGACAAAAGCGCCGACGACGTTGCCGAGTACCGCCGCGACCGGCGAAAACACCGCCCAGGCCAGCAGGCTGCCGCCGACGAGGACATGAACGGCACGCAGCGGCGCCTGCAGCACGCCGAGCATCGAAACCCCGAGGGCAGCGATCGCCGGCCAGATGACCCAGGCCGGCAAGCCAGCCGCGGTGCCGGTGCTGTGCGCGGGAACGAGGTGCTGGCCGATTTGCTCGCCGATCACCAGTCCCGCTCCCATCATGAACAGCAGCAGGAAGACGCCGGCCAGGCGCCCGGTGCCGGACAGCAGATTCTGCGTGGCAAGTTCGGACATGGCGATGGTCAGCGTAAAGCCGGGGAGAATCAGGACCACGCCGGCGACGGCGGTGACGAAAGGCGTCTGCTGCGGAAAGATGATGCCGAGCGCATGTGCGCAGAGCGCCGCGCCGGCGCTGAGAATAACCGGCGTCGCCGGGCCGAGGCGCGGCACCCTGGCCAGCGCGAGATAGCCGCCGACGAACAGCATGCCGACCAGGCCGCCGCAGAACATCTCGACCCAGCCGCCACCCAGAAGTATCGCCACTGAGCCCGAAAGCAGAAAGCCCATGGCCACGAAGGACCAGCCGGTCCACAGTGGTGGCGCGCTCATGATGGCCTTGAGTTGCGCTGTGCAGCGGTCGACACTGGCGACGCCGTTCAAACTGCGAATGAGCTTTTCGAGCGCGATCAGGCGCGCCATGTTGTAGTCGTAAAAGCGCAGGCGCAGCATTTCGACGCGCTGTGCGCCGTCGTCCGTGGTGATGTTCAGCGTCAGCATGGTGAGCACGGCGAAACATTCGACGCGAACGCCGAGGCGCTCCCCGAGTGCGTTCAGATGGCGCTCGAGATCGTGCGCAGGCATGCCACTGACATGCAGCGCCTGCGCCAGCTCGCGCAGGAATGTGGCCAGCGCGGCCAGCCGGTCGAGGTCATCACTCATCGCGGCGACCGGCGGGCGCTCAATCGAGTACGTGCGACACCAGCCCGTCGGCAAGCTTCGGTTCGAACCAGGTCGACTTGGGCGGCATGACTTCGCCGGCATCGGCGACCGACATCAGTTCGGCCATCTGCGTCGGATACATGGCGAACGCGACTGCCATCTCGCCGCTGCTCACGCGGCGTTCGAGTTCGGCGAGACCGCGGATGCCGCCGACGCAGTCGATGCGCTTGTCGCGGCGCAGGTCGGCGATGCCGAGCACCGGGGCCAGGATCTGCTCGGAGAGTAACGAGACGTCGAGCCGGCGCACCGGGTCTTGCGCGGGGACGAGTTCCGGACGGATCGAAAGGTGATACCAGTGGCCGTCGAGGTACATGCCGAAGGTGCCGCTGCGCTCCGGTTTGACTGGCGTCGCCGATGCCCTGACCGTGCATCGCGCGCCGACCGCCGTGAGGAAGTCGCCGACGCTGTGACCATTGAGATCGCGAATGACGCGGTTGTAATCCATGATGCGCATCTGCCGCGCCGGGAAGATGACTGCCAGAAAATATTCGGCCGAGTCTGGCCGGCCCTGGCCGCGCCGGGCGGCGGCGACACGCGAGGCTGCGGCCGAGCGGTGGTGTCCGTCGGCAATGTAGAGATTGTGCATCGTCGCCATGACGGCGCTGATGGCCGCGATGGCTTGCGTATTGTCGATCAGCCAGACCGTGTGGCGTATGCCGTCGTCGGCGGTGACATCGGCCACGGGTGCGCCGGTCGTGGCCTGCGAGATCAGGCGCTCGGCCTCCGCACTGTCGGGATGGACGAGCAGCACCGGCCCGGTCTGGGCGTTGAGCGCCTCGATCTGGCGAACGCGGTCGTCTTCCTTGTCCGGATGGGTGAATTCGTGTTTGCGGATGCGGTTGCTGTCGTAATCGGCGACCGAGGCCGCGGCGATCAGGCCGGTCTGGGTGTGCCCGCCCATGACCAGCCGGTAGGCGTAATAGCAGGGCCTGGCGTCGCGCACGAGGATGCCGGCCGCAATCAGCTTGCGGAGATTCTCGGCCGACTTGGCGTAGACCTCGGGTGCATAGTGGTCTAGGGATTCGGGCAGATCGATCTCGGCCTTGGAAATGTGCAGGAAGGAATAGGGTTTGCCCGCCGCGCGCACTTTCGCTTCCGCACTGGAGAGAACGTCATAGGGTGGCGCGGCGACAGCGCTCGCCTGGTCGCTGCGCGGACGCAAGCCGGTGAATGGTCGGATCAGCGGGGCGGTGGCAGTCAATGGTCTCTCCCGGTTATGTGGGCTGAAGGTTTCATGGGTTCCGATTTGGCAGCACGTCACGCAGCAGCGCGTCGGCGGCGCGCAGCATTTTTTCGGTGGTCTGCCAATCGACGCAGGCGTCGGTGACCGAGCAGCCATATTTGAGCTGTTTGAGGTTCGCGGGGATCGGCTGATTGCCGGCCTCGATATTCGATTCGATCATCACGCCGACCAGCGATCGGTTACCGAGACGGATCTGGTTGATAACATCGGTCATGACCAGCGGCTGCATGTCGGCGTTCTTGTAGCTGTTGGCGTGCGAACAGTCGACGATAATGTTCGCCGCGAGCCCGGCCTTGAGCAGCGCCTGCTCGGCCATCAGCACGCTGACCGTATCGTAATTCGGACGGCCGTCGCCGCCGCGCAGGACGAGGTGACCATAGCGGTTGCCGCGCGTGCGCACGATCGCCGTGCGCCCCTGGCCGTTGATGCCGAGGAAGCTGTGCGGCCGCGAGGCCGAGAGGATGGCGTTGACGGCGATACCGACGTCGCCGTTGGTTCCGTTCTTGAAGCCGACCGGCGTCGAGAGCCCTGAGGAAATTTCGCGATGCGTCTGCGATTCGGTGGTGCGCGCGCCGATTGCGGTCCAGGCGATGAGATCGCCGAGGTATTGCGGCGATATCGGGTCGAGGGCCTCGGTGCCGGCCGGCAGGCCCGTTTCGGCGACATCGAGCAGGAACTGACGCGCCTTGCGCATTCCGTCATCGACATGGAAGGAGTCGTCCATGTCGGGGTCATTGATGTAACCCTTCCAGCCGGTGGTCGTGCGCGGCTTCTCGAAATAGACGCGCATGACGACGAGCAGGGTGCCGCTCACTTCGTCGGCCAGGGTTTTGAGGCGGCGCGCGTAATCAAGGCCGGCCACCGGATCGTGGATCGAGCACGGGCCGACGACGACGACGAGGCGCGAATCCTTGCGTTCGAGAATCTTGCGCAGCGCTTCGCGCCCCTGTACCACGGTGCGTGCCGCAACATCCGAGAGCGGCACGCGGGCGTGGATCTCCTCGGGCGAAGGCATCGCGTCGAAGTCGAGAACATTGACGTTCTCGATGTCTGGGGTATTGCTGTTGTCCGGATGGCTCATCGCTTGCCTCGGTAAATCCGCTGCGCCGGCACGGTCGGAGAACGCGCCAGTTGAAGAGAGCGATTTTACCCTGTCCGACGGGCTAGCGCTGCGAGACCACAGCACTGCGGCGTAAAGAAAATGGAGCATTCCGGTTCAATCGGCGCCCGCTCGTGATTTGCCGATGCTAATATGCGAGCAGTCTTTCGAGCGTCTGGTACGCCCGGAATGCGGGGGGCGCACGCGGGCGGCATAAACGCCAAGGAAATTGGCTTACCCCATGTGCATAAGGAATAAGAAGGATTCGTGCCAGACGGCACGCGGGGGAATACATGCGCGCTATCATTCCATTTATCTCTCGGCGGCTTGTGATCGCGGCCTTTTTCGCACTGGGCCTGATGGCCAGCGGCACCGTCCTCGCCCAGGCGCCGCGAGCTGTCCCGGTAAGCAGGCTGCAGGAGGTTGCCGCATGGGACGCGAGTGGTCTGGGCGTCGGCATCCTGACCGACGTAACGGTCGCGAACAACAGTTTCTCCGGTAGACTGCACATGGAGAATGTTCCGGATGAACTTGCTCCCGAGATCGTCGGATTCAAGGCAGCTCAGCAGCGACAGTACACTCTGGCGCTGATCTATCCGGGCAAGAGCCTGGTGGCGCTTGTTCCCGCACTCAGGGACACGGCGGTTGCCGAGGCCGAGTGGCAGCAATTGCTGGTGCTGCTGACGCCGCCCGCGAACGCGGGCGCAAGCGTGGCCTTGCCGGCGCAGGTGGGGAAGGTGCGTATTCCCTACATTGGCGGAACGACAATCCAGCTCGCGTCCGGCGTGAAAGTCGTCGCGCACGCCCGGTTCAGCGGACAGACGGCGGCCTTGCTCAAGGCTTTCGGCGCGCCGTCGAACGAACTCGCTTTGTCCGGCAGGATAGATGCGCGCATGCTCAGCGGTGCCGGCTTGAAGAACGCGCCGCTGCAGAGCGAACTGATCAACGCAATGGACTTGCGGGCGGAAATGAAACCCCCGGCGTTTGCCCGCAAGCCGGCCTATCTGGTGTTCGGCGACAGCGCACTGGTGGTGAAGGGCGTTTCCGGCCGGATTGCCTCGGGAATCGCCACGAGCGTGAAGGTTAGCGTCGGCCGTGGCGTCAGCTTCGACAACGTGACCATCAATCGCGACCCCGTGGCCGGGGTGATATCGATCGCCAGCAGCGGCGTCAATCCGGGCGACGATTTCCTGACACTGGGCATTGCCGGCGCCGCGATCCGGCAGGTCGCTTTGCACGGACTGATCGACGAACACAAGGCAGCGAACGACAAGTTTTCCCTCGACGGTCAGTACGTGGTCGGCGGCAGCACGCCACGGCAGTTCAGTGCGACCCTGTCCGGCGGCACGCCGGCCCAGTACGCGGTAACGATGCACGCCGACACTACGCTGGGGCAGTTGCTCGGCTGGTCGGCGCCCGGTATCGACGCTCTGGTGCTCAAGGACGTCGCGTTCGGCAACGGTTATGCCGAGGGCATGCTGAGCCTCAAGGGCATCGACTTCACGGTTGCCGTGTTCAAAAGCCCAGCACAGGCAAAATACAACGCCGCCTTTCTTTCCGACGATACGCTCCGGCTGTCGCGCCTGATGAGCACGCTGCAGGGCACGCCGCTCGCGGATCTGGAACTCGTCCGCCCAGGCTTCGTGCTGGTGCCGCCGGAGAATGCCGGCAATGCCGTGAGACTGCCCGACGCGGTATTCCGGCACCTCGGGATGCCGACGGCCGACCTCAAGCCCGGCCTCAATCTGCTCTCCCGGGCGAATACCTATGGGGCGCTGGCGGATCTCTTGAGCAGCGCCGGCCTCTCTTCATCGCAGCTTGCGCTCACCGGCAGCCTGGACTCGGCCATCATCGCCGGTGCCGACGGTCCGTTGACTGAGGGCATCATCAATGCCACCAGCCTGCAGGCCGTCCTGCCCGTCGCGGCGCCGCCGCGCAAGCCGCCGTATCTAAGCTTCGGCGCGAGCGTGCTGGCCCTCAAGGGAATGTCCGGCAAGATCGCTTCGAGCATCAGTACCAGCCTCTCGGTGAATATTGCCGGCGGCGTGCGCTTCGACAAGGTCAGCATCAGCCGCGATCCGGTGCAACGCCTCGTTTCCATCTCCAGCGCCATCGCCATATCGGGCGCCAAGGTCATCACCCTGCCGATCGCCGGAGCCGCCATCGGGCAAGTGGCCTTCAACGGGCTGATCGACGAGCAGACGGCGGCGAACGACAGATTCACGCTCGATGGCCAGTACGTGGTCGGCGGCAGCGTGCCGCGGGACTTCACGGCGACCTTGTCGGGCGGCACGCCGGCCCAGTACGTGGTAACGATTTCCATGGATACACCGCTGGGCCAGTTGCTCGGCTGGCCGGCGCCGGGCCTCGACGCGCTCGTGCTCAAGGACGTTTCCTTCGGCAACGGCTATACCCAGGGCACGATCAGTCTGCACGGAATGAGTTTTAGCGCCGTGCTGTTCAAGGGCGCGGGGCAGACGAAGTCGACCGCGGCTTTCCTCTCCGACGCCACCTTCTCCCTGCCGAAGCTGATGAGCGCGCTGCAGGGCACGCCGCTCGCCGATCTCGAACTCGCACGTCCCGGTTTCCTGCTGGTTCCGCCCGAAAATGCCGGCAAGGCCGTCAGACTGCCGGACGCGGTGGCGCGGCACGTTGGCGCGCCCGCTGTCGATTTGAGCAAGGGCCTCAACCTTATTGCCAATGGCATCGCCCATGGCGAGCTGGCGGCGCTCCTCGAGCGGCTCGGTATCAACCCCACGGGCTTGCCTGTCGCCGGTTCGCTTGATCCGGCCATTTTTGCCAACGCCGATGGCGCGGCGCTGGCCCAGCCCTTCCTCGACGCCCTCGATCTGCGCATTCCGATCGAGAAATTCTCGTTGCCGGGAGTCGCCCACAATGTTGGCGTCAGCAATGGCTATCTGGCCTTGAAAGGGATTACCGGCGGCATCGACGCCTCGGTCGCCGCCAATCTTGCGGTGACTGCGGGCAGTGCCGCGCCTCTGGTCTTCAATACGCGCGCGCGCTTGCTCAAGACGACGGGCGGCAATGTGGTCGAGCTCGCCGGCGCCTACGCTGGCGCCTGGAACAAGCCCTTCGGCATCGGCTGGCTCGATGTACGCGAGGTTACGATCGCCGGCAGGCTGGGCGACACCCGTTCGCTGACGGTGGCCGGTACGACGGATGTCGGCCGTGTGCACGACCTCAAGGTTTCGCTCGATCTCGCGAGCGGGAGCGATGGCGAGAGCGAGGTGGCGCTGCAACTGACGGGGGCCGACATCTCGCTCGCCGATATTCCGTCGCTCGCCTCGATTCCCCACGCCGGCGACCTGAAATTGCGCGACCTGCTGGTATCTACCCGCGCCGTCGGCGGCACGCTGAAGAGCGCCACGCTACCCCTGCTGCACGACGTGCAGGCCATCGCTTTCGAACTCTCGGGGCGCTGGAACCTGGCGGCGCTGCTTGGCGAAGTTCCGCTGTCAAGGCTGATGACGCTGCCTCCCTTCGCCCGTCCGGTTCTCGGCAAGCTGCAGCTTGGGCAGACCGCGCTCCTGCTCAGCCCGGTCGGGATCAGCGGCCGCCTCGCGGACCTGCCGGCGGCTGCCCGAGCGCATTTGCTCGGCATCTACGGCACGCCGCAGGCCACGCTGAGCACCGTCGCCGGGGTCAATGTCGTCACGCTGGTCGACCCGGTTTCGATGGGGCCGGCCGTCACCGCCTTTCTGCCGCCGGGCCAGAAACTGCTACTGCAGGGCAGTGCCGGTGGCGTGCTCGGTGGCGGAACGCCGTCGCTCGCGCTATCGGCCACGATTCCCGCGCTTGCCTTGCCGCCTGGCCTCGCTTTCATCAAACTTCCCGACAACGCGCGAACAGCGTTCTTCATCAAGCTAACGCAGTCCGAGGCGAGCGCCGGCGTCGGCATCGACGCGATCATCAGTGCCCGCCTGAACAAGCAGACGGTCGACTTCGATTCGACGCTCGCCTTCGAACTCGATGAACAGGGTGGCGTCGCCGTCGACCTGCGCGGAAAATCGATCAATCCCTGGCGCAATGCCATGGGCATAAACGGATTCGCGCTGGACCCGGGCACGCTGATCGAACTCAAGACCGCGGCAACATCCGAACAGACGCTGAGATTCGTCGCCAGGACGCGCATTGGATCGCGCCAAGCCGACGTTGCGGGCAGTGCCGTCATCGTGGGCGGCGTGGTTGACCAGGGGGCGTTCGAGGGCAAGCTCAGCGAGTTGACCCTGTCCGACGTGCTGGCGCTATACAGCGATGCCGTCCAGGCGGGCGGCGGTCAGCCGCCCAAGGCCGATGTTCCGGATGCCAGGCTGACCAATGTGGATTTTGCCTTCGCGTCGCCCGGCTTCAGCGCGCCCGAGATCGGTTTGCCCGAGGGCGGTATGCGCCTGGCGGGTGACCTGTGGTTCCTGCTCAAGGGCAAGCCCTTGACCCGGGCCAGGGCGCAGATATCGGATAGCCGGCTCGTCATGAGCGGTGAGATCGCCGATTTCGCAATCGGCCCGGTGGCCATGAAAGGCAACAGCCTGGATATCCGCGCCCAGACCATTCCGCCGCTGCCGCCCCAGTTCAAGATTCGCGGCGAGGCGACCATCATGAACCGGCATGCCGTTGGCGAAATCGATGCGGGACTCGCTGAAACCGCCGTCGTGACCTCGCTCGATCTTGGCGGCCTGATCGACCTCGACGTTCACGCCAGCTTCGATACGCCGGCCGCGGGCCTCGATGCCGCCGCGCTCGCGTCGCACGACATGGCATTGAACGGGCGCCTCAAATCCGATCTCGGCGCGTGGTTGCGCAGCGCCGGGAAAGAGGCCGTGAGCAAGGTCTTCGATTCTGTCGGCGGCGGCATCAGGAAGCTCGCCGGCGCCCTCGAGACCGCCAAAGCGCGGGTCGATACGCTCAAGGAGCAGATCCGCAAGGCGCGGGCGCGCGCGGATGCGGGAGCGGCGACGGTCGGCGAGCAGATCGCGCAGGCGCAGAAGAAGGTCGATGCGCTGGCCGGGCGGGTCAATTCGCTCAAGCGCGACGTCGGTTCGGCGAAGGGGGCGATCAAACGCTGCGACTACTCGATCAAGATTTGTTACTGGTGGAACTGGAAGGGCCATTGCGTCAAGCACAAGGACGTGCCGGACGTCGCGCGCGATGCCGAGTGCGAGGTGAACAACGCACGGCATGCCGCGACGGTCGCCGTCGACGAGACGGCGCTGCAAGCGGCCCAGACGGCCAAGGCGGCGGCCGAGGCCGTATTGACCGGACTCAGGAAAGGCGAAAAGGGGGCCGACATCGCCTCGCTCGACCCGGAGGTCATCGCGCTCGAAGCCACCTTGCTGACTGCCGATCTGGCGCTGGAGACAGCGCAAAAACTCGCGCAGGGGGCTGAATTGGGCGCCGATCAACTGGCCGCCGGGCTCAAGGCGCTCGAGCGTCTCGACGGCTTCACCTTGAGCGGCGCGACGATCAGCGCAAGCATGCAGAAGGCAACTGCGGGCAAGCCGGTGGTACTCGGGCTGGAATTCGAAGTCGCAGGCAAAGCGCAACATTTGCGTCTGGCATTCAGCTTGAGGGACCCGGCCTACAACGCGAAGCAACTCGAAACGCTCGCGCTGCTCGTCGCCAAGGCCGAGGTCGAGGCTTTGCCCAACGCCGCGCCGGTGGTCAAGCATCTGCTCGGCGATGCGTTCAAAGACATGCACGATCAGGCCGTCAAGGAAGTCGACCGGGCGGCCAAGGACAACGGATTGGAAGCCGACTGATTAAGGCGCCGGATTCCCGTCACCGGCGGGCGCGGCGTGATCATGACCAGGTTGGCGGGAGAGGGGGTTGCGCGATTTGTAACGGTGTCGCCGCGAAGATCCGATCCATTGACGAGATAGGAGCGTAATACCTGGACAGAGAGCGGACTCCGCTCGTCGTCGACGAAGGTCGGCATCACGGACTTATTGCCGCCGCGGTGCGCGGATTCAGGCGCGAAGCTGCTGGAACATCTCCTTGACCGCTGTAACGCGATCGGCAAGGGTCGGGCAGAGCCGCTTGAGCGATAGCTTGTCCTGTCCGGCGAGTCTGTAGTTCCTGTCCTTCTGGATCAGGCTGATGACGCGTAGCGGGTCGATCGGCGGGTTGGGCTCGAAGTGCACGATGATCTGCTCGGCCGTGGCGTCGAGCTTGACGATGCCAAGCGGCTTGCAGAGCAGGCGCAGGCGGTGGCTCTCGAGCAGGCATTGGGCCTGTGGCGGCAGTTCGCCGAAGCGGTCGATGAGTTCCTCGTACATGGCGGCGATGTCATCGAGCGACTGCCCGTTGGCCAGACGCTTGTAAAGCGTGAGGCGCTCGTGCACGTCGGGCGCGTAGCCGCTCGGCAACAGCGCCGGTAAGTGCAGATTGATTTCGGTGGCGATGCCCAGCGGCTGCGTGAGATCGGGTTCCTTGCCTTCCTTCAGCGCGGCGACGGCGCGGTTGAGCATTTCGGTAAACAGATTGAAGCCGACCTCCTGCATTTCGCCCGACTGGTTTTCGCCGAGCACCTCGCCGGCGCCGCGGATTTCGAGGTCGTGCATCGCCAGATAGAAACCGGCGCCGAGCTCGTCCATCATCTGGATCGCCTCGAGGCGCCGGCGCGCCTGCTTGTTCAAGCCGCTGGAGCTGTCGGCGTTGTAATCGTTGGGTGTCAGCAGATAGGCATAAGCCTGGTGGTGCGAGCGCCCGACGCGGCCGCGCAGCTGGTGCAACTGCGCGAGGCCGAACTTTTCGGCGCGGTTGATGATGATGGTATTGGCATGCGGGTTGTCGATGCCGGTCTCGATGATCGTCGTGCACAGCAGCAGGTTGGCGCGCTGCTGCGTGAACTCGCGCATCACGCGTTCGAGCTCGCGCTCGTTCATCTGGCCATGGCCGACGACGATGCGCGCTTCGGGCAAAAGCTTCGTGAGCTTGTCGCGCATGTTCTCGATGGTGTCCACCTCGTTGTGCAGGAAGTACACCTGGCCGCCGCGCTTGAATTCGCGCAGCAGCGCTTCGCGGATGATGCCGTCGGAATATCTCGAGACGAAGGTCTTGATCGCCAGGCGCTTCTGCGGCGCCGTGGCGATCACCGAAAAGTCGCGCAGGCCTTCCAGCGACATACCCAGCGTGCGCGGGATCGGCGTCGCGGAAAGCGTCAGCACGTCGACCTCGGCGCGCAGCGCCTTGAGCGCCTCTTTCTGGCGCACGCCGAAGCGGTGTTCCTCGTCGATGATGACGAGGCCGAGGCGGGTGAATTTGACGTCTTTTTGCAGGAGCTTGTGCGTGCCGATGACGATGTCGACGCGGCCTTCGGCGAGTTCCTTGAGCGCCTGCGCCGTGTCCTTGCCGGTCCTGAAGCGGGAGAGCTCGACGAGCTTGACCGGCCACTCGGCGAAGCGGTCGCTGAAAGTCCCGAAATGCTGTTCGCTGAGCAGCGTCGTCGGGCACAGCACCGCCACCTGCTTGCCGCCGGCCACGGCGCAGAAAGCCGCGCGCAGGGCGACTTCGGTCTTGCCGAAACCGACATCGCCGCACACCAGCCGGTCCATCGGCCGGCCCGATTTCATGTCGGCGATCACGGCGTCGATCGCTGCGGCCTGGTCGGGCGTTTCCTCGAAGGCGAAGCCGTCGGAAAAAGCCTCGTAATCGCGCGCCGCAAACTCGAAGGCGTGGCCCTGGCGCGCCGCGCGCAGCGCGTAGAGCGCGAGCAATTCGGCCGCCGTATCGCGCGCCTGCATGGCCGCGCGGCGCTTGGCCTTTTCCCATTGCGGCGTGCCGAGCGTATGCAGCGGCGCGGCGTCGGGATCGGCACCCGAATAGCGCGAGATGACGTGCAACTGCGCGACCGGCACATAGAGCTTGGCGTCGCCGGCGTAATGCAGTTCGAGAAACTCCATCGCGCCTTCGCCGAGGTCGAGGTACACGAGTCCCCGATAGCGCGCGATTCCGTGCTGCTCATGCACGACCGGATCGCCGACCTTGAGCTCGGTGAGGTCGCGCAGCCAGTTGTCGAGCGAGGCTTTGCGCTGCGCGTCATGGCGCGTGCGGCGCGCCGGACTGCCGGCGAAGAGTTCGGATTCGGTGATGAAGGCGTAGGTGGTCCCGCCGGTGTCGAGCTGGAAACCGTCATGCAGCGGCGCAACGCCGAGCGCGAGCTTGGGCTCGCCGCAGAGAAAATCGCCGAGATCGCTACGGGCCTGGGGCTTGAGCCCGTACTCGGCGAACAGTTCGGACAGCGTTTCGCGCCGCCCGGCCGATTCGGCGAGCAGGAGGATACGGCCGGGAAAGCCGTCGATGAAAGTCTTCAGGCCGCTCAGCGGGTCGTCGGCGCGGCGATTGACGGCGAGCGGCGACAGGGGGGCCGCCGGCCCGCCTTCGCCGGTGGACAGAATCAGCCGGGCATAAGGCTTGGCGGCGCTAAAGAACGGTTCCTCGGCGAGAAAAAGGTCGCCGGGCGGCAGCAGCGGCCGGCTGTGCTCGCCCGAGAGCATGGCGTAACGCGACTGGGCGTCGCGCCAGAAGGAACGGATGGCTTCGGGAACATCGTTGTGCAGGCAAAGCAGCGCATCTTGCGGTAGGTAGTCGAAGAGCGTCGCCGTCGCGTCGAAGAAGAGCGGCAGCCAGTATTCGATGCCGGCCGACGGAATGCCGTTCGAGACGTCCTTGTAAATTCCCGAGCGCGCCGGGTCGCCTTCGAAGCGTTCGCGAAAGCGCTGGCGGAAGTGCGTGCGGCCCTTGTCGTCGAGCGGAAATTCGCGCGCCGGCAGCAGCCTGATTTCGGGTACCGGGTAGAGCGTACGCTGGGTATCGACGTCGAAGGTCTTGATGCTCTCGATTTCGTCGCCGAAGAGGTCAAGGCGAAAGGGCAGCGGCGAACCCATCGGGAAGAGATCGACGAGACCGCCGCGCACCGAATATTCGCCGGGGGCGACGACTTGCGTCACGTGCGCATAACCGGCCAGCGTCAGCTGAGCGCGGAAGCGTTCGGCGTCGAGCCTCTCGCCGTTCTTCAGGAAGAAGGTGTAGGCCGCGAGGTAGCTTGGCGGCGTCAGGCGATAGACCGCGGTCGAGGCTGGTACCAGCAGGACATCGCATTCGCCGCGCATGACGCCGTAGAGCGTCGCCAGGCGCTCGGAGATCAGGTCGTGGTGCGGCGAGAAGCTGTCGTAGGGCAAGGTTTCCCAGTCGGGCAAAAGGCGCACGCGCAGTTCGGGCGCGAACCAGGGGATTTCATCGAGCAGGCGCTGCGCGTCGCCGGCACTCGCCGTGAGCACTGCCAAGAGGCGCTGCTTGCCCGCCAGACGGGCGATATAGAGCGCGTCGGCCGATCCCGCGAACGGCGGCAGCTGTGTGCGTTCGCCGGCCTTAAACGCGGGCAGGGCGAGCGGCAGAAGATCGGCCGGCGATGAAGGAGACGCAGGTTTGGCTGGCGGCACGGGAGGCGATTGAAGACAGTGCAGGGGAGCGATGCATTATAGCCGATCAGGCTTGGCGACTCGCTCTGCGCGGCAGATCTCGAACCGATAATCCACTGCGGCGGCGCCGAGACACAGCGAGATTGCGGAGGACGGCGAACAATGCATTCTGCGTGCCAATTCGATCGCTCGTAACGCACGGCACCCGTCCCCGGAATGCGCGAGAACCCACGCCGAAAAGATTGCATTTTGCCGCGTCTAGCGCAAGACTGGTGATCTCGGTATCGTGTCTTCTGATGCTCCAGAGCGGACGATTTCCTACCGCGGTTCCCGGCCAAAGCCCGACCTTCGAAGACTTTCTTTATAGCGGTCGTTCGCTGTAAAGTGGAAACATCCTCTGACCTTCCCGATATCATCAGGCCTCTCGAATAATTGGCAGGCCACTCCGGCGGATAATCTATGAGCAAGATTTCCATACAAAACGCTGAGCACTATGTCTGGGGTGACAACTGCGACGGCTGGCATCTCCTCAAAGACCCTAATCTTCATGTCATTCGAGAATCTGTTCCGCCTTGCAAGTTTGAAAAGCGTCACTTCCACACGAATGCGCAGCAGTTCTTTTTCATTCTTACGGGTCAAGCCATTATGGAATTAGAAGGTCGGGAATACTCCCTTACCGCTGGGGAGGGTATTCACATCCCTGCGGGCAAACCACACCAGTTCAAGAACCCGTACAATCAGGTCGTCGAGTTTCTGGTTATCTCCAATCCAACGACACGCGGGGATCGTAGCGACCTGAGCTAATCTTTTTCCGCTAAACGACTGCTATCCAAGAACGTCAAGGTCTGGTTTGGGTCGCGAAGAGCCAATCACCTAATGGGATTCACCGCCAGAAGGCGGCCATTGAAGTGTGGATACTCGAAACACTGATTAAGAAATCTGTGGTTACTGTGACGCATTCTGAGGTGGCAGGCTAGGCAACAATATCGCTGGCCGGTTCCTCAAGAATAGGCACAAGGAATTCAGCGCGCGCACGCTTTGACACTCTTCGCCGCGTTATCTCTGCCTCTCCGGACCTAAGCGGTGGACATTGAAGCTGGACGGACGCGTCATGCCGCTATCGTTTCGGCCTGCTCCTGGGCTTTTAGCGCGAGTTCGCAGACCTTGAAGCAGTGCGCGTGGCTCATTGCGCTTTCGGTGCGTTCAAAGATATCGCGCTGCAGATCGGTGTAATACGGCAGCGCCGCGCCGGAACAGTCGATGTAGCGCGTGCCTTCGTTGTTGACCAGGAACAGGTGATCCTTGCCCGGGCGGCCGGCGATGTCGACGTATTTGCGCAGTTCGATGTAGCCTTCCGTGCCGAGCAGGGTCAGGCGCCCGTCGCCCCAGGTGGACAGCCCGTCGGGCGTGAACCAGTCGACGCGGATGTAGCCGCTTGCGGCGCCGTGTGCGAGCATGATTTCGCCAAAATCCTGAAAACCCGGGTCATCCGGGTGAGCTAGATTGCCGACCCGCGACATGACGATGCGGGCGTCATCGGCGCCAGTGAAGTGCAGGAACTGGTCGATCTGATGCGAAGCGACGTCGACCAGGATGCCGCCGTAATCCCGCGCGGTGAAAAACCATGCCGGACGCGTATGGCGGTTCAGCCGGTGCGGCCCGAGACCAATGGTTTGCAGCACCTGCCCAATGGCGCCGCTGCGTACGAGTTCGGTGGCCGTCGTGACGGCGCGAACTTCGAAGCGCTCGGTAAAGTTAACGGAATAGATCCGTCCCGTCTCGCGCTGCAGGTGCTGTACCTCGGCAAGTTGCGCGAAGGTGGTCAGCCCCGGCTTGTCGACCATGAAGTCCTTGCCGTGACGCAT
The DNA here is from genome assembly GCA_903886975.1 of uncultured beta proteobacterium. Lineage (GTDB taxonomy): Bacteria > Pseudomonadota > Gammaproteobacteria > Burkholderiales > Rhodocyclaceae > Propionivibrio. The sequence goes on from CAISOB010000071.1 coordinate 60,425, forward strand.
GACCTCGATGCCGAAATCGGCGCGCTCGCGCGGGATCGCCGCACAGGTAATCAACTGGATGCCCGGATCTTCGAGCAACTCGCGCCGATCGGCGACACGCTTGATCGTCGGGAAGCGTTCGACGAAACCGGCCATGGTCTGGACGTCTTCGCGCGTCCAGTAGCCTGCGCATTCTGCGCCTATGGCTAGCAGGCTGCTGACCTGGTCGTAGATATGACGGTGGTCTATACCGATCACACCGAAGCGCAGTTTGGGGTATTTGCTCATGTCGATATCTCTCAGGCAAACATTTCTTCGTAATGTTTTGACGGCAGAAACAGGCCGCCGCTTTTTTCGTAATAATCGGCGTCAAGATCGAAGACGCCCTGCCTTGTCATCGACCACAATGCCTGCGGTAACGGATGGTAGCTGCGCATCGCGGGCCAATTACGGTAGTTCTGGTGGCCGTTTGTTTCGAGGAGTCCGAGGCCGATTCCCGGAAAGGGGGCGAGTCTTGCGGCAACGTTCTTGTTCCACTCGACGAGGATGGGATTGACCGTCAGGTCGGCGCAGAAGCATGGGACCGCGCGTTGATGTGCCGCCTGGGCGACTTTTAGAGTCATGCTCAGGGTCTTGGCGATGGCCTTCAGGGCGATCGCCTGATAGCCCATCTGCATGCGGGCGATGGCATCGACGTCGGTGTGCGCGCTTTCGTCGGCGGCAATGCGCACCGGAATGTCGCTGATATCGGCTTCGAATTCCTCGGCGAAGGGCTCCTCGATGATGGCGATCTGCTCGAACGCACCGATCTTCCGGGCATGGTCGAGCAGGCGCAGCAGCGTTTCCTTCTTCTCGTAGCGTTGATTGGCGTCAAAGTAATACGGCAGCTTTCCGTCTTTGCTGTGCGGGGTGCGCGCATTACCAATTGCCTGGTGTATGGCAGACAGGCGTGCCTTGTCCTTCTCCAGCATCTCCTCCTGCGTTCCCGGCTGGCCGATCTTGATCTTCATGAAGAAATAGCCGGTGTCGACGGCGGCTTTGATTTCATCTACCGGAACGCTGTAAGCCATCAGCGGAATGCTGGCGACCTGTTGATGGCGATGCGCGAGGGCCGGCCGGTAAGCTTCGGGGATCAGCGCATCGAAAGTGCTCAGACCGTTCTCGGCTGCATAAAGTAGCCAGGCCGCGTTATCGATGCCGACCAGAGCGTTCAATGCGAAGGTCTTGCGCAGTCGGGTATTGCCGGATATCTTCTTGCCGTAGGCATATATCTCTTCGAGGATGGAATCGAGCAAGTCGACCGGCGTGACGAAGGATCTTCCCTTGATCAGTTGCAGCGCATACTCGGTCAGCGCGAACATCAGCGCGTTGCCGCCGCTTTCCGAATGCGCCGCGAAGACTTGCGCATCGCTCCACAGCACGCTCTGCGTGCCTAGTCCGATTTTCCGGGTTCCCGACGCGCTGCGCAGCAGGGCGACGGTCTGCCAAATCTCGGTCATGTAGCCGCCCTTGAAGCCGAAAGGCCGGATCAGGGGCTCGCGCTCGAAGTTGGAATTGACCGCGGCAATCGTTATCTCTGTTGTTGGCATACTAGTGGTCGAGGCTGCCTTGTGTGTAGAAATGCGAGCGCACCTGCTTGGCCAACACCGCGAACTCGGGCGAGCCCATCATGTCGAGCGTGCGTGGACGCGGCAGGTCGATGGCATAGATTGCGGTAATCGAACTCGGGCGCTCGCTCATCACGATCACCCGGTCGGAGAGGAACACCGCTTCGGGGATGCTGTGCGTGATCAGCATAACCGTCTTTTTTGACGCGAGCCAGATGCGCTGCAGTTCGAGGTTCATCTTCTCGCGCGTCAAGGCGTCAAGCGCCCCGAAAGGCTCGTCCATCAGCAGGACCGAAGGATCGTGCAACAGCGCGCGGCAGATCGATGCGCGCTGCTGCATTCCGCCTGACAACTGCCACGGGTATTTCCCTTCAAAGCCGGTCAGCCCTGCCATGTCGATCAGTCTTTGCGCCTCGGCCAGGGCTTCTCCACTTGGCATGTGGCGAATTTCAGCCTGCAGCAGGATGTTGTCGAGCACCGTACGCCAGGCGAGCAGCACGGCGTTTTGAAAGACGATGCCGACATCGCGCTGTGGACCGGTGATGGCCTGTCCCGCCAGGGTCAGTGTTCCGCCGGTGAGTGGCAGAAGACCCGCGACCATCTTGAGCAGGGTGCTCTTGCCGCAACCCGAGGGTCCGACGACCGAGATAAACTCGCCTTCGGCAATGGCAAAATCCAGGAGGCGCAGCGACTCGACCGGACCGTCCTTGGTCTGATAGATTTTGGAGACGGCGCGCGCTTCGATCAGGGGAACACTGCTCATGCTGGACCTAAAGGCTCGGGCTGGCGACCGCGAATCACTCGGCCGGCAGGAATTCGAGAGTTACATAATCCTCGGGCTTGCCGCGCGTTGCCGGATCCATGCCGCCGTATTGCACGAGCAGGTCGAGCGTATCGCTCACGTTCTTCATGCTGACGCGGAAGGGGCGTTGCTTGGCTGTCTCGGTAGTGTGATAAAGCGCGACGCTTTGCTTCATGCCGATGATCAGCGTTTCGCGCACCCCGACCTTCGGGTTGGCTTTGAGCATGGCGTCAACGGCCGCTTCGGGGCTCTTCTCGGCGGCTTCGGCAGCGCGCGTCGAAGCTCGCATGAAGCGCTTCACGAGATCGGGATTATCGGTCAGGAGGTTCTTGTTGGCGACGATTCCCGAATTGATCTGGTTGATTCCCGAGTCGGCGAAACGGATCGCCGTCACCGGTTTGCCGGTCGCATCCTGCAACTTGACCGACTGGTCCATCACCGAACCGAGCAGCAGATCGGCCTGACCGGTCATGACGGCGTTAAGCTTGGTCTGGCCGTCGCCCGAGACGATCTTGACCTGATCGGCGGCAATATTGTTGATCTTGAGAAACAGCGGCCACATTTGCGAGACCGCGTCGCCGGGTGAGGTCGCGACGATCTTGCCGATGATGTCCTTCGGCGTCTTGATGCCTTTTTCCGTAAAGCCCATGGCGGCCATCGGGCTCAGCTGGAACAGCACGCCGGTCGATTTGAGCGGTGCGCCCTTGGCCGCCGCCTTGATCATCGTGCCGATATCGATGTAACCGAATGTCGCGGACTTGGCGGCGACGGCTTGCGCGGTGACGCCCGAGCCGCGGCCTTCCTGGATTTCGAGGTCAATCCCCTCGTCGGCGTAGAAGCCGCGCTCCTTGCCGAGGAAGAAGGGGGCGTGTTCGCTGTACAAGTACCAGTTGAGCATCAGCGTGACTTTATCCTGCGGCTGCGCCTGCGCGGGCAGGGCGATGAGCGCCAGCGCGGCAACGACCGCGGCGATCAGGCTGGGTAGCAGTTTCTTCATGGCGAGTCTCCTGAGGTTGCTGAATGAATGAAAGCGGTGTGAAGGAAGAAAGAACTCAGAACACCTGGCGCTGCGATGCATGCCAGGGAATCATCAGGCGTTCGGCGACGTCGATTGCCAAGAAGAGCATTACGCCGATCGAAGAGAGCACGACTAGCGCCGCAAACATCAGCGGCAAGTCGAAGTTGCCGTTGGCCACCTGCAGCACATAGCCGATTCCCGAATTCGAACCGACAAATTCACCGACGACGGCGCCGACGACAGCCAGCGTGATCGACACCTTGAGGCCGCTGAAGATGGCCGGCAGCGCGTATGGCAGGCTGATCTTGAGGAAGGTCTGCAGGCGTGTCGCGCCCATCGAGCGCGCGAGATCGAGCATGTCCGGATCAACCGATTTGAAACCCATGACGGTCGATACGACGACGGGGAAGAAACCGAGCAGGAAAGCCGAAATGATCTTCGGCACGATGCCAAAACCAAACCAGACGACAAACAGCGGTGCGATCGCAATTTTCGGAATGCTTTGGGAAAAGACGAGCAGTGGATAAACATAGGACTCGATCAGTTTGGAATAGGCGATGACCATGGCCAGCGGAATGCCGATGACGATGGTCAGGGCAAAACCACCCAGCGTCGCTTCGGTGGTCTGCCAACTCTCCTTCAGAAGGTGACTCCATTCGGCGATCAGTTGCCCGACAACTTGCTCGGGTCGCGGAATCAGGTAGGCCGGAATGCCGAAAACACGGATCGCCACATCCCAAAGGACAAGCAGCATGAGGATCAGGAGAAAAGGCCGAAATGCCGGGAAAAGCATCAGTCTGCGCAGCATCTTGAAATCTCCTCGTCGCTCATGCATTGCCAAAATGCGGAACCCCGCTGCCGGGTTATTCAGAACAGGTGTCGCGCGTTCATTCTCAGCTCAGTGAGCGGGCCAGAGGATCTTCTTGTTTGCGCAAGCACGAACATGGAAACGTTTACATGAACATTATTTATAAACGGCTTTGCTTGTCAACTGAAATCTCCCGGCGGCTCATTACCATCCTTCGCTCCTTCGCTCGCCTGCGACGAGGCGTCGCGCGGAAAGGCGGCATCCGTGTGCTTGCGAACAGACTAGGCCGCACGAATGCTGCAGTTTACTCCCTCTGGAGTGTATTTTGGCTCCGCAGAGGGAAGGAGTAGGCTATGAACAAATCGTCTGCCATCGCGCTCGTTTTGGTCCCGACGCTACTGTTTGGCGGCGTGGCCGTAGCGCAAACAGGCTCGACCTCGAATCCCCCCGATGCCGATCGGATCGAGCGCCACTGCACGACGGGAACGATCGGATCGGGGGCTGCCGCACAGTGTTCCGACGATGCGGTGAACGATGGCGGGGTCGTCGCGCCGAGGAGCGTGCTCGGAACAGAGAATATCAACGCCGCGGGGTCGTCAAATCCGGCAAGCAATCCATCGACGGTCCCGCCCGTCGTGCCACCGATTACGGGTAGCGTCGGCGCCACGAGTTCGGCGAGTCCAGATAATCCTGCGATTATGGGTACTCCGGGCAGCCTGAGTACCAACCCGCCGAGCTTGAGTAACAATCCGCCTAGTATTGTCAGTCCCGGCAATACTGGCAATGCGCCCAACATAGGCAGCGGCGGCGCGGCCAATACGGGGACCGGTACGAGCACTCCGAGCGCAGCGCCCGCAGGGCCAGCCGCGGTCACTACGGGCAAAGCGCGATGACACTGTCCCGGTCCTCGTCCTTGCGGCCGTCGCGGGCGATTGGCCCTTAAATCGCCGTTTTCGCGGGGACAGTTTGCGCCTGGATCGCTGTCAGCGCGATCGTGAACACGATGTCATCAACCAGGGCGCCGCGTGAGAGATCATTGACGGGCTTGCGCAAGCCCTGCAGCATCGGGCCGACCGACACGACATTGGCGCTGCGCTGAACCGCTTTATAAGTGGTATTGCCCGTATTCAGGTCGGGGAAGATGAACACCGTCGCTTGCCCTGCGACCGGACTGTTGGGCGCCTTCTGCCGTCCGACATCAACCACCGACGCGGCGTCGTATTGCAAGGGGCCGTCGAGAACGAGGTCCGGATATTTCCGGTGCGCGATCTCGCTCGCCAGCCGGACTTTTTCGACGTCGTCGCCGGTCCCCGAGGTGCCCGTGCTGTAACTGATCATCGCCACCTTCGGCGTGATGCCGAAGGCGATTGCGCTGTCGGCGCTTTGCTTGGCGATCTCGGCGAGTTGTTCCGCCGTCGGCACGGGATTGATGGCGCAATCGCCGTAAACGAGCACCTGGTCGGGCATCAGCATGAAGAAGACCGACGAGACGATCGACGAACCGGGCGAGGTCTTGATCAATTGCAGCGCCGGTCGCACCGTGCTCGCGGTCGTATGCACCGCACCCGAGACCAGGCCGTCGACCTCATCGACGGCCAGCATCATCGTTCCCAGTACGACGGCGTCCTCGAGTTGGGCGAGCGCTTGGCCCGGCGTCAGGCCCTTGGACTTGCGCAACTCGACCATCGGCGCCACGTAGCGGCTGCGGATGACATCGGGATCGAGAATCTCCAGGGTGGCGGGCAGGGTGACGCCTTGCGAAGCCGCGACGGTCTCGATGATTTCGCGCTTGCCGAGCAGGATGCAGTGGGCAATTCCTTTTTCCGTGCAGATGATCGCGGCGCGCACGGTACGCGGTTCTTCGCCTTCGGGCAGGACGATGCGCTTCTGTTCGGATCGGGCCTTCTGGATCAGCTGATAGCGGAACGCCGGCGGTGAGAGTTTGCTGGTTTCCGGAAGGTGGAATGCGGCGGTAATGGTCTCGGTATCGAGGTGCTCGGCAACGGTATCGAGGACGGCATTCATGCGCGTCAGGTCGTCGCGTGGCACGGCTTCCGGAATATGGCTGACGCGCCGCGCGGTGATGTAGCTGTCATTATCGGTGCGCAGGATGGGCACGCCCGTGTTGAGCGCCGGCGCGGCAAATTCCATGAGCTGCGGTACGATGCTGCTGGCGTGCGTGAGCAGCAGGCCCGCTAGCTGAATGCCGCGGCTCGCCGCCAGAGCCGAGGCCAGGATGATGTCGTCACGGTCGCCGGAAGTGATCACCAGGGTTCCCGGCCGCAGGCGCTGGATGAATTGCCTGGCCGAACGCGCGGCGATGATGGTTTCGCTGACCCGGCGAGTGGCAATCTCTCCCTCGGCGACGATTTCGGCATTTAAGTGCTGCGCCACGTCCAGCGTGCGCGGGGCGCGCAGCATCGGGTTCTCGTGCACCACACCCCAGATGCGCGTGCGGCTCAGCAGCTTCTGTGCGCCAGCGAGGTCGAAATCCTCGGCGGCCTTGTTGAAGATCACGCCGGCAATTTTGCAATCCTCATTGATGAACTGGCTGATGCCCAGGCGCAGGTCGGTGACTGCGGTGGGTTCCGAAGCGTCGGCGACGACGATGACCTCCGCCTTGAGGCTGCGTGCGATTTCGACATTGAGATGCGAGATGAAGGAGTGCGAGCCGTCGGTATGCAGCCCTTCGACGACGAGCACGTCGGCGCCCTTGCACGCGGTCATGCACAGGGCGACGATTTCTTCAAGCAGTTCGCTGCTCTGATTGGCGGCGATGCGTTCGGCGGATTCCTGCAGCGAGAACGACTCGGGCGTCGGCAAGTGGAAGATTTGCTGAGCGAAGTAGACCGAGTTGTCGCTGGCGTCCTGCGCGACCGGTTTGGCGAAAGCGACGGCGACGCCGGTGCGCTGCAGCGCGCGCACGATGCCGAGCGCGACGGAAGTGAGTCCGACACCGTGGTGCGCTGGGGTGACCAGGAAGATTTGCGTGAAGCGTGAGTTCATGTCGTGCTCTCTTTCGCTGAATTCAAGAAGAAGGGGAAGTTCGAATCATTGGCCAGTTGAGCGCCGCCGGCAACAGACAGCAACACGCCCGGTGCTATCGTGGTATGGGGCAGGTTGGGATATTCTTTTTCTTGTCTTTCCCGGGAGATTATCTAGATGACCAGCGTGGCAAAGGCGATGGTCAGCAGCCCGAGGGCGAGATTGGTGGCGACCATTTGACGGATGCGGTTCAAGGCTGCGGCGCCGGCCTTCCAGTCCTCCGCGTCAACGGCGCGAGACAATGTCCGATAAGGGCCGGTGGCAACGTAGATGTAAATTACGAACATGACCGTGCCGCTGGCCAGCATCAAGTGCCAGCCGCGCGGCGCCGTCGCGAAGCCGTGCTGGACGAGCATGATCAGGCCGCTACCGGCAATGAGGCTGATCGCTCCCCAGACCCAGGCGAAGAAGCGCGAGAAGACGCCGCGCCACAGACGCAGGCGTGCAGGCGGCTCGAGCAATTCCATCGCGGTCGGCCGCAGGCAGACGTAAGCGAAGAACATCCCGCCCAGCCAGACAACGACGCTCGACAGATGCAGCATCAGCAGCACGCCTTGCATAATCATCGCATTTCTCCTCGCACAAGCCGCCCAAGGACGCCGGCATCGGACCCGGTTGGCGGCAGCAGGGTGCACGGCCACGTAGAGCGGGCACAAGCACTGGCCTTGCTTCGGGCAAGGTCGCAGAACAGCGCAACATTCTACTCCGGGAAAGCTTCGCCGGCACCTCGCCCATCTACGCGCTGTTCAGCTCAGGTTCTGCCGCCCGCCAACGGAAGAAACCGCGCCGAAGTGTTCGCTGAACCAGACAGAGGCTTCGTCAGAGGCAATTTCAAAGCCGGTCGATGCGGCGAACTCGATGCCGATTTCCGGGATCAGCTTGAGCGCTTTCGGTTCGTGCACTTCCTGCAAGGCTCTGCTGTTGCTGACCACCAGCCGCGCATCGGTCTCCTCGACGAGGACGAGCAAAGGTGCTGCAAGCGTGCGCAAATAGAGCATGCCGGCCAGATCGATCAACCCGCCCAGGCAAACCACCGCGGCAATGTCGTGATCGCGCAGCGCAGCAACGCGAACCGCCGCCGGCGCGGTGGCGTGCGCGGCCCACAAGCCGAGCGGTTGTTCTGCCAGTTCGCCGATCAGCATGCGCTTCCTGACCAGGTCGAGGAAATCGATCAAGCGCCTGGCGAGCAGAGGAACATTGTTGTGGACGTCGGCGAATTGTTCTTCCTGGCGCGCCAGCAGGTCGATGCTCAGCGTCGACAATCCGGCCCGGCGCAAGCGGCCGGCCAGAATTTCGTCACGTACATCGTTTGCCGCGCAGTCGTGAGCCAGGATGACGAGGCCGGCGGCAGCCGCGACCTGCGTCAGCCGCCCGTGCAGCAGACCGTGTTCGCAAGGAAGGGATAGCGGGACTGCGAAAGCGTCGGCAGCGGATTCCGTCATCGCCGCGCAAGCCGGACCGGAATGCGCTGCGCGCCGAAGGGTTTGCCAAACTTGCCGAAGCGCCCGGCGATACTTGTCTGGCAATGCGGACAACGGCCATCGTCGGGCAGGTCGTAGTGGCGGATGTTGTACCAGTCGCGTTCGATGAGTGCCGCATGGCAGCCCGGACAGAAGGTCGTGCCGCCCTCGGTGTCGTGTACGTTGCCCGTATAGACATAACGCAGGCCGGCGTCCATGGCAATGCGGCGCGCCTGGCTGAGCGTGGCCAGCGGTGTGCGCGGCAGATGGTCGAGTTTCCAGTCGGGATGGAAGGCCGTGAAATGCAGCGGCACGTCAGGACCGAGCTCGCCGGCGACCCATTCGGAAAGCGCCGTGACTTCCTGTGCCGAGTCATTCTGGCCGGGGATCAGCAGCGTCGTGATTTCCAGCCAGCAACTCGTCTGATGGTGGATGTAGGAGAGCAGGTCGAGAACCGGCTGCAGGCGGCCGCCGCAGAGCTTGATGTAGAACTCGTCGGTGAAGCCCTTGAGGTCGACGTTGGCGGCGTCCATGACGGCGTAGAATTCCTTCGCCGGTTCCGGATGAATGTAGCCCGCGGTGACCGCCACCGCCTTGATGTCGCGCTGGCGGCAGGCGAGCGCCGTGTCGATCGCGTATTCGGCGAAGACCACCGGGTCGTTGTAAGTGAAGGCCACCGATTGCGCGCCGTAGGCCGCCGCGGCACCAGCGATGCCGTCGGGGCTCGCGGCGTCCATCAGCCGGTCCATGTCCTTGGACTTCGAAATGTCCCAGTTCTGGCAGAACTTGCAGGCCAGGTTGCAGCCGGCTGTGCCGAAGGAAAGTATCGACGAGCCGGGATGGAAATGATTGAGGGGCTTCTTCTCGATCGGATCGATGCAAAAGCCGGACGAGCGGCCGTAGGTCGTGAGCACCATCTGGCCGCCGATATTCTGACGGACGAAGCAGGCGCCGCGCTGGCCTTCGTGCAGCTTGCAATCGCGCGGGCAGAGATCACACTGGATTCGTTCAGTCTTCCCTTCGGCGCTGGGCAGGCGATGCCACCAGCGCCCCGGATGGGCTGATTCCGGAGTCTTTACGTCTCTTTCCATTTCTGCACTCCATAGCGGGCGAGCTTGACGTCCGCGTCCCAGAAGTCGGCCGCGAGTCCCGCCTTGAGCTTGAGCTGCGCCATGAAGCGCCGCGGGTCGGGCAGTGACTCCCAGACCTGCGGCAGGAAGGTCGCACGCCGGCTACCGTGCGTCAGGATAAGGCCATCGATGCCGGGCTGCAAGCGTGCGATGGCGTCTGCTTCATCGGCAGAATCGATCGCTTCCGGCTTTTCGAGCAGCGAGACTTCGACGCGCGTGCGCGTCAACTCGTCACTCGCCAGTGCCGGGAATCGCGGGTCGCGAAAGGCCGCCGCCAAGGCGTTCTCGGCGACGTCGCTGGCCAGCGGGCGATAGGCTTCGAGGCTGCCGATGCAGCCGCGTAACTGTCCGCCCTGCGTCAGCGTGACGAAAGTCGCCGCCGGGTGCGACAACTCCGGATGCGGCGTGACCGTGCGCTGCTCGAGCCCGAAATTCCGCTCGATCGCATTGCGCGCGATGGTCAATAGGGCAAAACCGAGCGGATCAATGGGCATGCTGTTCTGCCTCGTATAAAGCGAATGCACCGTAACCGACGACGCGCGCCTTGTCGCCGGCGGTGTCGCCCGAATTGCGCAGGTCCAGCAGTTGTGCGTGCATGGCGTGGCGCCGTGCGGCGAGCAGCAAGCCATTGACCGGCGTGGCGCCGCACGCTTGCCCGTGATGCAGCGTCGGGTCGAGATCGACGATGTGCTGCGCTGTTTGCGCGTCCGCTTGCCGCGCTGCGGCGTAGGGCAGATAGTGCGACAGGTCGGAACTGACGACGATCAGGGTTTCATCGCCGCCCCACAAGCGGTCGAGTACCTCGGCGACCTCTTCCGGCGAGGCCTGGCCAACGGCAAACGGGAGCAGAGAGAACTCGCCGAAGATCGTCTGCAGAAAAGGCAGCTGCACTTCCAGCGAATGCTCGTCGGCATGCGCGGCATCGTCGACAACGACCTGCGGCAGGTCGACCAGTGCGGCGAGTGCTTCCTGATCGACCGGTACGTTGCCAAGCGGCGTAGCGAAAGCGCTGCTCGACGGAACGGCCAGACCGGTGATGGCCACCCGGTGTGTCGGTCCGAGCAGCACGATGCGCCGAACGCTGTTGCGCAGGGCCGCGAGTGGTGCGTAAATGCTCGCGGCGATCGGGCCAGAGTAGACATAGCCGGCGTGCGGAACAATGATCGCTTTCGGGCGCTGCACCAGAGCCCGTGGCGCCGCGGCCAGCATCTGCGCGACCTGGCGCGCGAGGACGGCGCCGGATTCCGGATAGAACATCGCGGCAACCGCGGCGGGGCGCAAGTTGGTGCTCATAGGAAGGCTCCTTTCCACCACTATATGGGGGCGCATCAGGCAAGGCAAGAGTGGCATTCAGCTAATTTATCGATATTCCATTAGAATGGTTACAGCAGCCCGGATTCGACGGTCGCAGGCCGCCCGTCTTATGCAACAGACCGTTTATCGAGGAGATTGCCATGCCAGCCACCAGAAAGAAGCAGACCGCTAAAGCGCCGGTCATTGCCAAGCCGCGGACCGTGGCTGCGAAGAAGAGGCCGGCAGCAGTGAGCGCCGCCAAGCCGGCAGTAAAGAAACCGGTGCCGGCCAAGGCCGGCGAGCGGGCGAGCAAACCCACCGTTTTGGCGCCCGCGCCCGAGGCCAAGAAGGCGGCCACCGGCAAGCGCCAGCGGCTATCGAAAGCCTTCTCGCGACCGCTCGACAAGAAGCTTAGGAAGGCCGCGCTGGTGCGTGAACGATTTACGCTTCTCGAGATCGAGTATGCGCAGTTGGCTGTTCTCAAGAAACGTTTGTCGGATCGCGGCGCGAGCGCGAAGAAAAGCCAGCTGGTACGCGCCGGCCTGCTGCTGATCGCCGCGCTCGACGACGCTGCACTGCAAGCGCTGCTCGCGAAAGTTCCGTCGCTGGATTGATCGCCCGGCCGTCAGGCCGCGCCGCGCGGTGTGCGGGGTGCCTTGTACTGCTTGAAGACGGCGCGGGCATCGAGCTCGGCGCGTTGCGGCGTGCACAGCGATGGATTTTCGTCGTGCACGCTGAAGTAGTCATCGGCCTGGGCGCGCATGACCGTTTCTATCGCCGCGGCTTCGCTCATGCTGTAGATCTCGGTGAGCAGTGTGGCCACTTCATCGAGGTGTTCCTCGTAGGTCACGGCTGGCTCTCCTGTGCGTCCAGGCGATGCACCTTGCCATAGGCCGCGAGCAGGCGCCGGTGCATCACGCACCCTTCGAGCGCCAGCCCTGGCGCCGCAACGCCGAAAAAGCGCATCCGCCGGATCCGTTCGGCTTCAGGCGGCAAGCTCATAGACTTGGCGCGAGCCGGCCAGGTTGAAACTCTGGTGTTCGCCGAGCGCGGTCATGCCGTGCCGTTCGAGTTGGGCGAGCAGCGCCGGAATGGCGTCCTTGCCGATGCCGTAGCCGGAGAGACGCGTCGGTACTTGCAGCGACCCGAAGAACTCGCGGGTGCGGGCAATCGCCTGGTCGATGCGGGTTTCTTCGTCGCCGTCGCGCAGTCCCCAGACACGGTCGGCGTATTGCAGCAGCTTCCCGCGCTTTTCACTGCGCCGCACCTGCAGCATCGCCGGCAGGACGACCGCCAGCGTCTGGGCGTGGTCGAGGCCATGCAGCGCGGTGAGTTCGTGGCCGAGCATGTGGGTTGCCCAGTCGTTCGGCACGCCGGCGCCGATCAGACCGTTGAGCGCCATCGTCGCGGTCCACATCAGGTTGGCGCGCACCGCGTAATTGCCGGGTTCGCTGAGCGCGCGTGGCCCTTCTTCGATCAGGGTCAGCAGCAGGCCTTCGGCGATGCGGTCCTGGACTTTGGCGTCGGCAGGGTAGGTGAGGTATTGCTCGGTGATGTGCACGAAGGCATCGACGACACCGTTGGCGACCTGGCGCGGCGGCAAGGTGAAAGTCTTGGACGGGTCGAGTACCGAAAAACGCGGATACAGACGGGAATTCGAAAAGGCCAGCTTGTCGTTCGTCGCGCGCTTGGTGATCACCGCGCCGTTGTTCATTTCCGAGCCGGTGGCCGGCAGGGTGAGCACGCTGCCGAAAGCGACGGCGCTGGTGATCTTGGCGCGCTTGACGAGGATGTCCCAGGGCTCGCCGGCAAACGGTATGGCGGCGGCGATGAACTTCGTTCCGTCGATCACCGAACCGCCGCCGACGGCGAGCAGGAAATCGATGTGCTCTCTGCGCGCGAGCTCGACGGCGCGCATCAGCGTTTCGTAAGTCGGGTTGGGCTCGATGCCGGGGAATTCGAAGAGCGTGAAGCCGCTCAGGGCTGCCTTGACTTCGGCGAGCGTGCCGGTCTTGACGATGCTGCCGCCGCCGTAGGTGATCAGAACGCGCGCCGCGGCGGGAATCTCGCGGGCGAGGTCGGCGATGCGACCCCGGCCGAAGAGGATGCGGGTCGGATTGTGAAAGGTGAAATTGTTCATGGTCTAGTCCTTAGGCGAGTGCTTCCGTAACGTGATGCGATGTAAGAGCCGAGTGAAACGAAAACAATGCCGCTCGTCAGCCAAACGCCGAGCGGCTCGTCGAGCAGCGGCACGGCGAGGACGCCGGTCACGATCGGCACCAGCGCGAGGAATGCCGTGGTGCGCTCGGCGCCGAGCAGCGCGATGGCTTTGAGGTAGGTTAGCATGGCCAGGATGGTCGCCACGAGTCCCTGGAAAATTCCCTGCACGGCGATCATCGCCAGCGGCGCGGCGATGAGTTCCTTGGGCAGCCACAAGGCGTAGATCGGCAGGTAGATGATCGCCGAGCAGAAGGCCACGGCGCGGGTCTGCGTCCATGCCGAATAGCCCCAGCGCGAGGCGAGGACGGCGTAGAACGACCACGACACCGAACTGCCGAGGATCAGCAGATCGCCGAGCAACATGTCGGGCGACCAGTCGCTGAAATAAGGCATCGCCACGCAGGCGATGCCCATGGCGATGCACGCCAGGCCGATGCCGCGCATCCGCCCTGGCCGCGTGCGCAGCAGCAGCCAGACGACAATGCTGACCAGGAAAGGCTGCGTACCGGAGAGCAGGATGGCGCCGTGCGAAGCCGGCGCGAACTTGAATCCGCTATAGGCGAGAGGGCAATAGATCAGACTGCACAGTACGGTCAGTGTCCACAGCTTTGCGTCGCACCAGAAACGCGCCGGCATGCTGCCGGCAAAGGGCAGCAGAACCAGCGACGCGACGATCAGGCGCAGCGCGAACATGTCGTAGGGCGTGAGGACACTTTTGCCGCCGAGCCGGGACATCAGCGAGAAGCCGGACCACAGGACCAGCGTTGCGGCGGCGGCCAGATAGCCGCGCACCAGGTGTTTTCCGTCCGGCATGCATGTCCTTCGTCGACTGCGGTTTCAGGCCTTGGGCACGCGCTGGAACAGGCCGCGCAGCGTGCTTTGCAGGTCGGCCGGCAGCAGCACCATCTTGGCGTTCGGCGACTCGGCCATCTTGGCCATGCTGTTGATGTATTTCTCGCCGAGCAGATAGAGCATCGGCAATTCGTTCTCACCGAATGCACGGGTGACCTTGGTGATCGCCTGCGATGAGGCGTCGGCCAGCATGATCTGCGCTTCGGCGTCGCGCTTGGCCGATTCGAGGCGCGCTTCGGCGGTGAGGATCATCGACTGCTTCTCGCCTTCGGCGCGCGTCACCATGGCCTTGCGTTCGCGCTCGGCGGCGGCCTGCAGTTCCATCGCCCGCTGCATCGACTGCGAGGGTTTGATGTCCTGGATTTCGACCGATTTGACGGTCAGCCCCCAGTCCATCGCTTCGTCGGCGACGCCGGCCTTGAGCCGGGCCTTGATCATGTCGCGCTGCGACAGTGCGTGGTCGAGTTCCATTTCGCCGACGATCGAACGCAGTGTCGTCATGATCATGTTGCGGATCGCCTCGGAGTAGTTCTGCACGCCGTAGACCGCTTTGACCGGGTCGGTGATCTTGATGAAAGCGATGGCGTTGACCACGATCACCGCATTGTCGCGGGTGATCACCTCCTGTTCCTGGACGTCGAGAATGATGTCCTTGGTGGTCAGCTTGTAATCGACGGTGTCAATATAGGGAATGATGAAGCGCAGGCCGGGCAGCAGCGTCTGGCTGTACTTGCCGAGGCGCTGGACGATCCATTCCTCGCCCTGCGGAACGATGCGCACGCCCTTGGCGACGGTGACCAGAACGAAGGCCAGGAATACGACTGAAGTGACGGTCACGCCGATGCCGATCATTTTGCCTCCTCCACTTTGATGTAACTTCCTTCGACGGCGACGATGCGCACGCGCTCGCCGGCCTTGATTGGGGTCCCTGCGTAGCACTCCCAGACGTCGGAGCCGAGCACCGGCTTCTGGAAGCGCACGTGGCCGCGCGCGTCCGGACGCAGATCGCTGACCAGCACGCCGACTTCGCCGCGCACATGGGCGGCCGACGTGCCGACGGCGCTGACCGTGCGCGGCTTGAGGTAGCGGAACCAGAAGATGACGAGCAGCGTCGATAGTCCGGCCCACAGCAGCACCTGCGTGGCCACGGCCAGATCCGGCTGCACGAGAAGGGCCACGCCGACGGCGATTGCGCCGATTCCGAACCAGACGATGAAGAAAGCCGGGACGGCGAGTTCCGCCATGGCTAGGCACAAGCCCAGCACCACCCAGTGCCACCATTCGAACATCATCGCGCCCTCCGGACGGTTGTTATGCTAAAAATACCCGGGAAGCGCGAAGCATAGCGCAACATCGCCCAAAACGGGTACCGCATGCAGCCGCCAGGGGCTGCGGAATCGGAATAACATAGCGCTTGCGTTGCCGTGATAAACGTCGCCGATGGAGGGGAAAGACCTTGCTGACCAAAGAAACCACGCCGAGCGTGATCGTGAACTTTCTCGACCAATACGTGATCGGCCAGGACGAAGCCAAGAAAGTCGTGGCCGTCGCGGTCTATTCGCATTACCGGAAAATCTCCAACGCGCTGCAAAACGACGGCAATATCGCCAAGAGCAATGTGCTGCTGATCGGCTCGTCCGGAACCGGCAAGACCCTGCTCTGCGATACCCTGTCGCGGCTGCTCGACGTGCCATTTGTCAGCGCCGATGCGACTTCGCTGGCGCAGACCAAGTACGTCAATGAAGAGATCGAGGCGGTCCTGCAGCGCCTCGTCGACAAGGCCGACGGCGACATCGAAAAAGCGCAACTTGGCATCGTCTTCATCGACGAGATCGACAAACTCAAGGCTTCGAAGACCGAGACGCGGGCAACCTCGGGCGAGAGCGTGCAGCACGCCCTGCTGAAGATCATGGAAGGTTCGCCGGTCAAGCTGCAGAACGGTCAGTACATCAACACCACCAACATCCTGTTCATTTGCGGCGGCGCATTCGTCGGCCTCGAGAACATCATGAGCAAGACGCACGGTTTCGGCTTCATCTCGACCTCGGGCGGCGACAACCAGAACATCCTCGACCGGCTCAACAAGCGCGTCAAACCGACCGATCTCTTCGAGTTCGGCCTGATTCCCGAATTCACCGGCCGCCTGCCGATCATCGCCAACTTTCAGAATCTTTCGAAAGACATGCTGGTCAAGATCATGAGCGTGCCGAAGAACTCGATCTACCGGCAATACATCGAGATCTTCAAGGCCGAAGGCGTCGAGCTTTCGATCGGCAAGCGGGTTTTCGAGCAGATTTCCGAGATCGCCATCGAGTACAAGACCGGCGCGCGTAGCCTGCGCGGGATATTCGAGGAATTGATGACGCCGGTGCTCTATACCGTTCCCGATAACCCCGACATTTACCGCGTCGAGATCGCCTCGTTGTTCGAGGATCCGCAGTTGCTGCGGCGAACCGTCATTCCGGCGAAAGCCGGAATCCAGAAAATCGAAGACAGATGACAGAACTGGACACCGGCTTTCACCGCTGTGATGACTTATTTCCTTAGCGATACACCAGCACCGGAATCTTGCTGTGCGTCAGGACCTTGTTGGTCTCGCTGCCGAGCAGCAGGCTGGTCAGTCCGCGCCGGCCGTGCGATGACATGAAGATCAGGTCGCAGTCGCTTTGCGTCGCCGCCTCGATGATCGCTTCGTAGGGAATGTCGCTGGTCAATGTCAGCTTGGTGCACTGCACCCCCGCGTCGATGCACAGCTTTTCGACGAAGCCGAGGTTCTCCTCGGCCTGCTGTGCGGCGAGCTCGGCAAACTGCTCGGGTGTTGTCGGATCGATCAGCGCGCCCTCGCCGTAATAGGTCACCGGGTATTCGGGTTTGGCGTAGAAAGCGGTGATGCGCGCGCCGGCTTCCTTGGCGAAAGATACTGCACGGCGCACTGTTTCCTGGGACAGCGGCGAACCTTCCGTAGGAACAAGTATGTGCTTGAACATAAAGACTCCTTGGCTTTGTTATCGTTATGCCTTCAATATAGTCCCAAAATCGCCCGCACGACAACCCGGCGGTGCTATCCTCCTTTGCGGCGGCGCCGAGCCGCCGCGCCCCGCGGACGCCAATCCGCGGGCTTTAACCCGAAAAGCATCTGATGAGCACACGCCATGCACTGATGTCCATGCTCAGCGCGCCTGTCACTGAGCATGCTATGAGTCGCCGCGCGCATGCCGACTGCGCTCACCCATTGGACGTTCCGGCCTATGCTAGTGTAGTGCGTCATTTAGAAGTGCTCTTATTTAGTTTGGCCCGCGCTCGGGTGACCTTGGCCAGGATGTCCGACGCCTTGGCCGTCCAAATGAAAGGCTTAGGATTGGCGTTGTGGGCTGCAATGTATTCGTTAA
>CAISOB010000072.1 GCA_903886975.1 uncultured beta proteobacterium
ATCTGGTAACGTTCGTCTTGGGTGAGGTGTGAGTAATTCATTCCAGGCAACTTTGACTTGGCGGTCTAGGGGGCCGGATGTTCTCACATCTCGCCCACTCAACCCGTTAATCAGAGTTGCACTTCGAATTTGAACTCGCGGGGGCAATATATTGTGTCAAGTCGGAATTATAGACGGGCGTTGTTGCAAGGCGTCGCGCCAAATTCAACCGAGAGCTGAGCGGGCGGAGAATCTCGATATTCCAATGGTATTGCTAGGCGATGCATAAGTGAAGCAACTTCTCGTCTCCGCGTGCGGCGACCGGCAATTGATCGCACGGATTTGGCACGGCAAAACACGCGCCGAGGATGCGGAAGCATACCTCGCATTCCTGCGTGAAAGGGCGATTGCCGATTATCAGGGCACGCCGGGCAATCGAGGAGTCTTTCTGCTTCGCCGTCTCGAGGGGGAAACCGCGCATTTCCTGACGATCACCCATCGGGAAAGCCTTGAGTCGATCCGGGCGTTCGCGGGCGATGATATCTCTCGAGCGAAATACTATCCGATAGCTATTTCGCGAATTGCGCTTTATCGTTCGAGCGTGGACGACACAGCGGCGAAAGGGAGGCGGCAGTGAAACGGCGGATCATGCCCTACCCGTGTATCGGATACTGCATTATCGATAAACGCGGCTACTGCGTGGGCTGCGGCAGACCGCCTACGCTCGGCATGCCGGAGACGTGTGCGACGAAAGCGGTCGACACCAATGCGTTCGCGCCACGGGTATCTCCTGCGCAGGGCGACACCCGGCCCGAGGAGAAGACGTAATGACCGGTGAAATGCGACGGCGACAAAACGCTGAGCCCGCGCCGGTCCGCTAAGCTTCGACATTTGGAGTCCACTTTCGAGCCACTCGAGCGGCTGGATCGAGTTGCCGGCCGCTTCCGATGTTCGCGGGAACCTCTCCCGTCCAAGTGCGTCTACGCGACTTCGAGGCGATCCGGGAAACCCTATCGTCATCACCTGCGCTGAAGAACCGGGGGAAATGCGCATGCAGATTTTCCGAGTCGTCATCGCCGCGTTAGCGGCACTTTCGATTTCCGTCCCGACCGCCATGGCGCAGCCGAAGTCCGGCGTCGACAAACTCTACATCCTCAATTGCGGCGAGGGTGTCGCCGGTGACGTTTCCCGCTGGTCGCCGGGCGTCAATGTCGGAAAGTCGATGGAATTTGCCGACAACTGCTACCTGATCCACCACACACAGGGTTGGCTGCTCTGGGATACCGGCGTCGCCGATGCCATCGCGGCCATGCCCGACGGGCTGGCTCCGGCCGATCCGCGGGCGGTACACTGGCACCGACCGAAGACGCTGGCGAGCCAGCTCGATCAACTCGCCGTCAGGCCAGGCGACATCAAGATCGTTGCGGTATCGCACACGCACCCGGACCACATCGGCAACGTGGAACTGTTTCCGCAGGCGATGCTGCTCGTGCAAAAAGCCGAATACGAATGGCCAGACGCCAACAACGGGCCACGCTTCAAGCCCGAACACCCGGTGACCGAGATCGAAGGCGATTACGACATCTTTGGCGACGGGAGCGTGACGCTCATCGCGACGCCCGGACACACGCCCGGCCACCAATCCCTGCTGGTCAAATTGCCGAAGACTGGCGCGATCGTGCTCTCGGGCGATGCAGCCCACTTCAGAAGCAACTGGGACAATCGCGTCGTTCCTTCGATGAATGTCGACAAGGACAAGACCGTCGATTCGATGCGGCGCATCGCCGATGTAATGGCCAAGGAGAAAGCGCAACTGTGGATCAACCACGACAAGGCGCAGCGCGATAGCCTGAAAATGGCGCCTGAATACTACGACTGAAGCCTGTCGCGCGACCGCTGAAGCGGACTATCGTCGAATTCTCACTCGCAGATCGGAGTTGGTATTTGAACCCGGCAAGTCCGTATAATGATTCATAGGCGTCCCGGATTCGACGGGGCGAGAGCCCGACCTTGCAAGACCTGACATCCTTCCTTAAACACTTTCGTAAAACGAGGCAATGATGAAACGACGCGCATGTCTTTGGCTTGGCTTGGCGCTCACGATGCAATACGCCGTCGCACAGGATGTCCAGGTCTCTCGCCTGGACGCGGTTCAAAAAGCCGGCAAGCTTCGAGTCTGCACGCCGGGCGACTACCGGCCCTTCAGCCTCTTGCGTCCGGACGGCGCCTATGAGGGAATCGACATCGACCTCGTCCAATCGGTCGCCAAATCACTGGGCGTCGAGGCGGAAATCGTCAAGACATCCTGGTCAACGCTGATGAAGGACTTCCAGGACAAGTGCGATGTTGCCGTAGGCGGGATATCCGTCACCCTCGACCGGCAGAAGTCCGCTTTCTTCACTTCCGCGTACATGGTCAATGGCAAGGCGCCGATAACGAAGTGCGAAAACGTTTCCAAGTTTCAAACCGTGGCCGATATCGATCAGCCCGGCGTAACGGTCATCGAGAATCCCGGCGGCAGCAACGAACGCTTCGCGCGTGCCAACTTCACCAAGGCCAAGATTGTCATTTACAGCGACAATACGACGATCTTCGACGAAATTCTCAAGGGTAATGCGGATGTAATGATCTCCGAGTCCGTCGAAACCATCACCCAGCAGAAGCTTCGCCCGGGTCTGTGCGCGGTGAACCCCGAGAAGCCGCTTCAGTACGGCGAAATGGCCTGGCTCATCCCGCGTGGCGATACGGTTTTCAAGGCCTGGATGGATCAGTGGCTTCACCTTTCGAAAGCCACGGGCGAGTATGACCGCGTCGTAGCTCGCTGGCTTCGCTAAGTCGCATATGAATGGCGCGCCGACCGTTTCGAGGAATACATGAGCGAAGCTCCCTGCCTGAAGACCCTGACCGAAGTCTCGACGCTCGACCATCTCGTAATACGTGATCGTGATCACGACTGCGAAGGCTTTGGCAAGCATCATGTCTGCGTCAAGGTCGAAGCCGTTGCCGATCTGCCGACGCGATTCGGTCATTTTCGCATCGTCGCTTTTTACAACAACCGCGATGCGAAGGAACACATCGCGATCGTGCATGGCGACGTGCTCGGACGCGAGAATGTCGTCACTCGCCTGCACTCTGAATGTTTGACCGGCGACGCGCTCGGTTCACTGCGCTGTGATTGCCGCGACCAACTCGGCGTCGCCCTTACGCGAATTGCTCGCGAACCTTGCGGCGTGCTCCTCTACCTGCGGCAGGAGGGTCGTGGCATCGGGCTTCTGAACAAGGTGCGAGCCTATGCGCTCCAGGATCGCGGCCTCGACACGGTCGATGCCAACCTGGCCCTCGGGTTTCGCGACGACGAGCGCGATTACGCGGTGGCGGCGCACATGCTCGCGAGTCTGACACTGCGATCGATCCGTCTGCTCACCAACAATCCGCGCAAGGTCGAGGAACTTCAGCGCTATGGCATCCGTGTTGTCGATCGCATTCCGCATGTCATTCCGGCGAACGACTACAATCGTTTCTACCTCGAAACCAAGGCCAATCGCTCGGGCCACTTCATCGACTTTGAGGGGAAGCCGCACGACACCGAGCAGGACGATCCGGTCGTGGTCGCGCCGGCAAACGGTGATCTAGGCCGCTAAGCGGGGCGACTTCCAGAGACACGGCGTGATCACGCACAGCATGCACATCGCCATCCTCACCTTTGAAGGCTTCAACGAACTCGACTCGCTGGTCGCGCTCGGCATCCTCAATCGCGTCACAAAGCCGGACTGGCGTGTCTCAATCGCCAGCCCAAGGACGCGGGTCCGGTCGATGAACGGCGTGGTGCTCGAAGCGCAGGCTTCTCTTGCGGAAGCGGCGCAGGCGGATGTGGTGATCGTCGGAAGCGGGGTGCAGACGCGGCGAATCGTTGCGGATGCGACGTTGATGGCGCAATTGCAACTCGACCCGAGGCGGCAACTGCTTGGGGCTCAATGTTCGGGCACGCTCGTCTTGGCCAAACTCGGCTTACTCGACGCCATTCCGGCTTGCACCGACTTGACCACCAAGCCCTGGGTTCAGGAAGCGGGGGTAAGCGTTCTGGACCAACCCTTTTTTGCCAGGGATAACATCGCCACGGCGGGCGGCTGCCTTGCGTCGCAGTATCTCGCGAGCTGGGTGATTGCCCGACTGGTGGGCATCGAAGCGGCCAAAGGTGCGATGCATTATGTCGCGCCGGTGGGCGAAAAGGACGAGTACATCGATCGCATGTTGAGAAATATCGCACCTTACTTGAGCGAGACGCCCGCCTGACGATGTTTCCTCTTCCGATCGCTCGGCAGAAAGGCATCCGCCTTGGCAAAAACCGTGGGCGGACCACTGAACCAGCCGTCGAACGGAATGCGACGCTCTGCGGCCGGAGGCCGAAGGTTGTTAACAGGACGCGACAAGCATGAGGTCAGCTGTCGGCAGCCTTGAATTAACGGTGTTCGATGACTGCGCAAGCCGATATCGTGGAACTGCGCCCCGATCCTGAGAATGTGGAGTTCCTCTTCGGTCACGCCATACGCGTCCCCGCTGATTGCTCAGAGATCGCGGCCTCGCTCCGAATGAAGCCGCGTCGACAAGTCGCGGTAGCCGAGCATGACCGACAATGACACATCGTAGGATGCGTCGAGAATCGCCATTTCAATTGTCAGGCTTGTGGCGTTCTGATTGTTTGCCCGGATGCAATCAGATCGAGCAGGCCGGGCAGCGTATCAACTGCAGTCGCTGCGAAGCTCGCGTGGCAGTATTCGGCAAGACCCGTTGGCGTGGGATTGATTTCGATCACCTGCGCACCTCGACCCAGAGCACGCCATGGCAAGCTTGCTGCGGGTTCGACTTCGAGCGATGCACCGACGGCGATCAGCAATTCGCAGTCCTCCACGGCGTCCCAGGCGGCCTCGATCACCTCCGGATCCAGCATTTCGCCGAACCACACGATGTCCGGGCGCAGCAGTGCGCCGCAGCATGGACAATGCGGCACCGGGCCAGTGCGCAATTCGATCGCCGCAAGATCCGAGCGATCGGCGTAACGATCACACTCGTCCGGATCGGCATAACCGCCACACACCGGACAGATTACCGGGGCTCGCTTCATGGCAAACGCTGCGTCTTCATCGACGAAAGACTTAAGGCGCAGCAGATTGCCGTGCAGTTCGACGACATTCTGGCTGCCGGCACGCTGGTGCAAGCTGTCGATATTCTGAGTGATCACGGTCACCTTGACGCCGCGCCGCTCGAGGTCGGCGATGGCCAGATGACCGGCGTTCGGTCGTGCAGCACGGATTGATTCGGCGAGATGCACGTGCCAGTCCCAGACACGCTGCGGCTGCCGCCTGAACGCCGTGGGCGTGGCGATCTCCATCGGATCGGTATGCGCCCACAGGCCGGTCATGCGATCACGAAAGGTCGGGACGCCGCTTTCGGCCGACATTCCGGCGCCGGTAAAGATCACTACGGCGCGCGGATCGGCAAGCAGATCGGGATCGAACATCGGGCGAGTTCCAAGTCTTTCCATGGGATGGCGGCGCGGTTGGAAAGTCCGTATTCTAATCCTCCCGCGCGCGCGCCTCTGTTTCGCCGGTCAGTAAGGCACTTCGAGCGCAGCGCAGAGAAACTTCATGAAGGGCGCCGACGAGGCGAACCTTTCGGCGGCGAGGTTTGGCAATCGAGGTCCCGTGACCTCGTCCAGGGTCAAGGAAGCAACGCCGATGAAGTCCTTCCGCAGCAGGTCTTCGATTGCCGGATGATCGGACGCATAGCCGCGGGGTGGCCGAATCAGGCTATCGCCCGATAGCGTCCACTGCGAGCCGAACCTTCTATCGTCACGCGCAGCGAACCATTGCTCCGGTTTCCGCGCGATGCGATCGCGTATCCGGCCCCGTGCATCGCTGTCCGGATGCCAGCAGCCGATGGCCAGGAAACATTCGTAGACGGCAATATGCACATAGAATCCTGGCGCGTGAACATCCTTGCCCACGTCGTGACGGAACTGGATGCCGATATTGGTCTTGTACGGGCTCTTGTCACGCGAAAAGCGCGTGTCGCGAAACACGCGCATTAGCGATCCGCCCATCTTTCGGGGGTCCGCACGAAAGTGCGGCGCAAAATTCCTGAGCCGGGGCGCCATCGCTTCAATGAACGCCAGCGCCGGTTCGCGCACAAGTGATTCATAGCGCGGCTTGTTTTCCTCAAACCAAGCCCGGTTATTGTTGGCTGTCAGTTCGTCGAGGAATTCAATAGTCGCTTTGGTAAACATCGAGGCACCTCCAGGAAATTGATTTGGCCGATCCAGCAGTGTTCATGGGTATCCATGTTGCACGAGGCCGCCGGGCGGCTCAAGGCCTATAAGCGTGGGGAATGTCACAGGCACAATGGAAACAACGAACACCTGTTGTAAAGCCATAGTGTGCGACGCATAATTCCCGCCGTCATCCACAACTCCGATGTGGCCCCTTGGATCCGCATCGTCGTCGACAACATCGTGCATAACGCAGGGAGGCCATTTGGACTTTACGATCGAAGCAATGGCATCAGCAGACTGGGCCGATGTTCGGGCCATCTATCTCGACGGGATCGCCACCGGCCAGGCAACTTTCGAAATTGACGCTCCAACATGGGAACAATGGGATGCCGCCCATTTAACGATTTGCCGCCTTGTCGCTCGTCAGCGTGACCAGATACTTGGCTGGGCCGCGCTCAGTCCCGTCTCTCGCCGTTCTTGCTACGCCGGCGTCGCCGAAGTCAGCACCTACGTTGCCAAGGCAGCCTGCGGCCGGGGGCTGGGCAAGGCATTGCTGCAAGCGCTCATCGCCGATTCGGAGAGACACGGAATCTGGACCCTGCAAGGATCGACTTTCCCGGAGAACAGCGCCAGCCTGCAGATGCAGGCGAGTTGCGGCTTCCGCATTTTGGGAAAGCGCGAACGCATCGCCCGGCAGAATGGCGTCTGGCGCGACACGGTGATTACCGAAAGGCGAAGTGCTGTGATCGGACTGGATTAGGCCCCGCCACTGTTTCTCGACCGGCGCGATCGGGAATATCGGCGACCGATTGATGGTTCAGGACCAAGCCGAGATCGATCCGGCAACGGATACCGGAATGCAAGGCCTGATCGGCGATTCAGTCCGGCTTTGTCTCGAGAGCCCGGCGCAATTGTTCACGGTCGAGTTCGCCTTCCCACTTCGCGATGACGATGGTGGCCACTGCGTTGCCGATCAGATTGGTCGGCGTCAGGCCTTCGGACAACAGGCGGTGCACACCGAGGATCAGGGCGACGCTGCTCACCGGTATCGTCCCGACCGTCGACAGGGTCGCCGCCAGCACGACGAACGCAGCGCCGGCCACGCCGGCGGCGCCCTTTGACGTGAGCAGCAGGACGGCGAGCAGGCCCAGCTGCTGATACAGGTCAAGCGGCGTATTGGTCGCCTGCGCGAGAAAGACCGTGACTGCGGCGAGATAGAGGCAGGTGCCGTCGAGATTGAACGAATAGCCGGTCGGAATGACCAGGCCGACGACGCTCGCTTTGCAACCGCAGGCCTCGAGCTTGGTCAGCATGCGCGGCAGGACCGATTCCGACGAGGTGGTCGCGAAGCAGATCAGGATTTCCTCGCGAATGTAGCGCATCAATTTGAGCAGGCTGAAGCCGCAGACCCGGCATATCGGCGCGAGGATCAGGAAGATGAACACCAGGCACGTTACATAGAAGCAGATCAACAGTTTGCCCAAAGACCACAGCGTGCCCGCGCCGTATTTGCCGACAGTGAAGGCGATCGCCCCGAAAGCGCCGAGCGGCGCCGCCCACATGACGATGGCCACGGCGCCGAAAAGCATTCTCGAGACGATTTCGAGGATATTGACGAGCGGCTCGCCGTAATCGCCGAGCGCGACCAGCGTCGCTCCGAAGATGACCGACAGGAACAGCACCTGCAGGATATTGCCGTCGGTAAGCGCGCCGACGACGGTGCCCGGAATGATGTTCAGCAGAAAGGGAACGACGCCCTGGGTCTGCGTCTGTGCGATGTAGCCCTTGACCGAACCGGTGTCGAGCGACGAGGCGCTGATGTTCATGCCGGCGCCGGGCTGCCACAGGTTGACCATGACCAGGCCGATGATCAGCGCGACCGTCGTCAGCACCTCGAAATAGATCAGCGTCTTCAAGGCCACGCGTCCGACACGGGTCATGTCGTTCATCTTGGCAATGCCGAGGATCACGGTGCAGAAGATGATCGGCGCGATCAGCATGCGGATCATCTTGATGAAGGCATCGCCGAGCGGTTGCATGCTGGTGCCGGCCTGCGGGAAGAAATGACCGAGGAGGACTCCGGCGACCATGGCGATCAGCACCTGGATCCACAGCGTCAGATACCACGGCCGGCGTTTGCCGGCCGGCATCGCGCTTGTCGTTGCGCCGCTTGACATCGAGTCAGGCTCCGAACTGATAAAGGCGCATCGGGTTGTCCACGAGCAGGCGCTGCTGGTCGGCGACATCCGGCGCGTAGAGGGGAACCAGATCGATCAGGTCGCCGTCGTTGGGCATCACCTGAACGTTCGGATGCGGCCAGTCGCTGCCCCAAAGGACACGGTCAGGCGCCGTCGCAATCAGTTTCCGGGCGAAGGGCACGGCGTCGTGGAAAGGCGCCCCGGTTGCCGAAACGCGTTCCGGCCCGCTGATCTTGACATAGCACTTGCGGTCGCGCGCCAGCAGATCGAGCAGGATCTGGAAGGGCTTCTGGTCAAGGCCGTCCTTGGCCTGCACGCGGCCCATGTGGTCGATCAGATAAGGAATCGGCAGGCTGTCGAGCAAGGGGTAGAAAGAAGGAAGATCGATGGCGTCGAAATGCAGATCGACATGCCAGTCGAGCTTGGCGATCCGCTTGATCGTCCGGTCGAAGACCGCCATGTCGGGGAAGCCGCCCAAATGCTTGACGAAGTTGAAGCGACAGCCGCGGATGCCGCCCGCGTGCAGGGCCTGCAGCTGCGCGTCGGAAATGCTGTCGTCAACGTTGGCGATGCCGCGGTAGCGGCCGCCGCTCTGCGCGATCGCATCGGTCACGACGCGGTTGTCGTTGCCGTAGAGGCTGGCATTGACGATGACCGCGCGCGCGATGCCGATCTTGGCGTGCAACTCGCGGAAGTCGTCGAGGCCCGAATCGGGCGGCGTGTAGCTGCGCTTCGGCGAATACGGATAACGCGCAGCCGGCCCGAAGATATGGCAATGCGTGTCGCAGGAATTTTCTGGCGCCTTGTATTTCGGTATCTTCGTTTCGCGGTCCGGCGGCGCAATCGTCGGGACGGGCTTAGCTGCGGCATCGCCTTCCGCAGCTCGGCTGCCCAAGACAACCGCCGCGAGCGTGACGCCGAGCATCGTGTTCAACGCATCTCTCCTTTTCATGACGACCCCCGATAGTTCCGATGAAACGAAGGCACACGCAGCAGCCGCCTTGCAGACCCGGCCGGTGACAGGCATTTGCATGATCGAACTCTACGCTGACTGCCATTGGCAGATAGGCGCGCAATCAAATATCAGATAGTCCCAAATACTATAGCCGCCCTTCTCGGGTCAGGGAGCCAAAGCAGGGCCGTCCCGGAATGCTTCCATTTAAGTCAGGGCGTCTCATCGGCACTTATCTCGGATAAACTATTGACGGGTTCCACCAAACCGCATCCCCCGTTTATCTTAACTGTTCAAAGGAGTCCTGATCATGCCTTACGTCAATATCAAGGTTACAGACGACGGTGTTACACCCGAACAGAAGGCGAAGCTCATCGAAGGCGCCACCAAGCTTCTCGTCGACGTTCTCGGCAAGAGCCCGACGAACATTATCGTGGTCATTGACGAGCTCAAGACCGACAACTGGGGTATTGCCGGAGAACAGGTCACTGCGATCAGAAAGCGGAACGCGGCGAAAGCTGCCAAGAAGAGTTGAGCAGGAGGCCGCCATGGAGATGAAGCGCATCCATTCCGGGAAGCTGCGCGCCGTCGGCTATGATGCCCGCCAGCGTATCCTGCGCGTCGAATTCGACGACGGCAGCGCGATCGATCATGCCGGCGTCGGCGACGAGATCTGGCGCCGGCTATCGAGTTCGGGTTCGGCGTGGAGTTACTACCGCGACAACGTCGAAGAGGAATTCTCCGGCCAGAAAGCTGCTGCGAGCGCCGAGAAGAAATCCAATCCGCTCGACGAACTGTTCAGGAAATAAGGACCGGCTGCTCGGCATAGCAAGGAAACAAGGACGATTGGCATGTGGATGTTTTATTCCGGCCTGGCGCTGTTCTTCGTCCTGCATTTGGCGACGGCGACGCCCGTCGTGCGCCAGAGGCTGGTGACGGCTTTGGGCGAAAATGCCTGGAAAGGCGTGGTGGCGCTCGGATCGCTGGGGGCTATCGTGCTGATCG
Organism: uncultured beta proteobacterium; assembly: GCA_903886975.1. Taxonomy (GTDB): domain Bacteria; phylum Pseudomonadota; class Gammaproteobacteria; order Burkholderiales; family Rhodocyclaceae; genus Propionivibrio. The sequence goes on from CAISOB010000072.1 coordinate 10,403, forward strand.
TCAGCGGCTGGAAGTACGCCCCGACTACCCCGCTGTTTCCGCCGAGCCCGATCGCGATCCGCGTGGCTCCCGTGCTTGTCAGCGTGGCGCTGATTCTGTTCGTAATCGGCGGCGGCAACCTCAAGGGCCACATTCGCCGTGCCTTGCATCACCCGATGCTGGTCGGCGTTATCCTCTGGTCGGCAACCCACCTGCTGGCCAACGGCGGCTTGCGCGAAACAGTGCTATTCGGGGCGTTCCTGCTTTTCGCCGGCTATGCGCTGTGTTCGCTCCTGCTTGCCGGCAAACGCGCCGCCTTCGCCCCAGCCTGGAAATGGGATGCAATCGGCATCGGCATCGGGCTGTTCGTTGCCATCGGCGTCATGCACATTCACAAGTGGTTGTTCGGCGTGTCTGTTTCGTGAGTACCCACGCCGCAAAACCAAACTCCGGCCGGAGCTAAAACCGGCATCTCCCCGTGCCCCATGTGTTCGCTGACAGACAGACGGCAAGTGATTCCCGCCCTATCGTCGGTCCGGTGTCGTCCCTATAGTTGCGCAGTTGAAGTGGGGCGAACAAACCGGAACCGGTTCAATCCTGTTGCGCCATCCCGGTTTCGACAAACTTTGCAATCGGGAAAAACAGATGACCGCTACCATCAAGATCTTTCAAGTCGGTTTGAAGCACTTCAAGCACGTCATGAATAGCCGTCACGATTCGGTCGAGTTGCGCGATGAGCGCGACGGAATCCTGTTGAATTACGGCGCGGACGCTCGCGTGACCAATCATGCCGGACTGATGGGCAATTTCTACGTCGAGAACGTCGATGGACAGCCGCGTTGGGTCTATTACGAAATGCCGCTGCAAACCCGCACCGTCTTCGGCCCAGATTTGCCAACGGCTGAACTCGAAGTATCGCGGCGTTATCTTGGCCGGTTCAATTCCCTCGCCACGGAATTCGAACAGCCTGGCGCTCTGGCGTTCGTGCCGTGATGCGTGCCCGGGCCAAATTCGCGCGCTTCACTGTGCCGGCCCAGGAGGTTCGTTGCCACACAGACGCCCTGGATGATTCCGTTCATTGTTAGATCTCCATAGGGCCAACCCTATCCATTGAGACGAGGAAATCAAATGAACAAGGATCAAGTCAAAGGCGTTGCCAAAGAAATCGCCGGCAAAGTGCAGCAAGAGGCGGGCAAACTGGTCGGCAGCAAATCGCAACAAGCCAAAGGTCTGGGCAAGCAGATTTCCGGTGAAGCCGAGAAGAACTACGGTGACGCAAAGGAATGCATCAAGGCTGCAAACAAGCACTGATGATGCATCGATTCAAAGATGAATGGCTGCCGTGCGCAGCCATTTTCTCATCAAGCCGGCGTCACGCCAGCACGATTGACCTTGATCGTGTGGTCGCGCGCGGGCCAAACTGGACCCACGCAAATTTCAGGAGTTTCCCATGGAAAAAGCAGGCTCGTTTTCGCAAAAGCACAGGATCAACAAAGGACACGCGCTTCCGGTAACGGCGGACCGTATGGATTTCAATGCCGGTCTGCAGCATCAAGTCGCCGCCGACGACGCGCGTTATCACGCCGAGAAGCTTGGCCTCGGCGGCCACGACGCGCACGAAGGATGGATCAAGGCCGAAGAAGCCGGGGCGGCGTCAAACACAGCCATCATTGCTGAAGCCCGTCGCCAGATGATTTCGGTCGCGGCCTATTACCTCGCCGAAAAGCGCGGGTTCGCGGCGCATGGCGCCTGCGACGACTGGATCGAGGCGGAAGCAGAAACCGACGCGATGTTGCACGATCATCTTTAGGCGATCGCGGAAGACCTAAACAACGGGCGGCCCTATTGCGGTGCAGTCTTGCCTGACACCGTCGTGTCGTCCATCCCCAACCGGCCGACGAACGGCAAGCGCAGGCCAGGGCTATTGAAGTCGATGCCGAAATCGAGGCCCAGGATATTCATCTCGATGCCTTCCTCCGATCCGACGCTCAGCCCCAGCAATCCGAGAAGCGAGACTTGCCAGCCATGTCCGGTCGGCGACATGCCGAGCGGATCGCTGAGCGGACGGTAGTCTTTGCCGATCGCGTTGGCCGGCAGATCGAGCCGCAAGGCGGGAACCTCGCGTCCGATGTGGGCAAGAAAGGTGTTGCTGTTGGGCCCGGGATAGCTGCGGTAGGTTTGTGCATACGGATAGCTCCCGATCGCCTTCTCGATCTCGCTGATCATCGCATCGACGCCATCACCGCGGTGGTCGACAAGGAGTTTGGGTTGCGCGCCGTACCACAAGCCGTCGGGCAGCGCGTAATTGCGCTGTACGACATCGGTGCCGCGCCATCCGATCACGTCATAGCGCGTAAAGGCAGTTTCGCCCGAGCGCTTGAAGATGATCCACGGATGCACCGCGAAGAGCCTTCGCCAACCAAAGGTCGAGGCCGCGTACACCTGCACGATGGCGACATCGGCCAACCGGGCAGGATCGGGGGCGATGCCCGCTGAATGCCGCGGCGCAGTGGCCCAACTGCGATTCTCGACGCTTGGCGAAGGCGCCTCGGCAAGGCTGAGTCCGAACGAGAGACTCAGCACTGCGGCGAACCCCAAGGTAACGTGCCTTATGACTTTCATGCGTCCCTACAAGCGGAATTTGTCGGATCTGTTGAACGGGGTGTCATTCCCGGCAATCGACAGAATGCGCCGAAGAAAGCTTAGGATAACCCATTGACAGACCTTTAGTTTCCCGCGCCGCAAAGAATAGTGCGGCAGCGATGTAACCGTTTCATCGCCGCGTGCGAATTACAGGTCAGGAATTGAACGTCTTGTAAGGACCTGACGCCATGCAACGCAGACGCTTCTTGTACGCTTTGTCCGGGCTATCCCTGCTCGGTTCGACACGCGCATTGGCACAGCCGGCAGCGACACCCCGGCGCGTGACCGTCATGCGCTTCACCGACGACGGCAAGCCGCTGGGGCCGGCCACGCTGGACGCGGTGAGCGAGGACGCGGAGTGGAAGAAGACCCTCTCGCCGCTCGCCTACGAGGTGACGCGCAGGCAAGGCACCGAACGGCCGTTCTCGCAACCCGGCTACGACCGGCACGAGCCGGGTCTGTATCGCTGCGTATGCTGCGACAACGCGCTGTTCGACGCCGGCACTAAGTACGATTCGCATACCGGCTGGCCGAGTTTCTGGCAACCGATCGCCGCTGAGAATGTCCGCAACATCGAGGATCGCATGTTCGGCATGACGCGCGTCGAAGTGCGCTGCGCCTTGTGCGATGCGCATCTTGGCCATGTCTTCGACGATGGGCCCAAGCCGACCGGCCTGCGCTACTGCATGAATACCGTGGCGCTGCGCTTCATTCCCAGACCAAAGGCATCCTGAGCCGCAAGACCAGCCGGCCCATTGTGCGCAACCGGCGCATTCTCTCGCAATCTTCCCCAGATGATAGCCTGGCGCGCGCCTGCCTGATCCACTGGCGTCGCACCTGAAATCCCGCACGCCAAGAAGATTGCTGCGGCGGAATCCTTCGCCAAACCATGATATGCTATTGTTCTAAATTGAACTGCAGCTTTGTCGGCACATGACAATCTGTTCGCGCGCAGCACATAATTGCACTGTGGCCTTCCTGCTCCGGAGGTGAGTCGCAATGAAAAGCACCCTGTACGGTATCTTGCAAATAGGCGAGAAAGCATCGCAAGAGGAAATCGCAGCGGCCTACCATGTTCGCAAGAATCACCTCGCTAATGCCGGGGATCAAGAGTCCCAGAATGAATCGACACTGGTGCAGCAGGCGTTCGAAATCCTGTCGGATCAGAATCAGCGGGCCCGGTATGACCGGCGACTCAGTGCCGAGGCCGCCGCTGACGTGCGGGAGCCGATCGCTATGGACGAAGCGGGACATGGCGGACTGGGCAAGTGGCTCCTCCTCCTGGTGATCGTCGTTGCCGCTTACATGGCTTATCAGAAGCTATACGTCGGCCGGCATGCAAGCGGCACGGCGACGCCGGCTGCGCAGATTGACGTCACATCCACGGCCGTTCATGACTCTGAACCGAGCCCGCAACAGTCACCAGCCCAGGCGCAGCCGGCGCCTGCCGACGACACAAAGCCTTCTGCCGCTGCTCCCGCCACCGAATCATCGCCGCAACCGCCATCGCCGGTGCCAGCCCCGCCGCAGCCAATTTACTTGCCGGCAAGGCCCGCCGATATCAACGACATCGATCTCGTTCCGTTCCCGAATCCGACGACACAGCGCAAATCCTACGTTGAATTTCTCTCGATCAAGAGCTCGCGCGCCTTTCTGATCTGTAGTGACAATAGCGTTATGGTGGTGCAGGGAAACACCGGTTTCGTCGGCCAGCGGTTGGCGCAACTGCGTGATCGGTGCACGCCGTATGCCATCGACGATGCCGTGGTCTGGGTACCGAAATAACTTGCGAATCGTTCGATAAAGCGATCTACACGGGGTCCACTTTCGACGGTGACAAAGTACTCGCAACCTTGGCCGCGGCGGGCTGTCCGGATCGTTTTCTGGCGCTGGCGAGCGCCCGGCCATATCGCCATGACCTTTGCACGGTCGATTGCGCGCGCTAGAATTCTCCGGCCACGCAGGATTTCCTTATCGACCCATCGTTTCAAACTGCCAAGGACAAATCATGATCAAGCTATTCTTTCATCCCTCCCCGAACCCGCTCAAAGTCGCCCTCTTCCTCGAAGAAGCCAAGCTGCCTTACGAACTCGTCGTTACCGACACGCGCAAGGGCGACCAGCACAAGCCGGCATTTCTGAAAATCAATCCCAATGCCAAGACGCCGGCGATTCTCGATGGCGACATCAGGGTCTTCGACAGCAATGCCATCCTGCTGTATCTGGCGGCGAAACATCAAATATTTCTGGCGGCCGATACCGAGGAAGACAAGGCAGAGACGCTGTCATGGCTGATGTTCGTGGCCACCGGCATCGGCCCCTATTCCGGCCAGGCCGTGCATTTCAACAAATACGCGCCCGAACCGATCGGCTATGCGATCAACCGTTACGACTTCGAAGCCTGGCGTCACTGGAACATCCTAAACGAACATCTGGCGAGCCGCCGCTACATGGTCGGAAATAAGTACAGCATCGTCGATATGGCGGTGTGGGGCTGGGCCAGAGTGATTCCCTTTGTGCTGGGCGGCGCCGAGGCCTACGACAAGCTGCCCAACGTCAAGCGCCTGCTCGATGAAATCAATGCCCGACCGGCCGCGCAACGCGCCGAGGCCATCAAGACCCAGCATGTCTTCAAGACGGAAGTCGATGAAGACGCGCGCAAGAATCTCTTCCCGCAGAACGAGCGTCTGGCCAAGAAGTGACCGCTTGCCGATGAGCGCTCAGGCCGGCAAATCGGCCAGGGTGCTCACGATCTGGGCGGGGCGGGCGCCGAGCGGGTCCATCGGCGCTCCGCTTCGATTGATCCACCAGGCGTCGAAGCCGAAGCTCTGCGCGCCGCAGGCGTCCCAGCAGTTGGACGATACGAAGCGAATCCGGCCCGCTTCGATGCCCAGCGCATCGACAGCCAGTTGATAGACGCGCGGATCGGGCTTGTACGCTCCGAGTGCATCGACGCTGATGACAGCGTCAAATTCGCCGGCGAGACCGCTGGCCTCGACCAGGGGGTTCAGCATGCCCGGCGAACCGTTGGAAAGAATCGCGCGCTTGCGGTCCTTGCGGGCGGCCAAGACCGACTTGACCTCCGCGAAGGTTTGCAACTGCCGGTAGGCGCGCATGAGTTCCGCCACATGCGTCTCGTCGCAGCCGAGCTGTTGTGTGGCGCAGGCATGGCGCAGCGCGTCGGCGGTGATCGTCTCGAAATTCTCGTAACGGTGCATCAGGCTGCGCAGCCAGGTATATTCAAGCTGCTTGGCACGCCACAACCGGCTGATCGCAGCGCCCTTCCCCGGCCACAATTCCTCACAGCGTTCGATCACCGAATGCACGTCGAACAGGGTGCCATAGGCATCGAAAACAAGCGCTTCAATCGGCATGCGGTTTCCTCCTTGACCTCATCTCGAATCGCCCTCAGGCCGGCTGTACCCCGATATGGTAGAGGCCCCATGGGCATTGGGCAAAACGTTCATTAACCGGCTTGCTTGCTGATTCAGGGTAGCGGTCGGCGTCGTAGATTCCCCACAACGGCCCGAGGCCGCCGATCGCCAGCGGCCTGCCGTCGATGTGGGTAGCCACGATGAAACGCCGCGCCTCCATCTCGGCCATGGTCATGACCGGGGCATAGCCGTCGATGGCCCGCAGCGACAAACTCATCTGGCTGGCGGTCGAAGCGCCCGCCGATTTGAGCACGTCGCTGAGCAGCGGGCCGCGCAAGTCATGCGGCTTGGCGTCGTATTCCAGGGTCGGCTTGATCGTCACCTGGCGAAGCGCGGCCAGCGCGGCGAGATCGAAGCTGAAAGCGCTATCGAACTGCAGATTGTGCCGCGACATCAACTGGTCGACGACCTTGTCGAGAGGCCCGCGATTATTGCGAACGATCATGCCCGAGACCGTGAGCACCACGGGGCAGGACGCCCGCGGGCCGGCCCGTGCACGGGTTGCGGTGCAGAACATCGGCGCACCGAGCGCCGTGGCCAGAAGAAACTGTCGTTTATCCATGCAAGCTCCCGGTCGGTGAGCGCCGGCGAATGACCGGCCGAACCCGGCGGGAAGCGCTCACCCGCCGACAGAGGCGCGCCCGTTTGCTGCCATTCGGCACGGCCCGCCGCCGGCTTGGACAACTTCCTCGCTCACCTTACGCCCCGTGCCTCGCTCGCCAGTCGGCGGCGAAAGCCAGCGCGTCGGGCAGAAAGCGCGTGAAATCCGCGGCATAGCCTTCGGCATCGGCAAGAAATTCTTCGACGCCACCGGCCAGGGGATTGGGGCGCCGCAGGCGATACACCGCCATCTGGTCGATCGCGTGACCCACGGCCGCGACGCTTCGGTACGAACATAGCCAGTCGCGCGTGCGCATCCGCGTCGCCACGTCACGCGCTTGTTGCGGCAGCGGACCGGAATAATCCTTGAGCAAGCCATACAGTTGCGCCGTGTAATCCTCGAGCGTGCCGCCGCCATGGATCGCCCAGTCACGTGCGAGCAGGTGGTCGTAGAAGAGGTCGACGAGGACGCCGCCGACGCGGCGGCGGGCCGGACTGATTCGTGCGCGACTCGCGGCGAAGGCTGGATGCCGATCGGCATAGCCGTCGATCGCGCGGTGCAGCGCCACACCGGCCGCGAGATCCGGCGTCAGACCAGCCGGCAGGTAACCCTTGATGAAATCGCCGAGCACACCGCCGATCCGGTCGGCATCGGCGCTGCCGGCCAACAGGGCATGAGCGAGGAAGTTCATGTGGGAATTCGACCGGCTGTGTCGCTCATGGTTTCTTTATACGCGCCGCTCTCTTCCAGTACTGGAACGGCTCTTCATAGACTTCGGCATCGACGTCGAGGACGCGCGCCTGCAGCCGCGCCTGCACGTCGGCAACCGCCTTGTTGTAGATCAGCGGGCCGATTTCGTCGATAAAGAAATCGAGCAGCGAATCGGCTGTCATATTGCCGATCTCATCGTCCAGGTGCTTCGCGAAGTAGCGCTGCAGCGACGCGATGGCCTGCTGGCGTGCGTCCTTGTTAATCTCGATGCTCATGTCGGTTACTCAGGAATTGCGCAAGGACGAAGCCGCGAGGCCCAGGCCCAGGGTCAGCAGAACCGCGCCGATGCCGCGTTCGATGAGATGCCGGAACGACGCGACGAAGCGTTGCGCCGCCTGCGACGAGAAAGCGTAAGCGACCAGCGCAAACCACGCGAGATGAGCAAGCGAAATGAAGATGCCGTAGCCGAATTGCGTGACCAGCGAGGTCTGCGGGCCGATCACCTGCGTGAAGAGCGCGACGACGAACAAGGTCGTTTTCGGATTCAGCGCATTGGTCAGGAAGCCGATGCGCAGCGCCGCCCCGTCGGACATTGGCGTAGCGACTTTCGCCTCTGGCGAGGCATCGGACTTCTTTGCCCGCAACATGGCAATCCCAAGGTAGACAAGATAGGCCGCGCCAATGAACTTGATGGCGCTGAACAGCAAGATCGAGCGGGAGATGAGCAGCCCGATGCCGGCCATTGAATAGGCGACATGCACCCAGACGCCCAAGGCGATGCCGAAGGCCGTCAGCACGCCGGCGCGGCGCGAGAGGATCATGCTGTTGCGGGTAACCATCGCAAAATCCGCGCCCGGACTGACGACCGCGAGTACGGTTATGGTGGCTACGGTTAGCGCTTCTATCATCTGTTGTCCGGCGCAAAGTTGACGGCGCCGACGCGAAAAGAACGAATGCTACACCGATTGCCGAGAATCCCGCCACCGCGGCGGCTCGCGTGTTAGGCTGGCGCACACCAACGAATAGCGGGCTCTCGGCTCGGCGACCGCCAACGGCCGCCGCCGATGATCGCCGGCAAGACAAAACCATGAGTACCTCTGAACTGACCGCCCTGCTGCTGTTGTGCGCTGCTGCGAGCTTTACGCCCGGCCCCAACACCACGCTGTCCACGGCGCTGGCCGCCAACCTCGGTTTCCGGCGCGCGCTGCGCTTCGCGCTGTCGGTGCCGGTCGGCTGGGCTCTGTTGTTCAGCTTGTGCGCCGGCGGCATCGGCGCGATCGTCGTGGCCGTGCCGGCGCTGCGCATCGGCATTCAGGCGCTCGGGGTGATCTACCTGCTGTGGCTAGCCTTCAATATCTTGACCGTAAGCACGCTGGCGCAGGCCGACGGCGCGCAACTCAATATCAGCTTCATGCAAGGCGTGCTGCTGCAGTTTCTCAACATCAAGGTCTGGATGCTGGCGCTCACCGTGGTCGGCGGCTGGCTAGCGGGCCGCAGCGATGCCACGGCGCGCTTTGCCGTCATCCTGCCGCTGCTCGCCATGTTCGGCCTGTGCAGCAACCTCACCTACGCGCTGGCCGGCACGCTGCTGCGCCAATGCCTGGCCGACACCGAACACGCCGGTCGCCGCCTGCGTCTGTTCAACCGCTGCATGGCCGCCATTCTGGTGACGACCGCCGCCTGGATGGCGACTTTCTGACGGCGTGGCGACCTTCGCCCATGAAAGATTCGCGGTAAGATAAGGCGATGAATCGCATGTATCGTTGGGGACAATTGTGCTTGCCACAAGCGGGATCGAACCTCGGACAAGGTGACGCCAATGAATGACTCAAGCTACCGTGTGCTCATTACCGGCACCAATCGCGGCATCGGCCTCGAATTCGTCAGGCAGTACGCCGACGCCGGCTACCGTGTCGTCGCCTGTTGCCGCGATCCGCTCAAAGCCGCGTCGCTCAATGCTTTGGCGGCCGCATCCGGCGGCAAAGTCGCGGTGCGTGCGCTCGAGGTCAGCGACTTCGGCCAGATCGAGCAGCTGGCGACACAGATGAAAGGCCAGGCCATCGACGTGCTGATCAATAGCGCCGGCTACTATCCGCGCAGCTCCTTTGGCTCCATCGACTACGCTGAATGGCAGCAGGCATTTCTGATCAACACCATGGCCCCGATGCGCATGGTCGAGTGTTTTGTCGAACAGGTCGCCGCCAGTCGCTTGCGCAAGGTCGTGACGCTCTCCAGCACCATGGGCAGCATCGCCGCCAATGACAGTGGCGGCAGCTATCTCTATCGCACCAGCAAAGCCGCCACCAACATGCTGATGAAGAACCTCGCGATCACGCTAAAACCGCGTGACATCGCCGCGCTGACGCTTCATCCCGGCTGGGTCAAGACCGATATGGGCGGCGCCAACGCGCAGATCACGCCCGAGATGAGCGTCGCTGGAATGCGGGCGGTGATCGACGCGCTCAGCGTCGAGAACACGGGCCGATTCCTCAGCTACGACGGCCGGGAAAATCCCTGGTAATTCCGCAGCGCAACTGCAATCGTCGATCCGTCTCCACGCGCGACGCCCGCGCCCCGATCGAGCGCGGTCGCTGCCGGCGTTCCCTATCGCCCCTTTGCTTAAGTACCGGGCTGTAAACGCCACCTGAAGCCGTGAACAACGACTCCTGCCGCAACCCTTGCCGCATCGATAGGCTTTAACCCTAAATACCGGGATTCCGGTATATCGAAATGGGGTGCCATCTCCTAGACTTTCGTCAGGGGGTCAATGCCGTTTTCATAATAAATGCCGTCAATCGACGCCCGCGATAAACCAATACGATTTTTCGCTGCTTTTCGCCGAGAAAAAGAACCGCTTGTTACGGACGATGACGAATGAAAATTCAGCTCAATTCGCTGCTCTCACGTTATTCGCTGCGCGCCAAGATTCTTGGACTAACCACGCTTTTCAATACTGCCATGGTCGCCGTCTTTGTGATCAGCGGCGTTGTCATGATGCGCACGGTCGATCGATTCACGGTCGCCGTAACGCATGCCGGCGCAGCCGTGCATGCCGCTGCCGAGACGCGCACGCGCGTGATCTCGATGGAGCGGTTTCAGGCCCAGGTTATCGCCGCCACCGACCCGGCTGAGGCGAAACGTCTGGCACGGGAATCTATCCGTGAGGCTTCGGTGCTCGAGGAAACCGCACAGGGGATGCAGCTGAAGCTTGGCAGCGACAACGTCAAGGCGGCCAAGATGGTAACGCTGATCAACGAAATCAAACCGGCGCGCATGCAGATTATCGCTGCGGCGCGCGCCGGAGACCTCGGGCGGGCCAATGAGCTGGCCACGACCGTCGCCGAAAGATCCGCGGCGATCGAAACGCTGGCCAACGAACTCGTGCAGGATGCGGAAAGCGAGCTGGCTTCGCGCACGGCGCAACAGCACGCCGAAAGCCAGCGTTCGGTCATTTCAATGGGGCTGTTGCTGGCCGTTACCGTAGCGGTCTGCATCGCGATTTCATTGTTCGCGTCGCGCATGCTGTCCGCTCCCTTGAACCGCATCGAACTGGCGATTCGTAACCTCGCCGCCGGCAAGCTCCAGCACGACCTCGACACGACCGGCGATGACGAAATATCCCGGACGGCACGCGCGCTCGACCAGTCTTTCGGCACGCTCAAGCAGGTGGTGGCCAAGCTCAAGACGGGCGCCAGCGGCCTGGGTACTGAATCGGCCAATCTGACGGGAATGGCCAACGATTTTTCGGGACTCGTCGCCGAAATCAACACCAGCATGGGCACCATGAACGGCGCCGCCGACCACGTCTCCCTCTGCTCCGCGTCGATGACCAGCCAGATCGGCAACTTGTCCGGTGAAGCGGACAAGCTGTCGGCGGCGTCGGTCGCGTCGGCCGACGAACTCGAAGCCACCGTGCAGCAGTTTCGCCGCTTCGAGGCCAATCTTGCGACGACGGTATCGAGCACGCGCGCCTTTGCCGAAAAGTCGCGCGACATCACCCGCATCACCGCCAGCATCAGCGACATCGCCGCGCAGACCAATCTCCTCGCGCTCAATGCGGCGATCGAAGCGGCGCGTGCCGGCGAGCAGGGACGCGGCTTTGCGGTCGTCGCCGACGAGGTCCGCCGGCTTGCGGAAAATGCCTCGTCAGCGGCCAGGGACATCGCCGCGCTGGCCGGAGATATTTCCGAGTCCGTCGACGACACGCTGGGATTCCTCGATCAATCGAGTGCCGAAGCCGCGAAGAACGGCGAGCAAGTGGCCACGCTTGCCTGCCAGTCGCGCGCGTCGCACGCCAATGCCGTGGCGATCCGCGGCGCCCTGCATGAAACCGACCGGCTGGCGCGTCAGCAAGCCGAAGCGGTCAACGAGATTGCCGGCCTGATCGGCAACATGGAACAGAAGACCAAAGCCATCGGCACCTGCGCCCAGACGCTGACGACGGTCGCCGGCACCTTGAACGGCGTATCGATGCAACTGCGCGGGTCTGCCGATCATTTCGACCTTTCTTAACCTGCATCGCTGCAAAGGAGTAATCATGAAACACGGCCTCCTCCTCGTTTCCCTGCTTGTCGCCGCGACGGGCGTCTCGGCCAAGGACTTCCTGATCGATCAGAAGGACAAGCAGTTCTCGCAGAAGTCCTTGAAGATCAAAGCCGGTGACGCAGTCGAATTTCGCAACTCGGATGCTTTCTTTCACAACGTCTTTTCGCTCTCGGACGTGAAGTCTTTCGATCTTGGCTCCTACCCGCAGGGCGACAAGAAGCGCGTCGTCTTCGACAAGCCGGGCAAGGTCGAAGTGGAATGCTCGATCCATCCCCAGATGCAGATGGTGATCGAGGTCGAACCATGAGGCGTCTGGCATTCGCGCTGCTGCTGGTCCTCGCTGCCGCGGCCAACGCCCAGGACAAGCGCGTCGATCAGAAAGCGGCCATCAAGGCCTGTTCCGGCAAGGTCAACGACGAATGCGTGGTGCGCTATTTCAAGGACACGGTCGAAGCGTCCATCATTCGCGGGCGAGCGGTGTTCCAGAATTATTGCATGCTCTGTCACGGCCCCGAAGGCAAGGGCGACGGCCGGGCGGCCAGGTTGCACAACCCGCCGCCGTACAACCTGACGCGGTCGGTCGCCTCGCGTGACTACATCTCGCAGGTCATCCGCAAGGGCGGCGCGGCGATGGGACGCGGCAAGGGCATGCCACCATGGTCCGACCAACTCACCGACGAGCAAATCGGCGACGTCCTGAACTATGCGTTCTCGATTCGCCAGCCACTTAAACCCGTTTCGGGAACTTCTTGACGAAATTGCACTGACAGCCCCCTGGGCTGACCGGGTGCACCACACAACACGAGGAATCCTCATGAAGAAAAACTTTATTGCCTTGATTGCGCTGATGGTGGTTTGCGGTGCCGACATTGCGGTCGCGGCCAACACTGAGTTCAATGTCATAGACATCAACGGGCAGCAAATCACGCTGGAGGCCGGCCACCCCAGTTTGCAACACTGGCTGCTGCCGGCCGAGATCCCGCAACCCGAGAACAACAAGATGAGTGCGGAGCGCGTGGCGCTCGGCGAGAAGATATTCTTCGATCCACGTCTTTCCGTGTCCGGTCAGACCAGTTGCGCTTCCTGCCACGCACCGGAACGGGGTTGGGCCGACGGGTTTCCGGGGTCGATGCGGCTGATGGGCGAGCGCATGGCCCGCAATTCGCCCTCGCTGGTCAACGTCGCCTTTAATTCACTGTATGCCTGGGACGGAAAGAATCCCTCGCTGGAGGATCAAGCGTTGGGTTCGCAGTCCATGACCGGCAGCCTGCAGGCCGGATCCAAGGAGCAGGGCATCACCGACGCGAACCTCGGCGTCGAGCGCATCCGCAAGCTTGCCGGCTACCAGGACGCCTTTGCCAAGGCCTATTCCGGCGAAACCGTAAGCAAGGAGACCATTGCCAAGGCGATTGCCAGCTTCGAGCGCTCGCTGGTCTCGCGAGACACGCCGTTCGACCGCTGGCTGCGCGGCGACGCGGCTGCGATGACGCCGCCTCAGGTCAATGGTTTTCGCGTCTTCCTGGATCCGACCAAGGGCAATTGCGCGACCTGCCACAGCGCACCGAACTTCAGCGACAACGGCTTCCATAACATCGGCCTCAAACAATGGGGCGAACCGAACGCCGACGTCGGCCGTTTCAAGCTGAAGGCGGTCGCGGCAATGAAGGGAGCCTTCCGCACACCGCCATTGCGCGAGGTAGGGCATTCCGCGCCTTACTTCCACGACGGTTCCGCGGCGCGGCTGCAGGACGTCGTCGATCACTATGTTCGCGGCGGCGACGTGCGCTCCAACCTGTCGCCCAACCTCAAGCCGCTCAGCCTGACCGACCAGGAGCGTGCTGATCTGGTGTCGTTCATGCAGGCCCTGAGTACGCCCTACGTGCCTTACGACTTCCCGCGGCTACCACGCTGACAGGGCGCGCCGCGAGCCGCGCCGTCTATCTGCTTGACGCAAGCTGCAGCAACGAACTCGGCGCGACGCCGCTCGCAACGCTGATGCGCACGACCGGACGTTCGGCATTGGTGCTGCTGGCGGTGACTTTGACGGTAACGCCGTTGCGGCGCTTGCTGAGCGTCCTTTCGCGGCGCACAGCCCGGCGCTACGGCAAGCGCATTTCCGACTGGAACTGGCTGGTGCGCCTGCGACGCCCGCTCGGTCTGTGGTGCTTCGCCTATACCCTCGCCCATCTCTGGCTGTTTCTCGAATTCGATATTGCCTGGGACTGGTCGAGTGCGTGGATCGAAATCGGCGAAAAGCCTTATCTCACGGCCGGTTCGCTCGCCTTGCTGCTGCTGATCCCGATCGCGGCGACCTCGACGCAGGCGATGATGCGGCGTCTCGGAAAGAATTGGGTACGCCTGCATCGGCTCTCTTATCTGGTCGCGATCCTCGGCCTGCTGCATTTCTGGTGGCTGGTGAAACCCGGCCTCTGGCGCCCGCTGCCGGACTCCCTGGTCCTCGGCGGTCTGCTCGCCTATCGCGTGCTGCTGCACACCGGATGGATGGAACAATGGAAGGGATGGGACGGCAGCGAGGTGCCCGAAGCGCCTGGCGAGCGTCGCCGATAGTTCGCCACGCAGTCTTGAACGAAGTCACGCGCGCCGCATCGGCGAATTTCCGGCGCCTCGATCCGACACTTCGCGTTTCTTCCCAATTGAACTGATTCCTTCGTCTTCGGTTCTCAGTCCGAGGATGGAGCGCAACAGCGCGCGAGGTCATTCGGGGGAAAGCATGTTGCAGGGAATAATCGGCAAGCCCTGGATTTTGATTGCCTTTGTCGCAATCATCGTCCTCTTGCGGTTCGCCGCGCTGGCGCGGATCAGGCGCGACCGTATGCGCAGGCATCGCGCCAAGGTCAATCGCAGAAACATGCTGAGAGAGGACCGAGACCGCCGCTGGAAGACCAGGGATTGATCAACTGGGCGCCGGCATCTGCGCTCATTGCCAGGGATGGGTAAGCCACTTTTCAAGCAGCGTGGCGAAGGCGCCACTGTCGATCGACTGATGCAGCCACTGATCGACGAACGATTTCCAGAGCAGGTCGCGCGGCATGAGGTAGGCTTTTTCGGAAAAATCGAAGGGCTTGTCGGCATGCAAAGCGCATAACTGCGGTTTGAGCTTCTGCTGCAAACGCGTCTCGATGGCATCGGTGATCATCAGGTCGGCCTTGCCTGCTACGATCTGGTCGAAAATGGTGACATTGTCGGGATACACGGCAATCGCCGCGTTCTTGATGTTGGCGCGGGCGAAACGTTCGTTGGTGCCGCCGGGGTTGACGATCAGCCGCACGCCGGCCTGGTCGATTTGCGCCAGTGTCTGGAAGCGCTCCTGGTTCTCGCAGCGCGTGATCGGCGTCTTGCCGTCCCGCAGGTAGGGAATCGAGTACAGCGCTTTCTTCTGCCGATCCAGGCTGATCGATACGCCGCTCATCGAGATATCGAAACGGTCTTCAGCCAAATCCTTCATCATCGTCGGCCACGAGGTCGGTACAAGTTCGACTCGAACGCCAAGGGCTTTCGCCAGCTGGCCGGCCAGCTCGATATCGAGTCCGATAAAGGAAGCTGAAGGATCGGCGCGGTAGCTGAATGGCTTGTAATCACCGGTCGTTCCCACGCGCAGCACGCCACGGGCGATGATGTCGTCGAGCCGGTTGCTTTGCGCCGCTGCCGGTAGCTGCAGGCAAAGGCCGATGAGCAGGATGAGGAAGGAGCGAAGAACAGGCATGTATGGTTCTCCCGGATCTCGGTGTGTAAGCGATTGGCCCAAGGAGGGCCTTGGCGAGTTTAGCCAAAGTCCAGACCTCAAGGCAAACTATCCAACAGATCGCGCATGTGTCGCCAATGCGAGCCCGCCCAAAATATGCGTTGGCAGACATCGCAGGTGCTGAACCGCTGCTGGTGTTCGCGAACCGACGGCGGCAGCCGTTCGAGTACCAGTTGCTTGTCGATGGCCCGCAGCGGTGCATTGCAGCGCAAGCACAGGGTGAATGGCCGCGCAACGTTGGCCAGGTCGAGCCGCTGGAAAATCTCGCGCAGTTGTTGCCAGGGTTCCAGCGCCCGCACGTAGCAGCCATGCGTAACTTCACGGCACTTGAGCAGTTCGCGATCGCGCGAGAGCACGATACGCGCCTCGCGCCGGGCAATAGCCACGATCTCGTTGTCGCCGAAAGCGTTGTCGTAGAGCGTATCGAAGCCAGCCATACGCAACCGTTTGGCGAGCCCTCCCAAGTGCGCGTCGGCGACAAAGCGCGTCACGCGTAGCGGGGAATCGCGCACTCGCAAGAGCGTGCTGACGTCGAAGGACTCGAACTTCGGGTAAACGGCGACACGGTCGCCTTCCAGAAGCAGCCGGTCGAAACCGACCGATTCGCCGTTCACGAGAATCAGTTCGACTTCGGTGTGCGGCACGCCAAGCGCCTCGATCATGTGCTTGGCCGTCGCGCCGCGCGCGCAAGGTGCGTCAAATTCCTGCCGGCGGCGCTGTGCCGGCAAGAAATCGTTCAGCTCTTCGTAGAAGCGGAATGTGGCCATCGCGGTTTCATTCGCGGTTGCACTTTCTGCAAGTCTATTCCATCCGCAGTTCCGAGCCGTCGCTCTGGATCTATTCAACCGTCGGCGGCTCAGCCAGTGGCGCCACGGGAATCGGCGGTAAACTCATGGTCGCGGAAGCGGTTTCGATGTGTCATAGACCAGTTCGTAGTATCGGTTGCCGTTGAACTCGAATTCCGCAATGACCTGAAGACCGAGTTTCTTCGTATGGGCAGCGAAGGATCGCGCATTGATCTTGTTGATGAAGGTCACCAGAACCGGGTACTGCTGCGCCATCTTCGCTCTGGAAAAATCAAATAGCCGCGCAAGCACCCCGCTTCCCCGCAGCGGCTTGTCGATGCACACCGGACCATATTGATAAGAGTTCTCCGCGCTTAGCTGCCGGCCAAGAAACTCGAGTTCGTGAAGCCCCGCGAGCATGTGCACGAATATCGGCCACTGCGACCAAAACGACCATGAAGCCGCCATCGCGTAGGCGACCAACACGCCGTCCTGGCGAACAATGAACAATCCGCTTTCATCCCGGATCAGGCTTGTCAGCTGAGCCTTTGTAATGAGTGTCGTCACAAAACCGTTTGGCCTGTCTTCCTCCTTGACTGAAGCAATGTGGTATTTCTTCTGCAGCTCCAGCACTTCATCAATATCAGGATAATCCGCAAGGCCGATCAACTCCGTCATCTTACAGTCCTTTGGCATGACAATTTCCTTCATGGGGCCTACCAATGGGTGGCTACGTGCTGCACAAGATCGTACACAGTGCGCCCCAATTCATTCGCCTCGACGTCAACCCCCACGTCGCCACGGAAGTAGACAACACGCTTTAACTTTGGACCGCGGAAAGTCTCTTGCATATGGTCATCATAGGTAGTGAATATGCCATAAACCGTATCACCGCTGGCAATCCGCCTGGCGATCTGATTGACATCCCACATACGCGGTAAACCCGACCATTTCTTGGACTTTGGATCGATCTGCCGAATGATCGCCCTGAGAACGTGTCCGTTTATGTCGAGTTGGGCTCCGTAAATTCCATAAGTAGACATTGAACGCCCCATGAAAGAAAGTCCGATTTCATTCGACCGTCACTGTTGTTCTATTCCGTTCAATTCTTCTACCACAGTCCGGCAAAACCTTCAGCACATTGCGGGCAGACATGGGTGGAACGGCTTGCTCGCAATCCTACCGGACTTTGAGGTCGGTAGCCAACATATGCTGGGGCCATGCTGATGATTGCATATTTGAGGAATACGCTGGGGCCGTTAACGGATGGCAGTGACAACAGCAAAGAATCCCCGACTTTAATCAAGCTGTAACTTTATTCGAAGAAGATGTCGTCCTCCTTGGTTGCACCTGCACCGTAGATCCCGTGAAAGAAGTCCTCGGAGGAATCAAAAATGAAGCAGAAGCTACAGCGATACGTGGGGCGAATTGTCCGTCTGAACAACAGGTTGTTTGAGGAGCTGCAAGATCGCGCAATGCGCCAGGGACGGGTCTTGGAAAACATCTTTCTGGTGGCAGGAATCGGTCTGGGGGTGCATCAGTTGATTTGCTACGGCGCGAACTTCCGAATCCTGGTCAACATTGCCGATGTGGTATTGATTTAAATCCGCGGTCTCGGTTGCCGGACTGTTTCAAGGTTGAAATTGCCGACTTGCGGCGCAGTGATCTTCTTGTCAGCAAAGTCGAAAGCTTTCGTTCAGGCAAGTCGTCGTCTCGGCACGGCGCCCATCTTTCGAGCGATGACAAATATTCCTGACCAGGCACCGATCTAATCCGGTTATCCAGGGCTTATCCACAGAGTAGCGGGCGGAATCTGTGGAAAACATTGGCGATGCCGCCATGGCCGCGTAACACGAAAGGCATCCAAATCGGCTAGCCAGCTGACCTTCCCTGTCTCCTCGCCGCCGATCAAATTTCTCCGGTTCCAACTCTCCGGTCGCAGCCTACACTCTGAACACCTCGACCGACTGGCGAACCTCCTTCGCTTTTGCGTCCATTTCATTGGCTAGAACGAGCAATTCTTGCACAGCGCCGGAATTTTCTTCCGACATTGATGCCACTTGCTCTGTACTCTTTGCCAGGCTGGTTGTCGCCGAAGTTTGCTCGGCCAACGAAGATGAAATGTCGTCAATCGCTCTCGTCACTTCAACAAAACTATTCTGGATGATTGCGATGGAGCTTTGCGCAGATTCTGCATCGGAAACTCCTCGCCGAGTCGATTCAACGACGCTGTTCATACTGATCAGCGCGTGACTTGCCACTCCCCCGATTGCGGACGACATCTGATTGATCTCGTTGGTTGCCGCCGCCGTGCGTTCGGCTAGTTTACGAACCTCATCCGCCACCACGGCGAAACCACGACCGGACTCGCCGGCACGCGCGGCTTCAATCGCCGCGTTGAGCGCGAGCAGATTGGTTTGGTCGGCAATTTCCCGAATAACTTTTACCGCTTGTCCGATGCGAGAGACATCGTCACCCAGGTGCGACACCTCGGCAGAGGCGGCCTCTATTTCCTTGGCGATTTCCATCAAGACGGAAATCGTGTTGTTGACTACTTGCGCACCTTCTCCAGCGCTCTGCTTGGAATTGCTTGATATTTCCTTGGCATCTTTGCCCTGGTCGCTAATGTGGTCGGTCGATACGCTAAGTTGTTCTATCGCGGCCGCCATGTTCCTCACCGCATCGGATTCGCTGTTCACGTTGGTGGAAATGTTCTGCGACGAATTCGCGAGCGTAAGTGCCATATCTCCCAGATGAATGGATTGGCTCTTAACCTTGACAATCATTTCCCGCAAACTGACTTGCATTAAATGGGCATGCGCGAGCAGGCTGCCCGCCACGGGTTGCTTTTCGCCTTCATGCAACAGATTGCCGGATGCCATTGTTTGAATCACCTTCAGAACATCTTGCGGATCGCCCCCGAGTTGTCGGCCGATCGAACGCACAAGAAAGGTGGAGGCGATAAACAGCAGCGCCGCGAACAACAGCGCAATGCACCCCATGACATTTCGCCGCTCTTTCAGCCGCTGATCGATGAACGCTACGTTATCAGTACCCTTCTTTTCTATAAGCTTGACGAATTCGCCCCGAACATTCTGGATCTGTCGGAACAGCGTCTTCTCGATATTCTTGACTTTGCTATCTGATTCGGTTGCGCTGGTGTGTACCTCGATCTGCGCGAGGAATCTATCGGCGACCTTTTTGTGCTCGACATTGATCTGCTTCAGGTTCTCGGAAAATTTTCCGAAGGAAGAATCCTCCTCTTGCAGTTTCTTCAGGGCTTCTTCCGCGATCGCGAGGTGCGATTGAAAGTTGTCGTTCTGATCGGTGAACTCCATTTTCGCCTTGTCTTTTTCGTCGGGATCGGTGCCGCGCAGCCAGATATCTTTGGCGGCCTTGGCTTCGCGGATGACGGCAAAGTTCATGTTGTCCAACTGAACCATGACAGAAACGGCGCTATTCATACTTACGACGTTCTGCTTGCTGCTACTGGACAGCCCGACGATCTCGAAGAAACAGTAGCCAAGCGCTGCCGCCAGAAGCAGCAGTGAAAAGGATTGCATGGCGATTACTTTCTGTTTGAGCGTCAATGGCATTGCGTCTCATCCCAAGGAAAAGGCGGCATGGTGCAAATTAGCTACTGGCTCTTGACGAGAACCCGCCGGCCGATTTAGCGGGCGGGCCTCGTCAAGATATGCGGTCCTGCTTCTTCAACCGTCCCGTTTCAATCAAATCGGGAGGCAACACCCTAGCGGTTCAATCAACCACCGCACTTGTTGAACTCGGCGTCGCGAGCGGCATAGTCCACGCAGTGATCGGGTTTGCCGCCCTTGTTCAGAACCGGCTTGCCATTGAACGTTGCGGTAATGACCTTGCTCTTGGTGATGTCGAGGCGGTCGTTTGCGCACGCGTCAACTGCCTTTGCGCGGCAGGATTCTTCCGAATCGGCAGTCGCATTCTTGACGCACGACTGACTGCCGTCGCATTTCTTGTAACTGATAGCCTCTTTTCCTGGACACGCAGTCCGGGTGTAGTTGATATCGCAGCTGCCGGCCATTGCCTGGTTTACTCCAAGGGACAGGAGCGATGCGAACAAGACTGTCGAAATGTGCTTCATGGATTCTTCTCCTGAAAACTGTCAAGAACGATAAGTCATGCCATAACTCGACTTTCCTACGATGCGGTTGCAATTGCCTATTTCTAATTCCTATCATCGTCTCGGTCGTCGAAATATCGACGGCCGACAATGCGTGCAGAACGACCTTTATGTACTTCACAATCTGATTGAGGGTTTGTATGCTAGTGTAGTATATACCATAAGCATATCACGCATATGGGCTCATTTGGAAGAGGATTACGGCGAAAGACACAATCTCGGGTGACCGGCCGTCGAGACGCGTTTTTGCATTGGCTCTAATGACCCTTAGTCGGGCTACATCGGGCAAAAAATATGCAACGGCAAGAGACCGGTATGGGTCCGGACTGAATAAAGACGTGAATCCATTTTTGGAAAGTGGGAAATGTCTCCCACACCTAGCGCAGTCGTCCCCGCTTGGTGGGCATCAGGACCGCAAATCGACACTAAGCCAGGCCACAGTGGGGAAATACTTTATTGAATCCCGATTCCTTGCCGACGCTGAAACAATCGCAGGAGCGATATGAGTGCGGACGACTTTCTCAGGGCGCTTTATCGCGAAGGCTCTGTCTGGTGGAGGAATTGTCGATTCGCCTGGCGCTTCTTGGCAAGCTATTGGTGAGCGAGCTAAAGCCATCGTCATCCAAGGTTTGACTCGCCGCTAATCAGAATCAAGTGCTTATATTTATGTAGGCTTGGATGTCGGCAGAGAAAAAAAACGCGCCACAAGGCGCGTCGCTGCTAGGTATGTGGCGGTGGACGTAGTCCAGAGCGAACCTGTCTCAGTTCAGGAATTCCCGTTAACAGGGAAAAATACAGGGAATTTCACGAATTCTAGCGGGCTAGACAGCGACAAAACGTTCAAAAACCCTGACCCAGAGCCGTTCTACGGCCATCTCCCTTCTTTTCGGCCAAAATCGGAACAGGGATTTAACAGGGGTGTATCAGGGAATTAACAGGGCTATAACAGGGACACGTCGCATATCGCCAAAGATATTCCGTCCGTAGCCTCCTGGCTGCATGTGAATGCCGGAATGAAAGGTAGCCACGTGGCGGTGTAGTGGGAGCCAGTCCTGATGCCTAATCTTTGATCTGTGATGGATCGAGGAAGGCAGAGAGGATGTACAAAGTGGACCTATACGCCAAAGTGAGGCGGGCC
>CAISOB010000073.1 GCA_903886975.1 uncultured beta proteobacterium
ATCTGGTAACGTTCGTCTTGGGTGAGGTGTGAGTAATTCATTCCAGGCAACTTTGACTTGGCGGTCTAGGGGGCCGGATGTTCTCACATCTCGCCCACTCAACCCGTTAATCAGAGTTGCACTTCGAATTTGAACTCGCGGATCCTTTTGAGGAGCCAACATGACATTAAAGATGATGCCAAATTCAATATCTCTTACAACGTAGAAGACAAGGACCCAAATGGCTATGCGATTACTCGTAATAGTAAAAAGGAAGACGACGTTGCAGCGTGGGAAAAGATTCCGGTTACAGTCAAACTATCGGATATGTTCGACCAAAGCAGGTTAAATTCAGCGGAGAGAAAACCGTTTAAGACAAGTGAAGCCTTGTTTAAGGAGTTGCAACCGCAAGCATTGTCTTTAGTGGCCGTGCAATATGGAGGAGGCAGCGCACTTAGGGCTGGAAGTGACAGTTTTTCCAAGACTGGAAGCGACAGTTCTCCTAAGACTGTAAGCGACAATTCCCTTAAGACACAGGCGAAGAGTGGCGATTACAGATCGGATCGCATCGATACTGGAACTATAGCGGACGATCGATTTGAAAGCGTAGTGATTCTCAAGACACCGAGGGGCATCGGGACGGGTTTTTACGTTACCCCGGATTTGATTCTTACCGCATTTCATGTAGTTGATCAAGCCGGTTTAGTGGAGATAACCTTTTACGATGGATCGAAGAGTACCGGACGGGTCATTAATCATGATGTGCGTCTAGACCTAGCTTTGATCAAAGCGCAAACCGTCGGAAGGCCAGTGAGGATCTACAGCGGCGCGATTAGGCTTGGTGAAACAGCTGAAGCAATTGGTCATCCAAAAGGCTACGATTTTACAATTACTCGCGGGGTTGTCAGTGCAGTACGCAAACAGGTAAGCCAGACGCTAAAGAGTGGCCCTGTCGTGGAATTCATTCAAACCGACACTCCGATTAGTCCGGGTAATTCCGGGGGGCCTCTGTTTATACGAGACGCCGTGATCGGAGTAAATGATTGGGCGAGGGTCGATAAAGCAAGTCAGAGCTTGAATTTTAGCGTCTCGTACAATGAGATTAAGACCTATCTTGATCGCTATGAAGAGAAATCACGCTAAGTTCAATTGAACCTTCGGTAAGGAAGAAGAAGGCAAAGCCTTTACCCAGATGGTTCTTGCAAGTGCGGCCATTATCGAATGAATCGATATTACACATCGGATACCCAACATTAGAAGGCATTTCATTGCCTGAGCTCACGACATAGCTTTGGCATCGTCAGTTGCACACGCTCTGGTTACCAATGCTTGAATACGGCGAGGGTGTTTTTAATCTGTCAAGCCAGGGCCGATCTTTCTCCAATAGCATTCCATGGGAATATAGGAAACCCCATACCATCAACCTTATGATTGCTTTCAGCGGAATCAGTAGTTGGGGCTACGTCGAATTGCCCTGAGTGTACAAAGAGCATTATGACGCGCAGAATTCATGCAAACGCAAACCTAAGGGGGACCTTACAAAATGATCAATCGAATACTAGTTGTGCTGATGATTTGCCTTCTTTCCGGATGCGCTCTTCAGATGCAAGTCATGGCTAGGGACGGTGGCACAATCTATAGGGGTAACGTTCAGGGCAATGGCTTCGGGTCCGGAACGATGTCTGTTGTTCTTGGTGATAGAAGTTGTTCAGGGTCGTTTGCTAGAGGAGCGTCCAGCGACAGTTTCGGTTTCTTTCAAGCCTATGGGAAAGGGGGAGCTATCTCAACTGGGACCACCCAATCCTTTGGTGGTACTGCGACAGTAAAGGCTCTCATGTCGTGCTCTGATGGCACGGGTTTAAGATGCGACTTCGTTGGTGGCGGTGGCACCGGCACGGGCATATGTGTGGATAGCAAGGAGCACGTATATGATGTTCTGGTCATGTGACGTAGGGATAACCGCATCGAATGCTGCGGCTCAGGCGACACGATGATACTTTTTCAATAGTTCGTAGGCCACATCAGGATCGAGCGCACTGAAATAACGAACGTCCGTGCCATAAGTCGAAGGAACTTCCATTAGCTGATGTTCGTAAAGATAGCCGATTCCCCACTTTGAAGTGATTCGCCCTTCTGAACTGACTACGCCCACATGCTCCACCTTGGAGCCACTGAAATAGACGGCAAGAGAACCGTTCCTAGGATTGATTCCGACATCAGTTATGTGGGATTGATCAATGATGCTGCGTAAGTAGTCTGTGCCAGCGTAGAAGCGACCTACAAAGGTTGTTGGCTTTTCCATACGGAAATCCAACGCATACATCACGCAATTGCAGTCCTGCAAGGACTCAGAGAACGGGAGTATTTTGATGGAGTGTGTAAACCTCTCTCTGATTTCTTCCGGCTTCATCGCATGACCATCGAAATCGAAGTTTTGTGCAATCTGCTCTTCAAGGGCAACACGCAATTCATGCATAAGAATTCATCTTTCGCCAACCCGTAGGTCTGCGTGTTGCCGTGGCTGCGCTAGGAAGGTTGAATTACTCAAACGGGGTTGCAGGAAGTCTCTTAAAGGCCGGTATGGAGGGAAGCCTAAGTTGAACGGCCGGAATAGAAAAAGAAACCCGAGTGACGGCTCCTGGCCGATCTCTGCCGCTCAGCAATTATGCACCTATGCTAGCGCGACGCATACCTCAGCCATGGCTTACGGATAATCTCGAGAAAGTCGGCGTCCGACCGGTTATCCGGAGCCTGCAAGTGCGAGCCGTCAGATTCGTTTGACTTCGCCCACGAATCAACTGGGTCAGCTTCGCAATTGTTCCATGGAAACCGCGGTCAGCATAACGGTGAGATTTTTCCGCTAAAAATTTAATGCGAAGCCGAGCCCTTCAGTTCACGTTTTCGGCCCCTTTGGAACACTCTCGAGAAAGCCAGCCATTTCAGCTCGTCAATCTAGCGGCGAAGGCGTGGTCCGAAAATGAACGGAACGATTTTTCGCCCTGTCCAAGCGACGCTCGCGAAAGGAGAGAAGTCATGGGTGTCGAAGATGAGAACAGGAATGGCGAGGAAGGTCGGCGCGCGGACCGGGCCGCGTCGCAAGAGCCTGAGCGAAAATCAGGCAAAGATCAACCCGCCCCGCTGCATTCCGATGCTACGGATCTATCCGCAGCGACCTTGCGTGAACAGTCCTCCAACGCAATGAGGCGAAGGGCGCAACGCCGGCAGTCGAGCGTATTGATCGCCTTGTGGGGCGATGGCGAGCGACGATCAGGCAAAGACCAACGCGCCTCGCCAAGCGGCAGCGATATCGACCACGACTAGGGAAACGCTGATTGACTCGTCACACCGGCGAAAGCCGGTGCTCAGTTCGTCGCCGTAACTGGATTCCGGCGTTCGCCGGAATGACGAAATTCCACTTAATCAGCCCTTCCCTAGACATTCCGGGTACTCCGGAAAAAGTGAGCTTGAATTTGCTATCCTTTCGCGATGGCCCTTGCGGTCCTGGCGCTGATCCCCACCTTGATGTCTTGACCTACCTTCGAGGAGCGAGCCGCATGAACAATCAGCTGGTGACCATCGAGGCCTCGCCTTCGCTGGTGCGCACGGCGCATATCGTTTACGCGCTGCATGCACTGGGACTGGCGCTGGGCGCGTTCGGGGCAGCGACCGTGATCGGCTCTTTCCTGTTCGGCTGGCCATCGATCATCGCGGTGATCGTCAACTACATCTACCGCGGCGATGCGCGCGGCACCTGGCTCGAGTCGCATTTCGACTGGCAGATCCGCACCTTCTGGTACGCGCTGGCCTGGGCGCTGCTGGTCGGCCTGGTCTCTCTGCCGCTGACGCTGATCATCATCGGTTTCGGGACCTGGGCGGTCGGAATGTTCATGCTCGGCCTGTGGGCCATCTACCGCATCGCACGCGGTTGGATGCGCCTTAACGCACGCGAGCCGATGCGCGCCTAGACGCCTATCGAAGAACCGAATCACGCGGTTCCTGGCGAGCCTTTGCGTCTTGGGCTCCTGGTGCTTCGCATCGCGTGCACGTAGTCGGCCGTTGCCGGCGCCGCGTGCCGATTGCGCAGGCCGGTACCGGGCGGCTGGAAGCTCGGCACCAGGTGCTTCTTGCCGTTGCCGATCAGGTCGGCGTGGCCCATCGCCCGGAGCGCTTCGCGCAGCAGCGGCCAGTTTTCCGGATCGTGATAGCGCAGGAAAGCCTTGTGCAGGCGGCGCTGGCGGCCGCTGCGCGGGATGGCGACGGTCTCCGAGGTCGCCGCATCGCGCGTCACCTTGCGCAGCGGATTCTTCTGCGTGTGGTACATCGCCGTGGCGATGGCCATCGGCGTCGGCAGGAAGGTCTGCACCTGGTCGAGGCGGAAATTGTTCTGCTTGAGCCACAGCGCGAGGTTGAGCATGTCGGTGTCGCTGGTTCCCGGATGCGCAGCGATGAAATAGGGAATCAGGTACTGCTCCTTGCCCGCTTCTTTCGAAAACTTGTCGAACATCGCCTTGAAGGCGTCGTAGCTGCCGATCGACGGCTTCATCATGTGCGACAGCGGTCCCGGCTCGATATGTTCGGGGGCGATCTTCAGGTAACCGCCGACGTGCTGGCTGACGAGTTCCTTGACGTACTCGGGCGAGCGCACGGCAAGGTCGTAGCGCAGGCCAGAACTGATCAGGATGCGCTTCACGCCCTTGATCTCACGTGCCTTGCGATAGAGGTTGATCAGCGGCGCGTGGTCGGTGTTGAGGTTCTCGCAAATGCCCGGGTACACGCAGGACAGGCGCCGGCACGCCGCTTCGATCTTGGTATCCTTGCAAGCGAGGCGGTACATGTTGGCGGTCGGGCCGCCGAGATCGGAAATGACGCCGGTGAAACCCGGCGTCTTGTCGCGGATTGCCTCGATCTCGCTGAGTATCGATTGCTCCGAGCGGCTCTGGATGATGCGCCCCTCGTGTTCGGTGATCGAGCAGAAGGTGCAGCCGCCGAAACAGCCGCGCATGATGTTGATCGAAAAGCGGATCATTTCGAAAGCCGGAATCTTCGCTTCGCCATAAGCCGGATGCGGTTTGCGCTGGAAAGGCGCGGCGAAAACGCCGTCCATTTCCGGGGTCGTCAGCGGGATCGGCGGCGGGTTGAGCCAGACGTCGCGCTCGCCGTGCGCCTGGATCAGCGCACGCGCATTGCCCGGGTTCGATTCGATGTGGAAGGTGCGCGAGGCGTGGGCGTAAAGCACCGGATCGGCGGCGACTTGTTCGTAGGACGGCAGTCGCACTACAGTTCGTGCCCGATCGAGCTTGGGCATGCTCGCGTGCGATCTGAATTGAATCACCTGCCCTTGCGCTCCTGCCGCGGCCACCTTTTGCGTCGACGATGACGCGCACAGCGCTTCCTTTCCCTTCTCCGGTTCCATCGCATAGGGATCGGGATGGCGAATCAGCGGCCCCGGCGCGTCGACATCGCTCGAATCGATTTCCGTCCAGTCGCTCGGCGGCAACCAGCCGCGCGGGACCATGAAGGCGGTGCCGCGCAGGTCGCGGATCGCTCCGATTTCCTCACCCGCCGCCAGGCGATGCGCGAGCGCGACGATGGCGCGCTCGGCGCTGCCGAAAATCAGCATGTCGGCTTTCGAATCGGGCAGCACCGAGCGGCGCACCTTGTCCGACCAGTAATCGTAGTGCGCGATGCGGCGCAGGCTGGCCTCGATCGATCCGATCACCACGTTGGCTTCGGGAAAGGCCTCGCGGCAGCGCTGCGCGTAAACGACGACGGCGCGATCGGGCCGCTTGTTCGCTTCGCCGTTCGGCGTGTACGCGTCGTCCGAGCGGATCTTGCGGTCCGAGGTGTAGCGATTGACCATCGAATCCATGTTGCCGGCGGTCACCCCGAAAAAGAGGTTCGGCTTGCCGAGCGTCCTGAAGGCTTTGGCCGACAGCCAGTCGGGCTGGGCGATGATGCCGACGCGAAAACCCTGCGCCTCGAGCAGCCTGCCGACGAGTGCCATGCCGAAACTCGGGTGGTCGATGTAAGCGTCGCCGGTGACCAGGATGATGTCGCACGAATCCCAGCCGAGCACGTCCATCTCGGCGCGCGACATCGGCAGAAAAGGCGCGATGCCGAAGCGCTTCGCCCAGAATTTGCGGTAGGAAAAAAGCGGCTTGACGGCGCTTGCCGCAAGCTCGCCGGTGGAGACAGTCATAGGGGGCGGATTGTACCTTGATACAACGGATCGCGAGGCGCTCGCGATTCGGCACTGTTGGGCAGGTCCGTATGCGGAAAGGTTCCGCCGCGCCTGCACGAAATGGCGTAGGTCGGGTCCGGCCAGAAACTGCGAGCCGACGCGGGTATCGCCTGCGTCGGCTCGTGCTGCGCCAGCCCGACCTACTGAGGGGAGCGCTAACTTCAGCGCCCGCTATAGCGCATCGACGTCAGGTAGGGGATGACGTTTTCGCGCGGCACCATCTCACCGACGGCGCTGCCCTTTTCGCTCAGCGCGCCGGTCGGACAGACGTGCACGCATTTGCTGCACGAGGTGCAGGTCGGCGACCGGCCCCAGGCCTGATGCAGGTCGGTGACCATCACCGAGTTGATGCCGCGGCCCATGACGTTCCAGGTGCGCGCGCCCTCGACCTCGTCGCAGGCACGCATGCAGCGCGTGCACAGGATGCAGCGATTGGCGTCGTAATTGAACTTGGCGTGCGAAGCGTCGAACGCGTACTTCGGGAAGCGGTAGGGATAGCGCGTGTGGTCGACGCCGAGGCGCTGGGCGAGCGCCTGCAACTCGCAGTGGCCGTTCGAGACGCAGGCCGCGCAGACGTGATTGCGTTCGGCGAAGAGCAGCTCGAGGATCATCTTGCGGTACTTCGCGAGGCGCGGCGAATCGACGGTGACGTCCATGCCTTCGGCCACCTGCGTCGCGCAGGCCGGCAGCAGGCGCGGCACGCCGCGCACTTCGACCATGCACAGGCGGCAGGCGCCGACGTTCGACAGCCCCTTGAAGTTGCACAGCGTCGGGATGAAGATCTTGCTGGCGCGGGCCAGTTCGAGGATCGTCTTACCCTCGCCGGTCTTGAACTCGGTCCCGGCAATCTTGAGTGTGATTACTTTCGCCATGTCCTCACTCCTTTACCGTAGCCAGTTCATGAACGTCGCAGCGCAGACAACGGCTGCATTCCGCCTCGGCCTTGGCTTGCGTCAGGCCGAGCATGGCTTCCTCGAAGCTCGTCCGGCGCTGCTCGGGCGTCAGTTCGCGCGAGACATTTCGTGCACCGCCTTCGGGCTCTTCGGGTACCACCTGCGGCACCTCGAAGGTCTGCAGCAACTCCGCGAAGCGATTCTGCCCGGTAAGGATGCCGTCGATGGCGCGTGCCGCGTCCTTGCCGGTGGCCATCGTCGATGACACGTTCGACGCACCGGTGACCAGGTCGCCGCCGGCGAAGACCCGCGGCCGGTTGGTTTCGTAGGTCACCCAATCGGCGGCGGCCGTATCGTTCTCGCGCACGTGGATGCCGCAACGGCGCAGTGGCTCGGCGTCGGGCCGCTCGCCGATGGCGAGGATGATGTTGTCGCACGGAACGATCGTCATCTCGCCGGTGGACACCGGCCGGCGCCGGCCGTCGAGGTCGAAATCGCCGAGCTTGGTGCGCATTAGTTCGATGCCGCTGACGCGGCTGTCCTTGTCGGTCACGACGCGCTGCGGCGAAACGAGGAACATGAGTTTCACGCCCTCGGCTTCGGCGTCGATGACCTCCTCCGGAATCGCCGGCATGTCGTGGCGCTCGCGGCGATAGGCGATGGTCACCTCGCAGCCGAGGCGCAGCGCCGTGCGCGCCGAATCGACCGCGGCATTGCCGCCGCCGATGACCACGACTTTCTTGCCGATATTCGTCGGCTCTTCGCGCGCCACCTGTTCAAGGAAATGGATCGCGTGCCAGACGCTCGGCGATTCCTCGCCGGTGATGCCGGCGGTCATCGCTTTCCACGTTCCGGTCGCCAGGAAGACGGCGTCGTTCTCAGCTTCGAGCACATCGAGCGAAACGCCGGCGCCGAGCTTCTGGTTGAAGCGGAACTTGACGCCGAGGCTCTCGATGACGTCGAGTTCCTGCCTGAGCATCTTCTTCGGCAGGCGGTATTGCGGCAGCGAGTAGAGCAGCATGCCACCGGCTTCCTCGCGGGCCTCGAAGATGGTCACGTCGTGACCGAGCAGCGTCAGGTAGAACGCCGCGGCGAGTCCCGAAGGACCGGCGCCGACGATGGCGATCTTCTTGCCGGTCGGCGCCATGCGGTGCGCCTTGAGCCGCGCCTTGATCTCGGCGAGCAGCGGGCCGTCAAAAACCTGGTCGGAAATGAAGCGGTGCACTTCGCGCATGTTGACCGAGGCGTCGACGGTGTTGCGCCGGCACTGGCTCTCGCACGGGTGCTGGCAGATGCGCCCGGTCGACCCGGGCAACGGATTGTCGAGCCAGATGAGTTCGGCGGCTTCGGCCAGCTGGCCGCGCCTCGTCAGTTCGAGGAATTGCGGAATGCGCATGTGCAGCGGGCACGAGTTTTCGCACGGCGAGAGGTAAAGCTTCTCGCAGACGCCGGCGCGGCAACGGTGCGCGCGCAGGTGCTCCTCGTACTCGCGGCGGAAGTAGCGCAAGGTCGTCAGCACCGGATTGGGCGCCGTCTGGCCGAGCCCGCACAGCGACATTTCCTTGATCATTTGCCCGAGTTCCTCGAGGTCGGCGATGTCCGATTCCTCGGCGCCGCCGGCGGTAATCTTCTTGAGGATGCGCAGCGCCTGATCGAGGCCGGCGCGGCAGGGTACGCATTTGCCGCAGGACTCGGAGTGGGTGAATTCGATGAAGTAGCGTGCGACGTCGACCATGCAGTTCTCTTCGTCCATCACCACCATGCCGCCCGAACCCATGATCGCGCCGATCTGCGCCAGCGATTCGTAGTCGATCGCCACGTCGAAATTCGCGGCCGGGATGCAGCCGCCCGACGGCCCGCCCGATTGCACGGCTTTCACGTGCTTGCCGCCCGGACTGCCCTGGCCGATATCGTATATGACGTTTTTCAGCGGCGTGCCGAGCGGCAGCTCGACGAGGCCGGTGTTGTTGATTTTGCCGACCAGCGAAAAAACCTTGGTCCCCGAGCTGTTGGTCGTGCCGATTTCGGCGAACCACGAGCCGCCGCGTGCGATGATCACCGGAATATTGCACCAGGTCTCGACGTTGTTGATATTGGTCGGCCTGCCCCACAGGCCTTTTTGCGCCGGGAACGGCGGACGCGGACGCGGCCGTCCGGCGCGCCCTTCGAGCGATTCGATCATCGCCGTTTCTTCGCCGCAGACGAAAGCGCCGGCGCCTTCGATCAGCTTGATGTCGAAACTGAAGGTCGTGCCGAAAATGTGTTCGCCGATCAGTCCGAATTCGCGCGCTTCGGCGACCGCGTGCTTCAGGCGCTGCACGGCAAGCGGATACTCGGCGCGCAGATAAACGATGCCCTCGGTCGCTCCCATCGCGAAAGCGCCGATCAACATGCCTTCGATCAGCATGTGCGGATCGCTCTCGATCTCGTTGCGGTTCATGTAAGCGCCGGGGTCGCCCTCGTCGGCGTTGCAGATGATGTACTTCTGGTCCGATTGCGCCTTGCGCAGCAGGTCCCATTTGACGCCGGTCGGGTAGCCGGCACCGCCGCGCCCGCGCAGCTTCGATTTCTTGACTTCCTCGATGATCTCGTTGGCGTTCGGCTTCTGGGTCGCCTGGTAGAAGGCGTGGTAGCCGCCGACGGCGACGTATTCCTCGATGTCCTCGGGATTGATCAGGCCGCAGTTGCGCAGGACGATCTTCTTCTGCCCCTTGAAGAATGGAATTTCGTTCCATTCGGGTACTTCAGCGAGGCCGCGGCCGTACATCACGTGGCCGGTCAAATGGTCCCACTCCTCGATCTTGCAGATCGCCTTTTCAAGCGGCGGCCGGTTACGCGCAATGCTGCTCACGATCGCCGCGGCATCGTCGGGCGTGACCCGGCCGAGTACGACCAGCGGAAAGCCGGGAATATGGATATTGACCAGCGGCTCGGCGGCGCAGAAGCCAAAGCAACCGACTGGGGTTACTTGCGCGTCAACGTTTTGATCTTTCAGCGCTTGCCCCAGCGCTTGCAAAACCTCGCGCGCGCCGTTGCCCATGCCGCAGGTACCCATGCCGACGCCGATGCGCGGCTTGCCGGGCAGCAGTTTCATCATGCCCGTGCGGCGGATGTCGTGCAGTCCGTCGAGATCGTGAATTCTCATGACCCTTTACCTCCGTCGATCGCTGCGACCAGCTTGCGCAGCTTGATGTCGCTGACGTGTCCGTAAATCTCGTGGTCGATGGCCGCGACCGGCGCCAGCGCGCACTGTCCGAAGCAGGCGACGGTGCGGATGGTGAGCCCGAAGTCCGGCGTCGTGAACGAGGTCGCCGACCCGCCTTCCTCGTCGTCCTCGTGGAATCCGGCCTTGGCCTTGAGCCCGTCGAGCAACGGCTTCGAGCCGCGCGTGTGGCAGGCAGTGCCGCGGCAGACGGTGACCGTGTGCCGGCCCTGCGGCTTGAGATTGAAGAACGAATAGAAGGTGATGACGCTCAGAACCTGCGAGCGCGAAACGCCCATCTTCTGCGCGACATCGTCGTACGTCGCCTCGGGCAAATACTTGAGCGGGTGCCTGTCCTGGATTTCCTCGAGGACGCTGAGCACGTCGCCGGTCTTGTCCGGATGACGCGCGATGATTTCATCGACGATCTCTTGCGAGAGTGGCTTGGCTTCTGCCGCAATCATTTTCGCTCCCCTTTCGTTTTTCCGGAGAATGCACGCTCTCCGATTAGCGCAACGGCCTCGGCTATCATTTGCGAAGTTTCAGGTGTAATCGTTTCGCCGGCGGCGAAGCTGTAGGCCGGAATCCCGACCAGCCAGGCTTCGGGCGACGCTCCGAACAAGCGGTCGGCGAGACGGACCAGCCCGGCCGGATCGCCGTGATGGCCGAGCGCCCGGGCGCTACCGGCCAGGTCTGCAGTGACTTTCTCGACGCGCAGCTCGGCGCCAGGCGCGCGGGCGACGTAAGCGTCGACGAAAATGACCTGTTCGGCCGCCGCGATGTCATCGGCGAGATCCGGCGTCAGCTGATGGGTGATGATCACGCGCGATCGCGACGCCGGCTTCGTTCGCCCGGCGATCATCTCCGCCGCGCGGATTCCGGCGCCGTCATCGCTGCGCAGGTCGTTGCCGTAGCCGATGATCAGCGTTTCATGGCGCGCCTTCACCTGTGCGAGCGGCAGCGAACCGTGCGCGGTGCTCCTGCGATCATTGACCAGTTGCGCGATCATTTTTTCGAATCGCTTATCTCAAAAATCCCCTGAAGCGGCAGGCGGGAATTTGTCCCGCCGCGCAATCTAAGCACGCTCGCAAGAATCCAGTATCTCGCCGCGCGAATCCGTCAGTTCGATACGCAGCGGCATATCGCCGAGTGCGTGTGTCGAGCAGCTCAGGCACGGGTCGTAGCAACGAATCACGGCTTCGACGCGGTTGAGCGCGCCCTCGGTGATCTTCTCGTGCTTGACGAAATGCTTGGCGGCTTGCGTGATGCCCTGGTTCATCGCCAGGTTGTTGTGGCCGGTGGCGATGATCAGGTTGGCCCAGGTGATCAGGCCGTTGTCGTCGATCCGGTAATGATGGATCAGCGTGCCGCGCGGCGCTTCGGAAATGCCTATGCCTTCGCTCTTGTTCGGGTCGGCGATCGCGCGCACCTGCGTGCTGAGGATTTGCGGCGATGCCAGCAGCTCGGTAACGCGCTCGAGCGCATGCAGCAGCTCAACCAGGCGGGCGTAGTGGAAGTGGAAGGAACTGAGCACGGCGCCTTCCGGTTGCAGCGCGCGGAACTCCGCGAGTTCAATTTCGGCGAGTGGCGTTCCCATGCGATCGCAAGCGTTGAGACGGGCCAGCGGACCGACGCGGTAGATTCCCCGCGGATAGCCGAGCGGTTTGTAGTAAGGCGATTTCAGGTAGCTGTCGGGTTCGACGGCTTCGGCGATATAGTCCGGATAGTCGTGCGCCTGGAGTTTGTCGACGACGATCTTGCGCTGCGAATCGACGACGCGCAACACGCCGTCGTAATGTTCGATCGTTCCCTCGGGCGAAACGAGACCGACGAACAGCGTCGGGAAGTTCGCGAACGTGGCGATCTCCTCCTGGAACATCCGGATCACCGGCTTGTACCAGTCAAGCGTCTTGCGGGCAATGGCCAATGCCTGCGGCAGTTCGGCGACGATCGCATCGCGCGTCGCAGCGGCGAGTGGATAGGCAACGCCGCCGGGAACGATCCACGTCGGATGAACCCGCTTGCCGCTGAGGCGCTCGATGACCTGCTGGCCGAACTTGCGCAGCCAGATGCCGTCTTTGGCGAGTTCCGGGAATTTCGCCGCGACGCCGAGCACATGGCGCGAGGCCGGATCGGAGTCCATACCGAGCAAGAGGTCGGGCGAACTCAAATGGAAGAAACTCAGCGCATGCGACTGGATGATCTGGGCGTAGTTGATCAGCCGGCGCAAGCTGACCGCAGCGTCCGGAATGCGCACCGCCATCAGCTCGTCGCAGGCTTTCGCCGACGCCAGCAGATGGCTGATCGGGCAGATACCGCAGGTGCGCGCGGTCAGCGACGGCATTTCCTGGAACGGCCGGCCCTCGGTGAATTTCTCGAAGCCGCGGAACTGCGTGATATGCAAGCGGGCGACATCGACCTTGCCCTGGTCATCGAGCTTGATCGTTATCTTGGAGTGGCCTTCGATGCGGGTGACGGGGTCGATGGTGATAGTTTGTGTCATTGTCGTCTCCTCGTTTCAACCGAAGCGCACTTCCAGTTCGGGCATGCGGCCCTCGAGCAAAGCGGCGACCGCGGCAAAGATCGTGTCGGCGTGCGGCGGGCAGCCGGGCAGGAAGATATCGACCTTGACGTATTCATGGATGGGCCGCGACTTGGGCAGGAGCGCCGGGATCACTTGCGTCGGGATGCCCTGATTGGTTGCCGCATTTTCAACGTAAGCCCGGCGCAGCAGTTGGTCGCGGGAGAAGTAATTGCGCATGCCGGGAACGTTGCTGGTTACCGCGCAATCGCCGAGCGCCATGAGCAGCTTGGTGCGCGAGCGAACGAGCTTGATCTTGTGCAGATCGTCCTCGTTGCTGACCGCGCCTTCGACGATGGTGAGATCGACGTTCTCGGGGAAGACCTTGGCGTCCACCAGCGGACTGTAGACAAGGTCGATCTTGTCGGCGACAGCGAGCAGGCGTTCGTCCATGTCGAGAAACGACATATGGCAACCCGAGCAGCCGTCCAGCCAGACGGTCGCAATCCGTATCTTGCTCATGAGCATGACTCCCCGTTTTTTATGTGGCCGGATATTGCGTCCGCCACCCATTCCGCAACTACCCTCTTTTTCTTTTTCAATGCGCCGGTAGCGAACGTTCACGTGTTTATGCCAGCCGACACTGTTCTCCGATTGACAAAGCATAGGTAATTCACGAGCGTATTTCAATAGCAGCTTGCATTTTTCTCGCAAACCTGCGTAGGCACATGCGCGGAAACCGAACGAAACGACTTCGGCCCGGCTGGCAGACGGCGAATTTCTGTATGCGACGTGCCCTGAATTCAGGTCCCGGCGCCTCAATGGCGCAAGCGCAGCGAACTGAAGGTGCCGGCTATCGCCGACAAACCCGCTGCGAGCGCGAGCGCAATGATTGGACCGTGTCCATCGTGGGGATTGGCGAAACTGAAGACGATGGCCATCATCACCGCACCAAGGGTCTGCCCGGTGAGCCGCGCCGTGGCCAGCATGCCGCTCGCGCCGCCGGACCGATCCATCGGTGCCGTCGTCACGATCGTGTGATTGTTAGGTGACTGGAACAGCCCGAAACCGATACCGCACAAAACCAGGCGCCAAACGATATCGAAATCTTCCGGCCGCACCGGCAAGGCCGCCAGCAGGGCCAAACCTGCCGCGAGAATGCCCAAGCCAATGCCGCCGAGCAGTCCGTCGGGATAGCGGCCGATCAGGTGTCCGGCGAGCGGGGCAACGACGACGATGGCCAGCGGCCATGCGGTGATCAGCAGTCCGGCTTGAATCGGTGTACGGCCATAAGCGTCGAGCAGCAGAAATGGTAATGCGATATACGCCAGGAGTTGCGCGGCGAAGGCCGCGACCGACGTGCACATCGAGAGCGCAAACACGGGAATGCGCAGCAGATCCACCGGGAAAATCGGGATCGCCTGCCGCAACTGCCGACGCAGGTAGAGCACGCCGAAGGCTATGCCGCCCGCCAGCAAAGCCACGCCCGCTGCGCCATTCGAGGAAGCCGTCGAGGCATTGACGCGGGTGCCGAAGGCGTCGGCTCCCAGGAATACCATGCTGAACATCAACGCGTTGAGCAGCACGTCGAGCCAGGATAGCCGCGCCCCGACCGGCCGCGCCGCGATATTGCCCGGCAAGGCATGAAACCCGAGCCAGATCACAGACAGGCCGAGCGGCAGATTCACGGCAAACAGCCACGGCCAGGACGCGACCGACAGAATGGCGGCGGCCGCGGAAGGCCCGGCCACGGCGGCGGCGGCAACGACCACCGAATTGATGGCAACGCCACGTCCGAGCAGGTGCTTGGGGTAAATCAGACGCACCAATGCCGGATTGACCGACATGATCCCGGCCGCCCCCAGCCCCTGAACCGCTCGCGCGGCGACCAGCGCTGGCAGCGAGTTTGCAAAAGCGCATCCGAGCGAGGCCAGGGTAAACAGCGACAGACCGCTCAGATAAACGCGCCGATAGCCAACGAGGTCGCCCAGCGTCGCGCAAGGAAGCAGCAATGCGAGCGTGGCGACCTGATACGCGTTGATGATCCAGACCGACTGTGCCGCGCTGGTGTGCAGATCATGTGCAATACGCGGCAAGGCCAGGTTGACGATGGTGCCGTCGAGTACGGACATGGTGATGCCGAGAATGACGACCGCCATGGCATAGTAACGCGCCGGCGTGGCGAGGCCATCGTGAACGCTCGCGGGCGCCGTGGCGGGGGATCGCGTATGCAGCATGTCTTTAATTGGCGGAACCGAAGCCGGCGAATATTCTGGGAGTTGTCGGCTGCATGCCGACCATGGAGTTCTTGCCAAAAACATGATCATAGCGTGCCGTAGCCGCTTTGCCCAACCGCGTGAGTTCGCGGTCTATTCCGGCGGCAGGTCGCGATGCTTCTCGCCTGCGCGAATCGCCGCGTCTATCGTCGTTCGCAGCCTATCGAAGCCGTACGAGATATCGCACACTGCACCGTTAACGAAGAAGGTCGGCGTGCTGCGCACGCCGGACCTTGCGCCGCCGTCGATGTATTCCTGGATACGCGCCATGTACACATGATGGCCCATTTCGTAATCGAAGCGACGCAGGTCGAGCTGGGCCTGCTCGGCGTAGCGATTGAGGCTTCCGGCATCAAGGTGCAGCGAATTCTCGAACAGCAGCTTGTGCAATTCCCAGAACCTGTTTTGTGCGCCGGCCGCTTCTGCGGCCTCGGCCGCCATCTCGGCATGCGGATGGACTTCGCGCAACGGGAAATGCCGGAACACAAATCGCAGATTTTCTCCGAAATGGGCGAGCAGCATATCGACCGCATGGCAGGCCTGCGCGCATGACGGGCATTCGAAATCGCCGTATTCGATGAGGGTCACGGGGGCCGACGCCGGCCCGAGCGTATGATCGTCCGGGTGTACGGTAAGCGCGACGGCGAACGAATTGAGTTGTTCGGGCATTGCTCTCTCCTTGCCGCTGAGCGCAGGTAGACTGTTGCGTAACGTCAAAGTTTTCCGTCTGCAGAATCGCCTGAACGCACCCGATTAGGGAGATTTTCAATATGGACAGGTCGGCGGCGCTGACGATGAGGGATAATGGCCTATTTGCCATCACAGGGAGCTTGCAATGCGCAGCATGAAAATAGGTAATTCGGGAATCGAGGCGTCAGTCATCGGCATCGGGGCGTGGGCTCTCGGCGATAACGCGCAGTGGGGCGCCAGCGACGATGCGGAATCGATACGGACGATACATCGCGCACGCGAACTCGGCATTACGCTGATCGATACGGCTCCGGCCTACGGCCTTGGGCACGGCGAGGAACTGGTCGGCAAGGCGCTCGCCGGCCGGCGCAGCGATTATGTGCTGGCGACCAAGTGCGGCATTCGCTGGGATATCGATGAAGGCGCGCTGCTCGTCGAACGCAGTGGCGTTCGCATCCTGCGCAACACGCGTCCGCAGCGGCTGGCCGAGGAAATCGAAATGAGCCTGCGGCGCCTGAAGACCGATTACATCGACCTCTATATCGTGCACTGGCAGGAGGTTGCCGCGTTTCCCTGCCCGATCGCCGACACCATGGGCTTCCTGATGGACCTGAAAAGACAGGGCAAGATACGCGCCATCGGCGCGTCCAATGTCAGCCCCGAACAATTTATCGAGTACACCGCTGCCGGGCAGCTCGATCTCATCCAGGAAAAGTACAGCATGCTTGACCGCGCGGCCGGAGACAAATTCTTCGCGCTGTGCGAACAACACGGGGTGACCTTTCAGCCTTATTCGCCGCTCGAACGCGGCACGCTGACAGGGAAAATCACCGTTGACACGAAGGTCGATCTGACTTTGGCCAAAAGCAAGATCAAGTGGTTCTCGCCCGAGAATCTGCCGAAGATCGCCGCGCTGGCCCAAAAATGGGCGCCGCTATTCAAGAAGTATGAGTGCGGAATGACGCCTCTGGTCATCGCGTGGACGTCGGCGCAGGGCAATGGTCACAACGTCAACGTGCTATG
Organism: uncultured beta proteobacterium; assembly: GCA_903886975.1. Lineage (GTDB taxonomy): Bacteria > Pseudomonadota > Gammaproteobacteria > Burkholderiales > Rhodocyclaceae > Propionivibrio. Next base: position 16,826 of record CAISOB010000073.1, read on the forward strand.
CGGCGCGCGCAAGCTCGCGCAGATCGAAGAGAACGCGCGCGGCGGCGATATCGTCCTCGAGGCGGCGGATATCGCCGCGATGCGGCGCGACGTCGAAGCCATCTCCTGAGCGCCGGGCCGGCCGCTAGTCTTCCGCGGCCGCGCCCTTGCGCGTCACGCGCGCCTTGAGCTTGCCGATCGCCAGAACGAGCAGCGCGCCGCCGCCGGCGAGGAACCACGGGAGCGCCCCGCCGCCGATGAAAGGCAGCAGGACTTCTTCCTTGGCCAGCATTTCGCCGGCAATCCAGCCGAGCAGCATGGCGCCGAGCGTGATGATGATCGGGAAACTCTTCATGAGCTTGAGCACGATGCGGCTGCCGAAAATGACGATGGGAATCGACAGGGCGAGCCCGAAGATGACCAGCGGCGTCTTCGCTGCGGATTGCGCCGCATCGGCCGCCGCCGCAACTGCCAGGACGTTGTCAAGACTCATCACCAGATCGGCGATGAGGATGGTCTTGATCGCGGCGAAAAGATTGCCCGCTTCATCGACCTGCCCTTCTTCGTCGTCGTCGCCGAGCAACTGGACGCCGATCCAGACCAGCAGAATCGCGCCGACGGCTTTGAGCCACGGCAGTTGCAGCAACTGAACAGCGAATATCGTCAGAATAACGCGCAGGACGATCGCCGCCACCGACCCCCAGATGATCGCCTGTGTCTGCTGGCGTTCCGGAAGTGAGCGCGATGCCAGCGCGATGACGACGGCGTTGTCGCCCGAGAGCAGAATATTCACCCAGATGATCTTGAGCAGCCCGATCCAGAACGTACTCGTTGCGACGAGTTCCATGGTCATCCTTCTGGTTGTGGCACAGTTTGAGGACACTGCATACGGCCGTGGGAATGACAATAATGCAGGATACCGTTGCCGCTGGCAACATCCGTCCGACCGGGCTTGCGCGGCGCGCAACCTTCCGCTGATCGGGGCACTTTGAAAGTACAATGATCGAATTCGCGACCGGAAGAATCAGTCACCTGTCAGCGCCGCGACCAAGGCCGGCTCGGCTTGGCAAAACGAAAGTGAGCATCGATGAAAGCCGGGATCCTGCTGTGTTTACTCTTTGGCCTCGCCTGTTGTACTGAGGGCGCGCTGGCCATGCCCAAAGCCGCTGAAAACGAGGACGCGCAGGTCAGCCGCGGCGCCGATCTCGCCCGACCGAAAATGTCGGCCAAGCCGGCCAAGTCGAAGGCCGGCGGCAGAACCAGTGCGGCCGCCAAGGGCAAGCGGGTCGGCTCGGCCCCGCCGCCACACCGGGCGAAAGCGCAGCACGGCGGCGTCGGCATTGCACCGCTGGCGCTATGCTAAAGTTGCACTCGCCGGGAAGAATACGGCGCTGCAACTCGAGCGCATATCGTCTTCCTGGCACTAACCCACGAATCAATTTGCCGGAGTTCACCATGCAGCGTTTCGTATCGACCGCCTGCGTCAGCCTTCTGATGCTCGCTACGGCGCAGGCCTGGGGGCAAATGCCGCGCATGGAATTGAGCGCCGGCTTTTATCGCATCGAAGCCGAAGTCGCCGCCAACCAAAATGACCGCATGCAGGGTTTGATGCAGCGGCGCAGCATGGCGGCCAATCAGGGCATGCTGTTCGTATTCCCGCAGGCTGAACGCCATTGCATGTGGATGCACAATACGCTCCTGCCGCTTTCGGTCGCCTTCCTCGATGAACAAGGCCGGATTCTGAACGTCGAGGACATGAAGCCGCAGACCGATACCAGCCACTGTGCGGCCGCACCGGCGCGCTTTGCGCTGGAGATGAACGCCGGCTGGTTTTCCGCCAAGGGACTTAAAACCGGACAGCGCATCAAAGGCGTCGAGAATTCGCCGCCGCCGCAGTAGTTCGGCAGAGGTATTGGATATAGCTCGACGCTGCGGCTCGCAAGCGGTATAATGTGGACGGTTTGTCGCAGCATGCATTGCATGTTCTGCGATTAACAACGCGCTTCGCGAACCTGGCCGCAATTCTAAAGCCCTCCTGCCTTCTGGTGTCGTTCCATAGAACACCGCCCTGGCACAAAGCTTTTGTGCCGAAAAGTATCGAATTCTCTCGCTCTGGCAGAGTCTCTCTTAACTATTTCGTTGGTTAGCGTTGCATTTTCTTGCGCCCGTGCGCCGATTGCTTTCGGCTGCGCGGCGCTGTTCCATACGAAAGAGATTGATGACTTTTGCAGAAATGGGGCTGCACGCAGCCCTGCTTAAAGCCCTTGCCGATTCAGGCTACAGCGAACCCACCCCGGTTCAGGCGCAGGCCATTCCCGCAGCCATTGCCGGACGCGACCTGCTGGTTTCGTCGCAGACGGGCTCCGGAAAAACGGCCGCCTTCATGCTGCCGGCATTGCACCGCTTTGCCACGCAGGAACGTCCGGCATTCATGCCGGCGCCGCGCCACGAGCGCCAATCGGGCTCGGCCCGCGGCCGTCAGCGCTTCCAGCCGGCGCAACCGAAGATGCTGGTGCTCGCGCCGACGCGCGAACTCGCGCTGCAAGTTACCGCGGCGACCGACAAATATGCCGGCGCCTTGCGCCGCCTGAAAGCGGTGGCCATCCTCGGCGGCATGCCTTATCCGAAGCAGATGGAACTCCTGTCGCGCAATCCGGAAATCCTGGTCGCCACGCCGGGCCGCCTGATCGACCACATGGAATCGGGCAAGATCGATTTCTCGCAGTTGCAGATCCTCGTCCTCGACGAAGCGGATCGCATGCTCGACATGGGTTTCATCGAAGACATCGAAAGGATCATCGCCGCGACGCCGGCCGCGCGCCAGACGATGCTTTTCTCGGCAACGCTCGACGGCACGGTCGGCCAGATGGCGCGCAAGATCACGCGCGATGCGCAAACCATTCAGGTCGATGCGGTGCACGCCAAACATGAAAACATCGAACAGCGCATGCACTTCGTCGACGACCTGTCGCACAAGAATCGTCTGCTCGATCATCTGCTGCGCGACGTGAGCATCGGCCAAGCGCTGGTGTTCACCGCCACCAAGCGTGACGCCGATACCATTTCCGACCGCCTGAACATCGCCGGCTTCAACGCTGCGGCGCTGCACGGCGACATGCATCAGAGCGCGCGCAACCGGACGCTTTCCGCGATGCGCCGCGGCCAAGTGCAAATTCTCGTGGCCACCGATGTGGCGGCGCGCGGACTGGACGTTCCGACCATCACCCACGTCTTCAATTACGATCTGCCGAAGTTCGCCGAAGACTACGTGCATCGCATCGGCCGCACCGGCCGCGCCGGACGCAACGGCCTGGCCATTTCCCTGGTCAATCATGCCGAACAGTTCAACGTGCGCAAGATCGAACGCTTTACCAATCAGCTGATTCCGGTTTCCGTCGTCGCGGGCCATGAGCCGACGCGCCGCGCCCCGGCCGGCAAAGCCCGCCCGGGCGGCAAGCCGAGTGGTCGCCCAGCATGGAAAGCCGGCGCCGGCCGTAGCCCAGGCAAGCCGGGCGCGCGTTATGAGGAGCACAGCGGCAAGAGCGGCGCGCCAAAACGCTTTGACCGCGCCGCGCCGCGTGATGGGGCCAAACCCGCGCGCGCCGGTGCGCCGGATGGAAATCGCCGCACCTACGGCGAGCGCTGATTTCCTTTAGCGTAGAAAAGGCCCGCTCGCTGCGGGCCTTTTATTGGCCACACTGGACGAAGGCCGCTCACCGCGGGCTTCTTTTCGCTTTGCCTTTCCCGGTCGCTATGGGTGACAATTTGCCCAACGATTACCGCAACGGGAGTCCGCATGAGCGCTGAACTGATTACCACTTGGACCGAGCACGACAATTCGCTGCAACGACTTCTGTGCTTGGCATCGAATAACTTGCGCATCTTTGACGAAGATCTCGCGCGACTCAAACTCGAGCGCCCGGATAACGCCGAAATGCTGCGCGGCTTTCTTGTCGCCGGCGGGCAGCGCACCGTGCAAATCGTACTCAGGAACGCCGAGCCCTTGCGGCGCGTCTGCCCGAGGCTGATGACGCTGCTGGCCACTTTCCCGCACTGCCTGACGATCGTCGAATGTCCGCCGCATTTGGCTTCGCTTGCCGACTCGCTGTTCATCGTCGATGACCGGCATGCTTTGGTGCGCTTCAGCAAGGACTATCCGCGCGCCAAGGCGATCATCGACGACGCCGAGGAATGCGCGCCCTATGTGCATCGTTTCGCCGAAATCATCGAGGAAGGCGGCGAGCAGGTTTGCGCGACGACGCTCGGCCTCTGAAATGCATGACATTACAATTATGCCTGCTTCATTTGCAGCGTGACCGCGTCAGGATTATAATTGTGAGCTTGGCTGATGAGTTACAAGTCAACCAAGTGCTGGTTGTTACGTTATTTTCGGTCCGCTTGTTGCATGTATCGCAAGTGTTTCGCTGTTGTAATTTCTTATGATAAGGATTCAAAAATGAAGACCTCACTGCTCGTTGCTGCGCTTTTGGCTGTCGCTCTTTCCGCTTGTAGCAAACAAGAAACACCGCCGCCTCCTGCTCCAGCTCCGGCTGTTGCCGCCCCGGCTCCTGCTCCCGCACCGGCGGCCGATGCTGCCAAGCCTGCTGATGCCGCCCCCGCTGCTGCTGCGCCGGCCGCGCCCGCTGCCCCGGCTGCTCCGGCCGAGCCCGCCAAGAAGTAATTCTTCTTCGGCATGGAAAAAGCCGGCTCAGGCCGGCTTTTTTTCGTCCGCCACAACCGGGATCAGCGCAGTTCGCGCCACGCAAAGCCGCTTTGCTGATCGGCAACGCCTATCCACGCCTCGGCGCAGTCAAGTGCTGACGCCAGGGCGCGCGTGGCCAATTGCGGGCGATTATTCTGTTCGCTCAGATGCGCGGCGACGAGGTGCTGCAGTTGCGACGTCCTGATCTGGCGCAACAGCGAAGCGGCCTGTTCGTTGGCCAGATGGCCGAAATTGCCGGCAATGCGGCGCTTTAGCATCGCCGGATAAGCGGACGCGGCAAGTAATCCGGAATCGTGGTTGCATTCGAGAACCAGCGCATCGCAGGCGCTCAGCATATCGACGACGTACTGAGTGATCGACCCGCTGTCGGTCAGCACCCCCAGGCAATGCGCGCCATCGGAAAAGACATACTGAACGGGTTCGCGCGCATCGTGCGGGACCGGGAAGGGACGGACCTCGAGCGCACCGATGGCAAAAGCCGCATGGCTGTCGATCACGCGGCAATCGCGGAGTTGGGATTTCGCCGCTGACACGGCGTCCCGCGTGCCGTGTGTCAGATAAACCGGGATCTCGTAACGGCTGGCGAATTTGAAAACACCGGCGATATGATCGCTGTGTTCGTGCGTCACCAGCACGGCGGCGATTTCCTCGGGAGCGATGCCCAAGCGCGCGAGTCTTGCAAGCGTCGCGCGTACCGAAAAACCGCAATCGAGCAGCAGCTTGGTCTCGCCGGCATCGACGATCAGGCAGTTTCCCTGACTGCCGCTACCGAGCGAAGCGAAACGCATCACGAGAACCGGCCGTAAAGCGCTTCGAACATAGGATCAGTCATCTGCGTCGTCGGCTGTCGATCAATGGCACTTTGCAGCGGCTCATCCGGTTGCTCCCTCAGTGGTTCGTTGCGCGAAGTCTACCAGATCGCGACCGCTTCGCTCTTGCGGCACCGGCCTTCAGTCAGCGAAACGTGTTGAGGATTTTGTAAGCTGCCACTAGACTGAGCCACCATTGATTCAATACCGCAGCGTCAGCACGACGGAAGCCGGTGTGACGGCCTGTACGGCGTCTCCCTGAATTCAGCGGCAAGCGGTGAGCGTAGCCAACGAAAGAACAACCATGTCCCGACGCCGTTACTTCCTAGCCGTGCAAATGCTCCTGCCGCCCGATTACCGGAACGATAGGAGTTTCATCAACGATCTTTCCGTGCTGCGTTCGCTCGAATTCGACGGGGTCGAGCTGAATATCCGCGATCATGAACGCACAGACCCGGATGAACTCAGGCGCTTCCTTTCTGATTTCGGCTTGACGCTTTCGATGTTCGCTTCGGGCGCAACCGCCAAAGCGCTGAATCTCTCGCTCGCCTCAACCGATGAGGCGGAACGCAAACGCGCCGTCGAATGTACCAAAGGCTTCCTGGAGTTCGCATCGGAGCTTGGGGCCGGCGTAATCGCCGGATATCTCAAGGGACCCATGGCACACGCCAGCGAAGCGCACCGACTCAAACTGATCGAATCAATCGCGGAACTGGCGCCGGTCAGCGCACGTTGCAAGACGCCCTTGCAGATCGAGGCGATCAATCGTTTCGAATCGCCGCTCGGGCACTCGCTCGATGAAACCTATGAGCTTGTGAAAGGCTGCGCACACGAGTACCTGTGGATCCTGCCGGACACCTGGCACATGCACATCGAGGAAACCGGCATGGCGGCCGCGATCGTTCGCCACAAAGGGCATTTCGGCTCGTTTCACCTGTCCGACAACAACCGCTTCTTTCCGGGTCTCGGCGGCATCGATTTCAAGCCCATCATCGGCGTGCTCGAAGCCTGCGGCTACGCGGGAAAGCTCGCCATCGAGGGCAATATCAAGACGAGTTTCGCCGAGGACATCAAGGCATCGGCACGCTTCCTCGATCCGATTCTGTGCGCGTAGCGGCCGACGGAACGTCAAAGCGGCTGGCAAGATTCCACCCGACAAGCCGGCGCCCGGCTGTGTCGTTCACGGCAATTGCAGCCTGGGAAATTGCCGTCCGGCAATCGCAAGTTCACCGTTCGTATCCCTTCGTGTATGCTCGCAACTGGTCTGAATCTCAATGCGCCTGATTGAAGCGGGCCGCTCAATAACAACGGATCGTTCCAATGCGAATCGACATGTCGTTCCAATATATTTTTGGAGGCCATTCACTTGCCCAAGAACCCGCAGGAGGTTTCATCGGAGCCAGCCTGGCGGCGCGCGAAAGAGGTATTTCCTGATGTTGCTCATCCTGCGCTTGACATACTTCGTCGCCGACGTCACGCCGGGGATTCCCAAACTGTTCATGCCTGGCTTGTTCGGGCCGGCTGAAGCATGAAGGGCATCATCACGGCCGCGCAGGCGGCAGCCTTCGTCAAGGACGCATCCTGTCTGGCCATTCAGGGTTCCGGCGGCGGGGTTGGCGAGCCTTCCTCGCTGATCAAGGCGCTCGGAGAACGCTTCCGGCGCGAAGGGTCGCCG
>CAISOB010000074.1 GCA_903886975.1 uncultured beta proteobacterium
AATGGTTACTACTACTTTGGAATAAGCAAGCCGTCTCTATATTCAAACTGCGGCAGCGCATTGGTAATCATTTTCGCTTCGCTTGTATGGTAGTAAGTTTTTTCAATCTGCGCCGTGCTTGTGCCGCACGTCTCTGCTACTTGTGTAGGCGTTGCGCCTCTGTTTATTCTGTCCGTAATAAAGTAATGCCTAAAGCTGTATGGTACTAAGTCACGTGTATCTGTATCCTTCACTTCAGCCAACTCTACTATTTTGTCAAAGTGATAGCCAATAGCACGAGGCGTTAGCATAGAAGTTCCGTTTGCGCTAAAAATCAACGTGTCGCCAAACGCTTTTGCTTTTTTATTTTCTTTGTTTGCTTTGACATAACGCGGCTGTAGCAACTTAAACAGCTCGTCAAAATATTCCCAATCTTTAACAACAAAATGTCTTGTTTTTCTAACCTTCGTTGTTTCTGCCCGCACCGTTATTTTGACTAAGCTATACGTATCTTCAGCAGCTTGTCCTTTTACATTCTTTTCAAGCCATTTAATGTCACTCCATTTCAGCTGTAACTGCTCGCCTCTGCGCAGCCCAGTAATAATGGATATGAGTAAGTAGTAGCCCGTTATTACCTTTGCTAAGTTACCTTCTTCTTTTATGTTTTTCTTTGCGTCAGTAATGTATTTTTCAAGCTCAGTTTTTATTCTTACTATTTCTTCGTCTTCAAACGTGCTACGTCGTAATGCTTCGTCACCTCTGTCAATGCGCTTTAATGGCTTAAAGTCAAAGCCGTCAATGTATGTCTCATTCCGCTTATACAACCAAGTAATCATTGCGTTGATAGAGCTTTGTTCATTTGCTACCGTTGTTTGACTGACGTTGATTTTCTTTTTTGTTTTAGTGCGCGAATGTAGATAGTTTTCACAATCTGTGCGTTCTAGTTCTTTTAGCTTTGTATCTCGCCCAATAAACTCCAGCCAATGTTCTAAGTGCGTTTTAATCGTGCCGTAGCGTCCTTTAACAATATACTCAGCTTCAACGTCTAACGCACGTTGCTTCAAATATTCCTCAACACCTTGCTTTGTTGTTTTAGAAAAATAAGTTTTACCCGCTAACTGCTGCGCCATTAGCTCGTGATAATACTTTTTTGCTTTATCTATTGCTGTATCTCTATTGCGTGTGCGTAGGCTAAAACGTGCGTATTTCTTTTCCTTGCCTAACCACATACGCATTTGCCAATACTCGCCGCGTTTATACACAACAGCTTCGTCGTATATCTCTATCTCATCAGCATTAAACGTTTGTTTTTTTAACGGCATATTTGGTTTGGGTTACTACGTTTTTGAACGGCTACAGCGTTGTGTAGCTTTACGTGTAACTTTAATGCCAACGCCCAACTAAATCAACAACTTAGTTGGGCGTGTGTCTGTTTTGTGTAACTACAAAACCTATATAAATCAACAACTTACGTAAGAGTTTCTATTCCCACTCGATGGTCGCCGGCGGCTTCCCCGAAATATCGTAGACCACGCGGTTGATGCCGCGCACTTCATTGATGATCCGGTTCGACACCTTGCCGAGCAAGCTGTGCGGCAGCTCTGCCCATTGCGCGGTCATGAAATCCTGCGTCTGCACCGCGCGCAGGGCGACGACGTATTCATAGGTCCGGCCATCGCCCATCACGCCCACCGACTTGACCGGCAGGAAAACGGCAAAGGCCTGGCTGGTCTTGTCGTACCAGTCGGCAGCGCGCAGTTCGTCGATGAAGATGGCGTCGGCACGGCGCAACAGATCGGCAAATTCCGGTTTCACTTCACCGAGAATGCGCACACCCAGCCCCGGGCCAGGGAAGGGATGGCGATAGACCATATCGCGCGGCAGGCCAAGCGCGATGCCGAGTTCACGAACTTCGTCCTTGAACAGTTCGCGCAGCGGTTCGAGCAGATTGAGCTTGAGTGTCTCGGGCAAGCCGCCGACGTTGTGGTGGCTCTTGATCGTATGTGCCTTCTTGGTCTTGCTGCCGGCCGATTCGATGACGTCAGGATAGATCGTGCCCTGCGCCAGCCATTTGGCGTTGGCCAGTTTCCTCGATTCCGCCTGAAACACCTCGACGAACTCGCGCCCGATGATCTTGCGCTTGGCTTCGGGATCGGAAACTCCCTGCAAGTGCCGCAGGAACTGCTCGGCCGCGTCCACATGAATCACCTTGACGCCGAGGTTACTGGCGAAGGTCCGCATCACCTGCTCGGCCTCGTTGAGACGCAGCAGCCCGTTGTCGACGAAGACGCAGGTCAATTGCGCACCGATGGCGCGATGCAGCAGCGCAGCGACGACCGACGAATCGACACCGCCGGAGAGACCGAGAATCACTTCTTCCTTGCCAACCTGGGCGCGCACCTTGGCGACTGCCTCTTCGACGTAATCGGGCATGTTCCAGTCGCGGCCGCAAGCGCAGATGTCGTGCACGAAATGGGCATAGATTTCCTTTCCCTTGATCGTGTGCGTGACTTCCGGGTGAAACTGGACGGCGTAGAAACCGCGCGTCTCATCGGCCATTGCGGCGATCGGGCAGGCGTCGTTGCTGGCGATTACCTTGAACCCCGGCGGTAACCCAGTGACTTTGTCGCCATGACTCATCCAGACATCAAGCAGGCCATGCCCCTCGCTATTGGTTCTGTCCTGAATATTGCTGAACAGTCTGGAATGTCCGCGGGCACGGATTTCCGCATAGCCAAACTCGCGCTTGCCCGAACTCTCGACCTTGCCGCCAAGTTGCTGCGCCATGGTCTGCATTCCGTAGCACACGCCGAGCACCGGGACACCGAGCTCGAACACTACCTGCGGCGCGCGCCATTCCTCGGCCTCATAGACCGAGTTCGGTCCACCTGACAGAATGATGCCTTGCGGATTGAAGGCGCGTATAAAATCCTCGCTCACGTCAAAAGGATGCAGTTCACAATAGACCTGCTGCTCGCGAACGCGGCGGGCAATGAGTTGCGCGACCTGCGAGCCGAAATCGAGGATCAGTATTTTTTGATGCGCCATTTGCCAGCCTTGAATGAAAAAGGGCGGCCAAAGCCGCCCCAAACCAAAACGATCATTCGATATGATAGTTGGGTGCTTCTTTGGTTATCTGCACATCATGCACATGCGACTCGCGCACACCGGACGCGGTAATCTCGACGAATTCCGCGCGCTCGTGCATTTCCGCGATCGTCGCGCAACCCAGGTAGCCCATCGAAGAGCGCAGCCCGCCGGTCAGCTGATGAATCACCGCCGTGACCGAGCCCTTGTAGGGAACCCGCCCTTCGATGCCTTCGGGCACCAGTTTGTTGACGTCGGACGCGTTGTCCTGGAAATAGCGATCCGCCGCACCCGCCGCCATGGCCCCGATCGAACCCATGCCGCGATAGGATTTGTATGATCGGCCCTGAAAGAGTTCGATTTCACCCGGCGCTTCTTCAGTCCCGGCAAACAGGCCACCAAGCATGACGGTGTGGCCGCCGGCCGCGAGAGCCTTGCAAATATCGCCTGAATAGCGGATTCCACCGTCGGCAATCATCGGCACATCGCCGCCCTTGAGGGCGTCGGAAACCATCTGGATCGCCGTAATCTGCGGCACGCCGACGCCGGCGACGATGCGCGTGGTGCAAATCGAGCCCGGTCCGATGCCAACCTTGACACCGTCGGCGCCATGGTCGACCAGTGCCCGCGCGGCGTTGGCGGTCGCGATATTGCCGCCGATGACTTCGACTTGCGGCAGGTTCTTCTTCACCCAGCGTACGCGGTCGAGAACGCCTTGCGAGTGCCCGTGCGCCGTATCGACGACGATCACATCGACCCCCGCCTCGGCAAGCAATTCGGCGCGCTCCTCGCTACCGGCGCCGGCGCCGATCGCCGCGCCGACACACAGGCGTCCCGAGACGTCTTTGCTGGCCAATGGATGTTCCGTCGTCTTGATAATGTCCTTGACGGTAATCAGGCCACGCAGTTCGAAAGCCTCGTTGACGACCAGGACGCGTTCAAGGCGATGCTTGTGGATCAGGGCCTTGCCTTCCTCGACGGTGGCGCCCTCCCTGACCGTGACGAGCCTTTCGCGCGGCGTCATGATGTTGCGTACCGGCTGGTCGAGTTGCGTCTCGAAACGCAAATCACGGTTGGTCACGATACCGACAACGACCCGGCCTTCGACCACCGGAAAACCGGAAATCTTGTGCAGGAGTGTCAGTTCGAGGACATTGCGTACCGACATGGTCGGTGGGACGGTGATCGGGTCTTTCAGAATGCCGGACTCGAAGCGCTTGACCTTGGCGACTTCCGCCGCCTGCGCTTTCGGCGTCAGATTCTTGTGCACAATGCCGATGCCGCCTTCCTGTGCCAGCGCGATGGCCAGCCGGGCTTCGGTCACTGTATCCATGGCCGCCGAGACCAGCGGCATATTGAGCCTGATCTTGCGCGTCAGGCGGGTATGCAGGCTGACATCGCGCGGCAAAACAAGGGAATGGGCAGGAACCAGCAGGACGTCATCGAACGTCAGCGCCCTTTGAATTAAACGCATGGCCTATAATCCGAGGTCACAAAAAGCTATTATACAGTATGCGTTGGAAAGACTGGACGACCATGAAACCCTTTGCCCTACTCATTGCTACCCTACTCACCACCCTCGCCGCAACGACCTTGCATGCCCAGGTCTACGAGTGGAAAGATGAAAACGGCAAGACGATTTACTCGGACCAGGCCCCGGTCGGCAACGTACGCGACTTGCGAAAGATTGACTCAGGATCAAGCTCCGCCAGCAGTCCGGCGCAAAAGAGCACTGCGGATCGCGAGATGGAGTTCCGCAAACGCCAGAAGGAAGCGCAGGAGAACGCAGAGAAGGCCGGCAAAGAGCAATCGGCGTCAGCGACAAAGGGAGAAAATTGCGCCAACGCCCGCCGGCAACTGCAAGCGCTTGAGTCGGGCGAACGCATCGCGATGCGCGATGACAAGGGTGAACGCTATTTCATGGATGACGCGCAGCGAAGCCAGGAGATCGCGAAGATGCGCCAGGCGGCGCAATCCTACTGCAACTAAAGCGCGGAATATCTTCTTACTCGCCCTCAGTCTCGCCCGCGCCCTTCTTCATCATCTTGCCTTGCGCGGCCCTTTGCTTGCGCACTTCCTTGGGGTCGGCGAGCAAGGGACGATAGATTTCGACGCGATCGCGATCACGCAAGGGCATCTCCGGCTTGGCCAGTTTGGCGAAGACCCCGAGTTTGTTTTTCGCCAGATCGATTTCGGGATATTTCTGCAATACGCCGCAAGCGTCAATGGCCTGGCGAACCGTGGAACCAAGCGGCAACTTGACGCAAAAGATTTCCTGTTTCGCGGGCAGCGGGTATACCACTTCGATGCTGATAATTTCAGGCATTTGGCACTCCATAAACGTCGTCGGCACGCCTGACGAAGGCTTCGACGAAAGTATCGGCGATGCGACTGAAGACCGGACCGATGACCTTTTCAAACAGCTTGCTCGAGAATTCGTAGGAAAGCTCAAATTCAACCTTGCAGGCCTTGTCCGCGAGCGGCTTGAAAAGCCAGTGTCCTTCAAGCCGGCGAAACGGGCCATCGAGCAGCCTGATGCGCATGCTGAATGGGAATTCCTTGATGTTCTCGGTCGTGAAATGCGACTCGACGCTCAAATAGTGGATGTAGAGCGTCGCCACCGTCTTGGTTTCGTCGCGCAAGGCGACGCTGGTCCGGCTGCACCAGGGCAGAAATTGGGGATAGCTCTCGACGTCGTCAACGAGTTTGAACATCTGCTCCGCCGAGCGTGCGATCAGCACCGATTTCTCGACTCTGGCCATCTTTAGCCGCGCTTTGCGTATCCTGTAGAATCTGTCATTTTAGCATCTCGCACCTTAACTCTGAGAGCCGCACGATGAGCATCATCGCCAACAAGAAAGCCTTTCACGACTATTTCATCGAGGAAAAATTCGAGGCCGGCATTTCGCTGCAGGGCTGGGAGGTCAAGGCGATACGGGCCGGACGAGCGAACATCAAGGAATCGTACGTCGTGGTGCGCAGCGGCGAAGTCTTTGTTTTCGGCATGCATATCACGCCGCTGCCCGAGGCCTCGACCCATGTCACGCCCGATCCGATCCGCACGCGCAAACTGCTGCTGCACGCCAATCAGATCAGCAAGTTGATCGGCCAGGTCGAACGGGCCGGCTACACGCTGCTGCCGCTCGATCTGCACTTTCAGCGCGCCCGCATCAAACTCGAAATCGGTCTGGCCAAGGGCAAGAAGTTGCACGACAAACGCGAGGCGGAAAAGGAGCGCGACTGGGACCGCGAAAAAGCCCGCATCATGCGCGTCAAGGCCTAGATCGCTGACGTACGGTCTCGAACAGGCAGACCGCCGCGGCCGCGGCGACGTTGAGCGATTCGGTCGCTCCGGGCATGGGAATGCGGACGCCGAGCGAAATCCATGCGGCCACGTCCGGCCGAACCCCCTGCCCTTCGCTGCCGAATACCCAGGCCACCGCTCCTTTAAGGTCCAGCGAATAGAGCGAAGCGGGCGCATCGAGCGCAGTCAGGACGGCCTGGCCGCGATAGCTGGCAAGGAAAGCGGGCAGATCGCAGCTTTCGTGGATATCGAGCTGAAAGTGCGCTCCCATGGCCGCGCGCAGCGCTTTCGGAGACCACGGCTGCGCGCAATCGCCAGACAGCAGAATCTGGCGAAAACCGGCCGCTGCCGCGCTGCGCAGGATGGAGCCGAGGTTGCCGGCATCCTGAATGCCGTCGAGCAAGATGCTGTCGATCGCCAGATCAGGCCCGCGCGGGCAGCGCGGTGGCATGACCACGGCCATGATGCCGCTCGGCGTCTCGACCAATGCCAACTCAGCGAACAGTGCATCGGCGACGATGGTGATCGACTCCCCGGCCTTGCCGCTCTCAAGATAGCGGGCAATTTCCGGCCGCTGTGTGCCGCTCACGCTGACCACCACTTCCTCGGGCATGCCGACATGCTGCCCATAAGCTTCAATCAGATGCATGCCGTCGAGCCAGGCGAGGCCTGTCTTCCTGCGTTCACGGCCACTCCGCGCAAGCTTCTTCAAAGCCTTGAAATGCGGGTTGTCGCGCGAGGCGATATGTTTCATGCGCGGATCAACAATGCGACCGGCGCATAGCTGCGCCGATGCACCACACTCACGCCATATTCCTGCAGGGCTCTCAGATGCTGGGGCGTGCCATAACCCATATGCTGATTGAACCCGTACATCGGATAGGCCGCGTGCAGCACCTGCATACCGGCGTCGCGGACGGTCTTGGCAATGATCGAAGAGGCCGCAATGCAAGCGACCTTGCCGTCGCCGCCGATGATCGCCTTTGCCGGGCACGCGAGTCTTGGGCAGTGGTTGCCATCGATCAGGGCCCGGCTGGGTACAATGTGCAGCGCCTCGACCGCACGCTGCATGGCCAGCAGGCTGGCCTGCAGGATATTGATCCGATCGATTTCCTCGACGCTCGCCTCGCCAACCGCCCAGGCGACCGCCTTGAGGCGTATTTGGATGGCCAGTTCTTCGCGCCGCTTGGCCGAAAGTTTCTTCGAATCATCGAGGCCGGCTATCACTTGCTGCGTGTCGAGAATCACCGCCGCCGCGACGACCGGCCCGGCCAGCGGTCCCCGGCCGGCTTCATCGACGCCGCAAACCAGACCGTCAAAGTGCAGCAGCGAGGGCATGGTTGCGCACCGTGACCGGCAGGCAATCGAGAATCGCCGCCGCAGACTTTTCCGCCGCGTTCTGCTTGAGTTGCTGGTGAATGATGCGAAAAGCATCACTGATACGCGCGCAGGTCGCCTTGTCGGCATAGAAATTGAGAGTGGCCTGGGCAAGATTTTCCGGCGTCGCGTCGTCCTGAATGAATTCCGGAACGACGAACTTTCCGGCCAGAATGTTGGGCAGCCCGACATAAGGCAGATAGCCCATGCGCCGCATCAGGCGGTGGGTCAACGGCGCCATCTTGTAGACGATGGCCATCGGTCGCTTGAGCAGCGCCGCTTCGAGCGTTGCTGTGCCGCTGGCGACGAGTACCGCGTCGGCGGCCATCATGGCTTCATGGGCGTGACCGAACAAAAGGCGTATCGGCAAGTCACTCGCATTGCAGCGGTAGAGTGCCGTTTCAAACAACAGGCGGGTCTCGCGCGTGGCTAGCGGAACGAGAAAAAGCGCCTGCGGCAATTCTTTGTGGATTTCGCGCGCCGTCGCGATAAAGGTATCGGCCATATAGTGCAGTTCGGATTGCCGACTGCCCGGAAGCAATGCGAAAACCGGCTGCTGCCTGGGCAGTCCGAAAAGTTCACGCGCGCCGTCGCGTCCGTCATCCAGCGGCAACATGTCGGCCAGCGGATGGCCGACGTAGCTGACCGGGATGCCCTGCGTCTCGTAGAGCGTCGGCTCGAACGGAAAGAGCGCGAGGACGCGCGACACCGCGGCGCCGATCTTGTGAATGCGATTTCCCCGCCATGCCCAAATCGATGGGCTGACGTAATGAATGCTGGGTATGCCGCGCAACTTGAGCGCTTTCTCCAGCGTCAGATTGAAGTCGGGCGCATCGACGCCGATGAAAACGTCCGGAGGATCGGCCAGCAGGCGCCGTTTCAGGTCGTCGCGGATCGCCGAGATCTCGCGATAATGCCGGAGCACTTCGATGTATCCGCGCACCGCAAGTTTCTCGAGCGGGTGCCAGGCGTCGAATCCCTGCCCCGCCATTTTCGGGCCGCCTATCCCGTAGAAGGTCGCGTTGGGCAGCTTGGCTTTAAGCGCCTGAATCAGGTGGCTGGCCAGCAAATCGCCTGAAGCCTCGCCGGCCACCATGGCGATACGCACAGGCCCGTCGGTCATCGGATGATGCCGCGTTTGGATACCGCAAGGAAATCGAGAATCGGCTGGACTTCGGGATGTTCCTTGACCTCTTCCTCGAGCTTGGCGCGCGCCTCTTCGAGCATCAGCCCGGACTTGTAGAGCGTGCGATAGGCGCGCTTCAGCACCATCAGCGCCTCGGCCGAGAAACCGCGGCGCTTCAGCCCTTCGGCATTGATGCCGAAGGGCGTCGCGGTGTTGCCGGCAGCCATCACAAAAGGCGGAATGTCCTGCAGCACAACGGTTCCAACCGCAGTCATGGTATGCGCGCCGACGCGACAGAACTGATGCACGCCGGTATAGCCGCCGAGGATTGCCCAGTCATCGATATGCACATGCCCTGCCAGCTGCGCATTGTTGGCGAAGGTGGTGCGGTTGCCGACCTGGCAATCGTGCGCGATGTGCACATAGGCCATGATCCAGTTGTCATCACCGACGCGGGTTACCCCGGCATCCTGGGCGGTACCCAGGTTGAAGGTGCAATACTCGCGAATGGTGTTGCGGTCGCCGATTTCGAGGCGCGTCGGCTCGCCCGCATATTTCTTGTCTTGCGGCACTTCCCCGATCGAGCAGAACTGATAAATCCGATTATCGCAGCCGATCCGCGTGCGTCCGGTGACGATGACATGCGCCGCGATGGTCGTGTTGTCGCCGATCTCGACGTGCTCGCCGATGATCGAATAGGGGCCGACCGAAACGCCGGCGCCGAGTTTGGCCGCCGGGTGAATGATGGCGCTGGGGTGGATCATCGATTCGCTCACGTCAGACGACATCGCGTTTCGTGCACATCATCTCCGCTTCAGCGACGACATGGCCGTCAACACGAGCCTCCGCCCCGTATTTCCAGATGCTGCGCATCTGCCGCAGAATGCTGACGTGCAAATGCAGTTGATCGCCCGGCGTCACTACTTTTTTGAAACGCGCATTGTCGATGCCAACAAAATAGAAAAGCGACTTGTCGTCGGGCTTGACGCCAAGGGTCTTGAACGAAAGGATGCCGGCGGCCTGCGCCAGCGCTTCCAGGATCAGCACGCCGGGCATCACTGGAACGCCCGGAAAATGGCCGACAAAGAATGGCTCGTTGATGGTCAGATTCTTGTAGGCATGAATGGACTTCCCCGGTTCACACGATACCACGCGATCGACGAGCAGAAAGGGATAGCGATGCGGGAGGTGATCGAGAATGTCTCGAATATTCATTTTGTTCAAGATTTCTTCTCCATTTGGGCGAGTTTGTTCTCGAGTTCGGAAACCCGCTCGGCGAGTCTGGCCAGGTGCTTGAGCTGTGCCGCGCCCTGTAGCCATTCGGCGTGAGGTGCGAAAGGATAGACACTTGTGTATTGACCCGGCTTGCGCACGCTCTTGCTGACCAGGGTACCCCCGGAAATATGCACGTCGTCGGCAATCTCGATATGCCCGACGATCATTCCAGCCCCTCCCACCGTGCAGCGCTTGCCTATCGTCGTGCTGCCCGCGATGCCGACGCAGCCGGCCATCGCTGTATGGTCGCCGATGACCACGTTGTGCGCAATCTGGATCTGGTTGTCGAGTTTGACGCCGTCGCCGATCACTGTGTCATCGAGTGCGCCTCGATCGATCGACGTATTGGCGCCTATTTCCACATCATCGCCAATGATGACGCGGCCGATTTGCGGAATCTTTACCCAGCAATCCGCTTCCTTGGCGAATCCGAAACCGTCACTGCCGATGACCGCCCCGGCCTGGACGATCGCCCGCCGGCCTACCATGCAATTATCATAAATAGTGACGTTCGCATAAAGCAGCGAGTCATCGCCAATCGAAACGCCGTTGCCGATGACGCAGCCCGGGTAGAGCGTGACATTCTCGCCGATCACCGCATCGCGGCCGATCACCACGTTTTCACCGACAGATGCCGATGCTGGAACCTTGCTATGCAGCACCGCCGAAGGGTGTGCGCCCGGAGCACGATACGCCGGCGGATTGAGCAGCGCGACAACGCGCGCGTAATACGCGTAGACGTTTTGATGAACGATTCGCGGCAGCGCAGTATCGCCGGCAAACTCGGGCGGCACGATAACCGCCGCCGCCCGCGTGCGCTGCAACTCTTGCCGGTACTTGGGATTGGACAGAAAGGCGATCTCGTCGGCACCCGCCGAAGTCAGGGCGCCCACCTGGGTTACTACGACGGAACCGTCCCCTGCAAGCGAACCGCCAAGTCGGGAAACGATTTCGTCAAGCCGCAGCCCTCCTCGCGCAGCCACGCCGTCACTTGCCTTCGGGTTTGCCTTCGGACAAGGCCTTGATGATCTTGTCCGTCACGTCGAGTTTCGGGCTAACCCATACAACGTCCTGAAGGATCAAATCGTATTTTTCGGTCTCGGCGAGTTGTTTAATCGCTTTCTTCGCCTTTTCTATGATCGCCGCATTTTCTTCGTTCTGGCGAAGGTTCAGATCTTCGCGGAACTCGCGCTGCTTGCGCTGAAACTCGCGCGACATTTCGTTGAGGTCTTTTTCCTTTGTGCGCCGCTCGGATTCAGCCATCGTCACTGCATTCTTCTCGAGCGACTCCTGCAAGGTCTGGAGCTGCTTCGACAGACGTTGCAAATCCTGATCGCGCTTCGAGAACTCCGCCTCGATCTTCTTCGCCGCCTTAACGGCCGTCGGCGCATCTCGGAATATGCGCTGGGTATTTACGTAACCAATCTTCAAGGCATCTGATGCCGACGCGTATGACGCCGGCAACAAAGCCAACAATGCGATCAACAGCGCGGCGAGTTTCGTGTTCAAGCTATTTCTCCTAAACTAAAAAGCTGTTCCCATCTGGAACTGGAAACGCTGAATAGTATCATTTTTTTGGCTATTAATTGGTTCCCCGACACTAAACTTAAGCGGCCCGAATGGGGATATCCACGTCGCCGCAAGTCCAACCGACATCCGGATCGGCCCGGCATCGCACACATTACCCGGGAGGCACGTGCCGGTTTGCGTCTTGCCGTCGGCATAGACTTGGCCGGCATCAAAGAAAGGGCCCATGCGCATCGACTTGTCGAGACCAAAGCCCGGTATTGGCATCGATAACTCGGCGTTGAAGACCACGCGCTTGGTGCCGCCGAGGCGAGTCGGATCTTCCCGTAAAGCTGATAGCTCGTAGGGACCAAGACTTGCGGTGTCATAGCCGCGTACCGATCCCACGCCGCCGGCATAGAAGTTCTTGTAGAAGGGCATTTCCTGACCCGCCATGCCTTTGGCGTAGCCGAGTTCGCCGTTAAGCATGAGCACCATGGTTCGGCTTACCGGGAAGAATCGCTGATTCTGATAGCTTAGCTTGTAGTACTTGAGGTCTCCGCCAGGGAGAGCAACCTCAAGCCCCGCCCTTTGCAAACCGCCCCGCGTCGGGTTGATCGCGCTGTCCTTGGTGTCACTTGACCAGCCGATTGTCGCCGGAAGCGTAACATTGGCACACGATGTCGGCGTATTGTTAATGTAAGCGGCATATCCGGGATCCGTCGTCGCCGGAACGGTTGAACTCCCCGAACCGCAAAAAACATTCGTGAATCTCAAATACTGGTTTGGCGGTGGTTGCGGAGGAGACAAGAACGCATCGCCAGGATTGATTTCAACTTTTGTATAATCAACGGCCAGCCCGAAACTTATTCCCTGCTTCTCGGCAATGGGCAGACCGAAGCGGATACCGCCGCCGGTCGACTCGGTCTTGAATACATAACCGAGCGTCGTCGGATCGGACTTCCGGTGATAGATATCAAAACCCTGGCTCACGCCATCGACCGTGAAATAGGGGTTGGTGTAGCTGAGGCCGATCGCCTGGTTGATCTTCCCGAAGGTACTTTGCACTGCCACGTATTTGCCGCTACCGAAAATATTGGACTGCGCGACGGATCCAGTAAGCATAACTTTCTCGGACTGCGAGAAACCCGCACCCACTGAAATGCTGCCGGTCGATTTTTCCGTCACGTTGATATTGACATCCACTTGGTCGGTGGTGCCCGGAACAGGCGGCGTTTCGACATTGACCTCGCCAAAATAGTCGGTCTTGTCAACTCGCTGCTTTGAGAGTTTCACCCGCTCATCGTCATACCAGCCGCCCTCCATCTGGCGGAATTCCTGCCGGACCACCTCATCGCGGGTCTTGGTATTGCCGCTAATATTGATCCGGCGAACATAAGCGCGCTTTCCCGGATCGACGAAGACGGTGAAGGCGACCTGCCTCTTCTCTTTGTCGAGTTCCGGCGCCGCATTGACGTTAGCAAATGCGTAACCTTTGGCCGATAGGCTCTCGCCGATCGCCTTCGTGCTCTCATTCAACTTCTCGCGCGAAAAAACATCACCCGGCTTGATCTTCATCGCTTTTCTGAAATCTTCCTCGGGCAGAATAAGGTCGCCGGCCAGTTTGACCGACGACACGATATAGCGCTCGCCTTCGGAAATGCTCACCGTGATATAGATATCCTTCTTGTCGGGGCTGATCGAAACCTGCGTCGATTCGACGTTGAATTCAAGATAACCGCGATTGAGGTAATACGAGCGCAAGCTTTCGAGGTCGGCTGAAAGCTTCTGCTTCGAGTATTGGTCGTTCTTGGTATACCAGCTGATCCAGTTTGGCGTTTGCAACTGGAAGACCGCTTGCAAATCCTTCTCCTTGAACGCCTGGGCACCGACAATATTGATCTGCCTGATCTTCGCCGCATCGCCTTCGTCAAAGGTGAAATTGATCGAAACGCGGTTGCGCTCGAGAGGCGTCACCGTCGTGGTAATCGAGACACCGTACCTGCCGCGCGTCAGATACTGGCGTTTCAGTTCAAGTTCGGCCCTTTCGAGCATGCTGCGGTCAAAGGAACGCGAGACGGCAAATCCGGATTCCTTCAAGCCTTTGATCAACTGATCCTTGTCAAACTCTTTGAGACCAACGAAGTCGATTTGCGCAATCGCCGGCCGCTCCTCGACGGCGACGATGACCACCCCGCCGTCGATTTCGATGCGGACGTCCTTGAAAAATCCGGTCGCGAACAGCGCCTTGATCGCTTGCGCTGCTTTCTCATCGGTCATGGTATCGCCGACCTTGATCGGCAGATAGCTGAACACGGTCCCGGCTTCGGTGCGCTGAATACCATCGATGCGAATATCGGTGACGGTAAACGGCTCGAACGCATAGGCAGCGGAAACCAAAAACGCCGCGATCAGAGCCGCTAGCAGGTTCTTCTTCATAAGGTCAGCCGGAAATCAATCGATTGATATCATTATAAAAGGCAAAAGCCATCAGCATCATCAGCAAGGCCAACCCGATTTGCTGGCCAATTTCCATGCTGCGCTCCGACAGTGGCCCGCCTTTTATGATCTCGACTACATAATACAGCAAATGCCCGCCATCCAGAATTGGTATGGGCAGGAGGTTGAGCACTGCGAGGCTGATGCTGACAAGCGCGAGGAACTGCAGATAGTAGGTCATGCCGAGCTTTGCCGACTGGCCTGCGTAATCGGCGATCGTCACCGGCCCGCTGATGTTGCGCCAGGATACTTCGCCGCTGATCATCTTTCCTATCATCACCAGGCTGAACACCGATTTGTCCCAGGTCTCATCGAGAGCCTTGCTAAGCGCCGCCATCGGTCCATAGCTCACCCTGATCATCAGTTCGCTGCGCGAACGGCCATCATCCCTGACGGTCGCGCCGATGCGGCCGAATTGGCGTCCGTCCTCGTCCACGACAGCCGGCGTAATGTTCACAATACGATCTGCGCCATCCCGGCGAAAAATAAATGCAAGAGACTCGCCCGGCGCCGCGCGAACCCGCTGCACCACCTCCGACCAGGTCGTGATCGGATGCCCGGCGATGGCCAGAATTTCGTCACCCACGGACAAACCCGCAGCGGCGGCCGGACTTTCCGGGTTTACCTTTCCGATGACCGCGGGAATCCGCGGACGGTAAAGATTGATTCCCAGTTTCTCCAGCGCGTCGCCTTGCCAGCCTTCCGCCCTGGCCGACGACACATCAAGGTGTCGCACCGCAATCTCATTGCGCTGGTTGACGACCTCAAGATCAATCGAACTCTGATCAACAGCCCGGCGCAACAACACCCAGCGCATGTCCTGCCAGGTTTGCACCACTTCTCCTGCGACCTTCAACACCCGTTCGCCGTTCTCTATGCCGGCCGCTGCTGCTGCGCTGGCGGCGACGGGCTGGGCGAGAATGGGCTTGAGTTCTTCCATGCCATGCCAAAACAATCCCCAGTAGACAAAGGCCGCCAAAACCAGATTGGCCACCGGACCGGCGACGACGATCAGCATGCGCCGCCATACCGGCTGCCGATTAAAACTGCGATGCAATTCTTCGGGGGCGACCTCGCCTTCGCGCTCATCGAGCATTTTTACGTAGCCGCCAAGCGGAAACATTGCTATCGCCCATTCGGTTCCGTCGCGCCCGACGCGCCTTGACCATAGCGCGCGGCCGAAGCCGACGGAAAAACGCAGCACCTTGACGCCGACCGATCGCGCCACGAGGTAGTGTCCGTATTCGTGGACGATGATCAGCGCGCCAAGAACAAGCGCGAACGCGCCCAGGTAATAGAAGAAATTGCTCATGCCACCATCGACCGGGCGACGAGTTGCTCGGCCATACGGCGCGCCGCGCTATCGGCAGCGAGAACGTCCGCAAGAGTGGCCAGCGCCAATACGGACGAACCATCCATTACCGAGGCGATGATCTTCGGGATTGCCGTGAAGCCGATCTTGCCATCGAGAAAAGCTTGAACGGCAACTTCATTGGCGGCGTTGAGCGTCGCCGGCGCGCTGTTGCCGGCGCGCAACGCGCGGTAGGCGAGTTCGAGGCAGGGGAAACGCTCGAAATCCGGCCGCTCGAAATTCAGGGTTGCAACCTTGAATAGATCGAGGGGCTCGACTCCGGTAGCGATGCGTTCCGGATAGGCAAGCGCGTGTGCAATCGGCGTCCGCATGTCCGGATTGCCAAGCTCGGCAATGACCGAACCGTCGATGTACTGGACCAGCGAATGGATGATGCTTTGCGGATGGATGACGATTTCAATTTGCCCGGCCGGAACATTGAACAGCCAGTGCGCCTCGATCATTTCGAGGCCTTTGTTCATCAGCGTCGCTGAATCAACAGATATCTTACGGCCCATGACCCAGTTCGGATGAGCGCAGGCTTGGTCGGGCGTAACGCTTTCAAGATCAGCGGCCACGATTGTTCGAAAGGGCCCGCCAGACGCCGTAAGCAGGATGCTGCGCACGCCGCTTTTCGATAAATCGCCGGAAAAATCGCTCGGTAGCGACTGGAATATCGCATTATGTTCGCTGTCTATCGGCAGCAGGCAGGCGCCGCTGTCGCGCACGGCGCGCATCAGTACCGGGCCGGCCATGACCAGTGCTTCCTTGTTGGCCAGCAGCACTTTTTTTCCAGCCATGGCCGCGGCGAGGGTTGACGGAAGACCGGCGGCGCCGACGATCGCCGCCATCACCGCGTCAACTTCCGGCAATTCGGCCATGCGGATCAAGGCATCCGCACCGTACTCAACGCGCGTCGGACAAGATGCCGCCCGCAGGCGGCGCTGCAAATCGGCCGCCGCTTCAGGGCCGCACACGACAGCATACGGCGGTTGAAACTCGCAGCATTGATCAAACAGGCGATCAACCTGCTTGTGGGCGCAAAGCGCAATCACCCGATAACGTTGCGGATGGCGCCGAATCACATCGAGCGTATTGACCCCAATGGAGCCCGTTGAGCCGAGTATCGTCAGATTCTGCATCGTCATTTCTTAGTACCAGGGCGACAGCCATACGAGCGCGACGAACGGCAGGGTCGAAGTCAGACTGTCGATGCGATCGAGCACGCCGCCGTGTCCTGGCAGGAAATTGCTGCTGTCCTTGAGCCCCGCCTGGCGCTTGAGCAGCGACTCGAACAAGTCGCCAATGATACCGATCGCCGTGACGACAACAAGGATGACGAGCAACAAAGCGTAATTCGCGGCCAATACCGCCGGTAGCGCCGGAGCAAGGACGAAACCGTAAACGATGACCGCCCCGACGGCGCCCAGCGCGCCTTCCCAGGTCTTGCCCGGGCTGATCTTTGGTGCCAGTTTGTGCTTGCCGAAGCGGCGTCCGAAGACATAGGCCGCGATGTCGGCCAGCCACACGATCGCCATCACCGCGAGCAGGGTCAGCGCACCGGCCTGGCGCAGTTGCACCAGGGCCAACCAGGGCGGAAGGATCACCAGGAGTCCGACAACCAAGCCAAACGCGGATTTTGTCAGCGGCCAGCGGTAGCGCATCCACGACGGCGCCGCAAACAGCCAAAAGGCGGCGGCCGGAAAATATAGCCAGCGTCCAAAGCGCCAGGCGGCCTCGGGGGATCCCTCTGTCAAGCCGAGGGCTGCCGGTTCTAGATCGCCGATAACCAGACAGATGAGAACAAACCCAATAGCCAGAGCGAAACGCGCGTTTCGCTGAACGCCCATCAAGGTGCCCCATTCCCAGGCGGCCACGGCAGCCGTCAACGTGGCAAAGATCGCCCAGCCGGTGGGCGGCAGATAAAAGAGCGCGGCAAAGAACGTGGAAAGCAGGACAAGCGCCGTAACGATCCGCGTTCTAAGCATTAATCTTCGCGTCCGTCGGCCAGCGCGAATCCGCGTTCTCGGAAACGAATGCCGCGGGATGGGGATTGCCGACCAGTTGCTCGCTGGTTCGCCCGAAGCGGCGCTCGCGCCGCTGATAGGAGGCAATCGCCACGTCGAAGGCCTGCGCATCGAATTCCGGCCACAGCGTATCGGTGAAATAGAGTTCCGCGTAGGCGAGTTGCCAAAGCAGGAAGTTGCTGACACGCTGTTCTCCGCCGGTACGGATGAAAAGATCCGGCTCCGGCGCGTAATTCATCGCCAAATAAGGCGCCAGGTCGGCTTCGGTCCACCCACCCTGTTTTCCGGGATGCTCCTTCGTCATGCGATTGACCGCCTGCAGAATATCCCAGCGACCGCCGTAATTGGCGGCGATGGTCAGCGTCAGCTTTCGATTAGCGGCTGTTTTTTCTTCCGAAGCGCGAATCAGCGCCTGCAATTCGGGATCAAAGCGCGACAGATCGCCAACTACGCAAAGGCGCACGCCATTGCGGTCGAGTTTGAGGACCTCCTGTTGCAGCGCGCGTACAAAAAGCTGCATGAGCAGGGTCACTTCCTCTTCGGGGCGGCGCCAGTTTTCCGAACTGAAAGCGAAGAGCGTCAGATATTCGATACCGCGCTCCAGACAATACTTGACCGTATCGCGTACTGTCTCGACGCCGCGGCGGTGACCGGCGAAGCGCGGCAAATAGCGGCGCCGCGCCCAGCGCCCGTTGCCGTCCATGATGATCGCAACATGGCGCGGCACCGCCCCGGTGGCCGGGATGTCTTGAGTAGAACTTGAGAAGATCGCCATCTGGCGTATCGTTCCGGCCGTCAAACCGCCATCAACTCGGTTTCTTTTTGCGCGAATTGTTTATCAACTTCCGCGACATACTTGTCGGTGAGTTTCTGGATGTCGTCCTGCGCCCGACGCTCCTCATCTTCCGAACAGGCCTTGTTCTTGAGCAGGTCCTTGAGCGTCGCAATGGCATCGCGGCGCAGATTGCGCATGGCGACACGCGCGTTTTCACATTCGTGCTTGACGACCTTGATCAGATCGCGGCGCCTTTCCTCGGTGAGTGCCGGCATCGGCACGCGCGTGAGTTCGCCCTGCGACGCCGGGTTCAGGCCGAGATCGGAATCGCGGATCGCGCGCTCGATCTTGGGCGCCATGGCTTTTTCCCAGGCCTGCACGCCCAGCGTGCGCGAATCGAGCAAGGTAATGTTGGCCACCGTATTGACCGGCACCATCGAACCGTAATACTCGACCTGAACGTGATCAAGCAAACCGACATGGGCGCGCCCGGTACGCACCTTCGCGAGGTCTACCTTGAGCGCCTCAAGCGACTTCTGCATCTTGTGTTCGGTCGTATTCTTCACATCGGCTATCGACATGTCACTCTCCCTCAGCAATAAACCAAGGTGCCTTCGCCCTGGCCGAGAACGACCCGCTTGAGCGCACCTGGCTTGAAAATCGAGAAGACGTTGATCGGCAGTTTCTGGTCGCGGCACAAGGCAAAGGCCGTCGCGTCCATCACCCTCAGGTTCTTGGATATCGCTTCGTTGAAACTGATCCGGTCGTAGCGCGTCGCCAGCGGGTCCTTCTTCGGATCGGCCGAATAGATGCCGTCGACCTTCGTCGCCTTGAGCACGATCTCCGCGCCGATTTCAGCGCCGCGCAATGCCGCCGCCGTATCGGTGGTAAAGAACGGATTGCCTGTGCCGCCAGCGAAAATGACCGTTCGGCCCTGCTCGAGGTAACGGATGGCCCGGCCGCGAATATAAGGCTCGACGACCTGCTCGATATTCAGTGCCGACTGCACGCGCGCCACCATACCGGCGACGCGCATGGCATCCTGCAAGGCCAGGCCGTTCATCACCGTGGCCAGCATGCCCATGTAATCGGCCTGCGCCCGATCCATGCCGGTCGCCGCCGGGGCGACGCCGCGAAAGATATTGCCGCCGCCGATGACCACGCCGACCTGCACGCCCAGATCGACAACGCTCTTCACTTCCCCGACGATTTCCGAAATCGTTTGTCGGTTGATGCCATAGGCATCGGAACCCATGAGGGCTTCGCCGGAGAGCTTGAGCAGGATGCGCTTGAACTTGGGCGTGTCGGTCATGGTGGTCAGCCTGCCTTATTTCTGTGCGGCGGCGGCTTGCGCCGCGACTTCGGCGGCGAAATCGTTCGAGCGCTTCTCCAGACCATCGCCGACCACGTACAGGACGAAGGCGGAAACCGAAGCGCCCTTGCTCTTGAGCAGTTGCTCTATCGTCTGCTTGCCATCTTCGGCGCGAACGAAAACCTGCGCAAGCAACGTCACTTCCTTCAGATACTTTTGCACCGTGCCTTCGGCAATCTTCTCGAGCATCGCTTCGGGCTTGTTGTCGGCGCGCGCTTTCTCGATGGCGATGCGGCGCTCGACATCGAGCAGTTCGGCAGGAACACCGCTGGCGTCAAGCGCCTTCGGCTTGGAAGCGGCGATGTGCATGGCCAGATCCTTGCCCAGATGCTCGTCGCCGCCGATGAGATCGAGCAGCACGCCAACCTTGGCGCCCATGTGAATGTAGGACATCAGCCTGCCCTTGGCTTCGATGCGCGCGAAACGGCGAATCGACATGTTCTCGCCGATTTTGCCGATCAGCGCTGTGCGCGTCGATTCGACGGTGCCGGTCCCGATCGGCAGCGCGGAGAGCGCCGCCACGTCGGCTGGACTCTTGCTGACCACGAGTTCAACGCAAGCAGCGGTCAATTTCAGGAATTCGTCGTTTTTGGCGACAAAATCCGTCTCGCAGTTGATTTCGATAATCGCACCGCGCTTGCCATCGGGCGAAATACTGATGCCGACGATGCCTTCGGCGGTAATTCGGGTCGCCGCGCGTGTTGCCTTGTTGCCCAGCTTGATGCGCAACAATTCTTCCGCCTTGCCCATTTCGCCATCGGCTTCGGTCAGGGCTTTCTTGCATTCCATCATCGGCGCGTCGGTCTTTGCACGCAACGCTGCCACCATACTTGCGGTAATTGCCGCCATTTTTATCTCCACTTGCGGACACGGCCGGAATATCCGGCCGCACCGCGTCAAAACAATCAAGACTGCTTCAAGTTCGCTCGCCCTTCAGCGCCAGGCAAGCCCCGCGGTCGCTTATTCGGCCTCTTCGACAAAATCGTCGCCGGATGCTGCGGCAACGATTTCCTCGACGAACTGGCTGCGTCCTTCGAGAATCGCGTCCGCGACGCCGCGCGCGTACAAGCGGATTGCGCTCGACGAGTCGTCGTTGCCCGGAATGACGTAAGTAATTCCATCCGGCGAGTGATTGGTATCGACCACGCCGATTACCGGAATGCCGAGCTTGTTGGCTTCGGTGATGGCGATTTTGTGATAACCGACGTCGATGACAAACAGTGCGTCGGGCAAAGTGTTCATGTCCTTGATGCCGCCGATCGACTTCTGCAGCTTGGCGAGTTCGCGCTGCATCATCAGCGCCTCCTTCTTGCCGAGCTTCTCGAGCGAACCGCCTTCGGTGATCGCTTCCATATCCTTCAGACGCTTGGTCGACTGCTTGATGGTCTTGAAGTTGGTCAGCATCCCGCCCAGCCAGCGCTGGTCGACAAACGCCGAGCCGCAGCGGCTGGCTTCTTCGGCGATGATCTCGCGCGCCTGGCGCTTGGTGCTGACGAACAGGATGTTGCCCTTGTTCGACGACAGCTTGCGCACGAAGGCCATCGCTTCGTTGTACTTGGCGAGTGTCTTTTCGAGGTTGACGATGTGAATTTTGCTGCGCGCACCGAAGATGTACTGAGCCATCTTGGGGTTCCAGAAGCGGGTTTGATGGCCGAAGTGAACACCGGCCTCCAGCATTTGACGCATGGTTGCATACATACTTTTTCTTTCCTATCAGGGTTAAGCCACCATTCGCCCGCCTGCAGCCCGTCGTCTTATGGAATTGACGGACACCCTTGTAAAGGCGAATGTGCGTAATTGACCCGCCGTTGCCGGCGCGCCTCGCATGCCACCATGGCATGCAATCATGTTTCGCCGACACGAGCCAGCAAAACCAAGCAATTGTACCATCCCGTACGGTCAAATTCCAATCGCGCCGTGTTCCTCTCGCATGCGCGTTGCCTCGACGCCAAGCGACAGCGATCGCCGAACCTTTCAAACGGTCAATTGCCTAAGCGCACGCCTTACTTTATCCTTCGCAGCTTCAGTCCATCCCCGCCACACCGGAAAATATGAGCATCACACTCAAAACCCCAGAAGAAATCGAAAAGATGCGCATTGCCGGGCGTCTGGCGGGCGAAGTTCTTGATTACATAACGCCTTTCGTCGGACCAGGCGTGACGACCGGCGAGCTCGACCAGCTATGCCACGACTACATGGTCGAGGTGCAAGGCTGCATACCGGCACCGCTCAACTACGCCCCGCCGGGCTACAAGCCTTATCCAAAATCGATATGCACCTCGGTCAATCATCAGGTCTGCCATGGTGTTCCCGGCGACCGGCAGTTGAAGAACGGCGACATCGTCAATCTTGACATCACAACGATCAAGGGCGGCTATCACGGTGATACCAGCCGCATGTTCCTAGTCGGTGAGGTGTCGATTCAGGCCAAGCGGCTGTGCGAAGTGACCTTCGAATGCCTTTGGCTGGGCATTGCCCAAGTCAAGGCCGGCGCCCATCTCGGCGACATCGGCGAAGCCATCCAGCGCTACGCGGAAAGATCGGGCTACTCGGTCGTCCGCGAATTCTGCGGGCACGGGATCGGCACCCGCTTCCACGAAGACCCGCAGGTCGTGCACTACGGCACCAGCGGCACCGGCATTGAACTCAAGGCCAACATGATCTTCACCATCGAACCGATGATCAACGCCGGCAAGGCCGCAATCCGCGAACTAGCCGACGGCTGGACGATCGTGACCAAGGACCATAGCCTGTCGGCGCAATGGGAACACACCATCCTCGTAACAGAAAGTGGATTTGAAGTTCTCACCTTGTCGGCGGGCGCACGCCAGCCGCCCGACTGGATAAAATAATTCAATGACAATCGATTCCGTCGCCCGTAACGCGCTTCTTGCCCGTTACAAGTCCCGCTTGCAGGCCGAACAGGCCGCGCTGCGCGCAAGCTATCTTGCCGACCCCGATGTGACCCGCCAGCTGCGCGGGCGCAGCCAATTGGTCGACGAAGTCCTGTGCGAACTCTGGAGGGCGCTTGAATTGCCGGATTCGCTGGCGCTGGTAGCCGTCGGTGGTTACGGGCGCGGTGAGCTGTGGCCGGCTTCCGACGTTGATCTGTTGCTGCTTCTTGAGGCGCCGCCGGATGCGGCACTCGCCTTGATACTCGAACAACTCATCGGCCTCTTCTGGGATATTGGACTCGAGATCGGCCACAGCGTGCGCACGGTCGAGGACTGCCTCGCCGAGGCGGCTGGCGATCTGACCGTGCGGACGGCGCTGGTCGAAGCCCGTCTGCTCACCGGCAACGCCGAACTGTTCGCCAGGCTCACGCGAGAATTCAAGGACAGCATCGATCCACAGGCTTTCTTTCATGCCAAGCGCATCGAGCAGGACGAGCGCTATTTGAACTATCAGGAATCACCGTACAGTCTCGAGCCCAACTGCAAGGAGAGCCCGGGCGGCCTGCGCGACCTGCAAACCATTCTCTGGGTTGCGCAGGCGGCAGGTTACGGCAGCACCTGGCAGGATCTCGAACAACGAGGCCTTCTCAGCCATCAGGGCTTGCTCGGACTGGAGCGGCGCGAACGCTTTCTGCAAGGCTTGCGCATCCAGCTGCACCTGCACGCCGGCCGCCGCGAGGACAGGCTGCTCTTCGACTATCAGACCGCGCTGGCCGAGCAGCTCGGCTTTGCCGCGACGCCGGGCAAGCTGGCCAGCGAACAATTGATGCAGGAGTACTTCCGGACCGCGAAAGCGGTGACCCAGCTCAACACCATCCTGCTGCAAAATATCGGCACGGCGATCTTCCCCTCGTCCGATCAAGCGCCGCAGCCGATCAACGAGCGTTTCCAGAGCACGCGCCAGCTGCTCGAAGCGACCGACGAAAAGGTCTTCTTTGAAACACCGGGCGCCATTCTCGAGGCGTTCTCGCTGATGCAGCAGCATCCCGAGCTGAAAGGCATGACCGCGCGGACGATACGTTCACTATGGCGCGCGCGTCGTCTGATCGACGATGATTTCCGCAACAATCCGGAAAATAAGGCGCGATTCATCGCGCTGTTCCAGCAGCCGCGCGGCGTGCTGCACGAATTCCGGCGCATGAACCAGTTCGATATTCTCGGCCGCTATTTGCCAAAATTTGGCGCCGTCGTCGGCCAGATGCAACACGACCTGTTCCATGTCTATACCGTGGACCAGCACATCATGCAGGTCCTGCGCAACCTGCGCCGCTTCTCGGAAAGCCAGTTTGCCCACGAGTACCCGTTCTGCAGCCAGTTGATCAGCAGCTTCGAGCGGCCCTGGCTGCTTTATATCGCGGCCCTTTTCCACGATATTGCCAAGGGTCGCGGCGGCGCTCACTCCGAACTCGGCGCTGTCGATGCGCAGGAATTCTGCGATAGCCACGGCCTCGCCGCGGAGGACGGCGAGCTCGTTGCCTGGCTGGTGCGCGAACATCTGGTGATGTCGCGCGTCGCACAGAAGCAGGATATTTCCGATCCCGACGTGCTCGCCGCTTTTGCGGCGACCGTCCGCGACGAACGTCACCTGACCGCACTCTATCTGTTTACGGTCGCCGACATCCGCGGCACCAGCCCCAAGGTCTGGAACAGCTGGAAAGGCCAGTTGCTCGAGGAGCTCTTCACGCAGACGCGCCGTCTGTTGTCCTCCGGCGGCAAGGTACCGGTGACGCAGGGCATCATTGCCGAGCGACAGGACGAAGCGCTGCGGCTATTGCGCTATTTTGCGATTCCCGAAGGCGCGCAAGAGAGCCTGTGGAACCAGCTCGACACCGTCTATTTCCTGCGCCATTCGCCCGAAGAGATCGCCTGGCACGCGCGCGCCCTGAACTACCGCATCAACAGCCCGCAGCCGGTCGTCAAGGCGCGCCTCAACGTGCATGGCGACGGCATCGAAGTCATGGCCTACACCCTCGATCAGCGCTATTTGTTCGCGCGGCTGGCCGGTTTCTTCAGCCGCGCCGGCTACAACATCATTGACGCCAAAATCCACACCACACGGCATGGCTACGCGCTCGACAGCTTCATGCTGGTCGACGTCAGCGGCCGCGACAATGATCGCGACATGATCAGTTACATCGAACACGAGTTGAGCGATCGGCTGAGCCGGCAGGCGCCGCCCGAAGCGCCGGCCAGTGGGCGGATATCTCGCCAAGTCAAGCATTTCCCGATGGAGCCGCTGGTCACCATCGAGCCGGATGAAAAAGGTGTGCTCTTTCTTCTCTCGGTCACCGCCGCCGACCGCCCCGGCCTGCTCTACACCGTCGCCATGGCGCTGGCGGCGCACGGCGCCAACCTGCACACGGCCAAGATCGTCACGCTGGGCGATCGCGTCGAGGACGCCTTTCTGATCAGCGGCGGCGATCTCGGCGAAAGCGCAAGCCGGATCAAACTCGAAACGGAACTGCTGGCGCAGCTCAAATCCTGATCAGTCCTTCGGCCGGTCGGCGTCATCGGGGAAGAGCGCCTCGCTAAATCCGAAGCGGGTCAAATCGCGAATGCGCATCGGGTAAAGAATGCCATCGAGGTGATCGTTCTCGTGCTGCACGACGCGCGCATGAAAGCCATCGACCGAGCGGTCGATCGCCCGTCCGAGCGGGTCGAAACCGGTGTAGCGCAGATAACGCCAGCGCGGCACCCAACCGCTGAGCCCAGGGACCGAAAGGCAACCCTCCCAGCCTTCTTCGATCTCATCGGAAAGCGGTTCGAGGACCGGGTTGATCAGCACCGTATAGGGCACGCTGCCGACATCCGGATAGCGGGCATTGTCTTCAAAGCCGAAAATGACAACGCGCAGGCCGACACCAATTTGTGGTGCTGCAAGACCCGCGCCGTCGAGCGCGTGCATGGTTTCTTCCATGTCGGCGATCAGCGCGTGCAACTCCGGTGTGCCGAAAGACCGCACCGCTTCGGCCCGCTGCCACAGGCGCGGGTCGCCCATCTTCAGAACCGGTCTAATGGCCATGACGCACCAATTCCTCGATGATGGTGCGCACGTGTCCCATCGATTCGTGCAACACCGTCTCAATCGACTCGAAGCTGATTCCCTCACGACTGTCGGCGCGGCCGGCCGCGAAATTGGCGACCACGCTGATCGCCGCATAGGGCAGCGCCAACTCGCGCGCCAGCGCCGCCTCCGGCATGCCGGTCATGCCAACGACATCAGCGCCGTCGCGCTCGAAGCGATCGATTTCCGCGGCCGTCTCCAGACGTGGCCCCTGCGTCGCGGCGTACACTGCGACGTCGCTGACCGCGATTCCGGCGACCTTCGCCGCAGCAATCAGCCGGGCGCGCAACGCCCGGTCGTAAGGCTCGGTGAAATCGATATGAGTGACCGTGCCATCCCGGCCGTCATGGAATGTCGATTTTCGTCCCCAGGTGTAGTCGATAATCTGGTGCGGAATGACCACGCCGCCGGGTTTTAGGTCCGCGCGGATACTGCCGACCGAAGCGACCGAAATGATGCCGCTCACGCCGCGCTGGGACAGCGCCCAGAGATTCGCCCGATAGTTCACTTCATGCGGCGGAATGGTGTGGCCATAACCATGGCGCGGCAGAAAAGCGACCGCTTGGCCGCAGATCTCGCCGAAGATGACCGCGCCCGACGGCTCGCCGTAAGGTGTGCGCAAGACCTCGCGGTGCGAGACGTCGAGGTTGGCCAGTTGCGACAGGCCGCTACCGCCGATCACTGCAAGCACCTCAACTCTCCTTCATGGCGTAGATCGCCGGCAGATTGCGCCAGCCGCCGCGCACATCCATGCCGTAGCCGAAAACGAAGCGGTCCGGTACCGTCAGCGCGACGAAATCGGCTTCGATCGGTTTCTTCTTGCCGTTCAGTTTATCGGTCGCCACGGCGGTGTAGCACGCCTTGACACCCAGTTCGTGCATGCGTTCGACGATGGCGGCCAGCGTCAGGCCTTCATCGAGGATATCGTCGAGAACGAGGACCGTACGCCCCTTGACCGGTGTCCACGGCGCCGAACGCCATGACAGCGCGCCGCCCGAAGTATCCTGCCCGTAGCGCGTTACATGCATATAATCGAAGTCGAGCGGGAAATCGAGTTGCGTCATCAGATGCCCGGCAAAGGGTACGCCGCCACTCATGACGCAGAGCAGAAGCGGGTTGGTCTTGCCAAGCTTGGCGGTGATTTCGCCGGCGACACGGGTGACTGCCTGCGCGACCGTCTCCGCCGAATGGATGAGTTCCGCCGCGGCGAGAAGATCCTTGGCTTGTTGAATGTCGATCATGCACGATCCAGATTGGCGAGATATTTGGAAAAAGCAGCGCCCACTTCCGGGTGGCGTCGGCCGAAATCGACGGTCGCTTGCAGATAGCCGAGCTTGGAGCCGCAGTCAAAGCGGTTTCCGAGATAACGATAAGCCAGAACCTGTTCCTCGAGGAGCATCGAAGCGATGCCGTCGGTCAGCTGAATTTCGCCGCCCGAACCCGGGATGACATTCTCCAGATGATGGAAGATGCGCGGCGTCAGGATATAGCGGCCGACGACACCGAGCGTCGATGGCGCTTCTTCCGGTTTCGGTTTTTCGACGATGGCTTCGATGCGCTCGACGCGATCGGCGACGAAACTCGACCTGACGATACCGTAACTTGCCGTCTCGGCGGGCGCCACATCGAGGACACCGAGCACCGAGCACCGGTAGTATTCATAGGTGTCGGTCATCTGTTTCATCACCGGCGGATCGGCATCGAGCAAATCGTCGGCAAGCAATACCGCAAACGGTTCGTTGCCGATTACCGGCTTGGCGCAGAGTACGGCATGGCCGAGACCAAGCGCTTCCGACTGGCGGATGTAGATGCAGTTGATGTTTCGCGGCAGGAGGTTTTGCACGAACTCGAGCATTTCGTCCTTGTGTTTGAGCGCAAGTTCGCTTTCAAGCTCGTAGGCCTTGTCGAAGTGATCCTCGATGGCCCGCTTGGTGCGGCCGGTGACAAAAATCATATCGGTAATGCCGGCCGCCACCGCTTCCTCGACGGCATACTGGATCAGCGGCTTGTCGACGACAGGCATCATCTCTTTCGGGCTGGCCTTGGTCGCCGGAAGAAAACGCGTACCGAGGCCGGCGACCGGGAAAACCGCTTTTGTCACTTTATTCATGATCAGTAGCTCGCTCTAGCAGAATTCGTAATTGTGCCTCATTGATGACCGTCACGCCGAGTTCCTGTGCCTTGTCGAGTTTGGATCCTGCCTCCGAACCAGCGACGACGTAGTCGGTCTTCTTCGAAACCGATCCGCTGACCTTGCCGCCGGCGGCGTCGATCAATTCCTTGGCCTGCTCGCGGCTCAAGCTGGGCATCGTCCCGGTCAGCACGAAAACCTTGCCGGCCGCGGCGCTTGCGGCCGGCGCGGGCGATCTTCCCTCCCCTTCACTCCAAGCAACGCCTGCCGCGCGCAGCTGGGCGATGACCTCGACATTATGCGGCTCGGCGCAGAATTGCCGCAAACACTGCGCGACCACCGGGCCGACGTCGGCGACCTGCATCAGTTCTTCCTCGCTCGCGGCCAAAATGCTGTCCAGGCGGCCAAAGTGGCGCGCCAGATCCTTCGCTGTCGTTTCGCCGACGTTGCGTATGCCGAGCGCATAGATGAAACGGGACAGGGTCGTTTGCCTGCTCCTGTCGATCGCGGCCAGAAGATTCGTCGCCGATTTTTCGGCCATCCGTTCGAGATTGGAGAGCGCCAACAATCCCATTTTGTAAAGATCGGCAGGGGTACGCACGATATCGCCGTCGACCAGTTGATCGACGAGCTTGTCGCCGAGCCCTTCGATATCCATGGCGCGACGCGAAGCAAAGTGGAGCAGCGCCTGCTTGCGCTGGGCCGGGCAGTACAGTCCACCGCTGCAGCGCGCCACTGCTTCGTCGTCGGCTCGAACGACGTGCGAGCCGCAGACCGGACAGGTTGGATAGCGCGCCAGCAAGTTAAAGCGCGGCAAATCGCCCGGACGCCGATCGAGCAGCGGGCCGACGACCTCAGGAATCACGTCGCCGGCACGCCGGACGATCACCGTATCGCCAATGCGCAAGTCCTTCCGGTCGATTTCCCCCTGGTTATGCAGGGTGGCGTTGGTCACCGTCACGCCGCCGACGAAGATCGGCGCGAGACGCGCCACCGGCGTCAGTGCCCCTGTTCGGCCGACCTGAACGTCGATGCCGAGCAGCTCGGTGACCGCTTCCTCGGCCGGGAATTTGTGGGCGATGGCAAAGCGCGGCGCGCGCGAAACGAAGCCCAGACGCTCCTGCGCCTCGAGGCTGTCGACCTTGTACACCACGCCGTCGATGTCGTAGGGCAGTGCGGCGCGTTTCGCGCCGAGTTGCGCATAAAAACCAAGCAATCCGGCAAGACCGGAAACCCGGCGTCGCTCGGCGGCGACCGGCAGACCCAAGGCGACCAGCAAATCGAGCGCGGCAAAATGGCTGGGGGGCAAGTCAATGCCTTCGCTCACGCCGATACCGTAGGCGAAGAAGCGCAGCGAACGCTGCGCCGTGATCCGCGAATCGAGTTGACGCAGGCTGCCGGCAGCGGCATTGCGTGGATTGACGAACTCCTTTTCGCCGCGTTCCCGCTGACGTGAATTGAGGCGACTAAAGTCGCTGCGCAACATCAGCACTTCGCCGCGCACTTCGAGCAGGCGCGGCGGCGCCTTGCCATTGAGCCGCAGCGGCAGGTTGGCCAAGGTGCGCAGATTGACCGTGACATCCTCGCCGGTGAAGCCGTCGCCGCGCGTCGCACCGCGTGTGAAGATGCCGTTTTCGTAGGTCAGGCCAACCGCCAGGCCATCGAATTTCGGTTCGGCGGCGTAATCGATCTCGCCTGCAACCGCCAGCGCTTCGCGTGCGCGCCGGTCAAAGGCCTCGACCTCGTCTGCGGAAAATGCGTTGTTCAGCGACAGCATCGGCGTGCGATGGGCGACTGATTTGAACTCGGCTTGCGGCGCGGCACCCACTCGCTGCGTCGGCGAATCGGCGCTGGCGAGTTGCGGATTCGCTGCTTCAAGCGCCTGCAACTCGCGGAACAGGCGGTCGTACTCGGCGTCCGGGATCAGCGGCGCATCGAGAACGTAATATTGCCGGTTATGCTGCTCGATCTGCTCGCGCAACTCAAGCACGCGTTGGCTGGCGCTCATCTCGCGCAAGTCCGCGATCAGGAGAACATCCGCTGCGCCAAGGGCCCGCCGGCCGGCAGGTTGCGCACGGCCATCATCGCCTGATACTGGCCGACTTGCCGTCGAATCGGCTCCAATGCCGCTTCGGAAAGCGGACGGCGGTTGTCATCGACCAACACGCCGTGCAGGACATCGGCAAAACGCCGCGCCAGATCAACCATCTGGTTGAAGACGCGCTCGCCATGCGCGACGCACGGCACGTCGAGCAGGAAAGTCACGCCGTGTGTACTCATGGTCTTCATCGATTCGACGGAAAACCCCGAGGCTTCCTGGTTGATCAGCACATAGAGCACCTGGCCCTCATCGTCGCAGCGAACGAAGCGCCCTTCGCTGTCGATCACCATGCCGGCGGACTCGGCCAGCGCCCGCAGTTTCGTTCCAAGAAAAACCTGCCCGCCGCTGATCACGTTGATGCCGATCTGGATATCGACGCTGGCGCAAAACTCGTCAAGCTGCGTGGCGGCGGTCAAGGCCGCCTGCCGTGGCGGCAATTCGGCAATGGCCATCAGCTCATCGCCGAGGTCGTGCATGGCGATGTTGAAATTCGACAGATCGCTGTCGTCGAGCGGACCGCGGCGGTCCACCAGCTGCAAGCCGACGCGGATGCGGCGGTACTCGTTCTCGCCGTCGTCGACGACCGTTTCCCACTCGCGCGAGCGCTCGTTGTAGCCAATCCAGTGGATCGGCTTACGGATGCGTGACAAGGCGTCGCGCTGGGACGCAAGAATCTGGCGTGCCGGAGCCGCTTCAACGGCTTCAAACGCCGCCACATAGTCGATCACCGGCGACAACAAATGCACGGGCTCGATGCCATTTCTGGCGTCCTTGTCATCGACTACACGCGGCACGCCGGCTTCGAACTCAGGCACCACCGCCGGCCCGGCGGCGTCGTGCGCTTCGACGGGATTCCGCGCGGCCGGCGGTGGCTCCTGCGTTTCCTCGGAAAAGCGCAGCACCGGCTCGATGCGTTGACTGGATGCTCGCACGACATGACTTTCGCTGGCCGCTGACGACACGAACGCTTGGGCACGCTCTGAATCCGCGCTGGCCGCGAGCGTTTCATCGGCCGCCGCCGTGCCGAGCAGAACATCGGCTGGCGGAACGTCCAGAAGCTTTTCTGCGAGCTTGCGCTGCTGGTATTCCTGCCAGGTGTTGTAGGCAATGACGCCAACGACGGCGACGCCGCCCAGTCCGATCAAACCTATTTGCAGTTCGGTCATCTGTCTTCCTAAACGATCTGCTCGCGCATGCGCAAGGCTTCGTCCATGTCGACCTCAACGATACGCGAAACGCCCGATTCCTGCATGGTCACGCCAACGAGTTGCTGCGCCATTTCCATGGCGATCTTGTTATGACTGATGAACAGGAACTGGGTGTTGGCCGACATGCGCCGCACCATTTCGCAAAAGCGTTCGGTATTGGTATCGTCGAGCGGTGCGTCGACCTCGTCGAGCAGGCAGAAGGGTGCCGGGTTGAGCTGGAACATGGCGAACACCAGGGCAATCGCGGTCAAGGCTTTTTCGCCGCCCGATAACAAGTGAATGGTCGAATTCTTCTTGCCTGGCGGCTGCGCCATGACCTGCAGGCCGGCGTCGAGTATTTCCTCGCCGGTCATGATCAACGCGGCTTCGCCACCGCCGAAAAGCACCGGGAAGAGTTCGCCGAAGCTGCGATTGACCGCATCGAAAGTCACTTGCAGCAGATCGCGCGTTTCCCGATCGATGCGGCGGATGGCGTTTTCCAGGGTTTCCATCGCCTGGGTCAGATCTTCCGATTGCGCATCGAGATAGGACTTGCGCTCGCGCGCCGTGTCAAGCTCATCGAGCGCGGCGAGATTGACCGCGCCGAGTTCCTCGATCGACTTTTGCAGCGCGACAATGCTATTCTGCAAGGCGCCCGGACGCGCGCCGGGCAAGTCGCCAAGCAGGCTTTGCTCGTCGGCATGCACTTCGAGCAGTTGCGCGGCGAACTGGTCGAAATTGAGACTTGCCGCCTGCTCCTTCAGCTTGAGTTCGCCGATCCGTTCGCGCAGCGGGTCGAGGCTGTGCTCGACCTTCAGGCGTTGCTCTTCAAGCGCGCGCAGTCCGCCGGTCGCCGCTTCGAGCGCGTCGCGTGCCCCAGCGAGCGTTTGTTCGCGTGCGACGCGATGGTCGAGCGCGGCCTGCAGCTGTGGCTCGAGATCCTCGGCCTGCATCGCTTCGGCATTCTCGGCACAGCGGCCGAGCTCGTCGACGATGCGTTCGAGCTGAGTGCGCGCAAGCTCGCCGCTGCGCATGACTTCTTCGATCTTGTTGCGGCATTCGCGCTGCGAAAACTGCGCTTCGCGCAGCTCGCGCTCGACGCCATTGACCTGTTCGCGCTCGTCACGCAGCGCCCTTTCGGCTTCTTCGAATCGAGCCTTGGCCGCGTCGAGCACGCGTTGCAGCTCGCCGATTTGCCCGCGCTGCGCTTCGATCGCCGTGTCCGCAGCAACGAGCCGTTCTTGTTCCGCCTCTTCCTCGGCGGACATCTCGGCGAGTCCGGCGTCAATTTGCGCCTGCCGTTCGTTGAAGCGATCGAGCGCCTGGGCGAGCTTCAGCGTTTCAACCTGTATCGCGTGTGCCTGCTCCTGCAAATCGTTGAGGTCCTGCCGCGCCTCCTGCAAAGCGTTCTGCGCTTCCTCGAGACGCGTTTCGATTTGCGCCAGTCGTTCCTGTTCCTGCTCGACCCGCTCGTCGCGTTGCGCAATCAGGCCGCCGAGTTCCTCGATTTCGCGCTGGCGTTCGAGCAACCCGTGTTCGGCCGCGTCCGGCGCAAACAGTGTGACGCTCTGCCGGCTGACCACATCGCCGCCGGGCGTCACGCAACATGCGGCCCCGGACAGGTTCTGGCGGCGAGCCAGAGCCGAAGCGAGGTCCGGCGCAGTGAAAACATCGCCGAGCCAGTCGGCCAGAATCGCGTTGATCTTCGCGTCACTGCAGCGCAGGCGCGCGAGCAGGCGGTCGGCGGCGAAACTCGCGGTCGCACCCTCAACCGGCAGCATCAAGGTCAGCTTGCTGCCCGGTCTGTCCTTGCCCCACGCCGGATCGGCTTCGTCCGCCGTAAGCGCACCGATGCGCTCGCGCAACACGGCTTCCACCGCATTTTCCCAACCGGCTTCGACGTGCAGCGATTTCCACAGCGGCTCATGCTTGTCCAGATGATGGCGGTGCAACCAATCACCGAGCTTGCCGTCGCCTTGCACGCGCTTTTGCAGTTGCTCGAGCGCCGCACGGCGTGCATGCGCCTCGGCACGTTCTTTCTGCACATCCTGGACCTGCGCCAAAACCTCACGGCGCTGCTGTTCAAACTGCGGCAGCGCCTGCTGCTGGCCAGCCACCGATTCCTGCGCGTCGACAATGCCCTGGCGCAATTCGGCGAGTGCCAGCTGCTTGAATTCGAAGGCTTCATGATCGGGCACAGGCAGGGCCTCGCGCTCCTGCGCCAGGCGTTCGCGGCGACCGGCGATAATTTGCAGCGAACGCAGGGCGTGGCCGCGATTGGCCTGTTCGACCTGCAGCCGCTGCTCAGCCCGGGTCGTGATGCCGCGCTGCACATTGACTTCTTCCTGCGCTGCGGCGTGCGCCTCCTCGGCGATCGGCAGCCGCTCCTGCTGCGCCGCGAGGCGCATTTCGCCCTGCTCGACGCGCTCGTCGGCAAGCGCCGCCAGTCCGAGCCAACGGGCGTGGTCGGCATCCAGCTTCTCGACTTCCGCCTGCCAGTGCACCTGATCGTCGGAGAGTTGCGTGAGGCGCGACTCGTATTCGTGCTGCGAATCGCGGCGGTGACGGATCTCGGATTCGAGCCGCGCCACTTCGGCATTGGCCGTGAACAACTCGCTTTGTTTGTTATGCACACCGTCACTCGCCGCGAAATGGCGCTCGCGCGCTTCTTCGAGGCTGGCCTCGGTGGCGCGCAAGGCGGCATTCTGGCCCTCGAGTTCGAGCGCAGCGCGCTCGACTTCGCGCGCCAGGCGCTGGCATTCAGCCCTTGCGTCGTTGCGCCTGAG
This sequence comes from uncultured beta proteobacterium, assembly GCA_903886975.1. GTDB lineage: Bacteria > Pseudomonadota > Gammaproteobacteria > Burkholderiales > Rhodocyclaceae > Propionivibrio. The sequence continues at coordinate 33,902 of CAISOB010000074.1, forward strand.
CAACCACAGCAGTTGCTGCTTGCGCGTCATTTCTTCGCTGTAAGCGCGATATTGCCTGGCCACCGCCGCCTGGCCCTCGAGGCGTTCCATCTGCGCACCAAGCTCGAGCCGGATATCGTCGACGCGCATCAGGTTATCGCGCGTGTCGCCGATACGGCTTTCCGTTTCCTTGCGCCGCTCCTTGTATTTGGTAACACCGGCGGCTTCCTCGAGGAAGACGCGCAACTCGTCCGGCCGCGCCTCGATGATGCGTGAAATGGTGCCTTGGCCGATAATCGCGTAGGCGCGCGGGCCAAGGCCGGTGCCGAGGAAAAGGTCGGTGATGTCCTTGCGGCGGACGTGCAGGTTGTTGATGTAATACTCGGACTGTCCGCTGCGTGTCAGGAGGCGCCTGACCGACAGCTCGGCATACTGCGACCACTGGCCGGCAATCCGCCCGAGCGAGTTGTCGAACACCAGTTCGACGGCCGCACGCGAGACCGCCTTGCGCGTTCCGGAACCGTTGAAAATGACGTCCTGCATCGATTCGCCGCGCAACTCGGAGGCTTTGGATTCGCCGAGCACCCAGCGTACGGCATCGATCACATTGGACTTGCCGCAGCCGTTGGGCCCGACCACACCGACCAGTTGCCCTGGCAGCGCGATCGTCGTCGGATCGACGAAGGATTTGAATCCGGCAAGTTTGAGTTTTGTCAGCCGCATGAAATGGAGCGCAGCCTAGCCGGCTGCGTGGATAAAGGTTCTCGGAAGCATGGTATGACGCCGCACTGGCACGACCGCAGCGCTTATAATAGCATTTTGCCGGTCCGATTCGTTTGCGGCCGGCTCGAACCCGGACCTCTTATGACGACGCGACCCGCCAAGACTCTCGAAACCTTTGCCAATCCGGCGCCGCATCGCGATTTCCATATTCACATGGAAATTCCCGAGTTCACCTGCCTCTGTCCGAAAACAGGTCAGCCCGATTTTGCCACGCTGATGCTCGATTACATTCCCGAAAAGACCTGTATCGAACTCAAGAGCCTCAAGCTCTATATCTGGTCTTTCCGCGACCAGGGCTGCTTTCACGAGGCGGTGACCAACCGCATCCTCGACGATCTGGTACAGGCCACGAAGCCCCGCTTCATGCGCCTGACCGCCCGCTTCTACGTGCGCGGCGGAATCTTTACCAACGTCATTGCCGAACACCGCAAGAAGAACTGGAAACCGCTTCCCCAGGTTGATCTGGCCGAATTTTCCGCCGCAGCCAATACGCGAGGCTAACGACATGAGCAGCGAATCCTCACCGCAAGCGCAACTCGCCGACGATCAACTCGACCGTCTGGAAACCTTGCTCGACGAGTTGACGGACGCCATGCGTCTCGACGAGATTCAGGGCTACCTCTGCGCCGCCCTTTCGGGCCCGCAGGCAATTGCCGACGAGGACTGGCTCGCCGACATTCTGGGCGGCGAAGAAGCGCTGGCCAGCCAGGCCGGCAGCGAAGCCGCCGAAATCTTGCGTGCGTTTGCGACGGCGCTCGAAGGCGAACTCGCCGCTGGCGAACCGCCGGTACTTCTGCTTTACGCCAAGGAAGACGACGAAAACGGGCCGAGTGATTACCTTCCCTGGTGTCAGGCTTATCTGGCCGGCGTCGATGCCGCCGAAGACGACTGGTTCGAGTTCCTCGGCGAAAGCGAAAACGAGGAAGACAGCGAGGAAATCGTCTACCTTGACGAACGCCTGTTCCCGTTCATGGTGCTGACCGGAGAAGCCGAAGCTGCGGCCCGCGAACATGGTGAGGACTGGCCGCAAGGCGGCGCACGCGAGGAGCTTGAAAACGATTGCCAGGACGACGTCCCGCTCGCCGTCACGGACATCTACCGCTTCTGGGCCGCCAAGCGCGGCACGCCGACCATTCGTCGCGAAGAACCCAAGGTCGGCCGCAACGATCCCTGCCCATGCGGCAGCGGCAGGAAATTCAAGCAGTGCTGTGGCAGGGAAGCCTGAAACGATGAAACTGCGCAGCAGGCAGGCGGCGCCACCGTTCTGACCGGAGGCTGGTTCAGGACGCTGTCTCCCGGCGCTCCATTTTCGCTGACAGCACGCTGGCAGCGACGATCAACACGCCGCCCGTCCATTCGCGCAGGCCGAGCAGTTCATCGGCGAGCAGCCACGACGAGAGCGCGGCAATGCCGACTTCCGAGAGCATGATGACGATCGCCCGGTTGGCCGCCACGCGCGCCAAGCCATACTGCACGACGAAGTTGACGAAGAGCAGGACTATGCCGATCAGCGCGAGCAACACCCATACCGACGCACTGTTCGCACTCGGCAAGGGTGCGCCCCCGGCGAGAATCAACGCCACCCCGACGGCGACCACGCCGGCGAAGGAGATGAGCGACTTGTTTTCGATGCTGACACCTTCGGCGTAACGCGAGAGAACGTTGAACAGGGCAAAAGAGAAGCCGGCAGAGAGCCCGAACCAGTCGGCGGCATCGTGCGGCACCGGCCAGCCAACCGCCGGCTGCCACAGCATCGTTGCGGCGCCCGCCAGCGACAGGGCGATGACGCAGGCGCCAGAATAGTCGAGCCGCTCGGCAAGCAGCAGGCGCGCGAGCAGCACGGTCCACAGCGGCGCGAGATAAAACAGCAGCAGCACGCGCATGACCTCGCCGTTCAGCGTCGCCAGGACATAACCGAGATTGCAGCCGGCGGAAGCCAGGGCCAGCCAGAGCAGCGTCCACGACGGCGTCAGGCGGGAGAGCGACTGGCGAAAGACGATCAGGCCCAGGACCAGAGCCACGGCATAGGTCGCCGTTGACGCCACGACGCCGTCGATGCCGGCGTCGCGAAGTATGCGGTAGGGATACCAGATCAAGCCCCAGATCAGCGCACCGGTCAGCAACGCGGCGACGGCCACGCGCCGCGCGCGTTGTTCGCTGGCGTATTGCCTTACCGTCATCGGGCGATGCCCCTTATAATCATTGTTTCGATCAAGCTTTAGCGCCCGTGAATCCCAGACCCGCCCAACTGCACCCCTATCCTTTTGAAAGACTGCGCCAGCTCTTTGCCGGCATCGCGCCGAATCCGGATCTGCGCGAGATCAAACTATCGATCGGCGAACCGCGGCACGCAACCGCGGAATTTATCAAGCAGGCGCAGTACGCCGGACTCAGGGGTTTTGCGAACTATCCTACCACGCTCGACGCGCCGCCTTTCACCAAGTCGATCAGCACGCGAGAATTTCGCATACCGAGATCGCGCGCGCGCCGGCTGCCGACTATAATGTTGTCGTCCTGCCGAGCAGCGCGCTGGCCAAGGTCGGCGAGGGTTGTGGTGAAGAAGGTGGACGCGCAGACGCGCGCCGAGACCTGCATCAATGATCTGTTGCGCGGCGACTGACGGCGCTTGCATCCAAATGACAATGGCGGAGGCCACATGATTCTGGACAAACTTTTCCACTTGATGGCGGAAAAACAGGCTTCGGATCTCTTCATCTCCGCCGGCGTCCCGATCAATATCAAGATCCACGGCAATACGGTTCCGGTCAATCAGCAATTGATGGACCCGACGATGATCGAAAAGATCGCCTTCGAATTGATGTCGCCCGAGCAATTGAAGGTTTTCGAAGCGACGATGGAGATGAACCTTTCCTTCGGCGTTCCCAACGTCGGCAACTTCCGTATCAACATGTTCCGGCAGCGCGGCTCGATTTCCATCGTCGTGCGCTACATTCTCGGCAATATTCCAGCACTCGATTCGCTGCGCATGCCGCCGATACTCTCCGAGTTGATCATGGAGAAGCGCGGCCTGATGCTCATCGTCGGTTCGTCCGGATCGGGCAAATCGACGACCATCGCGGCCATGCTCGATTACCGCAATTCCAACCGCGCCGGCCACATCCTGACGATCGAGGATCCGATCGAGTTCCTCTTCCGGCACAAGAAATCCATCGTCAACCAGCGCGAGCTCGGTATGGATACGCTGGGTTGGGAACCGGCGCTGAAGAACGCCATGCGCCAGGCGCCCGACTGCATCCTGATCGGCGAAATTCGCGACAAGGAAACCATGCAGGCGGCAATTGCCTACGCCCAGACTGGCCACCTTTGTTTGGCCACGCTGCATGCCAACAACAGCTACCATGCGCTCAACCGGGTCATCAACTTCTTCCCGCTCGAGAGCCGGACCTCGCTCTATCTCGATCTGTCCGCCAGCCTCAAGGCCATCATCTCGCAGCGCCTCGTTCGAAAGACCGACGGCAAACGAACGCCGGCCGCCGAAATCCTACTCAATACGCGCCACGTTCAGGAACTCATCGAGCGCGGCGAAGTCATGGCCATCAAGGAGGCGATGGAACAAAGCCTAGCGCCCGGCTCGCAGACTTTCGAACAGGATCTCTTCCGGCTCTATCGCGAAGGCATCATCACGCTTGACGAGGCGCTCGCCAACGCCGATTCGCCAACCAATCTTTCGTGGCTGATCAACAATTCCGAAATCACCGGCACCCCGCGCAAGGAAGAAGCGAGCGACACGACGCCGCTCGACTTCGCCGAAACCAACGGCGGTGGCGCTTCGTTCAAGGAGTTCACGCTCAGCCTCAATGACGATGAGCCAGCGGTCGCAAAGCCCAGTGGCCGCTGACGCCGTCATCAGCCTCGCCGAACAGTTGATTGCCTGCCGCTCGGTCACCCCGGACGATGCCGGTTGCACGACGATCATCGGCGATCGCTTGCGACGCATCGGCTTCAGCTGCGAATTCATCAATCGCGGCGGTGTCACCAATCTGTGGGCGCGCCGGGGAACGGCGCCGCCGCTGTTCTGTTTTGCCGGCCATACCGACGTGGTTCCGAGCGGCCCTCAGGAAAGCTGGCAGAGCGATCCGTTCCGTCCCAGTCGGCGCGACGGACGGCTCTTCGGCCGCGGCGCGGCGGATATGAAAAGCTCGTTGGCGGCCTTCGTCGACGCAACCGAAGCGTTCATTGCCGAGCGGCCGCAGCACGGCGGCTCCTTGGCGTTCCTGCTCACCTCCGACGAAGAGGGCAATGCGTTGGATGGCACTGTCGCCGTCACCGAAGCGCTGGTGGCGCGCGGCGAAAGAATCGATTACTGCATCGTCGGGGAACCGACCGCCGTGAGCGTGCTTGGCGACACGGTCAAGGTCGGCCGCCGCGGTTCGCTATCGTGCAAGCTGACGGTCAATGGCGTTCAGGGCCATGTCGCCTACCCGCAACTGGCGCAAAATCCGATCCATCGCGCCGCGCCGGCCATCGCCGAACTCGCCGCGACCGTATGGGATGAAGGCGACGAGTCCTTCCCGCCGACGAGCTGGCAGGTCTCCAACATTCACGGCGGCACAGGCGCCGGCAACGTCATTCCGGGCAGCGTCGATATCGAATTCAACTTCCGCTTCGCCACCGTCAGCACACCGGAAAGCCTGCAGGCGCGAGTCGCGCAAATCCTCGATCGCCACGGACTCGACTATGCGACGCAATGGACCCTTGGCGCACGGCCTTTCCTGACCGGCCGCGGCGCGCTGATCGACGCCGCACTCGCGGCAATCCGCGCAGAGACGGGAATCGAAGCCGAACTTTTGACCACCGGCGGCACTTCGGACGGGCGCTTCATCGCCGAAATCTGCCCGGGGCTCATCGAAATCGGCCCGGTCAATGCAAGCATCCACAAGATCGACGAATCCGTGGCCATCGCCGACCTCCCCCGCCTCTCGGCCATTTATCGCCGCATTCTCGAACGTCTTCTACCCTGACATGTTTGCACAAGCCCAAAGCGAACTGTCTACGGTGCGCGATCTCTTGCGCTTTGCCGTCAGCCGTTTCGGCGAGGCGCAATTGTTCTTCGGCCATGGCAGCGACAACGCCTGGGACGAAGCGGCTTATCTGCTTCTGCACACCTTGCACTTACCGCGCGACGTATTGAAACCCTATCTCGATGCCCGGCTGACCAGCGAGGAACGCGCCGCCGTGCTCAAGGTCATCAAGCGCCGTATCGACGAACGCCTGCCCGCCGCCTACCTGACTCGTGAAGCCTGGCTTGGCGAGTATCGTTTCTACGTCGATGAGCGCGTGATCGTGCCGCGCTCGCATATCGCCGAACTGCTGCACGAACAACTCAGTCCGTGGATCGAGGACCCCTGGGCCGTGCGCAGCGTGCTCGATCTGTGCACCGGCTCGGCATGCCTCGCCATCCTCGCCGCGCTGGCATTTCCCGAAGCCAGTGTTGACGCCGTCGACCTTTCGACAGACGCACTCGAAGTCGGCGCACGCAATGTCGCAGATTACGGGCTGGCGGCGCGAATCCGGCTGCTCGCCTCGGATGCATTTGCCGCCATTGCCCGGCAACGCTACGACCTGATCATCAGCAACCCGCCCTACGTCAATGCCGACACCATGGCCGAGCTACCCGAGGAATACCGGCGTGAGCCGGAACTTGCGCTGGCCAGCGGCGAAGACGGTCTCGATTTTGTGCGCATCATCCTGCACGAGTCGGCAGGCCATCTCAATGCGGACGGCTTACTGGTCGTCGAGATCGGCAACAATCGCGAAGCGCTCGAGACGGCCTTTCCGGAAACGTCCTTCGTCTGGCTCGACACCAGCGCCGGCGATCAGAACGTTTTCCTGTTGCGCCGCGAAGACCTGCCTCGATAGAGACGACAGAGCCTTCGCTATCCGCCAGCGCGCAGCGCTTCGAGCGGTGGCGCGGCGATCAGTCGCGATGCCGCGAGCCAGCCGGCCGCGGTCACCAGCGCGGCGCCGCACAACATGGCCGCGGGCGCGAGCCACAACTCGATCGCGACTGGAAAATGAAACACCTTGTGCGCCAAGAATTGGGCAATGGCCATCGCTGCCAGTGCGGCAATCAGGCCGGCGAGCCCGCCGATCGCCGCGAATTCGGCGAGCAAGGTGTGGCGCAGCTGTACACGCCGGGCGCCGAGCGTGCGCATCACCGCGAGTTCATAGCGCCGCTCCTCGGCTACCGATGCCAGCGCCGCGTAGAGGACGACAATACCGGCGAGCAGCGTAAATAGAAAAACAAACTCAACAGCTCGCGCCACCTGCGAGATGATGGCTTGCAGCTGACGCACGATCGCGGCGACATCGACGACGGTCAGGTTCGGAAATTCGCCGACCAGTTGGTTGACAAAGTCAGCCTGGCTGGGCGAAAGGTACACGCTGGTGATCCAGCTGGCCGGGTAGGCTTGCAGTACCGCCGGCGGGGTCAGCACGAAGAAATTCACGCGCATCGAATCCCATTCGAGCTTGCGCAAGCCGAGTACCTGCATGTCGACCTTTTCGCCGCCGATCGCAAATTCGAGCTGGTCTCCAAGCTTTAAGCCCAGCGTCATCGCCAGCCCTTCTTCGACTGAAGCCACGCCCTGCCCGGCGTCTGCGGGCGAGAACCAGCGGCCGGCCGAAACCACATTCCCGGCCGGCAAGTCGAGCCGGTACGACAGGTTAAATTCGCGGTCGACGAGACGCCTGGCCCGCTCATCATCGTAATTCGTCGCGCTCACGTCGACTCCGTTAACCTTGACCAGGCGCCCACGCACCATCGGCGAGAATTCGGCGCTCAAGCCGCGCGCCGCAAACGCTCGGCGCACGCTGTCAAGCTGGTCGGGTTGAATATTCACGACAAAGCGGTTCGGTGCATCGGGCGGTATCGCGCGGCGCCAGGCATCGAGTAGATCGTCGCGCGTCACGGTCAAAAGCAGCAGGGCCGTGAAACCGATTGCCAAGGCAACGATCTGCACGACACTTGAAGTCGAGCGCCTTTCGAGACTGGCGAGACCGTAGCGCCAGCCTATGCCGCCGTCGCCCGCGCGAGCCCGCGCGCCGCCGCGCGCCAGCGCCGCGAGCCGCACGACCAGCCGCGCGATCAACGCAAATCCCAAGAGTGCCGCCGAGAATCCGCCGAACACGTAGGCGCCAAGGCGAATTTCGCCGGCAATCCAGAACATCAATCCGGCCAGCGCGAAGAGACCAAGCAGGTAGCCGCCGACCAGACCGGTGGGCGGCAAGGCGCCGGAAGAGAACTCCCGGCGCAGGACACGCAGCGTCGATACCTGCTTGAGTTGCAGCAACGGCGGCAGGGCAAAACCGAACAGCAACAGCATGCCGACAACGCCACCTTGCAGCGCCGGCATTAGCCCGGGTTGCGGTAGCGGCGTCGCCAGCAATTGGGCCAGCCAGGCATAGAGTACGAAATGCCCGAGATAACCGACGACACAGCCGAGGGCGGCGGAAACAAGGCCGAGCAGCGCGAACTGGCTGACGAAGACGCGCAACAGAAAAGCCTGGGTCGCGCCCAGACAGCGCATCACCGCGCAAGGGTCGAGATGCCGCTGCAGGTAGCGGCGCGAGGCCAGGGCAATGGCCACGGCGGCGAGCACGACGGTCAGCAATGCCGACAAGCCGAGGAACTTCTGTGCGCGATCGAGCGCCGCGCGGATTTCCGGCCGCGCATTCTCGGCGTCCTCGACGCGCTCGCCGCGTGCCAGCGACTTCTCGACATCACTGCGAAAACCACGCACCGCATCAATGTCGCCGGCGAGCAGCAGGCGATAGGCAATCCGGCTTCCCGGCTGGATCAAGCCGGTCTTGGCGAGATCGTCGATATTCATCAAGAGGCGCGGTGCGACACTAAAGAAATTGATGCCGCGATCCGGCTCCTGAGTCAGGATCGCCGTCACGCGTAGCGCTTCCTGCCCGACGCTCAGAATATCGCCCACCTCTGCCGGTAGCGCGGCAGCCAGGCGTTCGTCGATCCAGATCGTTCCCGCCACGGGAATACCGCTGGCTATGGTGTCTGCTGCATTGCGCTGCGGCGCGGTACGCAGACTTCCGCGTAGCGGATATGCGGTGGAAACAGCCTTGATTTCAGCCAGTTGCGCACGCAGGCCCTCGCCCTGGCCGCGCGAGACCATGCTCGGGAAGGTGCGCGTTTCAGCCACCGCCAGACCGCGTGCGCTCGCTTCGGCCACAAGCTGGGACGGCCACGGGTGATCAGCGGTCAGCAACAGGTCGGCACCGAGCAACTGATTGGCTTCCCGCTCGAGCGACTGGCGCACGCGGTCGGCAAAGAAGCCGACCGCAGTCAGCGCGGCCACCGCGATGATCAGCGCAGCGGTCAGCAGCCGCAACTCACCGGCGCGCGCGTCGCGGCGCAAGAGGCGCAGGGCGAATGGGAAAAAACTCATGCCCATGCAGCGCTCACGTGTTCATGGGCAAGCGATGCAACCCTGTTTCACTCAGACGCGAAATTCTGATTTGGGCACAAGGGGTTCGATCCTTCTTACCTGAAGGGGGCGAACAATTCCCGATCGACCAGACGGCGGCAGGCTTCTTCGACATTGGCGCGACTATTGAAGGAAGACAGCCGGAAATAACCTTCCCCGGCTGCGCCGAAACCGCTGCCCGGTGTCGTCACGATGTTGGCATGCTGCAGGATGCGGTCGAACAGATCCCAACTCGTTGCGCCTTTCGGGCCGCGCACCCACAGGTACGAGGCGTCGGTATAACCATAGACCTTCAGGCCGACCGAAGTCAGGGCTTCTTTCAGCAAACGGGCGTTTCCCTTGTAGAAACTGACCAGCTTTCGCACCTGTTCCTTGCCTTCCGGCGAATACAACGCTTCGGCAGCCCGCTGCACCGGGTAGGCCACGCCGTTGAACTTGGTCGTGTGATTGCGCAGCCAGAGCGGGTGGAACGGGTACTTTTCGCCGTTGCGTTTGCGCCCCATCAGGGTCTTCGGAATCACCGCGAAACCGCAGCGCAGGCCGGTAAAGCCGCCGTTTTTCGAAAAACTGCGCAATTCGATGGCGCATTCACGTGCACCCGGAATCTCGTAAATCGAGTGCGGGATACCCGGTGTGCTGATATAGGCCTCGTAGGCCGCGTCGAAAACGATCACCGCATTGCAGGAGAGCGCAAAATCGACCCACTTCTGCAACTGCTCGCGGGTGGCCACGGCACCGGTCGGGTTGTTCGGATAGCACAGATAGATGAGATCGACCGGCTCCTTCGGCAAATCCGGCACAAAGCCGTTTTCGGCCGTACACGGCAGATAGGTCAGCCCTTCGAAGGTGCCCTGGCCATCGGGATTGCCGGTATTGCCAAGCATCACGTTGGTGTCGACATAGACCGGATAGACCGGATCCATCACCGCAACCCGGTTGCCGGCGCCGAAAATATCCAAAAGGTTGCCGCAGTCGCACTTCGAACCGTCGGAAACGAAAATCTCGTCGGCCTCGATATCCAGGCCGCGCGCCCGGAAGTCATTCTCGGCGATGGCATTGCGCAGAAAATCGTAACCCTGCTCCGGGCCGTAACCCCGGAAGGTTTCGCGCGCGCCCATCTCGTCGACGGCCTTGTGCATCGCCGCAATGCTGGCGGCCGGCAAGGGCTCGGTCACATCGCCGATACCGCAGCGGATGATGCGGCCAGCGACTGCCGGATTGGCGTCGGCAAACGCCTTGACCCGCCGGGTGATTTCCGGGAAGAGATAGCCGGCCTGAAGTTTCAGATAATTTTCATTGATGAAAGCCAAGATTGTCGATCCTTGTTGAGGGTTTCGCGATAGAGGTTTGTGCGGCCAAAGCTTGCAAAGGCAAGCTTTGAGATGGTACTGGCTGGTTCAAGCCTTGTCCAGCGACAGCACTGTCCAAATAGGATTTGAGTTTTGACAAACAGCTGGGATCGAATGCAAAGCTTGCGTGCGAGGGTGCTTGAAATTAATCCAGATCACGCAGGCGTTCCACCGCCTCTTCAACCCGGCGCACCGCGATCACCTCCATGCCGGCAATCGGATGTTTCGGCTTGTTGGCCAGCGGCACCATGGCACGCGTGAAGCCGAGCTTGGCCGCTTCCTTGAGGCGCTCCTGGCCGCGCGGCGCGGGGCGAATTTCGCCGGCCAGACCAACTTCACCAAATACTATAAGTTTCGTAGGCAATGCCTTGTTTTTTAAAGAAGATATAATTGCCAACAGAACCGCCAGATCGGCCGCCGGCTCGGCGATCTTGACGCCACCGACGGCATTCACGAAGACATCCTGGTCAAAGCACAGGATGCCGGCATGGCGGTGCAATACGGCCAGCAGCATCGCCAGGCGCTGTGCATCGAGACCGACCGTGAGCCGCCGCGGATTGCCGTGCGACTGATCGACCAGCGCCTGGATCTCGACGAGCAGCGGCCGTGTTCCTTCCTGCGTCACCAGCACGCAGGACCCCGGAACTTCCTGACCGTGTTGCGAGAGAAACATCGCCGACGGGTTGTTCACGCCCTTGAGCCCCTTGTCGGTCATCGCGAAAACGCCGATCTCATTGACCGCGCCGTAGCGGTTCTTGACCGCGCGGATCAGACGAAAGCTCGAATGGGTGTCGCCCTCGAAATATAGCACGGTGTCGACGATGTGTTCGAGCACGCGCGGCCCGGCCAACGCGCCTTCCTTGGTGACATGGCCGACCAGGATGACGTTGATCCCGGTCTGCTTGGCCAGGCGCGTGAGCTGCGCGGCGCACTCGCGTACCTGCGCCACCGATCCCGGCGCTGAACTGAGTTGCTCCGACCACAGGGTCTGTATCGAATCGATGACCGCCACCTGCGGCTTTTCCGCCTGCAAGGCGGCGAGGATTTTTTCCAGATTGATTTCCGAGAGCAGCTTGAGCTTGCGCGTATCGAGCGCAAGCCGGCGGGCACGCATGGCGATCTGCTGCCCCGACTCCTCGCCGCTGACATAGAGCACGTGATGGGCGCCAGCCAGTTCGGCCAGCGCCTGCAAGAGCAAGGTGCTCTTGCCGATCCCCGGATCTCCGCCAAGCAGAACCACGCCGCCCGCGACCAGACCGCCGCCGAGCGCCCGGTCGAACTCGGCGATGCCGGTCGGCAACCGGTCTTCTTCGCGCGCCTCGATCTCCGAGAGCGTCTGCAGCTTGGTCGTGCCGCCGAGCGCGGCGAAACGGCTGTTGCTCGTCGGCGCCGTTTCGGCAATCGTTTCGACAAGCGTATTCCAAACACCGCAGCCGGGGCACTGCCCCTGCCATTTCGGGACGCTGGCGCCGCACTCGGTGCACGAATAGACGGTTTTCACCTTGGCCATTTATTGGGCTAGACCTCGATCACCGGTACGCGCCGCGCCAGCGCGCAGAACAATTCGTAACTGACCGTTCCCGCCGCTGCGGCGACTTCGTCGGCGGGCAGGCCTTCACCCCACAGCACAACTGGGCTGCCGACCTGGGCCTGCGGCAGATCGGTGAGGTCGCAGGCGAGCATGTCCATCGACACCCGACCCACGGTTTCGGTGCGCTCGCCGGCGACCAGGATCGGCGTTCCGCTTGGCGCATGGCGTGGATAGCCATCGGCATAGCCGCAGGCGACGATGCCGACGCGTGTCGGTCGCTCCGCCTCGAACAGGCCGCCGTAGCCGACCCGCTCGCCTGCAGCGATCTCCTGCACGGCGAGAATTCGGCTGTGCAAGGTCATCACCGGCAAGAGGTCGAAGTTCGCGGCGTCCTCGTCGGCAAACGGACTGCCGCCGTAGAGCATGATGCCCGGCCTTACCCAGTCATGCGCCGTTTGTGGGTGACGCAAGATCGCCGCGGAGTTGGCCAGGGAAACCGGACAATTCCAGCCTGCGCTCATTTGCGCGAAGCGTTCCATTTGCCAGGCGATGCCGCGCCCGCCGTCGGCCTCGGCGAAGTGGCTCATCAGCGTCACCATCCCGATCGCCGATGAAACCGCCAGCTCCTGCTTGACCGCCGGCAACTGAGCGGGCGTAAAACCCAGGCGGTTCATCCCGGTATTGAGCTTGAGATAGATCGGCAGACGCAATGGCAGCGCCGCAGCGCGTATCATCTGCAGTTGCTCGAGGCGATGGACCGTGGGAATCAGGCTGTATTCGGCGCAGGCGGTCAGGTCATCGGCATCAAAGAAGCCTTCGAGCAGCAGGATCGGCTGGCGAAAACCGGCGTCACGCAGGGCCACTGCGGCCTCCAGATCAAGCAGAGCGAATCCGTCGGCGACGTCGGCCAGCACCGACGCGGTGCGCAGCAGCCCGTGCCCGTAAGCATCGGCCTTGACCACAGCCCACGCCCGGGCGGGTTTGCCGACACCAGCAACGTGTTTGCGGGCGACGAGATAATTGTGCCGAAGCGCTGCCAGGCTGATACGAGCTTGAACTGGACGGGACATGATTCGAGTTATTCTCAGGGGGTTTTGTTCAGGATGGAGAGTATCAGCCGCATTGGGCGCCAAGACAAGCATCCATGGTCCGGAGCGATGCTAACAACTTATGTCCTTTCATGGTATAAATCCGCCACTTCATAAGAGCGGTCGCCGATTTCTATATGCCCTTCGGCTTTTATATCATCATGGTAGCGCAGTTCTTTTCGGCACTCGGTGACAATTGTCTGCTCATCGTTGCCATCGCTGCCCTGCGTGAAATGCATGCACCGGCCGCCTACGAGCCTCTGCTGAAGACCTTCTTCACTGTTTCCTATGTTGCCCTGGCGGCCTTCGTTGGCGCCTTTGCCGACTCGATGCCAAAATGGCGTGTGATGTTCATCAGCAACACGATCAAGATCGTCGGTTGCGGCATGATGTTTTTTGAAATCCATCCGCTGATCGCCTACGCCGTTGTCGGACTTGGCGCCGCAGCCTACTCGCCGGCCAAATACGGCATCCTCACCGAATACCTGCCGCATCGCCTGCTGGTCGTAGCCAACGGATGGATCGAGGGGCTCACCGTCGGCGCGATCATCCTCGGCGTGGTTATCGGCGGCGTGCTGATCCAGCCGTCGACCGCTTATCGCCTGCTGTCCTTCGATTTCCCGATCATCGAGACAGGCGTCGAGACGGCTGCCGAGATGGCCTTGTGCTTTGTCGCTGCCTTCTACGTCATGGCCGCGATCTTCAATCTGTACATTCCCGAGACTGGTGTCGATCACCGGGCGCTGCACAAGAATCCCTGGTATTTGATCCGCGAATTCAACCATTGCCTTGTGCTGCTCTGGCGCGACCGTCTCGGACAAATTTCACTGGGCGTGACCACCCTCTTCTGGGGCGCCGGCGCCACCTTGCAGTTCATTGTCATCAAATGGGCGGAAGTGGCGGTGCACCTCGACCTCTCGAAATCGAGCATGTTGCAGGGCGTCGTCGCCCTCGGCGTGGCGATCGGGGCGGTGGGCGCGGCCAGAATGATCACCCTGCGCAAGTCCCTGACGGTCATCCCATTGGGTATGGCCATGGGGGTCATCGTGTTGCTGATGAACTATGTCACGGCGGTGTGGCTGGCGGTGCCGCTGCTGGTCATCATCGGCGCGCTGTCCGGCTACTTTGTCGTGCCGATGAACGCGCTGCTGCAGCATCGCGGCCACATTCTGATGGGTGCCGGCCATTCGATCGCCGTGCAGAATTTCAACGAAAACCTGTCGATTCTGATCATGACCGGGCTCTATTACGCGCTGATCAAGGCCAACTTCTCGATCTATGTGATCATCATCTCCTTCGGACTGTTTATCAGTACCGCCATGCTGCTTGTCAAGCGCCGGCATGAGGCTAATCAGCGCGAACACGACGATGTCGCCCACCTTGACGACGGTGGCCGTTGAACAGACGGCAAATCCCGGGATAGCCCAAGCCTTGCGGCGATTGCGCTGGCGCGGCTGGCCGGGAACCGCATGGCACCGGCCTAAAGAATCAAAGGCGCGTTGGCCAGTTCGTCGGGATTGATACCAATAGCGGGAAAGTGCTCGGCAAGCGCCGTCGTGATGTCGCCGAGCGCGACGAGCGCGCCGTTCTCGAAGCGCCCTGCCGCAAATTCCGACTCCATGCGACGGCAGACCGAACTCCAGAATGCTTCCCCGACTCTCGCGCTGATCCCGCGATCAGCGACGATTTCGACGCGGCGGTCGATCAACTGAACGTAAATCAGCACGCCGCTGTTGTGCTCGGTGTCCCAGATGCCAAGCCGGGCGAACAGTTCGATGGCTCTCTGGCGGGCCGACTGATCGCGCAGCAGCGCCCTGAGCGGCATGCCGGCTTCGACAACAAAGCGCAATTCCGCCTGGTGCCGTTGTTCCGAAGCGGTGATCGCCTGTTCAATGGCCTGCCGCGCCGCCATTGGAAAGACGCGCAAGGCCCACCAGTGGGGCTCCAGTAAATGTCGAAAGATTCTGTCGAATTGCATCACCAACTCCCCGAGGCGCCGCCGCCGCCGAAGCTGCCGCCACCACCGGAAAAACCACCACCCGAAAAACCGCCCAGCGACCCGCCTCCCCATGACGAGCCGCCCGAATGCCACCCGCCGCCAGCGCCGGCAGTGAGCGAAAAAATGAAAGCGATAATCCCGACGACGATCGCGAAGAACAGCGATGAAAGAAGGAGCGCGGCGGCTATCGCGGCGACCGCGCCGACGATCCCGGCCGCCAGGAAATGGCCAAAGACGGCGCGCAAGATGCCGCCGACCACAAAGACCAGAATGAAGCCGATAAAGATCAGCGTTTCGAATCCGCCACCAAAGTCCGACGCGCGCTTGCTCTGTCTCGGTGGCGGTAGGGGTTCGCCGCCGATCACCTTGATCATGCTATCGATGCCGGCGTCAATGCCGGCATAAAAGTCGCCCTGCTTGAAGCGCGGGGCTATCGTTTCGCTGACAATACGCTTGGCGGTGGCGTCGTTGAGCGCGCCTTCGAGGCCGTAACCGACTTCTATGCGCAGCTGCCGGTCTTCCTTGGCGATCAGCAGCAGCGCGCCGTCGTCTACGCCTTTGCGCCCGAGCTTCCAGGCTTCGACGACCCGCAGGGCGTACTCCGCGATCGTCTCGGGCTTGACCGTCGGAACGATCAGGACCGCGATCTGCGACCCTTTCTGGCGTTCAAAATCAGCGAGCTTCGCTTCCAGGCGACCGCGCTGATCGGCTGAAAGCGTTGCCGTCAGGTCGGTGACACGGGCGCGCAGTGCGGGAACTGCCTGCCCACCGTCTGCGGCCGCCAGCATCGCCGCGCACAGCAGGACAAACCCGACCAGCCAGCCGAAGCGTCGCACGCCAAGCGCCTGCATCGATCAGCCGCCGGCCGGCTTGTTGCCGCCGCCGGAGGGAGCTGGCGACGAGAAATCGACCCGCGGCGCAACCGAAATGGCCTTCTCGTTTTCGACGCTGAAATTCGCTTTGACCGTATAGCCGAACATCATCGCCGTCAAATTGTTCGGGAAGCTGCGCACCGACACGTTGTACGCCTCGACCGCCTTGACATAGCGATTACGCGCCACGGCGATGCGATTCTCGGTCCCTTCGAGCTGTGCCAACAGATCGCGGAACGATTCATTGGCTTTCAGATTCGGATAGTTTTCGGCGACCACCAGCAAGCGCGACAGCGCGCTGGTGAGCCCGGCCTGCGCCTGCTGGAATTTGGCGAAGGCCTGCGGATCGTTGATCAGTTCAGGCGTCACCTGGATGCTGCCGACCTGCGCCCGCGCCTGCGTCACCTGGGTCAAAACGCCTTTCTCGTAGGCGGCATAGCCCTGGACGGTGCTGACCAGGTTGGGAACCAGATCGGCGCGCCGCTGATACTGGTTGATCACTTCCGACCACGCCGCCTTGACCGCCTCATCACCGGTCTGAAAAGTGTTGTAGCCGCAGCCGGACAGCAGGCTGGCGAGAACGGCGAGGACGGCAAGAATCCGGATGCGCATGACTACTTCCTCCATGAGGAATGAATTAAGACTGTTAATTGGCGTCGCCGGGCGAAATTGCAAGGCGGATCATGACGACGCACTTGAATCCGCCGTCATCTCGCGCATCAGGGTGCGCGCACGGCACAGGTCTTCCCAAGCCTTGGACTTGTCCGGCAGGGTGCGCAGCAGATAAGCCGGATGGTAGGTGACGAGCACCGGAATCGACCGCTCGCCGTCGTGATAAGCCAAGGGCTTGCCGCGCAGGCTCGCCAGCGACCGCTCTTCGCCGAGCACCGCCTGCACCGCGGCGCGGCCGAGCAGGACGATCAGTTTCGGGGCAATCAGGGCGATCTGGCGTTTGAGGTAAGGCGCGCAGGCGGCCATTTCAGCGGCTTCCGGCGTGCGGTTGGCGGGCGGGCGGCATTTCACGGCGTTGGCGATATAAACGTCCTGGCCGCGCTTCAAAGCGATCGCCGCCAGCATCGCGTCGAGCAGTTTCCCGGCCTGGCCGACGAAGGGCTCGCCCTGCGCGTCCTCCTCGGCACCCGGAGCTTCACCGATGAACAGCCATTTCGCGGCCTCATCGCCGACGCCGGAAACGGCCTGCTTGCGTTGCGCGCATAGCCCGCAGGCGCGGCAAGCTGCAATGCTCTGTCGCAACGCGGCCCAATCGAACTGCGCGATTTCTGCTGCGCGCTGCGCGTCAGCAAGCGGTGGCGACGCGGCATTTTCGGGTCTGGCCATTTGCTCGCCCGGCGGCAGCGCCGCCGCGGTCGGCGCAGCGGCGTGCGATGCTTCTCGGGCGACGGCGGGCCGATCGCGCCGCTGCCACTGCGGCGACAAGCCCATCTCGTCAAGCATTTGTTTGCGGCTCAAGTTCATGCCGAGATCTCGTCGAGGTCATGCGTGAACACCAGGGCATCCTCACGGCCGGACTCCGCCGGATAGTAATCGCGCCGCGTGGCAATCTGCTGGAACCCGAAATGGCGATACAGCGCCAAAGCTCTGGCATTCGACGGGCGCACCTCGAGCAGCAAGCGCTTCGCGCCGCCGGCGCGCGCCACCCACATGGCGTGATGCAGCAGCCGGGCGCCGACACCCGTTCGCTGATGCTTCTCGGCAACGCTGATCGTCAAGAGATGCGCGTCATCGACCGCCAGCATGACAACGAAATAGCCGCCGAGCTCGCCGCTGATACGGCATACCCAGCAACTGTATCCGCTCGCCATTGAGTCGGTGAAATTGCCCAGACCCCACGGGAAGGGACAGACGCGGTATTCGATACGCAGCACCTCGTTGAGGTCGCCGGCGTGCATTGGCAGTATTTCGATTTGCGGCTGGAGGACGGCGCTCATCAGGCCTTGCCCCCGACCGCGAGCCGCTCCAGCACAGTTTTCGCTACCTTGTCGCGCACATAGAGCGGCACGGCCTCCGCCGGATCGAGCCGCTCGCCGCGCTCATAACGCGCCATGGCAAGCCTTGCGACGGCCTCCGCAGTCGGCATCAATTCAGCTTGCCAGGCATCGACAAACGGAGACAGCCGCTCGCGCAGCAGCGGGTAGACGGCAAGTCCATTGCCGCAGGCGAGCCAACCCGACGATTGCGGCAGGGGCACAGCCTCCGGCCGATAAACGCCGATCTCGCCCTGCTGCCGGCCATGCACGAAAGAACCGAAATACACTTCACCCATGCGCGCGTCGAGGGCGACGATGACGCGTTCGCCGCCGCTCGAGAGCGCCATGGCGTCGAGCGTGCCAACCGCGACGAGCGGCAAGTCATGAGCAAAAGCCAGGCCCTGCGCGACACCGCAAGCCACGCGCAATCCCGTAAAGGAACCCGGGCCACTGGCGAAGGCGATGGCATCGAGATCGGCAAAGCCGACGCGCGCCTCGCTGAGAATCGCTGCGGCAAGGGGCAGCAGGGTTTCGGAATTCGACAGGCCAGGCGGACAGTTGCGCGCGATCAGCTCGCCGCCGTGCCAAAGCGCAATGGAACCGGGATCGGTCGACGTTTCAAGGGCCAGGAGATTCATCGCGCGTATTCTACCCTCCTTGCCCCTAAGCTTGGCTGGGTTCAGGTGCGGCCAGGGCAATCGCGCTTGCGAAAGTCGCGAAGTCTACGCCGGGGAACGCAGTTCCTGCCTGACTATTCCTTTTCCCGCCAGATCAGCGCAGCCATGCGGCCGGTTGTGCCGTCGCGGCGATAGGAAAAGAAGCGCTCCTCTTCGCACACCGTGCAATATTCGCCGCCGTAGATCGCCTTGACGCCGAGGCGGGCCAGGCTCTGCTGCGCAAGCAGGTAAATATTGGCCAGCCATTTGTCCGACGGCAAGGCCGTAAAAGCCGCATCGGCCTGCGCATCGGCCGCAACAAACGCGGCGCGGACCTCGCTGCCGACTTCGAAGGCTTGCGGGCCGATCGCCGGTCCGAAATAGGCGAGCATTTCGGCGGGGGGCAGCCGCATCGCGGCGACCGTGTGCACCAGGATGCCGGCGAGCAATCCGCGCCAGCCGGCGTGCGCCGCCGCGACGACGCTCCCGGCCTGATCGCAGAGCAGCACCGGCAGACAATCGGCGATGAGCACGGCACAGATTTTGTGCGTCGAACGGGCAATAGCAGCATCCGCGTCGGGCGGCGCGCCGTCCGTCGCTGCGGTGTCGGCATCGATCGCACCCACGCCATGTTTTTGATTGAGCCACAACGGTAGCGCTGGCAGGCTAACAGCCAGGCGGCGCCGATTTTCCGCAACATGGGCCGGATCGTCGCCGACATGGGCGCCGAGGTTGAAGCTCGCGTAAGCGCCGCCACTCACGCCGCCCCGGCGCGTCGTCACCAGGCTGCGCACATTCGGCGGCGCTGGCCAGTCAGGAATAATCCAGTCCTCACTGCTCACAATCGTCCTCGTCTTCATCGTCTCGCTCAACGTCGCCATCGCCGCGGACATAAATCACTTCCGGACCGCCCTCGAGATCCTCGTCCCAGTCGTCATCTTCGTCGACGGCCGAGAGCACGGCGAGGGCCCGCAAGCGTGCGGTTTCAATCAGTCTGGCCATGTCGTCGGGCAATCGGGATTTCCACAGCATGGCCTTGCCGGTCGCCGGGTGCACCAGCCCGAGGCGGCGGGCGTGCAGTGCCTGCCGTTCGAACGCCGGGCCGACCGGCACACGGCTGGGCCCACCGCCGTAGACCGGATCGCCCACCAGCGGATGGCCGATCGACGTCAGGTGCACACGAATCTGGTGCGTGCGACCGGTTTCGAGCGCGCATTCGACGAGCGTGCAATCGACAAAGCGTTCGACAACGCGGAAATGCGTTCGCGCCGATTTACCGCTCTTGACGATCGCCATTTTTGTGCGCTGCGTCGGATGGCGGCCGATCGGGGCATCGACAGTTCCGCCGCGTTCAAGCTGGCCGCGCACCAGCGCCTGATAGTAGCGCTTGACCGTGTGCGCCTGCAGTTGGCGCACTAGGTCGGTCTGCACTACGAGCGTGCGGGCAACGACCATGAGACCGGTCGTATCTTTGTCGAGGCGGTGGACGATGCCGGCGCGCGGCACGTTCTCGAGTTCCGGCGCGTAGTAGAGCAGCGCGTTGAGCAAAGTACCGCTGGCGTTGCCGCTGCCCGGATGGACGACCAGGCCGGCTGGCTTGTCGAGAACGATCAGCGCGTCATCCTCATGCACGATATTGAGCGCGATCGCTTCCGGCAATGAAGACAGCGTGCCTTTGTCGGGCGCTTGGCTGCATTCGATGCGTTCGCCTCCCCATAGCTTCTGTTTCGGTTCGCGGGCGACCACCCCGCCGACGGCGACCTGCCCTTCGCGTATCCAGTGCTGCAACCGGGTACGCGAGTGCTGCGGCTGCAGGCGTGCCAGAATGGCATCCAGACGCTGCCCTGCGCATTCGACGGGAACGCTCAGAGCGAGCCGGGGGTTTGCGCTATAATCGCTGCGCTCGGCGCTCTCCCCGATCGCGTCCTTGGATGGTGTGACTTTTTTCAGTGGATCTTTCATCATGCGTAGTTTAGCGGTTATCGCAGCGCTTTTCCTCGCCACGCTCGTCGCCGGATGCGGACTCCTGCCCGAAGTGAAGGACGAAACCGTCGGCTGGTCGGCCAACAAGCTCTACACGGAGGCCAAGGAAAATCTGAACGACGGCGGCTATGAAACGGCGATCAAGTATTTCGAAAAACTCGAATCGCGTTATCCCTACGGCCGTTTCGCCCAGCAGGCCCAGATCGACATCGCCTACGCCTACTGGAAATCGAACGAACCTGCATCCGCAGTAGCCGCCTGCGATCGCTTCATCAAGCTGCATCCGAATCACCCGAACGTCGACTATGTCTACTATCTGCGCGGCCTGGTGAATTTCAACGAAGACCAGGGTCTGCTCGGCCAAATCAGCCGGCAGGACATGACTGAACGCGATCCGAAAGGCGCACGCGAATCCTTCGACGCTTTCAGGGAACTCGTGACCCGTTATCCCGACAGCAAATACGCGCCGGACGCCATTTTGCGCATGAAGTATCTGGTCAATTCTCTGGCTCTGCTCGAGGTGCACGTCGCCCGCTACTACATGAAGCGCAACGCCTATGTTGCGGCGGTCAATCGCGCGCAGTACGCCTTGAAGAACTATCCGGAAGCGCCGGCCACCGAGGAAGCCTTGTTCATCATGGTCAAGGCTTACGACTTGATGGGCATGAACGACCTGCGCGACGACATCGAGCGCGTGATGCGCAAGAACTACCCGAACAGCGAGTATTACACGCGCGGTCTCGAGCGCAAAGAGCCGTGGTGGAAGCTGTGGTAGCCCATCTGAATAAACGCGCCGCACGCTGTCCGGCGCGCTCAACTCGATTGCTTGATCGCCAGTAGCGCCTGATTGCGCAGCGTGCGCAGCAGCGACAATTCCTTCTCCGAAATCACGATTTCGCCGGCGCGTTCGCAGTCGGCATAAATCATCGCAACCGGATTCGTCTTGATGCACAGCGGAAAGATGAGGAAGGTGCCGGCGTTGACCCCCTTGCGGAACCATGCCGGGATGCGCGGTGCGATCTTGGCCTCGTTGGTATCGCTGATCAGGATATCGACGCCCTTGGACAGGGCGGCATGGAATATATCGGGCGTGAATAGCAGCGGAAAATTGAAGCGCCGCGTGATTTCAACCGCGTCCGGCCCGAAGCCGAAACGCCCGAGCATCGAATTGTTGCCGGCGTCGCGCACGCACAGGATGACGCGCTTGAAACCCTTGGCGCGGTACATTGTTTCAAGGATGATGCGCAGCACATCATTGAGTTTGAAATCTTCGACCAGGGTATTGCTGATGTCCTGAATTCCGGCCATCAGGATGACTTCGGAGTTGCCGACTTCGCTGCTTGCCTCCGTTTCGCCCTCGCCAACCGGACTGCCTGGAGCCCCGGCCGGAACGACATCGGAAAGCACGGCATCGGCGCCATCACCATCATCGGCTCGCTGCGCCTGCGCAGATGCCGCCGTGCTTGGCCTGTCGCTCCACGACTTGATCAGCCGGCCTAAGTTCGACTGCTTGAGGTTGATGCCGATGATCTTGGCGAATTGCGCAATCTTGTGAAACGATTGCTCCATCGTCTCGCGCAAAACCTGCTCGCTGAGCGCAATATTCTCGCCAAAGCGTTCCTTGAGCTTGCGTATTTCCTTCGCCCTTTGCTCGGGCGCGACCTCCGCAATCATCGCGCACAGCGCATTGGAAAACGCCGCCAGGACACGCATGCGTTCCTCGACGGTATTGGCCTTGCGCACATTGCCCGGCGGCAGCTTGCGCATGCTGTTGACGATGAGGCTGGGGAAGCCCCAGCTGCGCGCGATGCCGATGCCGAGGTCCTCGAAGGAAATGCCGAGCACCTGCATCGCCGCAGCTTCCTCGGTGCACGGTTTCTGCTCGATCAGGCGCTTGATTTTTTCGTTTTCTTCGGGGAAATAATACTGGCTGAGCAGACGCCCGAGGTTGTGGAACATCGCGCAGATGAACACCTGCTCGATTTCGCGCGACGAGGACCTTTCGGCAATGTCCTTGGCCAGCGTTCCGGCCAGGTAGGCGTGCAGGAATTCCTCCTTGAGATGGCTCGCATTGCCCTTGTTCTGCAGGTGCTCGAAGATCATCACCGTAATCGCGATGTTGCGCACGGAGTCGAAGCCGAGCACCAGCACGGCGCGTGAAATCGTGCTGATATTGCCGCCGCCTGCCTGCCGGTAATGCACCGAATTGACGAGGCGCAGGATCTTGTTGGTCAGCGAGAAATCCTTGAGGATCGAATTGGACAGGTTGGCGACGCTTTCCTTGTCGGAACCGGTGATCTTGTTGATCGTGCTGACCGATTCCGACAAGGCCGGAAAATCGCTCTGGTGCCGCATGCGGCGCAACAGAAAATCGATGGTGCTTTGTTTGGCATCGGCGGAACCGACGGGATCGGCCGGCTCAAGATAGCTATCGAGCGCCTCACGCATACTGACGATGCTCGCGAAACGCTGCTCGGGATTGCGCGCGAGGGCCTTGTAGAGGATGCTGGCCAGTTGATCGTCGATGGCGCCGGCGGCCGATTTCGGCAAGGCGATATCTTCGTTGCAGATGCGGTTCATGACTTCAAGGAAGTTATTTCCGCTAATCGCCCTTTTTCCGGTCAGCATTTCGTAAAACACCAGGCCCGCCGAAAAGACGTCGCTGCGTTCGCCGCTTTGCCGCTGCCCGATATATTCAGGCGCCATATACACCGGCGAACCCATGAACGCTTCGCCGTCATTTGACTGCGACTCGCCACGCGCGGCGATGCCGAAATCCATGACGCGCGGTGTTCCGTCCGCATCGATCAGGATATTGCTCGGCTTTAGATCGCGGTGGATGATGCCCGCGGCATGAGCGTGGGCAATCGCGTCGAGCACCGGGTGCACGATGGCGATCGCTTGCACTGGCGACAGCTGGCCGTTGGTTTTCAGGTAATCGCTGAGGTTCTGACCTGGGACAAACTCGAAAACGAGATAGATGTCGCCACCCTCTTCACCAGCCTCGAATATCGGGACGATATTCGGATGGCGCAACTGGCTGACCATCCGCGCTTCGGAAAGCAGCTGCTGATTTTTCAGTGCATCGGCGCGCGCAAAGTGCAGGGTCTTGATCGCCACCTCGCGTTGCAGATGCGGATCGCGCGCGAGATAAACGACGCTCTGGGCGCCTCGGCCCAATTCGCGGATGATCTCGAAGCGGCCAATCTGCTCGTTCATTGCGCTCGTCCCTCCGATTCCGTCCTTATTTTACCGCAATGCCGATTGCATATTGCACTAGCTCACTTGCTGCACATAGATAAGTCGTGGCACATCCTCGATGTTGCCACAAATAAAGGCCAGTTGAGAAAACTCCGCGGCCAACTCGCGCACCGCCTCTTCCCTCACGTGCAGCAGGAGAAACCCGGGCTCGGCCGGCCAGGCACCGTTGCCGGCAAGACTGCAGGCCGGCACGAAGGACAACGCGAGTTCCTCCAGGCGTTCGCGCAAACGTTGCTGGCGTTGCGCGTTCCCGCCATCGTCGCGGACAGCGCCCGGATTGCACGCGGTCAGCACGCCCCAGCATGAGATATTCCGGCGGCGCAAGAACGCCGCGAACGCGCTGTTGGCGACCCCGATGCGCAGATCGAAAGCCCCGTCGGCAGTGTGCACGCGATAGGTCGTCGCCCGGAAAGCGGCGTCGAGGGTTTGCGCGTTCATGCCTCGTCGGCGGCCGGCTCAATCTCCTCGAGATCGCCGAGTCTGGCCTGCGCCTCGACGACCGGCAAGGTCTCGACACCCTGCAGCTTGCGCTCGATCTGGCGGGTGCGCACGCCGGCCGATTCGATGCTGCGCGTCGCCTGCTCGAGTTTCTTGCGCGTTGCTTCGAGGACTTCGCCGAATTTTCCGAACTCGGTCTTGATCGCTCCGAGCACGCGCCAGACTTCCGAAGAGCGTTTCTCGATGGCCAGCGTGCGGAAGCCCATTTGCAGGCTGTTGAGCAGGGCGGCGAGCGTCGTCGGGCCGGCGATGCTGACGCGAAAATCGCGCTGCAGGCCATCGGCCAGACCGGCGCGGCGCAAGGCTTCGGCATAAAGGCCTTCGGTCGGCAAATAGAGTATGGCGAAATCGGTGGTATACGGCGGCTCCACATACTTGTCGCGAATCTTCTTCGCTTCCTCGCGCAGACGCATCTCGAGCGCCCGCGACGCCGCTTCGACGGCAACCGGATCGGCCCGCTCCTGCGCTTCGACCAGGCGTTGATAATCTTCCATCGGGAATTTCGCGTCGATCGGCAGCCATACCGGACGCGCGTCGTCCTCGCCCATCTCGCGCCCCGGCAGGCGAATGGCAAATTCGACGCGCTCGT
Organism: uncultured beta proteobacterium; assembly: GCA_903886975.1. GTDB lineage: Bacteria > Pseudomonadota > Gammaproteobacteria > Burkholderiales > Rhodocyclaceae > Propionivibrio. The sequence continues at coordinate 58,946 of CAISOB010000074.1, forward strand.
TGCCCTTCGACCGGGTAATGACATTCTTCTCGTACTGCTCGGCGGTCAGCACCTGATCGAGCAGGGCCTCGAGCTGCACTTCGCCCCAGGTACCGCGCGTCTTGACGTTGGTCAGCACCTTCTTCAGATCGCCGACTCCCGCGGCCAGGCTCTGCATTTCGCCGAGGCCCTTATGCACGAGTTCCAGGCGTTCACTGACCAGTTTGAACGACTCGCCGAGGCGTTGTTCGAGCGTCGCGTGCAGTTTCTCGTCTACCGTCTTGCGCATCTCTTCGAGCTTGCTCGCATTATCGGCCTGCATGGCGGCCAGCCGCGCCTCGAGCGCGAGGCGCAGTTGTTCGAAGCGTTGCTCGTTGCTCTGCGTCAGCCGCGTCAGCTGCAGCGCGAAGGATTCGAGCTGCTGCGCCTGCAGGGCGCCGAGTTGCCCGATTTGCGCCGCCAGCGTCTGCGCCAGGCGGTCGAGGGACTGTCCTTGCTCCTCGCGATTGCCGCGTGCGGCGGTATCGGCCTCCTGGCGCCCGCGTGCCAGCTCCTGGCGCAACTCGCGCTCGACGCGCTCAAGGCCGCTCTCGAGCGCGCGAAAGTGCGGTTCGAGGGCATCCTTTTGGCGCGCCGCGCGCTGCAACAACTGCAACAGGAGGATCGCGACGGCGATCGCCAGGAGCGCGTACAACAACAAGTCAGTCATAAGTTCTTTCAGAATTAGCGGCCGCGGATCACTTCAGCGAAAAATCGACACGGCTGCTCTTGCCCTTGGCGTCGTTCTCCGGCTTGCCTTCCATCGCCTCGACCTTGCTCGGCAAGAGGAAGATACGTTCGGCTTCGACCGCGTGCGCGAGCAGCCAGTCGCGTACGACACGCGCGCGGCGATCGCCGAGCCCGCGCAGGTCGTCGTCGTCAATCGTCGTGTTGGTCATGATCAGCTTCTCCATTTCCGCTACCGGAAGCGACTTGGCCAGGCCGACAATATTGCGCGGCTTGGGAAACTTTTCGGCAGCGTAGACGCGCTCGAGCAAAGCCGGATATTCGGCGGCACTGACTTCGATGGCCTCGCCCGCACTTCGCTCCACACCGTTTTTCGTCAGCTGGTCACGCTTTTGCGCCCGCACCTTGCGCTCTATGCTGACCTGCTTCAGGGCTTCGCGATCGCGCTCGCTGTCTACGTGGCCTTCGATCTCGAGCTTGAGCGCCGGTCGATCGTCAAGGGCTTTGGCGAGGTTTTCAAGACTTTTCTCGGCCGCGGCGCTGAACGCTGTGCGACCGTAATCGAATTCAATCGCCGACATGTCGCCGCCGCCACCGCCGAAGAGCGATCCGAGCAAAGCAAAAGGCGCGCTGACGGCTTTGACGAATAGATTGCCGATCACTTTGAGAATCAAACCGCCGACGCTGAATTGCGGGTCGTCGAGCGACCCTGAAATCGGCAGATTGATGTCGATCTCGCCGCGCCGGTTCTTCAGCAAAGCGAGTGCCAGATTGACTGGCAGCTTGGTCGCGTCCGGACTCTCGACCGGTTCGCCGAAGGTCAGCTGGTCAAGAAAGATGCGGTTCTCGGCAGTGAGCAGCCTGTTCTCGATCTTGTATTTTACGAACAGCGAGAGCTTACCTTTCTCGATCGCGTAGCCGGCGTACTTACCCGAATAAGGCGAGAAGGGGCTCATGTCGAGCCCTTTGACATCGGCTTGCAGATCGAGATAGGGCTGCTGCGAAAACGGGTTGACCCGCGCCGTAAGAGTGAGCGGCGCGACGTCGTCGTAGCTGCCGCGCAACTCGACGTCGGCGATGCTGCCTTCCACCGTAGACAAGCCACTGACTCGGCCACCGATTTGTCGCAAGCGTGCCGAATAGTTCGGCTTGATGAAGTTGTCGGTGAAATTGACCGATCCGGCCTGCAAAGTCACCCGATCGACGCGAATCGGAAATGGCGGCGGCTTGGCCGCAGCGACCGGCGCGACGGCTTTGCCCGCACCGGCTGCGGCCGGCTTGACCGGCTCAGCCGCAGCGGGCGTGGATGCTTTCGAGGTTTCGTGATGCACCATCTGCAGCAGGTTGAGTTTGCCTTCGGGGTTGATGATCGCGCGTGCAAAGAAATCGCTCAGCGCGACCTCGCCTACCGCCAGCGAATCCTCGTTCAAGCGCAGATCGACTTGACCGAAGTGCAGCGACTTCCAGCGCAGGAAGTCGGCGTCATTGAATTTTTCGACCGCCGCGAAATCGCCAATTGTCGCCGCGCCCTTGAACCGGCCTGCCAGGCCGGGCGGCGCTAGCGAACTGCCGCCCTTGCCCGAACGGATCTCGAGATCGCCGCCGAGCGCCAGTTGGCCGCGCGTCACCGCGATATTGAGTCGACCGGCGAAGTATGGCTGCAGCGGCAGTAATTCGATGCCCTTCAAGTCAAACTTGATGTCGGCTTCGAGCGGAACCAGTTTGACGCTGCCGGCAAACTCGCAGCGGCCCTTGTCATTGAACTGAAAACGCGTGGCAAGCTTGGTGGTTTGACCGGGGTCGGTCGAGATATTGTCGATTTCGGCGTTGAAATCGCTGACCACTTGCGTCGCCGGCGGCGAGACCGCGTTGTCTTCGAAACGCACGCCGATATCCGTGCCGCGGTACTTTGCGACGACCACTTTCCATGCCGGACCTTCGGCCTTCCCGGCCGCCTGGGTGAACCGCAAGGTCGGCGGCCTGAGCGACTCGATGCTGCCATCCGCACCGCGCCGGATCAGCATGCGCGTGCCGCGTACCGCCAGTTCGTCGATCGACACTTCGCGCCGGGCAAGGTTGGCGCGGCCGCCCTTGATCGCGAACGATTCGACCTTCATCCATTCCTGCGCATCGACCCGCCAGGAAAGGTCAAAGGCGGCGTCTTTGGCGCCCTTGCTGTCAAGATTCCTTAGCTGCAGCGTAAAGTCCTCGACGTTTCCCTGCATCGGCTTACCGCGCGACTCGTCGACCCAGCGCAGCGCGCCGGCAACGACCTTGGCTTCGCCGATAGACCATTCGATGGGGGGACCTGCGGCCGAGGCTACCGGCGCCGCCGCATCGCCGAGCACCTTGGCGAGCAAGTCCTGCCAGTTGAGACCGCCGTCTTTACCGATCCGGGCGCGAATTTCCGGCGTGTCGACGACAACGTGGTCGACGACAAGCTTGCTCGTCAAAAGATCGCTCGCGCCAAGCACCAGATCGAGGCGCTTGACCGACACCAGCGGCGCGCCCGAAGACTCATTGACCAGCAAGCCGGTCAAGGTCGTCTGGCCTGAAACACTGAGCAGTGGCGGCTTGTTCGCTTCCTGGTGGAAGACGACTTTCAGGTCGCCGTCGAGCGCGCCCGATACCACCTTGATCGGTAGCTGCAAAGGAATGTATTCGTGGTATTTCGCCAGCTGCACCGCGTCGAGATTGATCGCGAGTTCGCTTTCGTGCGACTCGGAAAAAGGCTTGCTGCGGCCCTTGACGGCAAGTGGCGCGCCGTCGATGCGCGCCGCAAACGCCGGCTCGATGAAGGTTTCCGTCGCATGCCCCATATTTGAAATAAAGGGCAAACCCAGGCTGATATCATCGACGACATGTTTGCCTCCCGCCGGGCGGTCATCGAAGGCGATCGTGCCGCCCGTCAGTTGAATATTGTTGACTGAAAAAAGCGGCGTCGGGTCGTTGCTTTTCGGCTTGGCCACGAACTCATCGACGAGGTCGGAGAAGTTGTAGCGCCTATCCGGAAAGCGCACCAGACTGATTTTCGGATTGACCAGTCTAACCTCGCTGAACACCGGCCCGCCTTGGAACAGTGACGTGGACTCGAGGTTCAGATAGAGGCTGTCGAAACTGACGAATTCCTGGCTGCCATCGCGCTCGGCAATGGCCAGACCGTCGACCGTCACCGACAGGGCGTAGGGATTGATGCTGACGCTCTTGATCGTCACCGGCCGGTGCAGGATCGCGGCAAGTTTTTCGACCAGTAGCGATTTGACCAGTGGCGGCGCAGCGAAGAAACCCAGCACGCCGACCAGCAAAAAAGCCGCCAGTGTGACCAATACATACTGTCTTGTCTTGCGGTGATGCCATGCGGTAAGAATTTTCTCTTTATCGATCGCCATATCGAGCCGAATTCTTGTGCAGGAAGTGCAAATCTATCATGAACGGCCCCTCGGCAACGTGCTATCGAAATCGGCCGGAATTGCCTCGCCACACACCTGCGCAAACAGACTAGAATAGGGCGATCCTGAAGACCAACGAGTTGGCCCGTCATGCCGCTTCCCGTACAACCCAAAGTCCTGATTGTCGACGACAACGACATGATGCGCAGCCTGCTGCGTGGTCTGCTGCGCAGCGAACACTATCAGGTGGTGGGCGAAGCGAGGAACGGCGCGCTGGCGGTCGATTTCATCGAAAAAATCAAGCCCGACATCGTCTTTCTCGACGTCATGATGCCGGAGATGGACGGACTCGAAGCGCTGCAAGTCATCAAGGCCAAGTACCCGGAAATCGTCGTCCTGATGATTACCGGCAATCCCAGCGTTGAAAATGTCCAGCAATCAATTCAGCATGGCGCCAATGGTTTCGTCGTCAAGCCTTTCAATTCCGCCAAGGTGCTCGGCGCGCTGAACCATGCGTGGGAAGCCGCAAAGGCCATCGTCGCGACGCAGGAAAACACCTAGAAGTTGTTTTTCCATTCGCGCAGCGCCGCAAACACCTCGACGGCATCATTCGCCGCGGCCACGCGGCTCTGTGCGGCAGCGACCAGTTCCGGCTCCCTGCAGCGCAAGAATGGATTCGTCGCCTTCTCCAGCGCAATCGAAAACGGCACCGTCGGTAACCCCTTGGCGCGCGCCACGGCGACTTCATCGACGCGCTGCCGTAAACGACGGTTGCCCGGTTCGACCGACAGCGCGAAACGCAGATTGGCCTCAGTGTACTCATGGGCGCAATAGACAGCCGTATCCTCCGGCAATGCCGCAATCTGCCGCAAGGAGTCATGCATTTGTGCGGCCGTTCCCTCGAACAGCCTGCCGCAACCCGCGCCAAACAAGGTGTCACCACAAAACAGGCGACCGGAGCCATAATAAGCGAGGTGACCGAGCGTGTGTCCGGGAACCGCGAAGACGCGGAACTCGGCTTCGAGCGAGGCCAGGCAAAACGTTTCTCCGCCGTGCAAGGGACGGGTCAGCGCCGTGATAGACTCGGACGCTGGACCGAACACTTCGGCGGGGTAATGCGCCAGCAATCCGGCGACGCCGCCCTGATGGTCCGCATGATGATGCGTTACAAGAATTGAAGAAAGCGTCAGGCCCTCGCACTCGAGAATCTCGAGCACGGGGCGTGCGTCACCCGGATCAACGACAACGGCTGATGTCCCTTTGCGCAACAGCCAGATGTAGTTATCCTTGAAAGCTGGGATTCTGATGACGTCGAACATTGCATGATTGTGGAAGAACTGCCGCAAATGTCAATTCCCCCGAGTGACGACTGGCTCGCCACCGAGCAAGGCCGCTACATCATGGCCTGGGAACAGGACAAGGTGGACGCGCTGATCGCCGACCAGTTCGGCTACAACGCCCTGCAACTCGGCTCGCCGCAGCACCGCTTCCTGGCGAAGAACCGCATCCCGCTACGCCAGGTCGTCGGCGAATCCGGAGACGTAGACGTGTTTTGCGACCTGCGCGAGTTGCCCTTCGCGACGAACAGCGTCGATCTCGTCGTAATGCCGCATGTTCTGGAATTCCACGCGGATCGGCATCAAATCTTGCGTGAAGTCGAGCGCATCCTGATTGCCGAGGGGCAACTGGTGATTACCGGTTTTAATCCGCTCTCCTTGTGGGGGTTGCGCCAGCGCCTGCGCATGGGCCCCGATGAATATCCGCTGAATGGCGGCTACATTTCCGTACTGCGCCTCAAGGACTGGCTGCAGCTTCTAAGCTTCGAGGTAGACCGGGGAATTTTCGGCTGCTACGCCCCGCCCTGCGCTCAGGAGCGCTGGCTCAAGCGCTGGCATTTCATGGAAGCGGCCGGCAACCGCTGGTGGAGTTATGCCGGGGGCGTTTATCTCCTGCGCGCCGTCAAGCGCGTGCGCGGCATGCGGCTGATCATGCCGCGCTGGAAGCAGCAGTCGCTGCCCGCGAAGGCGCTGACCGCGATAACGCAAAAGGAATTCGAAGACCGTGGTCAATGATGGCAGCGTCACCATTTATGCCGACGGCGGCTGCCGCGGCAACCCGGGCCGTGGCGGCTGGGGGGTCGTCCTGCAGAGCGGCGGCGTCGAGAAGGAACTGTGGGGCGGCGAGCCGCATACCACCAACAATCGCATGGAACTCACCGCGGTCATTCGCGCGCTCGAAGCACTCAAGCGCCCGACGGCCGTGCAGGTTCACACCGATTCGCAGTACGTGCAAAAAGGCATCAGCGAATGGATACACAACTGGAAGCGCAACGGCTGGCGCACTACCGACAAGAAGCCGGTGAAGAACGCCGACCTCTGGCAAATCCTCGACGGCCTGGCTGGGCAGCACGAGATCAAGTGGCTGTGGGTCAAGGGCCACGCCGGCCACCCCGGCAATGAGCGCGCCGACCGCCTGGCCAACCGCGGCATCGACGAGTTGCCGGCGACGCCAATAAACCCTGTTTAATCGAGCTTCCCGGACCGGAACAATCCCGCATGCGACAGATCTTCCTCGACACCGAAACCACAGGCCTCGAATACAAGCTCGGGCACAAGATCATCGAAATCGCCGGCGTCGAAATGCGCAATCGACGCCTGACCAACCGGCATTTCCATCGCTACCTCAACCCGGGTCGCGACATCGATGCCGGTGCGCTGGCGGTGCACGGCATCAGCCTCGATTTTCTGCAAGACAAGCCGCGCTTCGCCGATATCGCCGGCGAATTCATCGACTTCGTGCGCGGCGCCGAATTGATCATCCACAACGCACCTTTCGATATCGGCTTTCTCAATGCCGAACTCGCGCTGCTCGACATGGCGCCGATCGACACGGTGTGCCATGGCGTGCAAGACACCCTGCGCATGGCCAAGGATCTGCATCCGGGAAAGAAAAACAACCTCAACGCCCTGTGCGAGCGCTATGCCGTCGACAACTCGCGGCGCACGCTGCACGGCGCTTTGCTCGACGCCGAAATCCTTGCCGAAGTCTATGTGGCGATGACCCGCGGTCAGGAAAGCCTGATCATGGAACTTGCCAAGGACGGCGCCGGCCAAATGACGGCGGTCGACGCAGATGCCGCGCCGCGCGAGGCCTTGCTCATCTTGCGCGCCAATGCCGAGGAACTAGCGCAGCACGAACAGGTGCTCGCGGCCATGCAGATAGAAAGCAAGGGCAAGTGCCTCTGGCTGGCCGGCGAGACCCTGCCCTAGCCGCCCGAGCCCGTGAAATATTGCTAGACTGTGATCATCGCGCGCACCGCCAAGCCAGTTCGCGGACTCGGTTCTCATTTTTTCCGGCGACGAAAGCCGCTGTTTATCGACGTACTCTTGGAGACTGATCATGGCAATATCGATGTACGAAGCGAGCGCCCCGTGCTTTGTCAGCATGCTGCGCAACTTTGATGGCATCCTCGGCAAGGCGCAGGCGCATGCCGCGGCGAAGAAGATCGAGCCGCCCGCGCTGCTGGGCGCGCGCCTTTTTCCTGACATGCTCACTTTCGTTCGCCAGGTGCAGATCGCCTCCGACCACGCCAAGGGCGCCGTCGGCCGGCTGGCCGGCATCGAGCTGCCCAAGTACGAGGATAACGAACAGACTTTCGATGAGCTGCGCGCGCGCGTCGCCAAGACCATCGCCTTCATCGAGTCGGTCAAACCTGCACAGATCAATGGTTCCGAAGAACGTGACATCGCGCTCAAGGTCGGCGGCAAGGACATGACGTTCAAGGGTCAAGCCTATCTCCTCGGATTTGCCTTGCCGAACTTTTATTTTCATCTGGTCACCGCGTACAACATCCTGCGCCACAACGGCATCGAAATCGGCAAACGCGATTACGTCACCGTGCCGCCGAGCAAGACCTAGAAAGACGACCACCGGCCATGGGCGCAACACGCACGGAACGCGACTCGTTCGGCAACATCGAGGTTCCCGCGGAGCGCTTGTGGGGCGCGCAAACGCAGCGCTCGCTCGAGAATTTCGCCATCTCCAGCGAGCGCATGCCGGCGGAAATCATCACCGCGCTGGCCGAGATCAAGCGCGCCTGCGCACGTGTCAATTGCCGGCTCGGCCTGCTGCCCGAAAACAAAACCAAGGCCATCGTCAGCGCCGCCGAGGAAGTGCTTTCGGGTCGGCATGCGCTGGAATTTCCGCTCGCGCTCTGGCAAACCGGATCGGGCACGCAAAGCAATATGAATATGAACGAGGTGCTGGCGAACCGCGCCTCGGAGTTGCTCGGTGGCGAACGCGGCCCCAAGCGCGGCGTGCATCCGAACGACGAAGTCAATCTCGGCCAGTCTTCGAACGATGTCTTTCCGACGGCGATGCATGTGGCTGCTGTTGTCGGCATCACGCAGGCCTTGCTGCCGGCCCTATCTCGCCTGCGCGCGACGCTGGATGCGAAAGCGACGGCATTTGCCAAAATTGTGAAAATCGGCCGCACGCACTTGCAAGACGCGACCCCGCTGACGCTGGGCCAGGAATTTTCAGGTTACGTGGCACAACTCGGCCAGGCCGAAGTGCTGATCAGCGGCGCGCTGTCCTGGCTGTACCCGCTGGCCATCGGCGGCACGGCCGTCGGTACCGGCCTCAACACCCACCCGGATTTTGCCGTCGGCGTTGCGGCGGATCTCTCTGAAGCCTGCGGGCAACCGTTTACCAGCGCCGCCAACAAACTCGCCGCGCTCGCGACGCACGACAGCCTGGTCGCCGCGCATGGCGCGCTCAAGGCGCTCGCGGTCGCACTCATCAAGATCGCCAACGACGTCCGCTGGCTGGCCTCGGGCCCGCGCTCCGGGCTCGGCGAGATCACGATTCCCGAGAACGAACCGGGCAGCTCGATCATGCCGGGCAAGGTCAACCCGACTCAGTGCGAGGCGCTGACCATGCTCTGCGTCCAGGTGATGGCCAACGACGTGGCGATCGGCATTGGCGGCGCATCGGGAAATTTCGAACTCAACGTCTTCAAGCCGCTGATCGCGCACAACTTCCTGCAGAGCGTGCGTCTGCTCGCCGACGGCATGACGAGCTTCGAGCGCCATTGCGCGCGCGGCATCGAGGCCGACGAGAAACGCATCGCCGATCTGCTGCAACGCTCGCTGATGCTGGTCACTGCGCTCGTGCCGCATATCGGCTACGACGCAGCCGCCGAAATCGCCAAGCGCGCGCATCACGACGGAAGCACCTTGCGCGAGGCGGCGCTTGCGCTCGGCTACGTCACCGGCGATGACTTCGATCGCTGGATCGACCCTGCCGCGATGGTTCGCAACCGCGATAAGCCTTGAAGAACTGCTCACGCGTCTTTGCCGGTGCCGGCGAGCTGTTCCCATTACCCGTATCCGGATACCGGCAATACCGTTCTCCCCGTATTTCCCGGCGAACCTTGCACTCTTAGCATAACTGCATACTGATCGCCATTCGGCTCCGTGCTCTTGCCCGACGGAATTGGCGCATCGGTAATTGTGCGTTTTCGCGGAGGAGAAAGCGTGATCCGGTACAAGGGCATCGAGCTCGACAATGGCCTGGCGGGCGTCATTCGCCACATGAACGCCGTCGACGAATACCGTGCGGTTCTGCAGAACCTGCAAACGGTTTGGGACAACCTCACCCTGCTCGGCCAGCTCTCCGATACCGGCACCGACATGAGCGACACGCGCCAGGCATTCAACCAGTTGACCGACGTCCTGCTCAATCAGCTCGGTTCCGAAACGCTCAAGAAATGCGTGCTGGAAATGACCGCCAAGGCCCAGGTCGCCATCGACATCCTGGTGCGCAACCTGTTCGAACGTACGGCCGACATCGGCTTTCTCGCCACCGACGATGACATCCGCCAGTTCGTCATCAAAGCCGCCGAATTCCGCAACAACATCCACGCCGAACGCGAACTCAGACCCTTATGCACCAACCTCAGGGCGCGATTCGCCGAGTACGTCGCCAAGTATTCGGTCTATTCCGACATCATTCTTCTCGATACGGACGGGAACGTTCTTGTCCGCCTCGATGACAGCATCGACGTTCGTCAGACCGCCAACCCCTTGCTCGCCGCGTCGCTGAGCACGGATGGGGCCTACGTCGAAAGCTACGGGCATCTGAACCTGTTGCCCGACCTCGAGCAGGCGCTGGTTTACGCGTATCGCGTCACCGACGGCAATGATCTTCCAATCGGCGTGCTCTGCCTTTGCTTCCGCTTCGAGAACGAAATGGAAAGGATCTTCGCCAACCTTGCCGCGCCCGATGACTGGTCGGTAATCCTCTTGCTCGACGGCGAAGGCCGCGTCATCGCCAGTTCCGACAATTTTCACATTCCGCTCGGCGCCCGTATGGAGCGCGTGAGCGGCGACGACTACCGCGTCGTCCGCTTCTCCGGCCGCGAGTATCTGTCGATCACCCGCGCCACGCATGGCTACCAGGGTTATCTGGGACCGGGCTGGTACGGCCACGTGATGCTGCCGGTGCAGCATGCGTTCAACAAGGATGCCTCGGAGATGCTCAAGGGCATAGCCGCCGAGCGACTCGCTGCGGTCATGAACAGCCCGTCGCTGTTCGGCGAAGCGCTGCGCAACATTCCGCTGCAGGCTGACCGCATTCAGCGCGACCTCAATCGTTCGGTGTGGAACGGCAATGTGCGTCAGAGTTCGGCGCGGCGCGCGCTCAATCCGTCGTTCTCGAAAATCCTGCTCTGGGAAATCAGCAACACCGGCAGTCGGACCAAGGACGTCTTCGCCCGCTCGATTGCCGACCTGCACGAGACCGTGGTCTCGGCGATCCTGCAGGACAGCCGTTTCCTGGCCTCGCTCTCAGTCGACATCATGGACCGCAACCTCTACGAGCGCGCCAACGATTGCCGCTGGTGGGCCCTGACCTCGGCCTTCCGGCAGATTCTCGCGACGCCCGAAACGCCGAGCGACAGCGCGGAGCGGATGACGGCCATCCTGCAAACGATTAACGGCCTTTACACTGTCTATTACAACCTTCTCGTCTTCGATGTCCATGGCCGCGTAATCGCCGTGTCACAGCCTGACGAAGCGGCGTGGGTCGGCAAGGTGATTCACGAAGATTGGGTCAAGCAGGTGTTGGCGCTTTCCGACTCGCAGGGTTACGCGGTCTCGGATTTTGCGCCGACGCCGCTCTACGGCAATCGCCACACTTACATTTACGGAGCGGCGATCCGGTCGCCCGATGGTCAGCGGGTCGTCGGCGGTGTCGGCATCGTCTTCGATGGCGAACCGCAGTTCGCCGCGATGCTGCGCGACGCGCTGCCGCGCAATCAATCGGGCGAAATCCCGGCCGGCTGCTTCGGCGCCTTCGTTGATCGCAACGGTCTGCTGATCGCCAGCACCGATGCGAGGTATGCGCCCGGCACCAGGCTGCCGGTCGAAGCGAGCTACCTTGACCTGGATCCAGGCACGGACCGCGCCGGGATCGTGTTGCTCGACGGCCGCTATTTCGCCTTGGGCGCGCGCATGTCATCGGGCTACCGCGAATACAAAGACGCGCACGATTCCTATCGCAACGACGTCATCGCGCTGGTGTTCATTCCGCTTTGTGAGGCAATCGCCAGCCACCAGTCCCTGGACGTGACGCCGCTCTCGATACGGCCGGATCGCGGCGTCGATGGCGAGACCGTCGAAGTCGCTACTTTCCACGTCGGACAGACCTGGTTCGGTTTGCGCTCGACGCAAGTCGTCGAAGCGGTAAATTACAATGGCATGACGGCCGTGCCGGGCGCCGGCAAGGATTTTGCCGGCTACCTGATGTACGAGGGCATACCCATCCCGGTTTTCGACATTCGGGCGATCACCAACGCCGGCGCCAGGCACGAGAACTGGGAACACCAGGTCATCGTCGTGCGCAAGAGCGAAAACCTGCGTTTCGGCATTCTCGTCGACGGCCTCGGCGAGATCCCGGAAATTCTCGTTTCGCGCCTGCAAGCGCTGCCCGCGCTGCTGGCGGGCGGCAACGTACTGGCCGAAGCCGTCGTCACCTCCGAATCGCCCGAGAAGGAAAAACTGCTCGTCGTGCTCAGCGTTGACCGCATCGCCAGCCGGCTGGTGACCAGCGCCGGCGAACCGGCCGTAACGACCGCCATCGTCCCCGGGCGCGAACTTCTGGGCAAGGTGCGCGACGTGACTGGCGCAGTGCGCTGACGCGGGCTGCTGCTGCCGATTTCTTGATCAGGCGTCGCGCGCTGGCGCGGCCTCGGCGCAAGCTTCGATCAACTCCGGTCCGTCGTTTGCCGTATTGCCGACGCGCCTGCTGACCGGATGGAAGGCGATTCCGACCGGCGCAGCGGCCTGCAACAGCGCACGCACGGTCGCCGAGTCGGTGAGTTCGGGATCCAGCCAGGCGGCGTGACGGTCGCCCGGCAGCAGCAAGGGCATCCGGTCATGCACGCCGGCCACGGCAGCGTCGGGTTCGCCGACGATGATGGTGCAGGACTCGATCGCTTGACCTTCGCCTTGCCAGCGATCCCAAAGCCCGGCGAAAGCCAGAAGCGAATTGTCCGCCGCGTGAAAGTACCAGGGCTGCTTTCCGCCAGGAAGATCCTGCCACTCGTACCAGCCCCTGGCCGGGATCAGGCAGCGCCTGCGCTTGAACGGTTCACGAAAACTCGGGCTGCTGGCGACGGTCTCGACGCGCGCGTTGAAGGTCGCATATTTGATGCGCGCTTCCCTCGACCAGAAAGGCAGCAGCCACCACTGCATGTCGGTCAGTTCGAGCACGCCGTCGGTGCCGGCACGAATCACCGGCACGTGGTTTTGCGGATTGCCCTGCTGTGGTGCGACGTTGAAACGCGTCTGGCGGACGCGCGCATAGGGGCTGCGCCAGTTGTTGCGGCCGATATGCCAGAAGGCCTCGATTTCGGCTTCGTCGGGAGCGACGTAACGTCCACACATAGGCCTTAGGATAGCGTATTTGTCACCGGCTGGCGCTCAGTGAAAATCGCGGCTGCTCGTCGTCAGCTTCCCGAGCAGTTCGCTGTGGTCCATCAAGCGTTTGGCAATCAGATGAACGACCTCGCCTTCGCGCTGCAAAACGCCGAGGACGCCGAGCAGCCTTGCCGACAGCAATTCGCGGCGCTGGCCTTCGGCAAGCTTCGGATGGACGATGACGTTTGCCAGGCCGGTCTCGTCCTCGAGGGTCAGGAAGACGACGCCGCTGGCCGTTCCCGGACGCTGCCGGCAGGTCACGATCCCGGCGCAGCGCGCCGGGCAATTGTTCGAGAGGCCGCGCAAGGCGACAGCAGTCAGGTATCGCCGCTGCATCAGCAAGTGGCGCAAGAGATTCAGGGGATGGCGGCCGAGCGTCAGATTCAGGGTGGCGTAATCGGCGACGAGTTCCTCGCCCTCGGCCGGCGCGGCGAGTGCCGGCGCCGTTTCGCCGGCCGGCGCGGCGCGCAGCAGATCGCGCTGCATGGGAACGCCGGCCACGGCCCACGCCGCCGCGCGGCGATGCCCGGCGAGCGCGGCCAGCGCCCCCGCAGCAGCCAGTCGGTCCATCTCGTCGCGGGATAGACCAGCGCGCTGGGCGAGGTCGGTGACATCGCCATACGGGCGCGCCGCAGCGATGCGCTCGCCGGCTTCCCGCCCCAGCCCGTTGATCTGCTGCAGCCCGAGGCGAACGCCACGGGCCGCAGTCACCGTCGCTTCCCAGCCGCTGTGCAGCACATCCGGCGCCAGCACCTCGATGCGATGGCGGCGCGCATCCTGCACGAGTTGCGAGGCCGAGTAGAAACCCATCGGCTGCGCATTGAGCAGGCCGGCGAGAAAAACGGCGGGCTCATGCCGCTTCAGCCACGCCGAGATATAGACGAGGAGCGCGAAACTCGCCGCATGCGATTCAGGAAAACCGTATTCACCGAAACCTTCGATCTGGCGGAAAACGGCTTCGGCGAATTCGCGCGTGTACGCGCGCGCCAGCATGCCGTCGATCAGCTTGTTACGGAATTTCTCGACGCCGCCGCGCCTTTTCCACGCCGCCATCGAACGGCGCAGCTGATCGGCTTCGCCGGCCGTAAATCCCGCCGCGACGATGGCCAGCTGCATCACCTGCTCCTGGAAAATCGGCACGCCCAAGGTTCGCTGCAAGACCGACTTGACCGTCGCCGAAGGGTAGGCCTCGGGCTCCAGCCCCTGCCGCCGGCGCAGATAGGGATGCACCATGCCGCCCTGGATGGGCCCGGGCCGGACGATCGCCACTTCGATGACTAAATCATAAAAACAGCGGGGCTTCAGGCGCGGCAGCATCGACATCTGCGCGCGCGATTCGATCTGGAACACGCCGACCGTATCGGCGTGGACTATCATCTCGTAGACGGCAGGGTCTTCGCGCGGAATGTCCTGCATGCGAAAGCTGCGGCCCTCGCGCTGCGAGATGGTGTCAAGCGCGCGGCGGATCGCCGTGAGCATGCCGAGGGCCAGCACATCGACTTTCATCAGGCCGAGTGCGTCGATGTCGTCCTTGTCCCACTGGATGATGCTGCGCTCCTGCATCGCCGCATTCTCGATCGGCACCAGGCGATCGAGGCGGCCGCGGCTGATCACGAAACCGCCGACATGCTGCGACAGGTGGCGCGGAAAACCCATCAGCTGCTTGGCCAGGACCAGCCATTTTTCGACGCGCGGACTGTCCGCATCGAGGCCGACGGCGGCAAAGCGCGCGGCCAGCTCCTCGCGTTTTTCCCACCAGCCGAGCGAGGCGGTCAGGGCATTGATGCGATCGATGTCGATGCCTAAGGCGCGGCCGCAGTCGCGCAGCGCCGAACGCGTCCGGTAGCAGATGACGGTGGCCGTCAGCGCCGCGCGTTCGCGGCCGTATTTGGCATAGATGTACTGAATGACTTCCTCGCGCCGCTGGTGTTCGAAGTCAACGTCGATGTCGGGCGGCTCGTTGCGTTCGCGCGAAATGAAGCGCTCGAACAGCATGTCGGACTGCGCCGGATCGACCTCGGTAATTCCGAGCGCGTAGCACACCGCCGAGTTGGCGGCCGAACCGCGGCCCTGGCAGAGAATCGTCTGCTCGCGGGCGAATTTGACGATGTCATAGACGGTGAGAAAATAGGCTTCATAGCGCATTTCACTGATCAGCGCGAGTTCATGCGCGATCTGGTGCGCGACCTTCGCCGTGACGCCGTGTGGGTAACGCACCGCGAGGCCTTTCTCGACCTCGGCCTTGAGGTAGCCGGCCGGCGTCTGGCCGGCGGGAACGACTTCCTCGGGATACTCGTAGCGCAGTTCGTCGAGCGAAAAATCGCACAGCGCGGCCACATGCAGGGTCTCGGCAAGTAACTCGGGCGGGTAGAGGCGCGCGAGTTGCGGGCGCGTGCGCAGGTGCCGTTCGCCGTTGGCGAAAAGCGCATGGCCGGCGCAATCGACGCTCGTATTGAGGCGCAGCGCGGTCAGCATATCCTGCAAGGGCCGGCGCCCGCGCACATGCATATGCACGTCGCCCGAGGCGACGAGCGGCAGGCCGCTCGCCGCCGACAGGGCGCGCAGCGCGGATAGCCGCTCGCGGTCGTCGGCGAGCAGGTGACGCTCGAAAGCGATCCAGCAGCGCCCGGGAAAAGCAGCGGCCAGCCACTGCCCTTCTTCTGCCGCCGCCGTCGGCGGCGCGATCCACAACGCCAGGCAATCGGCGATGCCGCGCGCAAGATCGCCGCGGCTCAGCGAATAGGTTCCTTTTTCAGCGCGGCGCCGGCCCAGGCTGATGATCGCCGAAAGGTTGCCGTAGCCGGCGCGGTTCTGCGCCAGCAGCACGAGCTTCATGCCGCTCTCGAGAAGCATTTCGCTGCCGATCAGCAGCTTGAGCCCGGCTTCCTTGGCCGCCAGATGCGCGCGTACGATGCCGGCGAACGAGCATTCATCGGTGATTGCCAACGCTGCGTAGCCGAGCGCCTGCGCGCGCTCAGCCAGCTCTTCGGCATGCGAGGCGCCGCGCAGGAAGCTGAAGTTCGACAGACAGTGCAGCTCGGCGTAATCGGGCAGTTTCATGAGAAGAAACCATGTAGATACCAGCCGCCCGGTTCGCGGCATTCGCGATAAATCCACAGCCAGCAGGCATCGTTTGATAGCGCGATGAAGTAATCGCGGCGAATGTCCCCGACCGCTTCGCCGCCCTTTTCAGCGCTCATTTCTCCGCGCATTTCTCCACCATCCCACCAGCCCGCTTCAATGCGTTCCGGCCCCGCCAGCAAGCGCAGCGGACCGCGGCGCTGCGGGCGGCCGGCGCTCTCCGCCAGCGACTGCGGCTTGGCCAGCAGCCAGAGTGGGCGCGGCAGCGCCCGCGCTTCGCTCGGCACGGCCTTGGCGAAGAGAGGGATGCACTGTGTGGCGTACTCGGGACGGTGATCATCATGCACAGCCAGGCGATAGATCTGTTTTTCGCCAAGCCTTGCGCAGAGCCGTTCGAGCAGCGCGGCGATCGCCTCCTGCTCGCCGGCTGCGTCATTGAACAGCGCGCGGCTGCGGCCGGCAAGCGCATCCACCCGGCTCGCTTCGAGCCGGATCGCCTCGACCGGCGCCCGGAGCGGCAGGTTTTCGAGCCGTTCGCGCAAGACCCGCTCGAAGCGTTCCCCGGCAGCGGTGAGTTCGGCGAACTGCAGGACCAGCCGGGTCTCCTCGCGCCGGTGCTGCAAGCACAAGGTCATTTCGCGTACGCCCGCCTGGCGGACGATCAGCCAGCCGGACAGCGCCGAAGTCAGGCGGCGCGCGGCAAAGAGCAGCGCCGCAGCCGTCTCGACCGCAGCCGGCAGCGGCAACGACAGGCTGAACTGCTCGGGAAAAATAAATTCGGCGCGCGGGTCGGCCAGTTCGCCAAAAGCCTGTGCCAAGACTTGCAGACTGGCCGCGCCGATGCGCCGGCCGAGCGCCGCGCTCGGCAACCGGCGCACATCGGCGAGGGTGCGCGCACCGAAGCGCGCCAGCGTACTTGCCGCCTTGTCCGGCAGTACGGCAAGCGGCAGGGTTTCCAATTGCCGGCGCATGCTGTCGGCATCGAGGCAGATTGCCGAGCTGCCGCTCTGCGCCAGCCACTGCGCGCCCCGGGGCGTCGGCGCAACGGCCAGCGCCAGCGCAAAGCCCTGCGCCGCTATACCCGCGCGCGCGGTGCTGACGATTTTCCCGACGCCGCCAAAAAGGCGCAGGCAGCTGCCGATCTCGAGCAACAGGGTGTCGGGCGTCAGGCTGATCTTCGGCGTCAGGCCGCCTGCCCAGCAGGCCAGGATATGCAGTGCAGCGCTTTCGCGCGGCAGGTTGCGCGCGATCAGCGTGATCGCCGGGGCGAGCATGCGCGCCGCTGCGACGCCTATGCCATCGGCAACGCCGGCCTGGCCTGCCGCCGCGTCGGCAAGGACAATGCGCCCCTGTTCGACGACGGCGCTAGGCGAAGGCAAGGGGGCGTTGGCTTCGAGCGCGAGAGATGGCAGATGCAGGGCCAGCCAGAGCGGCGTCGGCGGCATGGATTTGACAGGATTCATGGTTTGCGCGCCACTGCAGCGGCCGCGGCACCTCGAGATGGAGCGTCCGCGTGCACGGCGGCCCGCGACGCTTGAGCAGATCGACCGCGAGCGTGGCGTGTGCACCGGCGGTAAGCAAAAGCCGCAATGCGGCGGCCGATGATTCGCTGCGCGCACGCAGTGGCCGAAACAGGAAAGCCAGGGTGTCGCTGCCGGCGGCGGCGACCTGCAGACGCCTGACCTGTGCCGCATCGATGGATGTCGTCCAGCACAGCAGCGCTCCGAGCGCGCCGCTGGCCAGAGCGTGCTCGGCCGCCCACAGCGCATCGCGCGGCCGGCTTGGCGAGACCACGGCGAGGCGCGCGAGATCAATTCCGCGCGCCGCCCAGGCTGTGCCGTTGAGCGAATAGGGCGGCGCCACCAGCAGCGACCAGCGGCCCTCCTCGCGCATGCGCCCGAGCACCGGCAGCAGCAGCGAACATTCGCCGAGCCCGGTGCCATCGGCGAGGATTTCAGTGAGCGCACCACGCGGCCAGCCGCCGCCCGGCAATTCGGCATCAAGCCGGGCAAAGCCGCTGGCCAGCGCCGGGATGGCCGCGCTGGCCAGGCGATCGGCGCACCAGACATCGGGCCGGGCGAGAATTTCGGCAAGAGCGACTGCGGCTTTCATCGTCGCTGATCAATAGCTCGCGGCATGGCTGCGCGCCCGTTCGACCGGTGCCGCTTCCAATGCAGACGTGGTTGCGGCGCCGTCAATGTCGGCACAGCCCACAACGATGGGGCCGTCACATTCCGGGCAGATTCGATACTGCGCCTGAGCACTGACCGCCGTTTCCAGAGTCAGGGGATCGATAGCGCAATGGCAGTGCGGGCAGATGATGCGTGGGGTCATGACAGGCTTCCTCGAGTACTGTAATTATATACAGTAATTCGAGTTCGGCAAGAACAAGAAGTTCCCTTGCCGTCTGCGCTGTCCCTTCAGGCATACAGCGCGCAGAGCGGAACCTGGCAGGCATCCCCTACCTCCAACGAACGCAGAGCGATCACCCTGCGCAGGAGGCGCGCCATGCCGCGAATCACTTTGACCTTGATCATTGCCCTGTGTGCATTCGCGCCAGCGGCCCACGCAGCCCTCCCCGTGCCGACCTACTTCGACGTCAAATCCGGCTCACACCCGCACGATGTCGCGGCGACGCCGCGAACCGACGGCCCGGTCTATTTCACCGCGCAAAGCACCGGCAAGCTTGGCATCCTCGACCCCAAAACCGGCCACGTCGAAGAAATCGCGCTCGGCCCGGGTTCAGCGCCGCATGGCGTGATCGTCGGTCCCGACGGCGCGGCGTGGATCACCGACGGCGGCCAGAACGCCATCCTGCGCTATGACCCGCACAGCCGCGCCGTGCGCCGCTGGCCGCTGCCCGCCGAAGCGGCCGACGCCAATCTCAACACCCTCGCCTTCGATGCACAGGGCCGCCTGTGGTTCACCGGACAGAACGGCTTCTACGGGCGGCTGTTGCCGGCGAGCGGCGAACTCAAGGTCTGGAAAGCCCCGCGCGGACGTGGACCCTACGGCATCACCAGCACGCCGGACGGCGCGATCTACTACGCTTCGCTCGCCGCCAGCCACATTGCGCGAATCGATCCGCAAAGCGGCGCGGCGACAATCATCGAGCCGCCGACCAGTGGCCAGGGAGCGCGCCGCGTCTGGTCAGATACGCAGGGCAGGATCTGGGTCAGTTACTGGAACACCGGCCAGCTTGGACGCTACGACCCGGCGACGCGCAACTGGCGCGAGTGGAAACTGCCCGGAGACGCGCACGTCTACGCGGTCTGGGTCGACGATGAGGACAAGGTATGGATGAGCGAATGGAACAGCAATGCGATCATCCGCTTCGATCCGCGCAGCGAAAAATTCGACAGCTTTCCCTCCAACCGCAGCAACGCGGCCGTACGGCAGATCCTCGGCCGGCAGGGTGAAGTCTGGGGCGCCGAATCGGGCAACGACCGATTGTTCAGGTTGAACGCGCGGTTCTGAATTGCGGACATAAAAAAACCCGAGATCTTTCTCGGGTTCCTTGGCTGCCGGTCGAAAATCAACTGTTGCCGGGCGTCTCGATCGGGCGTTTCGGGCGTCTATGCTGGCGCTTGGGCGGCCGCCCGTCGGCCCTCCCCTCTTGCGGCCGCACATCGGTGCGGGTATCGATCCTGAGGTCAGGGCGCGGTCCCTTGACACCCTGATTGCGCCGGCCCTGCGCTGCGAAATTCTGGCGGCCCTCGGGCGCGCCCGGTTGTTGCCGATCCGATTCCCGGTTACCGGGCGCCGTGCGGATTTCGAGCTCGTTCAACTCGTCCCACTGTTCGTCGGTGCGATCCCGCTCGGGGATGGCAAGAAGTTCGCGAATCCGGCGGCGCGGATCGATGGCTAGAGGTTCATTCATACCTGTATTATGAACTACACAGCCGCCCACATTCAACTCACAAAATAATCGTGGCGTGCGATAAGCCGAAATCGATCAAAGCTGCCGCGCTTTCAGCCCTATAATCCAGCCTTTTTTTGGGTCAGAACGATGTGGTTTAGAAACCTGCAACTCTACCGCCTGCCGAAAAACTGGGCTACCAAATCGGCTCGTCTTGAAGAAGAATTGGCCGTCCTCGTCTTGCAACCGTGCGGCGCCAGCGCCGCGCAGAGCCTGGGCTGGGTTCCGCCCTGCGCCGGCGGCGCGCTCGTTCATGTCGTCAATCGGCAATACCTGCTGGCGCTCGCTGCCGAAGAAAAACTGCTGCCGACAAGTGTCGTCAAGCAATTCGCCGACGAGCGGGCGAACGCGATCGAAGACGCCGAAGGCCGTCGCGTGGGACGAAAGGAGATGCGCGAATTGCGCGAAGCGATGACCATCGAATTGTTGCCGCGCGCCTTCACGCGTCGCCGCACCACCTTCGGCTGGATAGACCCGATCAACGGCTGGCTGGTCATCGACGCCGCCGCGCCGGCCAAGGCCGAAGAGTTTCTCGAGCAGTTGCGTAAAGCGGTCGCCGGCCTGCCGGCGACGCTGATCAAGGTCAACCAGTCGCCGTCGGCGGCAATGACCGGCTGGGTTGCCGAGGGCGAAGCGCCGAGCAGCTTTACGCTCGATCAGGATCTTGAAATGTGCTCGGCTGAAAACGCCAAGGTGCGCTATGTCAAGCACACGCTCGAAGGTGAGGAAATTGGCCAGCATATCGCCAAGGGCAAGGTCGTGACGCGCCTGGCGCTGACCTGGGGCGAACGCATTTCCTTTCTGCTCAACGAAAAGCTCGAGATCAAGCGCCTCGCTTTTCTCGACATTCTCAAGGAAGAGGCCGACGGCCAGGCCGAGAACGAAGACGAACGCTTCGACCTCGATTTCACGCTGATGAGCGGCGAACTGGCGCGCCTGCTCGACGACCTGATCGCCGCGCTCGGCGGCGAGGTGGCGGGCGTCGCGTGAACGATGTCCTGACACGCGGAGAGGCCGAGGCGCTGCCGCAAGCGCCGTGGTATCTCTACCTCATCGAGTGCAATGACGGAAGCATTTATACCGGAATTGCCGTCGACGTGGCGGCGCGCTATGCCGCACACCTTGCCGGAAAGGGTGCCCGCTACACGCGCATGCACCCGCCCACCCGCCTGCTCGCCAGTATCGAATACGCCGATCACTCGAGCGCATTGAAAGCGGAATACCGGATCAAGCAATTAACGGCGGCGGAAAAACGTTGCTACGCAGCCGGATTAACTGCAGACACCGGCGCCGCGGTTCTTCGACGCGATAGAAAGCCTTGAGACGGCGCGGGACGTCGTAACTTGCCAAGCTTCTGGGAAAAGGCTGATTAAGTGGAGATTCGTCATTCCGGCGAAAGCCGGAATCCAGTAAAGGCGACGAACTGGACACCGGCTTTCGCCGGTGTGACGGGTTGATCAGCGTGCCACTAGTCGAAAAGACCCGGCTGTAGCGGCGCGAGGTTCTCGCGCTTGACCGTGAATCTTACCGGCGCGCCGGACCGGCCGATGGCTTCGACGAGCATGCGGTCAGCACAGGTTTCAGCGACGACGCGAACGGTGTAACCGCCGCGCGCGAGCCGGCTGGCACGGCCGATGTAGCTGGCCACGCTGCCGATTTGCGGCATCCAGCGGGACTTTTTGCTTTTCATGATTGATTCGTTTCCGCGCGAAGCAATGCGCAAAGCCTACTCCCGACGCGACGCAAATAGCCATACTGTGCATTCATACAGCCGCCGCTAGTGGCGAGCGCGCAGCGGTTATAATGCCTGCTTTATTTCAGCGCCGGAACAAACATGGAAGCCGAACAACTCAATATCATCGCCAACCGGCTCGCGGATCTCGCTCTGCGAACCGCCGAGCTGCGGAGGTATCTTTGACTACGATCAGAAGTTCGATCAACTGAGCGCCGTTTCGCGCGAACTCGAAGACCCCAAGGTCTGGGACAAGACCGAGCGCGCACAGGAACTCTCGCGCGAAAAGAAAGCGCTCGAGAAAGTCGTGCTGACGCTCGACCGCGTCAGTGACGGTCTCAAGGATGCCGGCGAGTTGTTCACGATGGCGCGCGAGGAAAATGACGACGACACGCTCAATGCCGTTTCCGGCGACGTCGACGCGATTGAAAAACAGATCGCCGCACTCGAATTTCGCCGCATGTTCAACAATCCGGCCGACCCGCTTAACTGCTTCGTCGATATCCAGGCCGGCGCCGGCGGCACCGAGGCCCAGGATTGGGCAGCCATGCTGCTGCGCATGTACATCAAGTACGGCGAGCGCAAAGGCTACACTGTCGACGTTCTTGAGGAATCCGAGGGCGAAGTCGCCGGCATCAAGACAGCGACCATCAAGCTCACCGGCGATTATTGTTTTGGCATGCTGCGCTCGGAGACCGGCATCCACCGCCTGGTGCGCAAATCGCCGTTCGACTCGAACGCGCGCCGCCACACCAGCTTCTGCTCGGTCTTCGTGTACCCTGAAATCGACGATTCGTTTGAAATCGACATCAACCCGGCCGATCTGCGCATCGACACCTACCGCGCCTCCGGCGCCGGCGGCCAGCACATTAACAAGACCGACTCGGCGGTGCGCATCACGCATATTCCGACGGGCATCGTCGTCCAGTGCCAGAACGACCGTTCGCAGCACCGCAACCGCGCCGAAGCGATGGCCATGTTGAAATCGCGCATGTACGAAGCCGAAATCCGCAAGCGCCAGGCCGAGCAGCAAAAGCTCGAAGACGCCAAGACCGACATCGGCTGGGGGCACCAGATCCGCTCCTACGTACTCGACCAGTCGCGCATCAAGGATCTGCGCACCAACGTCGAAGTCGGCCATACGCAAAGCGTGCTCGACGGCGATCTCGACCAGTTCATCGAAGCGTCGCTGAAACAAGGCGTCTGACGCCTCACCCTATCTATCACTGATTGCGAGACACCCATGTCCGAAGAACAGAACAGTCCGGTTGCCCAACAGGACGAAAACCACATCATCGCCGAACGCCGCGCCAAGCTCGCTGAATGGCGCGCCAGCGGCAAAGCCTACCCGAACGATTTTTTGCGCGAGAACACCGCCGGGAAAATTGCCGAAGTCTATGCGGACAAATCCGGCGAGGAACTCGAAGCGGCGCAGGTCGAAGTCAAGGTCGCCGGACGCATCATGTTGAAGCGGGTCATGGGCAAGGCTTCGTTCATCAGCATCTCGGACGTCTCCGGGCGCGTCCAGCTCTACGTGGCGCGCGACAAGGTCGGCGAAGAAACCTATGCCGACTTCAAGCGCTGGGACATCGGCGACATCATCGGCGCCGTCGGCACGCTGTTTCGCACAAGGACCGGCGAGCTGACCGTCCAGTGCGCGGAAATCCGCCTGCTCACCAAATCGCTGCGCCCGCTGCCCGAGAAGTTCCATGGCCTGTCCGACCAGGAACAGAAATACCGCATGCGCTATCTCGACCTGATCATGAGCGAGCAGTCGCGCTTCACCTTCATCGCGCGTAGCCGCATCGTCCAGTCGCTGCGCAACTACATGACGGCCCACGCCTTCCTCGAAGTCGAAACGCCGATGATGCACCCGATCCCCGGCGGTGCATCGGCGCGGCCGTTCAAGACACACCACAATGCGCTCGACATGGAGCTCTTCCTGCGCATCGCCCCCGAGCTTTATCTCAAGAAGCTCGTCGTCGGCGGTTTCGAAAAAGTTTTCGAAATGAACCGCAACTTCCGCAACGAAGGGATGAGCCCACGCCACAATCCCGAGTTCACGATGATGGAGTTCTACGAGGCTTATTCCGAATGCCGCATGGTGATGAACTTCACGGAAGGGCTGTTGCGCCACGCGGCGCGCGAAGCGCTCGGCACCGAAGTGTTCGTCTATCAGGAACGAACGCTCGACCTATCCAAACCCTTCGACCGCTTGACCATGGTCGAAGCGATCCGCAAGTACCACCCGCAATACACGACGGAACAGTTGAACGACGCCGACTGGCTGGCGCAGAAACTGACGGCGATGAAAGCCGAGGTCAAAAAAGGCATGGGCCTCGGAACGCTGCAGCTCCTAATGTTCGAGGAGACGACCGAAGCCGACCTCTGGGATCCGACCTTCATCGTCGACTATCCGGCCGAAATCAGCCCGCTGGCGCGCTGCAGCGACAGCAAGCCGGGAATTGCCGAGCGCTTCGAGCTGTTCATCGTCGGCCGCGAAATTGCCAACGGCTTCTCGGAGCTCAATGATCCCGAAGACCAGGCGGCGCGCTTCCTCGAACAGGCCAAAGCCAAGGACGCCGGCGATGAGGAGGCGATGTATTACGACGCCGACTACATCCGCGCGCTCGAATACGGCTTGCCGCCGACCGGCGGCTGCGGCATCGGCATCGACCGGCTGGTCATGCTGCTCACCGACTCGTCGAACATCCGCGATGTGATCCTCTTCCCCCAAATGCGCCCAGAGTAAAGTATCGGCTGCGCTTGGCCATGCGGCGTTGCCGGTATGCTTGCATAGCGCTGCTATGCGGCGCAAGCCGGCGCCTTGCCTGGCCTGCGCTCGCTCGATCCTTGGGCCTCTGAAAAGACCGTCAAACCGGCGCAAACCGGTGTCCAATTTCTTTCTGTCCCCTGTCCTCTGTCTTCTGAATTACTCCTTGCCGTTCGGCTCGACCACGACCTTGACGGCGCCGTCCTTGCGATGCTCGAAAGTGTCAAGCGCCTGTGCGAACTCGGCCAGCGGGAAGACGTGAGTGATCAGGTCCTTGACGACCAGCTTGCCGCTCTCCATCAGCGCGATGACCTTGCGCGACACGTTCGGATTGGCCTTGACGCCGAAGATGGCGATTTCGTTGCGGCAGACATACTTGAACGGGATCTTTTCCATCACCGACGCCGGCGGGACGCCGAGCAGACCGATGCGGCCGCCTTCGCGGACCATGCCGATGGCCTGGTTCAGCGTACCTTCGGCGCCCGAACATTCAAACGCCTGATCGACACCGACGCCACCGGTCGCTTCGCGCACCGCCTTGACCGGATCGACCTTCTCGATATCGACGAGCACCTCGGCGCCCAGTTTCGCTGCCGATTGCAGGCGCGAGCGGCGGCCTACCATGATCACCCGGTTCGCGCCGAGGATCTTGGCCATGCGCATCGTCATGATGCCGATCGGTCCCGGCCCGATGACGGCGACCGTTCCGCCCGGCGTGATCCCGGTCAATTCGAGCCCGTGCGCCGCGACGCCCGCCGTATCGACGAGAGCGCCTTCGCGGAAGGAAATGTTGCGCGACATCTTGTGAATGCTTTTCACCGAGTAGGTGTTGTACTGCGCATAGGCACCTTGATGCCGGAAGCCGTAATGGCGCATTCCCGCCTCGGTCTTGCCGTAGTTCTGGCACAGGTTGTAATGCCCCTCGACACAGTTGTAGCAGGTGCCGCAGCCCTTCCAGGCTTCGCCGGCAACGCGGTCGCCGATCTCGAAGCTGCTGACGCTCTCGCCAAGGGCAACGACTTCCCCGGACCATTCGTGCCCAGGCGTGAAAGGATAGGCGGGCGGCCAATACCCGGCCAGGCCGCCGTGGACGACTTCCGGGTCACTGCCGCAGATCGCGACGGCACGCACCCGGCACAGAACTTCGTAGGGGCCGGGCACCGGAACCGCGATTTCGCGGATGTCGAATTCGCCGGCCTTGGGCAGCACCAAGGCTTGCATGGTCTGTGGAATTGCAAGGTTCATCTCAAACTCCTGTGTCGCGTTGGACAGCGCGGCAAAGCCGGGAGAATTCCCGGATTTGCCGAAACGCTATGTTTTACTTCTTCGGCTTCCAGGTTTCCGGAGCGGTCACCGTGCCGCCGAACATCGCGTCTTTGACGGTCAAGACATTTTCCTTGGTGACCGGAACGGGCGGAATAAGCGCGCGTTTTTCGCCGGGCTTCTCACCTTTCATCGCCATCTTGAGAAATTCAACCGATTTCTCGGCGACCTTGGCCTGGCTGCGCAGCGCGGTAAAGCGCATCGTTCCGTTGTGCACGGCTTCGATGCCCATCAGCGTCAAGCCGGCGCCATAGACCTTGATCTTGTCGCCGAGTCCGGCCGCCTGCACGGCGCGAACCGCACCCAGGGCCAGCCCGTCGTTGGTCGCGGCGATCACGTTGATCTTGTCGCCGTAACGGACGATCGCGTCCTCAGCCGATTTCATTCCGTCCGAGGTAATGTCCGAAGGATTCCTGTACTGCTCGAGAATCTTCAGGTTCGGATACTCGGCCAGCTTCGGCTGTGTGCCCTGCTCCCACATCTGCACGGCGTAGCCCGCACCCACCGGCCCAAAAAGATAAACGATGTTGGCCCCGTTCGGATAATCCTTGTGGATCTGCTCCATTTGCACTTTGCCGAAATCCGGGTCGTTGCCGATGATTTCGGCGTATGCGTTCTTGGTGTTTGAAAGGCGTCCGATGGTGATGACCGGAATTCCTGCTTTGGTCGCGGCATCGACGGCGACCATGCTGCCTTCGGCCTGGATCGGTCCCATGACGATATATTTGATGCCCATGGCCACCAGATCTTCGACGTCCTTGATCTGTTTCTGCTGGTCGCCGGCGGCCCAGATTGTCACCGTTTCCCAGCCTTCGGCGTGGTACGCCTGGTCGGTGAACTTGCCCATGGTGTTCCACCAGTCGGAATCCTTCTGGACCATGGACACACCAATCACGATTTTTTTCGCATCCGCTGCAAAGACGCTGCCCAATGAAACGCTCAGCAACAAGACAACGAATAGCCTGACGATATTTTGTTTCATAAACATATCTCCCTGACTGTTATATGGCAGCAACTGCCGTCATAGTGAAACCCACCCGAAATCCCCTGACGCATCAAATCGACTGATGACTGCTCCGCATGTCCATTCCTACTGCGCCGATAAGAATGACGCCGATGGCCACCTGCTGCCATTCGTAACCAATGCCGATGATATTGAGCCCGTTGAACAGGAAAGCCATCAATACGGCGCCCATCACCGTCTGCAACATGCCGCCCTCGCCGCCCCCCATGCGCGTGCCACCGACGAAAACCGCGGCGATCACTTCAAGATTGGTCGACACCATCAGCGCCGGCTGTGCGGAAACGACGCGGGCGGTCAGCAGGATGCCACCGATCGCCGAGAGAACGCCGCTGATCGTGTAGATCTTCAGCTTCATCGCGTCCACCTTGAGGCCGGCCAATCGCGCCGCCCGCTCGTTGCCGCCCAGGGCGTAGACGTTGAGCCCGAACTCGGTCTTGCTCAAGATGATCTGCCCGATAATCACGACGACAACCATTACATAAACGGGAAACGGAATCCCGAGGAAGAAGCCGATTCCGATCTCGTTGAATTTTGCCGGAAAACCGCTGATGATGTAGCCGCCGGTCTCGATGATCGCCACGCCGCGCGCGATGGACATCATGGCCAGGGTGGCCACGAAGGGCGGAACGCGGAACTTGGCGATGACATAGCCGTTGATGAAACCGACCACGCCACCGACGCACAGGCCGATCATCAAAGCGACGATGATGGGAACGTCGAAACCGGCCATCAACACACCGACGAGGCAGCCGCACATGATGCCGATCGAACCGACCGAGAGATCAAGGCCGCCGCTGATGATCACGAAGGTCATGCCGACGGCGATGACCATGTTGATCGACATCTGGCGCGCAATGTTGATGAGGTTATTGACGCTGGAGAACCGCGGATTGATTGCCGCGAAAAAGACGAACACGATGACCAGCGCGGCGAGCAAGTAAAGCCCTTTTGTATTCTTGAAAAAGTGCCGCGACTTCGCCATGGCTGTTGTTTTCAGTTCGGCTTCTTCACGTCCATCATGCATAGCAGTATGGCCTCCTTGTTGAGTCCGCCGCGGGAAAAGCTTCCGACATGCCGGCCTTCATGAAGCACGAGTATCCTGTCGCTGACGCCGATCAGTTCGTCGAGCTCGGACGAGACCATGATGATCGCGCCGCCGGCCTTGACGAACTTGCCCATGACCTTGTGGATTTCGGTCTTGTTGGCGATATCGACGCCGCGCGTCGGTTCATCGAGAAGCAGGATCTTCGGCTGCGAGCCGAGCAGCCGCCCGAACAGGGTTTTCTGCTGATTTCCCCCTGACAGTTCCGATATCTTCTGGTGTTCGGGATCGCGACAGACAATGTTGAGGTCGGAGACCAGGCGCGAATGCTTTTCCCTGATCCGCTTCTTGTCGAGAAAGATCCTCTTGATCACGTCGCGGATCTTCAGGATCACCAGATTCAGTGCCACCGTCATATCCGGGAAAATGCCGTCGATGCCGCGGCTCTCGCTCAAGAATCCGACACTGTGCCGGATGGCCTTCTCCGGAGAGTCGATATCGACTTTCGTCCCGTCGAGATAAATTTCGCCCGTATAGCGGGGATTGATACCGTAGAGACATCTGACCAACTCGCTCCGGCCCGCCCCGACGAGCCCGGCGATTCCCAGGATCTCGCCCCACTTGACGTCGAAATCGAGGCAATTGAAACCCTCGCCGGAGAGCTTCCTGACCTCCAGCGCCGTCTTGCCGATCTCGACTTCAGTCTTGGGGAAGAGGTCCTTCACCTCCCGGCCGGCGATCATGTTGATCATCTGCACCGGCGTCAGATCCTTCTTCTCGGCGGTCACCATCACCTCGCCGTCGCGCAGCACGGTGATGCGGTCGACGATATCCGTCACTTCATTGAGCCGGTGCGAAATGAAAATGAGCGTATAGCGTTTTTGCTTGAGATGTTTCATCACTCCGAACAACTGATCGATCTCTTTGTAGGTCAGCGAGGAGGTCGGCTCGTCAAGAATGACGATCTTGCCGCCGGTCGACAGTTCGCGGGCGATTTCGACCAACTGGCGGACGCCCATCGAGACGTCCTTGATCTTGTACGACGCATCGAGGTCGATGTTCCACTCTTGCAGCGTTTTCTGTGCATCCGCCTCAAGCTTCTTCCGGCCTACCTTGCTGAACGGACCGGCATTGCGGAACTTGTGGATGAACATATTTTCCGCAATGGAAAGCGAGCGGATCAGGCTGAGTTCCTGGTGAACGATACGGATGCCGGCGTTATAGGCGTCAAGCGGAGAAGTGAAGCTGACCGGCGTCCGGTCGAGATTGATTACGCCGGCATCAGGCGGATAAACACCCGAAACGATCTTCATCAGCGTGCTTTTTCCGGCCCCGTTCTCGCCGACAAGTCCGTGTATCTCGGCGTCATAGAAACTCGCGCTCACCCGAGCGAGCGCGTGCACGCCGCGAAAGTTCTTGGAGATGTCTTTAACTTCCAGCATGCAGGTCTGCCCTTGCTACCACGAGGCGAACGCTCAACACAGATCGTGCCGGTGCCCTGCCAACGTGACCAGACGAAAATCGGATGAAGCCATTTGAAGAGACTGCGGACATGCCGCGATATTTATTGCTTCTGTGCTTTGGATTTCAGCATGCGCCTAATGCACTGTCAAGAAAAGACAAACATTAAATTTCGAATGCTCAATTGTGCGAAGAAGATCCCTGAATATCCGGATGCACGTGCCGCGGTTACTCGATATTTCCGGTCCGGGAGTGCGGGCGGGTCGGAACGGGTTCGAAGCGGTTTCCGGTGCGCAAGTGCTAAGATTCGCACTCCGCATATAACACCGCCCTCGGAGTCTCCATGAAACTTGAAACCCTCGCCGTACACGCCGGCTATAGCCCCGAACCGACGACCAAGGCCGTTGCCGTGCCGATTTATCAGACCACTTCCTACTCTTTCGATAGTACGCAGCACGGCGCCGATCTGTTCGATCTCAAGGTACCGGGCAACATCTATACGCGCATCATGAACCCGACTCAGGACGTGCTCGAAAAGCGCGTCGCCGCACTCGAAGGCGGGATCGCCGGTCTGGCGCTGGCCTCCGGAATGGCCGCCACGACCTACGCGATCATGACGATCTGCGAAGCCGGCGACAACGTTGTTTCGGCATCCACCCTCTACGGCGGAACCTACAATCTCTTTGCGCACACCCTGCCGCAGTACGGCATTGAAGTACGCTTTGCCGATTACCGCGACCCGGCCACTTTCGAGAAACAGATCGATGCCAAGACCAAGGCGATCTTTTGCGAATCGGTCGGCAATCCGCTCGGCAATATCACGGATTTCGAAAAGCTCGCCGAGATCGCCCACCGTCATGGCGTGCCACTGATTGTCGACAACACGGTCCCCTCGCCCTACCTCTGCCGTCCCTTCGAGCATGGCGCGGACATCGTCGTACATGCGCTGACCAAATATATCGGCGGTCATGGCAACTCGATCGGCGGCATGATCGTCGATAGCGGCAAATTTCCCTGGGCCGAGCACAAGGCGAAATTCAAGCGCCTCAACGAACCGGATGTCTCCTACCACGGCGTGATCTATACCGAAGCCCTTGGACCGGCCGCCTACATCGGGCGCGCGCGCGTAGTCCCGCTGCGCAACATGGGCGCCGCTATTTCGCCGTTCAATGCCTTTCTGCTCCTGCAGGGCCTCGAGACGCTGCCCTTGCGCATGGACCGCATCTGCGATAACACGCTCAAGGTTGCGCAGTTTCTGCGCGGACACGCCAAGGTGTCATGGGTCAGTTATGCCGGCCTGCCCGATCACCGCGACCACGCGCTGGTGCAAAAGTACATGGGCGGCCGCGCATCAGGCATTCTGACTTTCGGCGTCAAGGGCGGCAGCGAGGGTGGCGGGCGCTTCCAGGATGCGCTGCAGCTGTTCACGCGCTTGGTCAACATCGGCGACAACAAGTCGCTGGCCTGCCATCCGGCGTCGACCACGCATCGTCAGCTCGGAGCCGAGGAAATGAAGAAGGCCGGGGTTTCGGAAGACATGATCCGTCTGTCGATCGGCATCGAACACATCGACGATCTGATCGCCGACCTCGATCAAGCGCTCGCCGCAGCCTAGCCGACACTCCGACGGGCACGGCGAAGCGCGTTCGCGGCTTCTTCGCCGTGCCCGCGGCGATCGCGATTCGCCGTTCCGTCTAGACCTTGTACGCCGAGAGCGCCTCGGCGATTTGGCGGCTCATGCCGCTCATGCGTTGGACGGCTTCGGCGGTATTGCGCACGGCGGCGCTGTTGCGTTCGGTCATTTGTGCGATCTGTTCGATGCGCTGCG
>CAISOB010000075.1 GCA_903886975.1 uncultured beta proteobacterium
AGCGGACAGCCGGTCCTCTACATCACCGAACGGGCGGTGTTCTGCCTGAAGGAGGACGGTCTGCACCTGACGGAAATCGCGCCGGGTCTGGATGTGGAGAAGGACGTCCTGGCGCACATGGACTTCCGTCCCATCGTCGATGCGAGGCTCAAGGTCATGGATGCCGCGCTGTTCAAGTGAGGAATTCGGAATGAAAACGAATGTTGAATTGAAGTTGGCCGACGGAATCGGTCATCTGGTTTTGCCAGCCGGAGGGGGCACTCCGTCATGTTGAATACTAAAGAAGAGTTGATCAAAGTATTGGAAAATGACCCTTTCGCTGTGCTTGGGCAGCATCGGCCTCGTTGGATCTCCGGCATTGTCGGCGGCAAGCGTCCTTCTCGTTATTCCAGGAGCCCCACCCTGTGGAATGCGCTTTTCTCCAAGCTTGGTATGGACGCCGCTTTTCTAAGCTTCGATCTGCCTCGCCCGGAAGACATGGCGACTTTTATGAGGTCGTTCTTGGACGAACCGAAGGCTCTCGACCTGACCGTAACCAACCCGTATAAGGCAATCGCCTGGCAAGAACTCTCACGACTCGTGCCGCCGAATGGGATGACCCTCGAGGTGAGTTCTCGGGTCGAAGCGCTCGGGTGCCTGAATCATATTCTTGTTGATCGCATGGGAGGTCGTCTTATCGCGGAAAATACCGACGGGGTCGGCATGCATCGAGCGCTCGAGGTTGCCTACGCGTTGGCTCATCCGGCAGCGCCGGCGGAGAGGCGCCTGCACGGCAGCGTCGTGCTCTTGGTGGGATCGGGTGGGGCCGCGGCTTCTATAGGCTTCGAACTCGTCCGTTCCGGTGTCAGCTTAACGATCGTTGACCTAGCCGCTGCGGATGCGCGCGCCCTGGCTGACCGCTTGGCGCCTTACGCCGAATATCCGATAGAAGCCGGCGATTGGAATCTCATTCCCCGTGTGGCGCCGCAATGCGGAATAGTCGTCAGTGCGATAACCACCGGTCTGCCCATCGACGCAGCGGGTATCGCTCGGCTACCGCCGGACATCCTCTTCGCCGATGCCCGATATGGGGAGGCGGCCCAATTCGCTCGCGCGGCCGCGGAAGCCGGCAGGCTGTCTACGGGCCGTGTGATTGACGGCCGTGCCATGTTGTTCGGCCAGTTCGAGGCTGCGGCGGCGCTGGCTTGCTCGATAGCGGGCATCAATCGCGAATCGTTTGAACAGGCTGTCTCAGCAATGACGTGGGAATAATATCTGCATCACTCGCCACGGCGGATTCTGACGGTTTCAAGCACAACATCGGCTTCGCCAAGACGGAATTGTTGCGCCACCACCACGATATCGACATGCAGATCAGCAAGCACCCTCTCCGCTCGGTCGAGGATACCGGCAAGATCCATTTCGAAAAGAACCGGGGAGCTTATCTGCCGGGGGCAATCCTTCCCGACTCGATGTTTGGCTCGCTAAGCGCGCTCCTCGCGACAAGCGTCGTGCTCTTGGTTTCGCGGTGATGGCGTTGTCGGCAATGTATTGACGACGAGGAGCGTGATAAGCGCTGTGGCGACCATCACCCAGAGCAATGCGTCAAATCCAGACTGTTTGACAACCGGCCCAATCAACCAGACGGCAAGGGAACTGGCTCCCAAGGCGATCGTCAGGCGCATGCCGGAAACTCGAGAACGCATGGCGTCATCGACATACCGCACAATCATCGCATCGGTGAATGGAACCGCACCGAAGATGGCGGCCATGAAAACGATCTGAGACAGATAGAACGGCCAACCATCGACGCCGGTTGCGGCAATCAGGCCGATCAACTGCAGCGCAACCACACCCAAAAAAAGCGGCTTCAACGAAATCTTGTCGATCAAATTCCCGACTACCAACTGGGTCAACGATGCGAGGGAATATACAAACGCAAGCAAAAGGCCAATCTGTGCCGGATCTTCCGAAATCTGGCTGAACTTGCTGGTCAATAATTCAAAGTTGCCGCTTGTGGAAAAGTTGAACAACATGCTTCCACTGGTCGTCGCGATCGTCATGATGAGCAATAGTTTGGCCATCGACATGCCGAAGTTGCCGCCCGACGGGGTCTTCTTCTTTCCCGGAGCCGCGCTCTCGACCGTCGCGAAGAGCGCGAACACCAGACCAAAGAGGATGCTGATGACCCCCGGAAGGAGAAACGCAATTCGCCAGCCAAAATACTTGATCAGCAAGCCAGTCACTCCCGCCGCCGCGGCCACGCCTAGATTTCCGACGAATCCGTTAAGGCCGATTGCCCAGCCTGGGCGAAGTTCTCCCTGGACAAGCAGCGGAATTCCGACCGGATGGTAGATCGATGCCGCGCAGCCGAGAATTGCCATGGCGATAGCCAGTTCCACAGGGGAGTTCGTGGCACTGACGATAATCGACGCAACGCCTATCCCGATAAAGAAAACGATCATCATCGGCCGGCGGCCCCATAGGTCACCGAGGCGCCCCGCTGGCAAGGAGCCGATCCCGAAGCAGAAGAACGCCGCCACGCTGTAGGGCATTAGATCTTCCCAGCGCTGCAATCCGAAATCCTTTGAAATCGATGTCACCGCAGTGGCAAAAATCAACAGGAACATGTGGTCAAGCGCATGGCCAATGTTCAGCAAGAGTTTGGTCGTGAAGTTTTGCATGAGTAGGATTATTGATTACACTCGCGTTGCCGGTTTGATATTGAACGCAATAAGATGTGGGAAGAAGTGCTATTCGGGCAAGGCAACCGTCGAAGACACTCATACTGGAGCGCCAGGTCGCTCCTAGCAATACAAACTGCGTGTAAGAAGTAACCGCCATCAACACCGCCAGGCCTTTCGCGCGGGCAGACTCAAGCACGATGACGCGCTGGCTGGTGCTGTTACGCCGTGATGTTTCGCTTATTGGATTGTCTCATGCGAATACTGAATCACATACCGCTGGCAGCAGAAAAGAATGCTCTAGTAGTCAGTCACTGAGAAACGCAAGGATAGAGTCGAGCGAGTTTGCGGCGAGCCTCCTGAGCGGTGAATTTCCATTTAACGGGAATGGCCTTGGCATTACGCTCGCGTACATTGGCGTCGACCTCGTGACGCAAGGTG
>CAISOB010000076.1 GCA_903886975.1 uncultured beta proteobacterium
AGCGGACAGCCGGTCCTCTACATCACCGAACGGGCGGTGTTCTGCCTGAAGGAGGACGGTCTGCACCTGACGGAAATCGCGCCGGGTCTGGATGTGGAGAAGGACGTCCTGGCGCACATGGACTTCCGTCCCATCGTCGATCCGGGGCTCAAGACGATGGACCCGGCGCTTTTCAGCTAACAGGGCATGAAGACGAGCGTCGAATCAGATTCCAATTGTTGCCTGCACGGAGTATCCCATGAGCATTCCCCACAAGACCGGCTTGTATTTCGATGAAATCGAGCAGCCGGCAGAATAGTGCCAGCGGCGGTTCGATCGCGGCATAGAAAGCTCCGCGGCTCCCGGACAAGATGTGAAAGCGCGTCAATACGGGCTTTCACGCGCCATCATCGAATCGGGAGCCGGCCAGGCGTCACTTCAGCTGATCGTAGAGCAGGGCCATGATCTTCTTCGACGTCTCGGACTGGTCGGCGCCACCCTCTGAGGACAGGACCTGTACGGTTGTCAAAGGCCCGCCATCTTTTACGAAGATGCGATAGCGCGTTTGCGGATCAGGCTTGGAGCTCTTCCAGAATGCGAGTTTCGACAGGAAACCATCGTCCTTCTTCTGGTCGAGTTCCGGATCGACATAGCGGACGAAATACAGGCCCTTTGAACGATCCCTGTCCTCGACCGTGAAGCCGACCCGATCGAGCGAGAGCCCGATGCGGCGCCAGGCGCGATCAAACGATTCCTGCACCTCTAGCGTCCCGGCGCCGCCCGTGTCGCGCGTCAGTTTCGCGCGATCCGCCGGTTTCGTCCTGGCGGCCGCAATTTCGGCCTCCGCGCGTTTCTGGTCGGTGCCGAAGCGCACCATCAGGCGGCGCAGCATTTCCGCTTCGAGCTCCGGATCCGGTTCGCGCGGTTGCCACTTGGTCTGATCCTTGCCTTCGGTGACATAAATTTCATACATGCCGCGATGGCTGATAAAGATGTCGGTCGTGCCCGGTTCAGTGCCGGGCTCGAGACGCGTGCGGAACTTGTCGCGTTCGGCCGTCGAATAAAGCGAATCGATAACCTTGCCAAGCAAATTGCGCAGGCCGTCCTCCTGGATCTTGGCGCGGTTTTCCGCCCAGTCGGTCTCCATCACGCCGGCTTCGGGCAGTTCAAGCTTGATCAGGAAACCGGTTTCCTGCCAGAAGTCCTTGACCTGGCCCCAGAGATCGTCGGGCTTGCCGACGACGGTCAGCCAGCGCTGGCTGCCCGCACGCTGAATGTGCGCTTTATCGACTTGCGGCAGAATATCGCTGCCCTGCTGTGCGCGTGCCTGCGGCGAACGTTCCTCGGAATACGCCGAGAACGTTGCTGTCCCCTTGCCGACGGCATCGGGCACGGCGAAGCGGTCATCGCGCGCGGGCGAGGTCAGGTCGGGAGGAATTTCAAGCGTCGGGACTTTGATGGACGAAGCGGACTTGTAGTCGATTTTTTTAGTCTCGATGCCGAGCGTACTGCAGGCCGCGAGGATGAGCGAAAAAAGACAAGGCGTTAAACGCCAAACAGCAAATTTCATTGAGTCGTCCTGAATATCTTCAATTAAGCCAGCAGACCGGCTTGGCGCATGGCCACGCGAACACGCTCATGGCACTCGGGCGACAGGGGGGTCAAGGGCAAACGAATGCCTTCCTTGATCAAGCCGAGTTGCTGGCAGGCCCACTTGACCGGAATCGGGTTGGCTTCGCAGAACAAATGGCGATGCAAACCGAGCATGCGGAAATTCAGCTCGCGCGCTTTCAGCAAATCGCCGCGCAGCGCCGCGGCGCACATATCATGCATCAGGCGCGGCGCGACATTGGCCACCACCGAAACGTTTCCCTGCCCGCCCATCAGCAACAGCGCACAAGCGCTCTGATCGTCACCGCTGTAGACCGAAAAGCCGGCCGGCGCCCGCACAATCAATTCGCTGCCGCGATCGATATTGCCGGTCGCATCCTTGATGCCGACAATATTCGGAATTTGCGCCAGGCGCAAAGCCGTCTCGTTGGCCAGGTCGGCCACTGTGCGGCCGGGAACGTTGTAGAGAATGAGCGGAACATCCACCGCCTCGGCAATGGCCCGGAAATGGCGGTAGAGGCCCTCCTGCGTCGGCTTGTTGTAATAGGGGACGACGGACAGCGCGGCATCGGCGCCGACCTCCTTGGCAAAGTGCGTCATCTCGATGGCTTCTGCCGTCGAATTGGCGCCCGTCCCGGCGATCACCGCAATGCGGCCGGCCGCCTGGGCGATGACGATCTTGATCAGTTCGCGGTGCTCTTCGACGTTGACCGTCGGCGATTCGCCGGTAGTACCGACGACGACGATGGCATCGGTCCCCTCGCGCACATGGAAGTCAACAAGCTCGCGCAGGCAGCCCAGATCGAGACTGCCGTCGGCGTGCATCGGCGTTACCAGCGCAACGATAGATCCAGTTATTGGGTTCATGAATAAAGTGCCGAATAATTGATCCCGCAATTTTAACCGAAGGCGAGCCCGGCGACATGAAAAACGCAGTCAGCGGCCAAATGACCGCTCGCGGCGCGCGCTGCGACCGTCAGAGGCCGGCCAGCACCCGAAGATGCGCGGCAACGCTGCGCGCCAGCGCCGACAGGACGTAGCCGCCTTCGAGCATGGAAACGATACGCCCCTGGGCGCTCTCTTCGGCCACTTGCTTGATCTGTTCGGTCACCCAGACGAAATCCATTTCAAAAAGTTTCAACCCGCCCAGATCGTCCTCGATGTGCGCATCGAAACCCGCTGAGACAAGAATCATCTCGGGTTTGAACTGGCGCAGACGCGGCAGCCAGACATCGTACACGACCTGGCGGAAATCGTCGCTGCCAGTCCCGCCGGGAAGCGGCACGTTGACCATATTGGGCGCCTTGGTCTCGGTTCCGCTGTACGGGTAGAACGGGTGCTGGAAGATGCTGACCATCAGCACCTGCTCGTTGCCCTGGAAACATTCCTCGGTTCCGTTGCCATGGTGGACGTCGAAATCGACGATCGCCACGCGGGACAGGCCGTGCGCCCGCAAGGCATGCGCAGCGGCCACCGCGACGTTGTTGAAGAAGCAGAAACCCATGGCCGTCGCGCGTTCGGCGTGGTGCCCGGGCGGCCGCACGGCGCAAAAGGCGTTCTGAACTTCACCGGCCATCACCAGGTCGACGGCCATGACGCCGGCACCGGCCGCGCGCAATGCCGCTTGCCAGGTATGCGGATTCATCGCCGTATCCGGGTCAAGGTGTACGATGCCGTGTGCCGGCGAACTGCGCTTCAGGCGATCCAGATGGGCGGCGGAATGCACCCGCAGCAATTGCCCAAAGCTGGCGAGCGGCGCCTCGTAATGTGCGAGGTAGTGGTCGAGTCCCTGCGCGATCAGATGATCGTTGATCGCGGACAGACGCGCCGGGCACTCCGGATGATGGGAGCCCATGTCATGCAAATGACAGTCGCGGTGGGTGATGAACGCGGTGCTGCTCACTCTGAGCCTCCCTGCCAGCGGGCAGACACGATATAGTAGCCGCGAGTTCAAATTCGAAGTGCAACTCTGATTAACGGGTTGAGTGGGCGAGATGTGAGAACATCCGGCCCCCTAGACCGCCAAGTCAAAGTTGCCTGGAATGAATTACTCACACCTCACCCAAGACGAACGTTACCAGAT
>CAISOB010000077.1 GCA_903886975.1 uncultured beta proteobacterium
AGTTTAGCCTTGGTGCGTGCCGGAACTTTTGATCCAATGGCGTGCTTGAGGTCTGCATTGAGGCGCTCCTCTGGATTGAGTTCTGGACTGTAGCTGGGCAAGTAGAACAACTCGATCTTGTCCTTGCGCTCGTCAACCCAAGCCTTGACGATTTTGCTGTGATGCACACGCAGATTGTCCAGAATCAGAAACACTTTCCGGTCGGCATCCTTGATCAAGGCGGTCAGAAACTCGATGAGTTTGTCGGCGTTGAACGCCTCGTCGATGATCATCCAGCGCGTCTTCCCCTGGTTCGTGACGGTGGCAATCATCGAGAGCTTCTGGCGCGTGCCACCCACCGCATAGGCCACCGGCGTCTTGCCCACAGGGGCATAGCTGCGGCCGCGAACATCCGTATTAACCAAGGCCGTTTCATCGCCCCAATGAATCTCGGCGCCTTCAGCCTTGGCTCGTTTCTCGATCTCGGGGTATTGCTCGTCGAGCCACGCTTGAACGGCTTCGGGACGCTGTTCGTAAGCCTTCTTGATGGGCTTTTGCGGGGTGAATCCCCAGCGCGCCAAGTAGTTGCCCACCGCGCGAATGGAAAGCGCAAGGCCATAGTTCCGCTCAATGAGTTGCTTGACCGCCGGACGCGACCACAGGGCAAAATCCATCTTCAGTTGCTCAGGGCGACGATCACAGATCGTGCGCTGAATCTCCAGTTCTTGCTCAGCACTCAGGTGGCGCCCCGTACCCATCTTCTTGCCACGTACTTGTGGCTTGAGCGCTACCGCGCCGCCCGCTTCGTATAAGCGCAAGGCCGCATTCACCGCCGCCCAACTCAGTCCGGTTTGTTCGACGATCTTCATTACCCCAATTCCTCGACGGTGCAGTCGAACCACCTGCTTTCGCCTCTCTTGCAGTA
Organism: uncultured beta proteobacterium; assembly: GCA_903886975.1. Classification (GTDB taxonomy): domain Bacteria; phylum Pseudomonadota; class Gammaproteobacteria; order Burkholderiales; family Rhodocyclaceae; genus Propionivibrio. Next base: position 905 of record CAISOB010000077.1, read on the forward strand.
CTTCTCGCGACTGCTTGCGTGCATCTTCTTTGTCCATATATCTTCGACACAAATACACCGCAAAAGTTCTCGTATAATTCGTGCCGGGTCAATAGTGTTCCCGAGGAAGCCCATCTGGGGCAGATGAAGTCAGTGTGCTGTTCGCCAAGCTCAGTGCAACGCTGCGGAAGACTACCAGCGCATGGCGAACGCGATGGATAAACGAAACACCCTACTCTCCAGGCGGTGCGACAGAGACACCCCGAACTCCTGTCCGCTCTATCGCGCGGGCGACGAGGCCAGATACCTTTACCTCTTCGACGACTCGCCTGAGGTAGGTGAGGCCGGCGTTACGGCCCTTCGGAACCGCAATGGATTGTTGGACGCCCATAAAACGCTCGTCGAGGACGCGAGATCCTGGCAGCTTCTCGACTAGATCAAGCAGGCCCTGCGTCAAGCCTGCCAGCGCGTCCACTTCGCCGGTCACCAGCAGGTCGAACGCCGCGTCGCCCCCCTGCGTCGACACCAGTTGGGCATGCTTCAGATTTCGGCTCAGGAAAAGCTCGTAATTAGCACGAGATGGCGCCGCGATGCGAATTCCCTTGCGATCGACTTCAGTCGCAGTGCGAAAGGGTGAGGTGCCGGACACGAGGTAGGTTGCGTCGATCTCGAGGTAGGCTGGGGTAAAGCTCATGGGCTTTTCGCGCTGCGGATCAGAGCCGAGAAAAGCGATGTCCCAAACATTGCTTAGCGCCGCATCACCCATGACGGCGACGCTGTCATAAGCAACGATCTCGAGAGGCACACCGAGGCGCTTGGCAATCTCGTGCAGCAGGTCGATAGCCACCCCGAATGATTTGCCTGTCGCCCGATCCTTCGTGGCAAGGATGGAATTCCCGTAGTTAACCCCGGCGCGGAGCTTCCCGATCGGGGCGAGATCGGCACGAACGGCCGCTGTGATGCCAACCATGATAGGTCCCTTTCTGGTGCTGCCAGAAATACTACCCCTGTCATCACCACAACGGTTAAATCGTTATGCAGAAACGCATGCATTAAGAGCCTATTTCAGTAGGCCAGTTGCACGCCAAGTGATAATTCCGCAGGCGAGGTGCAACATGGCGATAAAAGTTTCGGGAAGTTTCTCCCAACGAACAAGAATGCGACGGAAGCGATTCATCCAGCTATGAGTACGTTCC
>CAISOB010000078.1 GCA_903886975.1 uncultured beta proteobacterium
GAAATGGTCATGCCGGGCGACAACATCCAGATGACGGTCAAGCTGATCTGCCCGATCGCCATGGAAGACGGTCTGCGCTTCGCCATCCGTGAGGGCGGTCGTACCGTCGGCGCCGGCGTCGTCGCCAAGATCATCGAGTAACTTTTAACTTTCGCGAGCCGGTTTATGGCTCGCATCGCTCTTTGGAAAAACCATGCAAAACCAGAAAATCCGCATTCGCCTCAAAGCCTTTGATTACCGCCTGATCGATCAATCGGCCCTGGAAATCGTTGAAACGGCGAAGCGCACGGGCGCCGTCGTGCGTGGTCCGGTGCCCTTGCCGACCCGCATTCAGCGTTTCGACGTGCTGCGCTCGCCGCACGTCAACAAGAGTTCGCGTGACCAGTTTGAAATCCGGACGCACCTGCGCCTGATGGACATCATCGACCCGACCGACAAAACGGTCGACGCGCTGATGAAGCTTGACCTTCCGGCCGGTGTGGACGTCGAAATTAAGTTGCAGTAAGTGCTTTTTTGCGGCTATAATCGCCGCCTTTCGCCGGGTAGCGTCATTGACGCTGCCCATTTTGACTTGTAGCGCTCGCCGGCCAATCGCAGCCGGCTAGAGGAGAATAACCATGAGTCTAGGCCTTGTTGGGCGCAAGGTCGGCATGACGCGTATTTTTACCGATGACGGTGCCTCCGTCCCGGTGACAGTACTCGATGTGTCGAACAATCGTGTCGCCCAGATTAAAACGCCTGAGAGCGACGGCTATGCCGCGGTCCAGGTGGCTTTCGGCAAACGCCGCCCGTCGCGCGTCAGCAAATCGCTGGCCGGCCATCTGGCCAAGGCCGGCGTCGAAGCCGGCAACGTGCTCAGAGAGTTCCCGGTTTCGGCCGAGGATCTTGCCGGCTTCAAACCCGGTGACCAGATCAGCGTTTCCATTTTTGCCGTCGGTCAGAAAGTCGATGTGACCGGCCAGACTATCGGCAAGGGTTACGCCGGCGCCATCAAGCGCCACCATTTCAAATCGCAGCGCGCCACGCACGGCAATTCCGTGTCGCACAACGCGCCGGGTTCGATCGGCATGAACCAGGATCCTGGCCGGGTATTCCCCGGCAAGCGCATGTCAGGCCATCTCGGCGATGTCAAGCGCACCCAGCAGAATCTCGAGGTCATCCGCGTGGACATCGAACGGCAACTCTTGCTGGTCAAGGGCGCGGTTCCCGGCTCCAAGGGGTCGGATCTGATCGTGCATCCTGCAGTCAAGGCGGGGGCATAATGGAACTCAAGCTAATCAACGAACAAGGCCAGGAAGCTTCGCGCTTGCAGGCTTCCGACGTGCTCTTCGGCCGTGACTACAACGAGTCGCTGATCCATCAGATCGTCGTCGCCTACCAGGCCAATGCGCGCAGCGGCAACCGGGCGCAGAAGGACCGCGAGCAGGTCCATCACTCGACGGTCAAGCCGTTCCGCCAGAAGGGTACCGGCCGCGCGCGTGCCGGTATGACTTCGTCGCCCTTGTGGCGTGGGGGCGGCCGGATATTCCCGAATTCGCCTGAAGAGAACTTCAGCCAGAAGCTGAACAAGAAAATGTACCGTGCCGGCATGGCGTCGATTCTTTCGCAGCTCGCGCGCGAAGATCGCCTGGCCATCGTCGACAGCATTTCGGTCGACGCGCCGAAGACCAAGCTCTTCGCGCAGAAGATCAAGGGCATGGGTTACGACTCGGTGCTGGTGATCATCGACAGCATTGACGAGAACGTCTTCCTGGCTTCGCGCAATCTGCCGAACGTGCTGGTCGTCGAAGTCAATGAAGCCGACCCGGTGTCGCTGATCCGCTTCCCGAAGGTGCTGATGACCAAGAGCGCCCTCGCCAAGTTTGAGGAGATCCTGGGATGAACCAACAACGTCTGATGCAAGTGTTGCTTGCGCCGCAGATCTCCGAAAAAGCGACCCATGTCGCCGACAAGCACGAGCAGGTCGTCTTTCGCGTCGCTTCCGATGCCACCAAGCCGGAAGTCAAGGCCGCGGTCGAACTATTGTTCAAGGTCACCGTCAAGTCGGTGCAGATCAGTGTCGTCAAAGGCAAGCAGAAGAAGTTCGGCCGCTTCATGGGCAGCCGCAGCAACTGGAAGAAGGCTTATGTCTGCCTGAACGCCGGCCAGGAAATCAACTTCGTCGATGGGGGGGCTGCTTAATGGCACTCGTCAAAGTCAAACCGACATCGCCTGGCCGCCGTGCGGTGGTCAAGGTCGTCAATCCGGACCTGCACAAGGGCAAGCCCTTCGCTGCGCTCGTCGAGTCGCAGTCCAAGCACGCCGGCCGCAACAACAATGGTCACATCACCACGCGGCACCAGGGCGGCGGCCACAAGCAGCACTATCGCCTGGTCGATTTCAAGCGCACCAAGGACGGCATTCCGGCCAAGGTCGAGCGCCTCGAGTACGACCCGAACCGCACCGCCAATATCGCCTTGCTGCTCTATGCCGACGGCGAGCGCAGCTACGTCATTGCGCCCAAGGGCATGGTCGTCGGCCAGACGGTGGTCAGCGGCCCGGAGGCCCCGATCAAGTCGGGCAACACCCTGCCGATCCGCAACATTCCGGTCGGCACGACGATCCACTGCATCGAGATGCTTCCCGGCAAAGGCGCGCAACTCGCGCGTTCGGCGGGCACCTCGGCACAGCTCCTGGCGCGCGAAGGGGTCTACGCCCAGGTGCGCTTGCGTTCCGGTGAAATCCGGCTGGTACACGTCGAGTGCCGCGCGACGATCGGTGAAGTCGGCAACGAGGAACACAGCCTGCGCTCGATCGGCAAGGCCGGCGCCAATCGCTGGCGCGGCATCCGCCCGACCGTTCGCGGCGTGGTCATGAACCCGGTCGATCACCCGCACGGCGGTGGTGAAGGCAAGACAGCTGCGGGTATGCATCCGGTCAGCCCGTGGGGCACCAAGACCAAGGGCTACCGCACTCGTACCAACAAGCGCACGACCGCAATGATCGTGCAGCGCCGTCACAAACGCTAAGGGATAGATAACTATGGGACGTTCCGTAAAAAAGGGCCCGTTTGTCGATGCCCACCTGATCAAGAAAATCGGCGCCGTGCGTGCGACGAGCGACAAGCGTCCGATCAAGACCTGGTCGCGCCGTTCGACCGTGCTGCCGGACTTCGTCGGCCTGACCATCGCCGTGCATAAC
>CAISOB010000079.1 GCA_903886975.1 uncultured beta proteobacterium
GAAATGGTCATGCCGGGCGACAACATCCAGATGACGGTCAAGCTGATCTGCCCGATCGCCATGGAAGACGGTCTGCGCTTCGCCATCCGTGAGGGCGGTCGTACCGTCGGCGCCGGCGTCGTCGCCAAGATCATCGAGTAAAAGTAACACAGACGTGGGGTGCCCACTACGGGTGCCCCTGGTCTCTGCTGCAGGGGTATAGCTCAACTGGCAGAGCGTCGGTCTCCAAAACCGAAGGTTGGGGGTTCGATTCCCTCTGCCCCTGCCATCATTACAGACAAAGCTGACGAAATGGCCGATAAAATCAAGTTTGCGTTAGCGCTGTTGCTGCTCGTTGCAGGCGTTGCGGGCTTCTACTTCCTCTCCGAGCAGGCGATGATCCTGCGCGTGCTGGCGGTTTTCGCCGGTCTCGGACTTTCCGCGGCCGTCGCCTGGCAGACCGAGCCGGGCCGGCAGTTCTTCATTTTCGCCAAGGAAGCGACGACGGAAGCGAAGAAAGTCGTTTGGCCTTCGCGCAAGGAAACGCTGCAGACCACAGGCCTGGTCTTCGCTTTCGTGGTGGTCATGGCCTTCTTTCTCTGGCTGACCGACAAGAGTCTGGAATGGATACTCTATGACCTGATCCTCGGCTGGAGGCACTCATGAGCAAGCGCTGGTACGTTGTTCATGCCTATTCCGGATTCGAAAAGAGTGTGCAGCGCGCGCTCGAAGAACGCATCCAGCGCCAGGGCATGCAAGACGTCTTTGGCAAAGTGCTGGTCCCGGTCGAAGAAGTCGTCGAACTGAAGCTCGGCCAGAAGAGCATTTCCGAGCGCAAGTTCTTCCCAGGCTACGTGCTCGTCGAAATGGAAATGAACGACGAGTCGTGGCATCTCGTGAAGAGCACGCCCAAGGTCACCGGTTTCGTTGGCGGTTCGGCCAACAAGCCCACGCCGATTTCCGAAAAGGAAGTCGAAAAGATCATGCAGCAGATGCAGGACGGCGTCGAGAAGCCGCGGCCCAAGGTGTTGTTCGAGCCGGGCGAGGTGGTGCGCGTCAAGGACGGTCCGTTTACCGACTTTCATGGGTCGGTCGAGCAGGTCAATTATGAAAAGAACCGCCTGCGTGTTTCAGTGACCATTTTCGGTCGCGCGACGCCGGTGGAACTCGAGTTCGGTCAGGTCGAAAAGGCTTAGTTTCGGCCTGTTGGTGGATCGCGGCACGCGTTAGCGCGTGGCGCCGTAGCGCGGCCCGCGGGTCGCATTTGTCGTTGGGGAGCGCCCTAAGAAAGCGCGTTTGCACCCATTTAAAGGAGTTGTATCGTGGCCAAGAAAATTGTCGGCTTCATCAAGCTGCAAGTGCCGGCGGGGAAGGCTAATCCCTCGCCGCCGATCGGACCCGCGCTCGGTCAGCGCGGCCTCAACATCATGGAATTCTGCAAGGCATTCAACGCCCAGACCCAGAGCCTCGAGCCGGGCCTGCCGATTCCGGTGGTGATCACCGCTTTCGCGGACAAGAGCTTCACCTTCATCATGAAGACGCCGCCGGCGACCGTCCTGATCAAGAAGGCCGCGGGTGTGCAATCGGGTAGTGCGAAGCCGCATACCGACAAGGTCGGCAAGCTGACCCGCGCCCAGTGCGAAGCCATCGCGACGCAAAAGATGCCGGACCTCACCGCCGCCAACATGGATGCAGCCGTGCGTACGATCGCCGGCAGCGCCCGTTCGATGGGCATCACCGTGGAGGGCCTCTGACATGGGCGCTTTGAGCAAACGTCAAAAGGCATTTCAGGGCAAGATCGACCACAACAAGAACTACCCGGTCGGCGAAGCGATGAAGCTGGCCAAGGAATTTGCCACCGCCAAGTTCGACGAGTCGATCGACGTTGCCGTCAGTCTCGGCATCGACGCCCGCAAGTCGGATCAACTGGTTCGGGGCTCCGTTGTTCTGCCGGCGGGTACCGGCAAGGTCGTCCGCGTCGCCGTTTTCGCCCAGGGCGAGAAGGCCGAAGCGGCGAGGGCCGCCGGAGCGGACATCGTCGGTTTTGAAGACCTCGCGGCCTCGATCAAGGCCGGCAATCTCAACTTCGACGTCGTCATTGCGACGCCCGATGCCATGCGCGTCGTTGGACAACTCGGCCAGATCCTCGGTCCGCGCGGCCTGATGCCCAATCCCAAGGTCGGCACCGTGACCATGGACGTGACGACCGGGGTCAAGAACGCCAAAGCCGGCCAGGTTCAATACCGTACCGACAAGGGCGGCATCGTGCATAGCACGATAGGCCGCGCTTCGTTCAAGCCGGAACAGCTCGAGGAAAACTTGAAGGCGCTGGTTGACGCGCTCTCCAAGGCCAAGCCGGCTAACGTGAAGGGTGTGTTTTTAAAGAAGATTGCCGTATCGAGCACGATGGGTCCGGGCGTGCGCGTCGATTCGGCAAGCTTGTAAGGAATGTGCGGGGCCGAGGCAATCGACCCCGGAAGGAACTTTGGGCTGCCGGTCGGCTGTATGACCGGCAGATCGTCAAAGACCGCAGGTGCTGGAAAGCGAATTGTGAAATGTGATTCGCCCGACGGCTTAAGTGTGCAGGCGGCCTGCGTAGACGGTGTACCCCGAACAGGATTACAGCCGCTTTTTGAGGACTGTTGAAGCTCTTGGTTCAGGTCGCCGTGGGTGCGTTGCGTCCAACCGGACGCAGCGTGTGTTGACTTGATAGGAGAAAGGACCCATGGGTCTCAATCTTGATGAAAAGAAAGCCGTCGTGGCTGAGGTGTCGGCGCAGGTAGCTGCCTCCCAGACTATCGTCGTGGCTGAGTACAGCGGTCTGCAGGTGGGTCACCTCACCAAGCTGCGTGCGCAGGCGCGTAAGTCGGGTGTGTATTTGCGCGTGCTGAAGAACACCTTGGTGCGGCGCGCGGTCGAGGGCAGCAGCTTTGCCGGGCTGGCCGGGAAGATGTCGGGCCCGCTGATTTATGGCATGTCCGCAGATCCGGTGGCGGCGGCAAAAGTGCTCAATGACTTTGCGAAAACCAATGACAAGCTGGTTCTCAAAGCCGGCAGCTATGCCGGCAAGGTGCTCGACAAGGCCGGTGTGCAAGCGCTCGCCTCGATTCCGAGCCGCGAGGAACTGCTGGCCAAGCTGGCCTACGTGATGAAGGCACCGGTTTCCGGGTTCGCCGTCGCACTCGGTGCCCTAGCCAAACAACGCGAACCGGCTGCGGCCTGACCGCACATTGGCAAGACATTTAACAGTTTTTACGACTATCCAGAATTAGGAGTTTAACGATTATGGCGATTAGCAAAGAAGACATCCTCGAAGCCGTCGGCGGCATGACGGTCATGGATCTGAACGATCTCGTGAAAGCGTTCGAACAGAAGTTTGGTGTTTCCGCCGCGGCGGCGACTGTTGCCGGCCCGGCCGCTGCTGCCGCAGCCGTCGAAGAGCAGACCGAATTCAGCGTCATCTTGCAGCACTTTGGCGAGAAGAAGGTCGAAGTGATCAAGGTTGTGCGTGCGGCGACCGGCCTCGGGCTTAAGGAAGCCAAGGACCTCGTCGACGGCGCACCGAAGCCCGTCAAGGAAGGAATCAACAAGGCTGATGCAGAAGCGCTCAAGAAGACGCTCGAAGACGCAGGCGCCAAGGTCGAGATCAAATAGTCTCGGCTTGGCAAGCTGGGCTGGCCGCTTTTTAGCTGCCAGCCCTTTTGTGCTTTTCTGGAAACGACAGTGTCATAATGGCGTTTCTGCCGATTGGAGCGCAGTTTGGTAGCGTGCAAACGCAAGAACGAATGAAGGTGTTGCGAATCATTTCGCCGCCGAACCAATCGTTCTTATGTTTGTCCGTTGCGAACCGGCAAGCGTCTTGCGACGCCTGCCGGGATGCGCTAAAGGATTTTGCTTTCTAAGCTCGGAGCGACCATGACCTACTCCTACACCGAGAAAAAACGTATCCGCAAGAGTTTCGCCAAGCGCGCCAATGTGCTTGACGTTCCCTTCTTGCTGGCGACGCAGCTGGAATCTTTCACCGCTTTCCTGCAGGCCGCCGTTCCGCCTGCCCAGCGCAAGAACCAGGGCCTGCAAGCCGCGTTCTCCTCGATTTTCCCGATCGTCAGCCACAGCGGAAATGCGCGGCTCGAATTCGTCAGCTTCGCGCTGGCCGAGCCGGCTTTCGACGTCAAGGAATGCCAGCAGCGCGGCCTGACCTTCGCCTCCGCGCTGCGCGCCAAGGTCCGCCTGATCATTCTCGATCGCGAAGCACCCGACACGATCAAGGAAGTCAAGGAGCAGGAAGTGTACATGGGCGAAATCCCGCTGATGACGACGACCGGATCCTTCGTCATCAACGGCACCGAGCGGGTCATCGTTTCGCAGCTGCACCGCTCGCCCGGCGTATTCTTCGAGCACGACCGGGGCAAGACGCACAGTTCCGGCAAGTTGCTGTTCTCGGCGCGCGTGATTCCTTACCGCGGCTCGTGGCTCGATTTCGAGTTCGATCCGAAGGACATCCTCTTCTTCCGCGTCGACCGCCGCCGCAAGATGCCGGTAACGACCCTGCTCAAGGCCATCGGTCTTACCCCCGAGCAGATTCTGCGCGAATTTTTCGATTTCGATACCTTCCAGCTCGGCAAGAAGGGCATCGAGTTTCAGCTCGTCCCCGAGCGGCTGCGCGGCGAGATCGCGCGCTTCGACTTCAACGACAAGTCCGGCAAGGTGATCGTCGCCAAGGACAAGCGCATCACCGCCAAGCACATCCGCGAACTCGATGCCGCCGGAATCAAGCAAATCGCCGTTCCGGAAGACTTTGTGGTCGGCCGCGTCATCGCCCAAAACGTCATCGACAAGGAAACCGGCGAGATTCTGGCCAACGCCAACGACGAAATCACCGAAGCGATGCTGGCCAAGCTGCTGGCTGCCGGTGTTGACTCGCTGCAAACCCTGTACATCAACGACCTCGATCGCGGCAGCTTCATCTCGCAGACGCTGCGTACCGACGAGACGATTTCGAAGCAGGCGGCGCGCGTGGCCATCTACCGCATGATGCGCCCCGGCGAACCGCCGACCGAGGAAGCCGTCGAAATCCTGTTCAACGGCCTGTTCTATTCCGACGACCGTTACGATCTTTCCGCGGTCGGCCGGATGAAGTTCAACCGCCGCGTCGGGCGCACCGATGTCGTCGAGTCGAAGGTCATGGTCAAGCACGTGCCGGCCAAGCGCGAGGCCATCGTCAAGGCGATCATCGACACCGCCGGCGGTTCGCCGGCCGCCGTCGAGCTACTGCTCAGCGAGTTGTCCTACGGGCTGCGCGCGGTCGCCGAGAACCTGACTATCGAAGATGCCACGGTGCTGTCGGCACAATTGAAGAGCCTGGCCGTGGCCAACGAAATTCGCGACCAGCTGACCCTGTCGCCGCGCGACATCGTCGAGGTCATCAAGATTCTCGTCGAGCTGCGCAATGGCCGCGGCGACATCGACGACATCGATCACCTCGGCAACCGCCGCGTGCGTTCGGTCGGCGAACTCGCCGAGAACCAGTTCCGCGCCGGCCTCGTGCGCGTCGAGCGCGCCGTCAAGGAGCGTCTGTCGCAGGCCGAGTCGGACAACCTGATGCCGCACGACCTGATCAACGCCAAGCCGATCAGCGCAGCGGTGCGGGAATTTTTCGGTTCAAGCCAGCTCTCGCAGTTCATGGACCAGACCACTCCGCTCTCCGAAATCACCCACAAGCGGCGCGTCTCGGCCCTTGGACCGGGCGGTTTGACACGCGAGCGCGCCGGCTTCGAGGTACGCGACGTGCATCCGACGCATTACGGCCGGGTCTGCCCGATCGAAACGCCGGAAGGCCCGAACATCGGCCTGATCAATTCGCTGGCGCTATTCGCGCGCACCAACGAATACGGCTTTCTCGAAACGCCTTACCGCAAGGTCGAGGACAGCAAGGTCACCGACCAGATCGAATACCTGTCGGCGATCGTCGAAGGTGGCTTCATCATCGCCCAGGCCAACGCCGCGCTCGGCGAAGACAACCTGCTCACCGACGATCTCGTGACCTGCCGCGAGAAAGGCGAAACCATCCTCGCCGAACCGGCGCGCGTGCACTACATGGACGTCGCACCGGGCCAGATCGTTTCGGTCGCCGCGTCCTTGATTCCCTTCCTCGAGCACGATGACGCCAACCGCGCGCTGATGGGCGCCAACATGCAGCGCCAGGCGGTTCCCTGCCTGCGCCCGGAAAAACCGGTGGTCGGCACCGGCATCGAACGCACCGTCGCCGTCGACTCGGGCACTGCGGTGCAAGCGCTGCGCGGCGGTAAGGTCGATTACGTCGATGCCTCGCGCATCGTCGTTCGCGTCAATGACGACGAGACCGTCCCCGGCGAAGTCGGCGTGGACATTTACAACCTCGTCAAATACACGCGCTCGAACCAGAACACCAACATCAACCAGCGGCCGCTGGTGCGCGTCGGCGACATCATTTCCCAGGGCGACGTCGTCGCCGACGGGGCGTCGACCGACAAGGGCGAACTCGCGCTCGGCCAGAACATGCTGATCGCTTTCATGCCGTGGAACGGCTACAACTTCGAAGATTCGATCCTCATTTCCGAGCGCGTCGTCGCCGAAGACCGCTTCACGTCGATCCACATCGAGGAGCTGACGGTCGTCGCCCGCGACACCAAGCTAGGTCCCGAAGAAATCACCCGCGACATCGCCTCGCTCGGTGAGTCGCAGCTCGGACGTCTCGACGAATCGGGCATCGTCTATATCGGCGCCGAAGTCGCCGCCGGCGACGTGCTGGTCGGCAAGGTCACGCCCAAGGGCGAAACCCAGCTGACGCCGGAAGAAAAATTGCTGCGCGCGATTTTCGGCGAGAAGGCGTCCGACGTGAAGGACACCTCGCTGCGCGTGCAGTCGGGAATCGCCGGAACGGTCATCGACGTGCAGGTGTTCACCCGCGAGGGCATCGAGCGCGACAAGCGCGCGCAATCGATCATCGACGACCACCTGCGCGGCTACAAGCTCGATCTTGCCGACCAGATGCGCATCGTCGAACGCGACGCTTTCGCCCGCGTCGAGCGCCTGGTCGTCGGCAAGGCGGCCAACGGCGGCCCGAAGCGCATGACCAAGGGAACGGCGATCAGCGCCGAATACCTCGCCGGAATCGACCCGCACCACTGGTTCGACATCCGCATGGCCGACGACGACGTCGCGCAGCAGCTCGAATCGCTGCGCGAAGGTCTCGAACAGACGCGCAAGGACTTTGACGTCGCTTTCGAAGAGAAGCGCAAGAAGCTCACGCAGGGCGACGAACTGCCGCCCGGCGTACAAAAAATGGTCAAGGTCTATGTCGCCGTCAAGCGCCGCCTGCAGTCGGGTGACAAGATGGCCGGACGGCACGGCAACAAGGGCGTCGTTTCGCGCATCGTGCCGGTCGAAGACATGCCGCACATGGCCGACGGCCGGCCGGTCGATATCGTCCTCAATCCGCTCGGGGTCCCGTCGCGGATGAACGTCGGCCAGGTTCTCGAAGTGCACCTCGGCCTCGCCGCCAAGGGGCTCGGCTTCAAGATCGGCGACATGCTGCGCCGCCAGGCCAACGCCAAGGAAGTGCGCGGTTTCCTCGAGCAGGTCTACAACAGCAACGGCAAGCCGGAAGACCTTGACCAGCTCGACGACAAGGAAATCATGGAGATGGCCGGGAACCTCGAGGCCGGCGTGCCTTTCGCAACGCCGGTTTTCGACGGCGCCAAGGAAGAGGAAATCAAGGCCATGCTGCGCCTTGCGGGGATGCCGGAATCCGGGCAGATGACCCTGTACGACGGACGCACCGGCGAGCGTTTCGAGCGCCAGGTGACGGTTGGCTACATGCACGTCCTGAAGCTGCATCACCTCGTCGATGACAAGATGCACGCGCGCTCGACCGGCCCGTACTCGCTGGTCACGCAGCAGCCGCTCGGCGGCAAGGCGCAGTTCGGCGGCCAGCGCTTCGGCGAGATGGAAGTGTGGGCGCTTGAAGCCTACGGCGCGTCCTACGTGCTGCAGGAAATGCTGACCGTCAAGTCGGACGATGTGAATGGGCGCACCAAGGTCTATGAAAGCATCGTCAAGGGCGATCACAAGATCGAAGCCGGCATGCCGGAATCGTTCAATGTGCTGGTCAAGGAAATTCGTTCGCTGGCCATCGACATCGATCTTGAGCGTTATTGATTCGTCGGCGGACTGTTGCCAGCAGCGGCTGGCAACAGCGGACCGACAGTAGCCGCAAGTTTTCACGCGGCTTGGAGTATTTGGGCGTATTTGGGTTTATCACCCCGAACGGAGTGAAAGATGAAAGCACTACTCGATTTGTTCAAGCAGGTCACGCAGGAAGAGCAGTTTGATGCGATTACCATCGGGCTGGCTTCGCCCGACAAGATCCGCTCGTGGTCCTACGGTGAAGTCAAGAAGCCGGAGACGATCAACTACCGCACCTTCAAGCCCGAGCGCGACGGCCTGTTCTGCGCCAAGATCTTTGGCCCGATCAAGGATTACGAGTGCCTGTGCGGCAAGTACAAGCGGCTTAAACATCGCGGCGTGATTTGCGAGAAGTGCGGTGTCGAAGTCACCCTGTCGAAAGTTCGCCGCGAGCGCATGGCGCATATCGAGCTCGCTTCGCCGGTCGCCCACATCTGGTTTCTGAAGAGTCTGCCGAGCCGTCTTGGCATGGTGCTCGACATGACGCTGCGCGACATTGAACGCGTGCTTTATTTCGAAGCCTTCGTCGTCTGTGATCCGGGCATGACGCCGCTGACGCGCGGCCAGCTCCTGACCGAGGACGATTGCCTGGCCAAGACCGAAGAGTACGGCGACGATTTCTACGCGGCGATGGGCGCCGAAGGCATTCGTGAATTGCTGCGCTCGATCGACCTGAACGGCGAAGTCGACCGCTTGCGCGCCGAACTCGAAACGACGACCTCGGAAACCAAGAGCAAGAAATTTTCGAAGCGCCTGAAGATCCTCGAAGGCTTCCAGAAATCCGGGATCAAGCCCGAGTGGATGGTGCTCGAAGTGTTGCCGGTGCTGCCGCCGGACCTGCGTCCGCTGGTGCCGCTCGACGGCGGCCGCTTCGCGACCTCCGACTTGAACGATCTCTACCGTCGCGTCATCAACCGCAACAACCGGCTAAAGCGCCTGCTCGAACTCAAGGCCCCTGAAATCATCGTGCGCAATGAAAAGCGCATGCTGCAGGAAGCGGTCGACTCGCTGCTCGACAACGGCCGGCGCGGCAAGGCCATGACCGGCGCCAACAAGCGACCGCTCAAATCGCTCGCCGATATGATCAAGGGCAAGGGCGGGCGTTTCCGCCAGAACCTGCTCGGCAAGCGCGTCGATTACTCGGGCCGTTCGGTGATCGTCGTCGGCCCGCAATTGAAACTCCACCAGTGCGGCTTGCCGAAGCTGATGGCGCTCGAACTGTTCAAGCCGTTCATCTTCAACAAGCTCGAACTGATGGGCCTGGCGACGACCATCAAGCAGGCCAAGAAGATGGTCGAAATGCAGGAACCCGTCGTCTGGGACATCCTCGAGGAAGTCATCCGCGAACATCCGATCATGCTCAACCGGGCGCCGACCCTGCACCGTCTCGGCATCCAGGCCTTCGAGCCGACCCTGATCGAAGGCAAGGCGATCCAGCTGCATCCGCTCGTCTGCGCGGCGTTCAACGCCGACTTCGACGGCGACCAGATGGCCGTGCACGTGCCGCTCTCGCTCGAAGCGCAGATGGAAGCGCGGACGCTGATGCTGGCCTCGAACAACGTGCTTTCGCCGGCCAACGGCGAGCCGATCATCGTTCCCTCGCAGGATATCGTTCTCGGCCTCTACTACGCAACGCGCGAGCGCATCAACGCCAAGGGCGAAGGGATGATCTTCCCCGACCTCGCTGAAATCACCCGCGCCATGCAGGCCGGCGAGCTTGACGTGCACGCCAAGATCAAGGCGCGCATCAAGGAATACGAGAAGGACGGCAACAACGGCTGGAAGGAAACCATCACCCGTTACGAAACGACGGCCGGCCGTGCGCTGCTCTCCGAGATCCTGCCCAAGGGCCTGCCGTTCTCGGTGCTCGACCGGCCGCTCAAGAAGAAGGATATCTCCAAGCTGATCAACGCCGCGTTTCGCCGCTGCGGCTTGAAGGAGACCGTCGTTTTCGCCGACAAGCTAATGCAGAACGGCTATCGCCTGGCGACGCGCGCCGGCATTTCGATCTGCTCGGACGACATGCTGGTGCCGACGCAGAAGGGCGAGATCATCGCCGCCGCCGAAAAGGAAGTGAAGGAAA
>CAISOB010000080.1 GCA_903886975.1 uncultured beta proteobacterium
GCCCGCCTCACTTTGGCGTATAGGTCCACTTTGTACATCCTCTCTGCCTTCCTCGATCCATCACAGATCAAAGATTAGGCATCAGGACTGGCTCCCACTACACCGCCACGTGGCTACCTTTCATTCCGGCATTCACATTTGATTGGGGTGATACGTCAATTCGTTGTTCTGCTAGATAAAGGCATCACTCCGCCCCCTCATATCCTCGCGGCAGTTGCAAGAGGATTCAGAGCCTACAAAGAAGCGAATGGCGGATTATCTCTTGATGAGGCGTTTAACCTGAAACGGAAACAGCGCGCCGGGCATCCACTAACACAACGAGCGGAGAAGGAAGCCAGGGGGCGAATCACTTATTTGATGTGGTGCCTACGCCGAGAGGCAACAACTCTCGGCAAAACTATGTCAATAGAAGCGGCAGCAGGTGAAGTTATCAATCGCTTCAACCTTCCATACGAAGAGGACACGCTCAAGAAGGAATATATTTCGATCAATGCGCAAGAAATATTTGATAACGCAGTCGATGCCATGAAAGCAGCTTGGGGGCCAATCAATAGCGCGGAGAAAGAATAATCGTTTTTGTTTCCCTGACCATCGTTTTGTATGTTCTTACTATGGGTGTCACGTCGATTCATCGCGCGGCACTGAAAGACTAGACGTAACCTTTCGAATCAAGTGCCAGCGCAAAGGAATTTCGCATGGCACAACGTACCGATCTGAGCGCGATCCCGAACGCGCTTATTAACTTCGACTCACTTCCCGATTCTGCCAACGCTCGCCAGCCGGTTGTTCAGGCACTTTTCGCCTGTTCGGCTGCAACAGTATGGCGCATGGTCAAGCGAGGCACTTTACCCGCTCCTAGAAAGCTGTCTGAGCGCGTCACAGCTTGGAACGTGGGGCAGCTAAGGCAATGCTTGGCAGAGAAAGGGGGGCTGCAATGAATGCCGCCCTCAGAAATGACAACGCCCTGCGGGAACAGGGCGAAGTCGGCAAAGCAGAGACGACAGCGCAATTGTCCTACCCCGCTACCCATTCCGTCAAGGGCCGCGTTCTTGGGGCGCTTCTTCGCGGCGAACGGCTCACGCATCTAGATTGCTGGCGGCGCTTCGGTAGCGCTCGTCTGAGTCACCATATCTATGTCCTGCGCGGGCTCGGCTGGAGCATTCAGATAGTGGAAGAAACAGTAAAGACCAGTGATGCCGGGAGACCGGCAACTATCGGCATTTACTTTCTGACGCCGATGACAATTCGCGAAGCTGGCGCACAAGCCCAGGACTTCGCTGAAGATGCCGCGAGGGTCGAAGCAGAAAGGCGGGCCGCCTAATGGGCTTTGATCGCGTCGAAGCAACACGGCGCGGCCAACAGCCGCCCAAAGCCTCCACAAAGCACCTATACGCGTCGATTGAGCATCGGGTGATAGATTCCCTTGCCTATGCCGATTTAACGTTCTCTGCGCGCTCCCTACTACTCCTAATCGCAAGGCAATTGAGCAAAGAAAACAACGGGCACTTGCACGCGTCCTTCACTTGGTGCAGGCGGTTCGGTTTCGGCAGCGAGCATACCTTGCGGGCGGCCATTGCCGAACTGATAGCACACGGCTTTATCTACCGCACTCGCAGCCACGGAGCCAACAAGGCGTGGGCGAAATACGCTGTCACGTGGCTATCGATTAGCAAAGACCGCGAAGGACTCTTTGTCGAGGGTTTCAAAGCCTGCGCATGGCGTGATTGGCAGCCTGCAGACAAAAAAAGCTCCCGGCATAAAGTGCAGGATCAATCCGGCAGAGAGTGCAGTTTCACCCCCAAGAATCCGGCAGAAAGTGCAGGAACGTGGGGGGCAAAAACTGCAGGCTATGAATTAATGCCATGTAGTAGTGCTTTATCCGCTCCCCCTGCCCACCTGACCCAATCCAAAAAGCCAGCGATGACATATCGCCTCGTACCGGCCAATCAAGCGCGTTATCAGCAATTCAAATACTCAGCGAAAGGATAAATCGACCATGAAAGAACAATTCTTTGATTTGAGCATTGAACAACAAGACGGCGGCACGATTCGACTTGAGCAACGCGACTATTGCGGCGAGCCTGTCTATATCGACCTGCATCCGCTGCAGGCTGCCCACATAGCGCACGGTTTTGGTAACCCCATTGCCCCCTTGCCAAGCATAGCCTCGGCGTTTGTACGTCGCGTGGAGCGTCTTAGAGACGATGCCGAAAATCTGTATGAGTTCCTCGCATCGGTTCCATGTTGCCCGCCAAGTTCGAGGGTCACGGAAGACGTCCTAATGTCCGGTCGGTTGCTTGATGACCTGGACGCCTTGCTCAAAGAGTTTGGCCAACTGAGCGAAACCGACTCGATAAGACAGAATGAGCGCGAACCCGGCGCGCAGCTTGGACTCGACGTATGAGCCGAGAAGAAAATTCCTCTGTAACCATTGATGGCACTACGGGTCAGCCTGACCCTACCCCCCCTAGAATCAAGCTATCGAGCATTGAAGATGTGCGCAGGGAAATGGCGACGATCTACCGGGAAGCACGGGCCGGCAGGGTGGATATAGGCGATGCCGGGCGGCTGGCTTACATCCTTGCGGGGATCGGCAAGATGATCGAAATAGGCGAACTCGAGAAGCGACTCGAAAAGCTTGAAACTCTCCAATTAACGGAAAGGAAAATTTGAATATGGGCAATCTAGTTCGACGTATTGAGCGGCTGGAAGAAAAGCACAACCCCAACGACGATTTGACGGTCTTCTTGATTAGCTGGCTCGGCGACGGGCCAATAACGCGGGCTACCTTCGGAGGTAACGAACTGCGCCGAAGCGATGATGAAACCAAAGAGAAATTTGAAAGTCGAGCGAGCGCATGGGCTAAATCGATGGACGGTCCGAATCCGGTACGCGTGATTTGGCTCAAACGCGATGAAGGAGAGGCGGAAGAGTACCGGAGGTAGTCGGATTAATTGGCTATTAACCGTCAAGTTCGGCGTCGATCACATCCATTGTGACTAACGTGCGGCATCGTGCGCTCTATCGAAGATAAGCAAATAGGGCGTGCGTTGCTGCGGGACGGTACCGTATGGCATATTGTTTCTCGGCGGCATATAGTGCCGCAATCAAGAACTACAATAAGAGTTCCGCTGCCTGCTTAGGACAAAAGACTATGAAAATATCGTCCAGCATCTGGAATAAGCATGTCCTCCCGCTAGTGTTTGGGGCCGGCTTGAGTTGCATTTGCTCCCAAAGTTGGGCAGAGGACTGGTACTTAATAGGCACAAGCTCAACTGGCGATACCTATTTCGTTGATGTCGCTCAACTGACTACCTCTGGAAACAGCATCAGGGCGTGGGTGCGAGAAGACTTGAAGGACGCAAAATTCGTATCACTTTTCAAGTCGCGAATTTCGCAATACTTAGACAGCAATTTGTTTGATTGTGCCCGTAACCGCCTTGCGATGACGACTCGCTACTCTAGAGATTCAATGGGAGCGGTCGTGGAGAGTTATAACGCACCCGCCAACAGTTTGTCGTACGTGGATATTGCACCTGGAGCGGTTGGAGGCTCCATCGTTAAATTCGCTTGTACTCGAGGCAAAGAGCTATCGCCACTGTTGAACGCCAACGCTGCGCCCTTCACCCCGGCGAGTGCAAAGACTCAGGATTGGCGACTAACCGGCACAAATGAGGGAGACAAGATTTTTGTCGCTGCCGATGCAATAACGCTGGGCACCGATGAATTTGCCGGGCTTGTCTTCTTTTATCAACGCTGGGATTACGCAACGCCGCGACTGGTTGGACTCGCTTCGGTAAGAACTGACATCACGTTATATTCAACCAACTGTGCAACAAGAAATCTGGCGTCACTTGGAAGCTCTAATTTTGACCAAAATGGCGAACTGCTCTTTCGTAGCGATATGCCTTCTGTACCAAAGCCTATTCAGCCTGTTGCGGGTTCAATAGGAGCATCAGCAGTAGAGTTTGTTTGCGCTCAGGCTGCCAGTAGGGCCAAGGCTGCAGTTGCGAGTCCAACTGAGCCAACCCCCAAAGATGCAAGAGCAGCGCAATCGGAAGGGTTTGGCACCGCTTGGTATGCAGATTCAGGATACTTTGTCACTGCGCAGCATGTCATTAATGGCGCTCAAGATATCTATATTGTGGGTGCCGACAACACGCCTCTAAAAGCAACTGTCGCTGCGTTTGACCCGAAGAATGATGTGGCGATATTGAAAGCAGATATCCAAGACAGAAAATTGCGCCCATTGGTTTTGTCCAAGGGAACCGGGATTCTCGGCGCGAGAGTATTCACTATTGGTTATCCGCATATTGCCATTTTCGGAAATTCTCCAAAGATTACCTCGGGTGAAGTTTCAGGAAACCTGCCGCGAGACCCGACCAAGCTTCTCATCTCTGTCCCCGTTCAAATGGGGAACAGCGGTGGCCCGTTGATCAATATGAGTGGGGAGGTTGTCGGACTGGTGATCGAAAAAACTAGAGCCGACAAAGTTCTTGCCTCAACAGGCGACCTTACTGAGAACGTAAATTTTGCTTTGAAGGCGAAGTATATTGACGCGCTTCTTGACGATTTGCCTCGATTGCCAACAGCCCTTCAAGCGCAAAGGCCAAAACCTTCCTCAGTCGAAGAGTTGGTGGGCTTATATCGTGATTCGGTTTTTCTTGTGTGGACCTTAACGCCCGGGGAAAACAAGAAATAGGCTGTTTCTTGGCGTATCGTGCGGCGACGACGAAGGGCCGTAAACGGAATAATCAAGTCACTAGAGATGGACTTTGTTATCGGACGCCGAAAAGGGAAGATATGGACAATCCACTTATTGACCTTAAGCCGCTCTCTCAACCTATAACCAAACTGATTGAGGTCTTGGCGCGCGGCGCAGGGACACTCTATGCACCTATTGGCACGGTTAGGCAAGCCAATGCAGATGCTAAAGCAAGGGTCATATTGGCGAAAGCAGACGAGGAGGTTCAAAGCCTCAAAGCACGTGCTCTTAGCCGGGTTGAGTATCGTGAAGCAGTTCGGCAAGAAAATATTGAGGCGATTGCCGAGGGTGCGGCGAAGGAACTCCCCGAAACGGTCTCTCCTGACGAAGTCCAGCCTGACTGGATATTTCAGTTCCTGAATAATGCCCAAGATATTTGCGACAGCGATATGCAATCTCTCTGGGCTCGGATTTTGGCGGGAGAGGTAAGCAATCCCGGGACTTACTCGAAACGTACGCTTGAATTTCTAAAGACACTCGAGAAATGGGAGGCTGAGAAATTCACAGAACTCTGTTCCTGTGTCTTTACCCAGGATGGGAGGTATTTCAAACTACTAGACGTTAATTGTGTTCGGCAAGACATACTGGAACTGTTAGGCCCTCGCGCCTACATCGACCATTTCATTGCTATCGGGCTCCTAGTCTCACAAGCAAGTTTGCCGTCGCCGTCATCGTTAACCGGAACCAAACTTAGCTATTTTGGGACCGACTATGTCCTAGAAGGCCCTCCGAAGAGGCCTGACGGCCATCTCCCCGATTTAGACTTCGTGGCTTTCCGAGATTTTTCTCTTGTAGGAAATCAACTGGCTGCTATTTCGGGTGCAAAGCCCCTCGACGGGTTTGTCGAGCGTGTCAGCCGTCAGCTCAAAGAAGAGCACAAAGTTACATGGAATAAGATTGAGTAAGCACTGGAGAAGATATGTCTCAAGAAGAAACGCTAGCCGCCCTAAATCAATACGCTGCTGACCTAGGACGCTTTTGGCTGAACTTCAATAGTCTGGAGTTCATTCTGCGCCTCTTCCTCGCGAGAAAAGCGGGTATGGGCACAACTGAATTTGTTCAAATCAGGGGCAAGGAAGTTGGGCAATCTGCAGTTGAAAACCCGATTACAGACTGGAGGACCTTTGGTACTCTTTGTGCTGACTATAACAAAGGTATGCCGATTCCTGAAAGGCTGGATTTCTCCAGAATTGTCGCAATTCGTGACGCATTAGCCCACGGAAGAGTCCTAGGAGACGAGTCCGGCAATCTAGTGGTGGTCAAGTATTCAAGACCTAAGGCTAGAACCGTTACGGTCGAGTTTAAGCAAGTCCTTAGCCCCGCATATTTGCAAGTGCTTTCTGATGAAATGACGACCTTAAGCCATCGGATAACTTCAATGATCGGTCCATATATGAAGCGGTAGTGCGTCTGGTTGGCCGCTCGTTAGACAGTTCGAGTGCAACTGCAGAAGGAATGTCGGAGTAAGGTGTAGATTATCGTATCGGCTGACGAAGTTGAACACGACGAGTTGGAGGGATTTGATTGTCATCAGGCTCTGAATCTCATGTCCAAGCGTGAGCCTAGGTCCGACGTACTTGACCAATTTCACATTTGGGCTCGCAAATGACCGCTACGACAAGACTTATCGCCTTATGTCTCTCGGTCGTTTTGGCGCTTTTCCATGCATCCGCTCAAGCGCGCGAAATCGGTGAAATGGACGGCAGATGGATGTTCATTGCGAGTTCGTCCAACGGGACGGAAGCATTTGTCGATCCAACGTCGATTGTCTTTGACAGGGAAGTCGATGCTTGGGCGTGTTGGGTAAGGGTCTTAGATCCCCTCAGAAGTGAGGAAAGCATCGATCGGCATTTGTACCGAAGCTCCGGCGAACGATTCGCAGTCGTGTCGTCAGTTACTTACGATACAAGGTCGCGACGTGTGAAGAGTTCGTTCGAGTCGCAGGTTCCGCTCAAGTGGCATGCCGTGATCCCAGATTCGTTTGGTGAGAACGTATGGGCGGCAATCAAGATCAAGAGTTCACAGAAATGAGTTATGTCCGCTCTGTCTGTGCGAACCTCTTCGCCGAGGCCGAGTTTTCGTCGGGGCCTTCCCCCTCCATCGAGCGGAGTTGTCCCGGGAAGCCGGGTCCCGCCGCTCACACCGAACGTTAGAACCAGTTTTCGGGAGAAGCCATGACAGGCCATCGCACGAATAGCGGCGCACATCTCTTGAGGGAATGGAATATCCCCGCTAAGCAAGCTATGTATCACAAAGACGGCGTCTTCTTCATGCCGCTTAAGCACTTCCCTGGTGCTTACTGCGACTCTAACGGCTACATCATTTTCGCAACCCAGCAAGAGTTCGAATCATGCAGGTTTGTCAGCGTTGGCAAACGTGCCAATGTCCATCAGGGTATCTCAAAGCTTCGGGGCTATAAGCGTGTCAAGTAGCTGCCCGGCTAACTGGGCAGTCGAGAGGGGCGCCGGTCAAGCGCAGCGCCGGTTAGTTTTGCATTGCCCACGGCAAGCTTGGTACGCTCTATGGAACTGACCTTGTTTTACCGGGGCGCGCTAAAGAGTAATGGCGACGCCGCGCATAAGCACGACATCCGCAGAGTCTTTGCGCCGCAGATACGTAGGCGGATTCCCTTCCTTGCCGCGCATCAAATTATCCATAGGGTCGAGGGTGAGGCTACGTTATCTTTCTGCGCGCCGATCACGCGCGCGAACGGGCGTACCGCTGAATTAAGTATCACGCTATTGCGCCCTTCGGCTCCGGGGGAAATCATTCAGCACGGTGGCGATATTGATAACCGCTTAAAGACTCTGTTCGACGCCCTGCGCTGTCCCAAGATATCCGAAGTGCCAGCCGGGGCGCGGGCTGAAATTCAACAGATTACAGATCCGTTGGGATTATTCTGCTGTCTCATGGAAGATGACGCTTTGGTGTCATCGCTTGCGATTCGCACAGATCGCCTCCTGGATGTTGATCCAGCGGAAAAGCCGAACGAAGTCGTGCTAATAATTCACGTACGAACTTCAACTCATGAGGCGATTTAGGCTCTATGTCGCCAATTCTTTGAAAAGGTTATTGACGCTGTATGAGTTTGTCAAAGTCGCCCCCCCGCCCGAAGCAAGTCTTCTGGCGGAAGGTCAGAGACTAAACCTACTCGAAACGTATCAGACAAGCACGCAAAAAGAGTGTACCCAAGTGTGTACCCGAGTCAAATTGCGACTAACATAAGCTCTGTAATGGCAAGGCTTTAAGGCCACTAGTACAAACTCAGATCCAGAACCTTGAATGAACGCGCATTTGCGCTATATGACAGGAGCTGAAGCAGGCCACTAGACCAGCGCTGCCGCAACAATACCCGGATCGCGGTATTGATCGCGAAAATGCCGGCCACTACCCTGCATGCTGGTGTAAAGCGGATGTTCAAAATGCACAAGGCAAGAGGGCCGGACAGGCGAAAGTGGAGCACTCGAACCGACTGGGGCCTTAAGCTTCCGGAAGGATTTGTCGAGCGTCGGCAGCAGGTCGAGCGGCGCATGCCGGCCGTCGCCGAGGGTTCTCTGGACGAATTTGAAAGTCTCATGAAATCCGTTGCCACCAGGGAGGGCCGCGAGCGAGAAGCGGCAGATCCCGAGCTTGGGGCGGCTGGCGTACCGGCCCCGGGAATTCAAGTCCGAGATCCCTTGTCATCGGAGCCAGACGAGCAAGGGTGATCAGCGGTCGGTCGCAGGCTAGGGCAGCTGGCGTCAAAACCCTGCCCGCGTGGCTCCCCGGCGGCCCCCGGTTGTCCGCTGGCTGCCGAGCGTAATTTCTTGGCGCTCGCGGCGCGCAGAAGCGTCATTCCTGGATTAAACTCTCTGCCTGTTCCAAGTCATCCAGAACGAAACCCAACCCAGTCGCTTCACCTCGTCAAGACCGGTCTGCCGCTGGTAATTTGTCGATGTCAAACCGGCGCGCGAAGGCATGCTCAAGCGGCGAGAACAATCGAGGAGAAATGTGTGAGTAGTGTTAACCACGTGGCCGACAAGAGCCGCTACGATGTGATGCAGTACAGGCCCGTCGGACGCAGCGGCTTGGTCTTGCCGGCGCTGTCGTTGGGGCTGTGGCAAAACTTCGGCAAGGACGCGGATCCGGAGGCGGCCCGCGCCCTGCTCTTGCGCGCTTTCGACATGGGTATCACCCACTTCGACCTCGCCAACAACTACGGGCCGCCGGCCGGTGCCGCCGAGGAATTCATCGGGCAGGTGATGGTGACCGACCTTGCCGCCTATCGCGATGAATTGATTTTGTCCACCAAGGCCGGCTACCGCCAGTGGCCGGGGCCTTATGGCATCAACAATTCACGCAAGAGCCTGCTGGCCAATCTCGATCAAAGCCTCAAGCGGATGAAAATCGATTACGTCGACATCTTCTATTCGCATCGCTTCGATCCGGAGGTTCCGCTCGAAGAAACGATGGGCGCTTTGGCTTCCGCAGTGGCGCAGGGCAAAGCGCTGTATGTCGGAATTTCTTCCTATTCGGCGAAAAAGACGCGCGAGGCGGCCGCGCTGCTCAAAGAAATGAAGGTCCCCTGCATCGTCAATCAGCCGTCTTACTCGATGCTCAACCGCTGGATCGAGAAGGATCTGCTCGCGACGCTCGAGGATCTGGGCATCGGCTGCATCGTTTTCTCGCCGCTGGCGCAAGGGTTGCTCACCGGCAAGTATCTCGCCGGCGTGCCGGCCGATTCGCGCAAGGCCAAAGGGGCGCCGTCGTTTCGCGAAAATTACCTGACCGCGGCCAATCTGGAAAAAATCCGGCATCTTGCAGCCATCGCGCAGCGGCGCGGCCAATCGCTCGCGCAGATGGCGCTGGCCTGGGTCCTGCGTCACCCGCAGGTGAGTTCGGCGCTGATCGGCGCGAGCAAAATCAGCCAGCTCGAAGAAAATATCGCTGCGCTTTCCAAGCTCACATTCTCGCCTGAGGAACTCGCCGAAATCGACCTGTGGGCGAGCGAAGCCGACTTGAACATCTGGGCCGCGTCGAGCACCGCGGGCTGATGGCACACTCGCGCTGCCACCCATCCTGAGCTTGCCAATACAATATTTCTTACACACGAGGATTACACAATGTCTGAAAAGAATCTCGCAGGGAAAGTGGCCTGGGTTACCGGATCGAGCCGCGGCATCGGCCGGGAAATCGCTGCGCATCTGGCGCATTGCGGCGCCAAAGTGGTGGTGCATGGCGCCTCGCCCAAGCCGTCGCTCGTCGGCGGCGGCGAAGATCTCGCCACGATCGCCAGCCAAATTGCCAAGACCCACGGCGTCGAGACGCTGCACGTCTGCGGCGATCTGACTACGGAAGCCGGCGCCAAGGCGGTGGTCGCGCAGATCCGCGCACGCTTCGGGCGCATCGACATCCTGATCAACAATGCCGGCGGCGACATCGGCACCAAAGGCGTGGATGCGCCGCAAGCCGGCAAGCCCGACCATAACGACGCCGTTTTCATTGGCGACGCGGAGCTGCAAACGATCCTCAACCGCAACCTGATGACCTGCATTTACGCCTGCCGGGAAGTCGTCCCCGAGATGATCGAGCGCCGCCAAGGCTGGGTTGTCAATGTCGGCAGCATCGCCGGCTTGACCGGTCTCGCCGGTTCGGCCATTTATGCCACGTCCAAGGCTGCGGTGCATGAGTATACGCGCTGCCTGGCGGCGATGCTGCGCCCGCACGGTGTCTATGCCAACGTCGTTGCACCCGGCGATACGCTGAGCGAGCGCTTCAAGGTGAGCCGTCCGATCGAACAGGAGAAGATCGCGACGAGCGGATCGCTCGACCGTTACGGCTGGCCGATCGAGATCGCCCGGGCCGTCGAATTTCTCGTTTCGGATGCGTCGTCCTACATCACCGGCCAGGTCATTCGCGTCGACGGCGGCCGCCAGCTCTGGTCGGCTTGAGTCTTCAGAGCAGCAGGTAACCGAGTACCAGTTCCGTCATATGGGACAGGCGCTCGGTTTCGGCCTTGGGCGCGCGCAGGTCGCGCCCAAAGATCGCCGACAGCGTGTGCTGGTTGGATAGATAGAAATACGATAGGGCGGCGATCGAGATGTAGAGCTGGATTGGATCGACGCCCGAGCGGAACAGGCGAGAGGCACGCCCGTGTTCGAGTACCGAGTCGAGCGCCTGGACCAGCGGCGAATTCATTTCCATGATGTTCGACGTTTTCTTCAGGTGCGACGCCCTGTGCAGGTTCTCGCTGTTCAGCAGCGACAGGAATTCCGGGTGGGCGATGTAGTAATTCCAGGTAAAGGCGACGAGCTTGCGGATCGCCTCGATCGGATCGATTTCGCCAAGGTGCAATGCGCGTTCGGCGGTGCGAATGCCTTCATAGGCGCGCTCGAGAACCGCCTGGAAGAGGTCTTCCTTGTTGCCGAAATAGTAATAGAGCAGGCGTTTGTTGAGCCCCGCGCGCAGTGCGATCGCGTCGATGCGCGCGCCGCCAATACCGAATTCGGCGAACTCCTGCGTCGCCGCTTCGATGATCGCCAGGCGCGTGCGCGCCGGATTGCGGCCGCCATTGTCGGCGACTGATCGGATTGCGCGCATCTTGCGCTTCGGCTCTTTCGTCGGCATTATCTAGACGTCATCCGATCCCAGGTAGGCCTTGCGTATCGCCGGATTGCTCAGGAGTTCCGCACCTTGGCCCTGCAGTACGATGGCGCCGTTTTCGAGCACGTAAGCATAATCACACAGGGCCAGCGCTTTCTTGGCGTTCTGTTCGACGAGCAGGATGGTCTTGCCCTGCTGGTCGCGAATTTCGCGGATCAGTTCGAACACCGCCTTGACGACGAGCGGCGCAAGGCCTAGCGAAGGCTCGTCGAGCAGCAGCAGCCCGGGGTCGGACATCAGGCCTCTGGCAATCGCCAGCATCTGCTGCTCGCCGCCGGAAAGCGTTCCGGCCTGCTGGTGGGTGCGCTCGGCGAGAATCGGAAAGCGCGCGTACATGGCGTCGCGGCGCTGCTCGACGAGGTGCTTGTCGGCGACGATGTAGGCGCCGGCCAAAAGATTCTCCTCGATCGAAAACCCCGAGAAGATCTTTCGCCCCTCGGGGACATGTGCCATGCCTTGTCGGATGATGTTGCAGGCCTTCTCGGGGAGCGGCTTCCCGCGAAAAGTCACCGACCCGGATTTGGCCTTGACGATCCCAGACAGCGTATTGAGCAGCGTCGTCTTGCCCGCGCCATTGGCGCCGATGATGGAAACGATCGAACCCTCTTCGACCTTCAGATTGACGCCGCGCAAAGCCTGCACCGGGCCGTAGGAAACATGCAGGTCTTCAACCATCAGATAGCTCACGGCTCAATCCTCTTCACCGATATAGGCTTCGATGACTTCCGGGTTGTGGCGGACCTCCAGCGGTTCGCCGCTGGCCAGAAGCTTGCCAAAGCTCAAGACGAATAATTTGTGGCTCAGGTTCATCACGACTTCCATGCGATGCTCGATGAAAACGATGGTGAAGTTGAAACGCTCGTGCAGGCGCTGGACGAGATCGATGAATTCGCGCACCTCGCTCGGATTGAGGCCGGCGGCCGGTTCGTCGAGCAGGATGACCTTCGGGCCGATGGCCAGCGCGCGCGCCAACTCAAGCTTCCGCTGCATGCCGTACGGCAGCGATTCGGGTCGCGCGTCCTCGAGGCCACTTAAGCCTACAAGACTCAGGTACTCGCGCCCTTTCTTGGCTTCCTGCCGGTCGGAACCGCGTTTCGCGGGCAGCGACAGAATGGCGGAAAAAAAACCGTAGGGCGCAGTCGGGTCGGACGCGGTCATCACGTTTTCCAGAACGTTGAGTCCTTTGAACAGGCGGATGTTCTGGAAGGTGCGGCCTATGCCCTCGCGGGCGATCTGGTCCTGGCGCCTGCCGCACAGGCTCACGCCATCGAGGAGCACGCTGCCGCGATCCGCGGCATAGACGCCGGTGACCAGGTTGAACACCGTCGTCTTGCCGGCGCCGTTCGGGCCGATGATGCCGACGATCTCGCCGGGTTTGGCGGCGAACGAGAAATCGTCTACGGCGTGTACGCCGCCGAAAGCTTTGGACAGTCCGGAGACTTCGAGCAGGCCGCGCGTCGTAGTCGTACTCATGCCTGGCCCCCTTTGACTGTCGTCTTCTTCTTCCACAGCCGGCTGATTTCCCAATCGCCGAAGATGCCGTTCGGGCGAAAATTGATGATCAAGAGGACGATGATGCAGTAGATGATGATTCGCCACGCCGAGGCGAAGCGCAGAAACTCGGGCAGGCTGGTCAGGATCACCGCCGACACCATCGCGCCGGTCAGGCTGTTGATGCCGCCGACGAAGACGATGATCAGCCATTCGGCCGAAACCGTCCAGTTGAAATAGCCCGGTTCGAGGTATTGCGCGTAGAAGGCGTAGAGCACGCCGGCGTAACCGGTGATGGCGCTGGCGAAGAGAAAGGTGACGAGCTTCAGGCGATTGACGTCGATGCCCATCGAGCGCGCTGCGAGTTCATCGGTTCTGAGCGCTAGGCACTGGCGCCCGTATTTCGAATTCTTGTAGCAGGCGACGAGAAAGAGGCAGACGACGACGCTCGCCATTACCAGCGGCAGATCGACGCGCTTCGGAATGCCGACCAGGCCTTCGGCGCCGCCGGTGAGTTGCGCCGAGTTGTTGAGCACCGAGATGATCGCTTCGCCGAAACCGAAAGTGACGAGCGAGATGTAGTCGCGCCGCAGGCGTACCGTCGGCATGCCGACCAAGAGGCCCGAGAGCGCCGCCGCCGCCGATCCGATCAGCGCGGCGAGCGCAAAGGGCACGCCGTATTTCAAGGCCAGCATCGCCGAGACATAGCCGCCGACCGCCATGAACGCGGCCTGTCCGAAAGAGAACTGGCCGGTGAGGCCGGTGACCATATAGGTGCCCATCACACCGATCATGGTGATGCCGGTCAGGGTCAGTATCGAGTAGATGTAATCCATGGTTTTCCTGCGGGCCGGAGCCAGGCTCCTAGGCTTTTTCTTGAACGATGACACCGGCGATGCCGCGTGGCCGCACCAGAAGGAAGACCAGCATGATCACGAAGACGCAGGCCGGCATCCAGCCCGAACCGACCACGCCGATCAGCGCCACCTCGACGATGCCGAGCAGCAAAGCGCCGATGACCGCGCCGGTGATGCTGCCCAGGCCGCCGATCACGGAGGCGACGAATCCCTTGACGACGAGTTGCCCGAGTTGCGGATAAAGCGAATAGTTCATGCCGAGGAATACGCCGCTGATGCCGCCGAGCGCGCCCGACATGGCGAAGGTGGCCATGACCACGAGATCGGGATCGATGCCCATCAGGCTCGCGGTGTTGACGTCGAAGGACACGGTGCGCACGCCGAGGCCGAGCTTGCTGCGATAAAGGACGAGCAGCAGGATGATCAGCGCGCCGCTCGAGACGAGCAGCGTGACGACGTCGGCAACCGAGAAGGTCGTTCCGAACAGGGCGATGTTATTCGACGAGAAGAACAGCGGATACGAATAGAAATTGCTCGAAGCGAAAATGGTGATGATGTTTTCGAGCAGGATGCCGAGCGTGATCGACGAGATGAAGTAGTAGATCACCGGCGCATTGTTGCGGCGCAGCCGGCGAAAGCCGACCCGTTCAATGACGATGGCGGTGAGCGCGCCGACTACCGCGGCGGTCGTCACGATGGCCAGGAACATCCAGCTGCCGCTGATGTGTCCGTCGAAAAGCATGATGTAAGCGAGGTAGCCGGCATAGGCGGTGAAGGACATCACGCCGCCGTGCGAGAAATTCGAGAACTTGAGAATGTTGAAAACCAGCGCAAAGCCGACCGCGACCAGCGAATACACGGCCCCCAGCGACAGCCCGAAAAAAATGTTTTGCAGCATGGTCTTCCTTCTTATGAAATGGGCGCGGCCCGAGTTTCTGGCCGCGCCCGTTTCCGATCAGGCTGATGCGCTGGTGCGATTGCCTTACTTGTGCGATTCCGGAACGTAACGGCCGATTTCCTGATACTTGCCGGCATCGATCTTGTACATCACCATCGACAGGCCGAGCGGCTGGTGCGTCTTGGGCGAGATCGTGATGACGCCGGTCGTTCCCTGCACGTCCTTGACCTTAGAGAGGCCGGCGATGATCTGCGGGCCGGTGGCGCCGCCGCCGAGCTCGATCGCTTTCAGGATCACGGTGACCTTGTCGTAGCCGAGATAGGCCTTGTTGATCGGGTCTTCGTTGAACTTGGCGCGATAGGCGTTGCGCACTTCGGTCAATTGCGGTTCCTTGTCCGAGAAGTTATTGGCGAAATAGATGTTGTTCGCTGCTTCGGGGTCGCCGACCAGCGTCGCGAAGGGCGGCGCCGCGTCGAGGCCGCTGACCATCGGCAGGTTCAGGCCGATCTGCTTGGCCTGCTTGACGGTGATCACCAGATCCTGGGTATAGTTCGGAATGTAAAGAACATCGGCGTTGGCGCTCTTGATCTTGTTGAGCTGGGCGCGATAGTCCTTGTCGGTCTTGGTATAGGTTTCCTCGGCGACCACCGTGCCGCCGCGCTTCTCGATATAGGCCTTGAAGGGTTTCAGCATCGATACGGCGAAAGCGTTCGACTGGTCATAGAGAACGGCGAATTTCTTGTAGCCGAGCTTCTCGAGCGCGTAGCTCGCGATGATCTCGGCATACTGGGTGCTGGTCGGCTGGATCAGGAACATCGAAGGCTGCGCTTCGCCGTTTTCCTGCACGGTAACGCGCGGGTCGATGAAGCTGCCGACGACCGCAATTTTCTTCTCGTTGGCCATCGGCGCGATCGCCAGGCCGATATTGGAGACGGGTGGGCCGAGTACGGCGACGGCATTGTCATGGTCGATCAGCCGGTTGAAGGCCTTGATCGCTTCCTGCACATTCCCCTTGGTATCGACGGTCACGAGCTTGACCTTGTCGCCCTTGAAACCGCCGGCGGCGTTAACCCTATCGACCGCGAGTTCGGCGCCGCGCGTGACGGCGTTGCCGAGCACGGAAGTCGGGCCGCTCAAGTCCTGCAGGTTGCCAAGAACGATTTCGCCGGCGCTGACCAGGCCAGACCCGACCAACAGCGTGAGTGCTAAAGACTTAAGCAATAATCCCCGGTTGCGCATGTCACTACCTCCATAATTATCATTGATCTCAAATACGTGTGCCGGCCGGAATGAGAGCGTCTCTCTTCTCCCGCATTCCGCCAAACCAGGCTGCCCGGGGCGGCCCCCAAATCCCCCAATGCCCAGTTGCTGCGGCCCATCATAATTAACTAAACAGTAAAACGCAACCGGATTGTCGCCGGGCGAAGGAGCCACCCGTTGATTTCCAAAGGACCGCCGAAAGCAGGCGAAACGCCTGCGACAAACTGGCCGCAAACCCCGGAGTTGGCAGACATAATGGGAAGTTCATGCCCACCACAGCAACTGCCTGGGCCGTCGGGGAGCTGGTTTGACAGGCTAGTGACTATCCGTTAAATTACGGCATAATTAACCAAATGGTGCATTCGGCGCTCGCCACAGGCGAGTATGGCGGCAGAAACGCGCACCGATCAATGCATTCTTCCGAAAAGGACTGGACATGGCACAGCAGCGCATCGGTATCATCATGAATGGCGTCACCGGGCGGATGGGAATGAACCAGCACCTGATCCGCTCGATCATGGCGATCCGCGCCCAGGGCGGCGTTACGCTATCGAACGGCGACCGCGTCATGCCGGACCCGATCCTGATCGGCCGCAACGCGGAAAAGATCGCGCAACTCGCCAAGGTCCATCAGGTCGAGCGCTGGAGCACCGATCTCGACGCCGCGCTCGCCGACAAGAACGACAGCGTGTTTTTCGACGCGGCGACGACGCAAATGCGTCCGACGCTCCTCGCCAAAGCGATTGCCGCCGGCAAGCACATCTATTGCGAAAAGCCGGTCGCCACCAACCTCAAGGAAGCGCTCGACATTTACGCACTGGCCAAGAAAGCCGGCATCAAGCACGGCGTCGTGCAGGACAAGCTCTTTCTGCCCGGTCTGCTGAAGCTCAAGATGCTCAGGGATTCGGGATTCTTCGGGCGAATTCTTTCGGTACGCGGCGAATTCGGCTACTGGGTGTTCGAAGGCGACCTGCAGCCGACCCAGCGTCCATCATGGAATTACCGTAGCGAAGACGGCGGCGGCATCATCCTCGACATGCTGTGCCACTGGCGCTACGTGCTCGACAATCTGTTCGGCGAAGTCAAATCGCTGTCCTGCCTCGGCGCAACGCACATTCCCGAACGCTTCGACGAGCAGGGCCGGAAGTACCAGGCAACGGCAGACGATGCCGCTTACGCGACCTTCGAGCTTGAGGGCGGCATCATCGCGCAGATCAACAGTTCATGGACGACGCGCGTGCGCCGCGACGACCTGGTGACTTTCCATGTCGACGGCACGCACGGTTCGGCTGTCGCCGGTCTCAACGATTGCCTGACGCAGGCGCGGGTCAATACGCCCAAGCCGGTATGGAGCCCGGATACCAAACAGACGATTGATTTCTTCGAAGGCTGGACGCCGGTGCCCGATACCCAGGCCTATGACAACGGTTTCAAGGCGCAATGGGAGATGTATTTGCGCCACGTCGCCGAGGATGCGCCGTTCAAATGGAATCTGCTCGAAGGGGCGAAAGGCGTGCAACTCGTCGAATGCGCGCTCGAATCGTGGAAAGCGCGGCGCTGGGTCGATGTGCCCAAGCTCGCCGTCTAGGCCCGGCACCGGAGCCTGCCGATGCGCGACTTTTCGTCAAGCCATGAAGCGCTATCCCTCAATACCGCGACCGTCAGGAAGCAGTGGCGTCTCGATCGCATCATCGAGGAGTGCGCACGCCGCGATATCCGCGCCATCAGCCCGTGGCGCGATCAGGTCGCCGCAGTCGGGATAGACCGGATTGCTGCCCAGTTGCGCGCCACCGGGATCAAGCTTTCCGGTTACTGCCGCGGCGGTTTCTACCCCGCCGGGGACGCCGCCGGTTTGCGCGCCGCGCTCGACGATAACCGGCGCGCCATTGACGAAGCGAAGCTGCTCGGCGCAGCTTGCCTCGTTCTCGTCGTCGGTTCGCTGCCTGGCGCGCTCGACGGCAGGCCGCTCTATCGTGATCTTGCGCGCGCCCGCGCCGAAGTGCGCGACGGCATCGCCGCGAGCCTCGAATATGCGAGAACAGCCGGCATGCCGCTGGCCATCGAGCCGCTGCATCCGATGCAGGCCGCCGAACGCGCCTGCATCAATACGCTCGAACAGGCGCTCGATATCTGCGACGAACTCGATGCGGCCCGCACGGGCGCGCTCGGCGTCGCCGTCGATCTCTATCACGTCTGGTGGGATCCGAAGCTCGAGGCGCAGATCGTCCGCGCCGGCGCCGATCGCCTGCTCGCCTATCACGTCTGCGACTGGCTCGCGCCGACGCGCGATCTGCTCAATGACCGCGGCATGATGGGCGACGGGGTCATCGAACTGAAGAAATGCCGGCGCTGGATGGAAGACGCCGGTTACTCGGGCTACTCGGAAGTCGAGATCTTCTCCGACTATTGGTGGAGCAAGCCGGGCGAAGAAGTGCTCGAGACCTGCATTGCCCGGCACAAGTCAGTGGTTTAACGGCAGCGGAGATCAAGAATGATGACGAACAGGGTAGCCGTGGTGACCGGCGCGTCGCGCGGCATCGGCAATGCGATCGCGGCCAAGCTCGCGGACGAAGGCTACGCGATCATTGCCGTCGGTACCTCGGATATGGAAAAGGTCGCCGCTAATCTACAGAACATCCGGCAGGCCGGAAATCCATTCGCCTACGCGCAGGCCGACGTGTCGACCGACGCCGGCAGGCAAAGCATCATCGCCTGCGCGCTGGAAAAGTTCGGGAGAATCGACGTACTGGTGAACAATGCCGGCGTCGCGCCGAAGACGCGAATGGATATTCTCGAGACCACCGAAGAGAGCATGGACCGCGTGCTCGGCATCAACTTGAAATCCACATTCTTTCTCTCGCAGGCGGTGGCCAACATCATGCGCCGCGAAGTTGGGGAGATTGCCGGCATCGCGCCGAAGATCGTCAACATCTCGTCGATCTCGGCCTACACTTCATCGACGATGCGTGCCGAATATTGCATCTCGAAGGCGGCGATCAGCATGGTCACTCAGCTCTTTGCCGATCGCCTGGCCGACGAAGGAATAAACGTCTACGAAATCCGCCCGGGAATCATCAATACCGACATGACGTCGGTGGTCAAGGAAAAGTATGACGCACTGATCGCCAACGGCTTGACGCCGATCAAGCGCTGGGGGCAGCCGGTGGATGTTGCCAACGCGGTCTCTGTCGTCTGTTCCGGCATGCTCAATTTCTCGACCGGCGAAGTGATCAACGTCGACGGCGGTTTCCACATCCGGCGGCTTTGAAACGGAGCGACCATGGGCACCGAGATTCCCCAGCACCTGCTCGACGAACTGACCGATGTCCGCCTGCCGCGTGGCGTCAAACGCGCCGAGATCAGCGAGTTCCATGAACTGAACGGCGTCAGGATTCCCGTCTACCGTTGTTCCGCGGTCGTGCTTGGCAGCGGCGCCGCCGGTTTGCGCGCGGCTGTCGAACTCGAGCGCCGCGGTGTCGACGTGCTGGTCGTGACGCGCAAACTGTTCTGGGGAACCTCGGCGTTTTCCGGCTCCGACAAGCAGACTCTGCATACGGCCTGCACCAAGCACCACGGCGACGATTTCACCAAGATGGCGCAGGCCCTGGGTGCCGGCGGCGCGATGGACGCCGACGTCGCTTACGTCGAAGCGGTCGGGTCGATCGACGCTTTCGCCGGACTCAAGTATCTTGGGCTGCCCTTGCCGCAGGACCGCTACGGCGCGGTGCTGCGCTACCAGACCGATCACGACGAGTTCGGCCGGGCGACGAGTTGCGGGCCGCGCACTTCGCGCCTGATGGTCAAGGTGCTGGTCGAGGAAGCGATACGCCTGGGCATTCCATTTCTCGATCATTCGACCGCGATGTCGCTGGTGAAAAGCGGTTCGGGCGAGAGCGAAAGAGCGGCTGGGCTGGTCATCGTCAATCGCACCAACCACGACAATCCGTATGGCCTGAGCGTCATCCTTAGCCCGAATGTGGTCCTTGCGAGCGGCGGGCCGGGCGAACTCTACCGCGACAGTGTTTACCCGAAAAATTGTTTCGGTTCGCTCGGGCTCGCCCTCGAAGCCGGCCTCGAGTTGACCAACCTGACCGAGCATCAATTCGGCATCGGCACGCGGCGCACCGAGTTCCCATGGAACCTCTCGGGAACCTATGTGCAGGTGATGCCCTATGTCTATTCGACCGATGCCGCGGGCCAGGAATACAACTTCCTCGCCGATTACTACCGCACGACGCAAGAGCTTGTCTCGAATGTTTTCCGCAAGGGCTATCAGTGGCCTTTCCACGCGTCACGGACGCTGGATTTCGGATCCAGCCTCGTCGATCTCGCGATCTTCCAGGAGACGCGGCTGGGACGAACGGTTTGGCTCGACTTCAGGCGTAACCCGGAAGCGGTTCCCGGCGACCTGCCCTTCGATCTCGCCCGGCTCGATCCCGACGTTCGCGCCTATCTCGAGAACAACAACGCCTTGCTCGAAACGCCGATCGCCAGGCTGCAGCGCATGAATCCGTTGGCCATCGAACTGTACAAGCAGTACCGGCGTGACATCGCGCGCGATCCGCTGCCCTTCAACGTCAACCATCAGCACATGAATGGCGGCATCGACGTCGATATCTACGCGCGCAGCAGCCTCGAGGGCTGTTACGCGGTTGGCGAAATCGCCGGCACGCACGGGGTCACGCGGCCAGGCGGTGCGGCGCTGAACGCCGGGCAGGTCTTCGGACAGCGTTGCGCAGCACATATCGAGGCGCGCCTGAAGCGCGAGCCGCAATCGCAGGACTCCGAGCATCTGCGCGACGCGCTCGGGTACGCCTTACGCTGGCTCGGCCGCAATGTCGATAATGCCGAAGGAATAGCCCTCGACGCCCTGGCCGATGAGATTCAGACACGCATGAGCGACTGCGCGGGATTCATCTGCCGCGTCGATGACGTCGCGCCGGCGCTGCAGGCGGCGCGTCGGTTGAATCGACGCTTGGCCGAAGTCGGCATCAACATTTCTGAACCGCGGCATCTTTCCGAGGGCGTCTTGCGCGCGCAGACCGCGCTGCTGTCCGAAGCGGTGCTCTGCGCACTCGACCACTATATCCGCCAGGGCGGCGGCAGCCGTGGCGCGCGCATGCTGCGTTCCAAAGCCGGGACGCGCGCTCCGCTGTCGCGGCTGGGGCCGCTAGACGCCTATCGCTTTCTCGCCGAAAACGAATCGCAGCGCGAGAAAAAAATGATTTTGCGCTATACGCCCGAAGCAGGGATGACGATTTTCGAGCGTCCGCTGCGGACGATCGAAGACACCGGAAAGATCTATTTCGAGAAGAACTGGGGCGCTTTTCTGACGGGAGAAATTTACCCCTAGCGCCGGTACAGGCGAGACTTCGCGTTTTTTCGCGCTCAGCAGCCGAGTGCTTCGCGCAGACCGCGCACATACCCGATACCGAAAGCTGCAGCGCCAGGACCATCGGGAATGTATTCGAAAGGTTCAAGGGCGACGGCGCCGTCATAGCCCTGTCGGCGCAGCGCGGCCAGAATCGGAGAAAATTTCATTTGGCCCTGGCCCGGGCCGCGCCGGTTCGGATCGTTGAACTGAATGTGGGCGATCAGGCCGGTGGGCAGCCAGCGGTCGATCAGATCGGGAACGCTTTCAGCCTCCTCCTGGCCCGCGGCGCTGCAATCGATCATGGTGCGCAGATGCCGGTGGTCGACAGCGCGCACCAGTGCAGCCGCTTCGGCGATAGTGTTGATGACTGACGTTTCTTTTTTCGACAGCGGCTCTAAGCAATAGACGACGCCGTTGCGGCCGGCCGCATCAGCGACTTGCGCCAGGCCTTCCTGCAGACGCGCGAGCGCGGTCGCAAGGGTTTCGCCGCCGGCGATCTGCCGCTGCTTCGGCGAGCCATGCACCAGCACGGCACCGCCGAGTTCGGCGCACAGGCCGGTCATCCGTTTCATCACTTCGAGCGTGCGCGCGCGCAGGGCGGCGTCGGGGTCGGTCAGTGACAGACCCGCGGGTTTGACCAGCAACCAGTGCAAGCCGGTGACCGCGAGTCCGAAGGATTCGACCGTAGCCCGAATTCCCGCTGCTTCGCCCGAGGTGATCTTCTCGGGCGTATCGCTCAGGGTGTAAGGCGCAATTTCAAGGCCGTCATATCCGAGGCGAGCGACATACTCACATTGCTGCGCCAGCGGCATGGCAGCGAGGACTTCGTTGCACAGGGAAATTCGCATGACAGGGAAACGCCCTCATTTAGTTCTTGTGTGGAAGCATCGACTT
The DNA here is from genome assembly GCA_903886975.1 of uncultured beta proteobacterium. Classification (GTDB taxonomy): domain Bacteria; phylum Pseudomonadota; class Gammaproteobacteria; order Burkholderiales; family Rhodocyclaceae; genus Propionivibrio. The sequence goes on from CAISOB010000080.1 coordinate 22,182, forward strand.
GAACTGCGCGCCGATTGCGCCGGTCACTTTCTGCACCAGCGCCTTGAACGCCGGGACATACAGCAGAATGACAAAGATGGTGACGGTGGCAAAGCCCATGCAGATCGGCCGCGTGAAGAAAGGCGCGATGTTTCCGTCGGAGAGCACCAGGCCGCGCCGCAGGCTCTTGTCGAGCAGGCCGCCGAGGACCAGGCCGAGAACGAATGGCGCCATCTGGTAGCCGCGCCGGCGCAGGAAGAAAGCCCCGGTGCCGATCACCAGCATGCTGTAAATGTCGAACAGGCGCGAGGCGCCGGCAAAAGCGCCGACGGTACACAGCAGGAAGATGATCGGCATCAGCACCGTGCGCTTGATGCGCAGGACCAGCAGCAGCGGCTTGACCAGGAACAGGCCGAAAATCAGGATGCTGATCGTCGCCATCGAGGTCATGGCGACCACATCGTAAATGAACTGCGGGTGCGTGATCATCATCATCGGCCCGGGCTGGACGCCGTGGATGATCATCGCCGCCATCAGCACCGCGGACGGTGCCGAGCCGGGAATTCCGAGCGCCAGGCAGGGAATGATGTGACCCGGGATGGAGGCCATGTCGCCGGTCTCGGCGGCCATCAGGCCGTCGATCGAGCCCTTGCCGAATTTTTCCTTTTCCCTGGTCGTGGCCTTGGCCGCGGCATACGACATCCACGCGCCGGCGTCCTCGCCGACACCCGGCATCAGACCGGTGAGCACGCCGATGACGCCGGAACGGAAGACGGTGCGCCAGTACTGCGCGACTTCGCGAAAACGCGGCAGGACCGAATCGCGCAGTTCGACAAGCTTGCGCTCGACCGGGTCGGCGAGCGTCGTCAGTACCTCGGCAAAGCCGAACGAGCCGACCAGCGCGGGAATCAAGGCAATGCCGCCCGACAGCTGGTCCCAGCCGAAGGTGAAGCGGTCGTGGGCATACAAGCCTTCCTGGCCGATCTGCGCGACAAAGAGACCGAGCGCACCCATCAGCCAGCCCTTGACCGGGTCGTCGCCGACGATGGTTCCCGACATGGCGACGCCAAACAAAGCCAGCCAGAAGAATTCATAGGCGCCAAATGAGAGAGCGACTTCAGCCAGGATGGGCGTAAACGATGCAAGGCAGATCACGCCGAACAGGGTCCCGGTGAAGGCGCCCGAAGTGGCGATGCCGATCGCCCGCCCAGCCTGGCCTTGCAGCGCCAACGCGTGGCCGTCGGCGCACGAGGCGGCGTTGGCCGCGGTCCCCGGAATGTTAAGAAGGATAGCCGTGCGCGAACCCCCGTAGAGGGTGCCGACGTAGGAGCAAATCAGGATGAGGATGGCATCATTGGTCGGCAGCTTGATCGTCATGGTCGTCAGCAGGGCGATGCACAGCGTCGCTGAAAGGCCGGGAAGACAACCGACGATGATTCCGGTCAGCGCGCCGCCCAGACCAAAAACGATCGAGGTCACATTCATAAAGCCGAGCCAGGCGTGACCGAGATGGGAAAGTCCTTCAAACATGGGTGTCTCCGGAAAAGGTCAGGGCAGGCGAACCAGGAAGATTTCCTGAAACACGAGGGTGATCATGAGGCCGGCGCCCAGGCCGATCAGCGCCGTGGTGAGCACCTTGCGCAGGGTCAGTTTCTGGCCGGCGGCGACACGCTGCGCGTGCTGCAGGGTGAGGATGGCCACGGTGACGAACGTTGCGCCGGCAACCCAGAAAGGCAGGCCATGACCGACGAGGATCACGGCGAAGGTGGCGCAGAGCGCCAACACCATGACGATGCGCTTGGTCGCCACCCAGCGCTCCTGCATCGTTTCTCCGACGCCGGGAAGCAATCCGCCGCGCCTCCAGCTGCGTACCGCGAGCAGAAAGCCGAGCATCAGCATGACGATGCCGAGCAGCCCGGGCAGCAGCCCGGGTATCGTGTAAGGATTGATATGTTGTTCTTCAAGCCTGTCCATGCGCACGGACGCGATCAGGATGGCACCGCCCAGCACCATCCAGCCGACACCGCCTTCGAGGTCCGACCGGGCGACGCGATGCTGTTCGTCGCCCTGCGGAGCGGCGGCAGGAGGAGAGTCGGTTGAGCTGATTTGTGTCA